>CAXPZW010000015.1:0-94252 GCA_964221845.1 Luminiphilus sp. | reverse complement strand
GCGACGGTACCTGGAGTGTTACCCTGCAGCTGCCTGCTGGTGACTTCGAGTACAAGTACGCGCACGACAGCTTCGCAGGTCAAGAGCAACTGATCGACGACATGGTAGGCGGTGCTTCTTGTGCCCCAGTCACCGACTTTGCCAACTTCGCAAACCGTCTGATCAACATCCCAACTGTACTGAGCACCAACGATGTTTATGGTTCGTGTGGTTCTTGTGCACCGGGTTGTACTGACATGTCCGCATGTAACTACGACGCTGCAGCCACCTTCGATGATGGCTCATGTGTGTTCGCGACTGGTTGTGACACCTGTTCAGGTGAGAGCGACGGTACCGGCACTGTAGTTGACAATCCCGAGGTAGGTGATACGTGCGATGATGGCAACCCTGATACCGTGGATGACACAATCCAAGCAGATTGTTCTTGCGCTGGAAATGATCCATCGTTGCCGCAGTCTCAATTGGACTACCCTGCAGGCAACTACAGCTTGTGCCAGCTGATCAAAGCGGACTGGGTGAGTGCTGATGACTACCGTTTCGTATTCGTTCCAAATGATGGAGGCGCAGCGTTCTCATATGAGCAAGGTGCCCCGAACACCTTCTTGCAGTTGACCAACGTAGACGGTCTTGAAGTGGGTACTACCTATGGTGTTACCGTTGACGCACTGTTTGGCGCAACATGGAGCATTGGTACCGTATCCAAAGACGTTACGATCACGTCACCGTCTCCTTACGTGAATCCGAATGATGTGTGTGGCGCCCATGGGCCCCACGCGTTGGGTGACTACATCTCTGCGAAGCCATATGTATGTGGCGGTGATAAGTGGGAGTGGACGTTCACTGCTGCTGGTCAATTGCCGATCGTGAAAACGCGCAACTCGGCAAACCGCTACCTGCGTCTGAGCAGTGTTGGTGGTCTGTTGCCAGGAACTGCCTACGATGTAACTGTGCGTGCAGGTTACCCGAACGGCGCCTTTACCCCAATGTCTGATGCAGTTTGTATCTCGATTATCGGTGTAGCACCAGGCGGCCTCGCTACTGGTGGTCCATCGGTAGACTCTGCTGCTGATCTGGAGCGCACCGAAAAAGGAAATGCTACTGTAGCATTCTACCCGAACCCGAATACCGGCGACTTCCTCAACGTGAACCTGATGGGCGTTGAGTCACCAAAAGTGACCCTCGACATCGTGAACATGATGGGAGCTTCTGTGAAGCGCATTGAGCTTAACGTAGCCGGCGGTAACGTGAACGAAGTGATCAGCCTCAACGGCCTCGCTTCAGGCGTATACCTGGTGAACACCACCATGAATGGTGAAGTCTTCACCGAACGACTGATCATCCAGAAGTAATCCTTCTCGATCATACATGAAAAGGGGCCGCATCAGCGGCCCCTTTCTTTTTGCTCTGAATTCTTCTGAGTTGGTCGTTTACCAGTTCCCGTGTTGGTCGATCAAATACACCAGACTAGCTACAGTAGCAGCACCCAACTCCAACTCGCGTTTATGGACATTCTCAAAGATGTCGTTGTTGCTGTGGTGCACATCAAAGTAGCGCTGTGAATCAGGGACCAAACCAAACAAGGCTACCCGATCGTCCTTCAATGGACGAATGTCCACCCCGCTAAACCCACGGCGGAACACGTGGATCTCATAGGGCTCAAACAAAGGCTCCAAAGAAGAGAAGAAGGCCATCTGCGCATCGCTGCCCTCCAAGCGGAACCCACGAGGGGTAAACCCACCCGCATCGCTCTCGATGGCCGCAAAATGCACCATACCGGCATCCTTGGCCTCTTTTGCGTAGGTCTTGCCGCCATTGTTGCCGTTTTCTTCGTTGATGTAGAGTACTACACGCAGCGTACGCTTGGGTTTGTAGCCCAACTCCATCAGCACGCGCAGGGCTTCAATGGATTGCACAATGCCCGCGCCGTCGTCGTGTGCGCCTTCGCCTATGTCCCAGCTGTCCAAGTGGCCTCCCACAACGATGTACTCATCCGAGAACTCCGTGCCGGGAATCTCCCCGATCACATTGTATTGCTGCTTGTCGGGAAACTTCTGGCAATCCATGTCCAACGACACAGTCACCTCATCCCCGCGCTCAAGCGCTTGGTGCAGTTTACGAGCGTCTACGGTGCAAATACCAGCCGCGGGTACCTGAGGCACGCCTTCAGTGTAGCCCATGCCGCCGGTGTGCGGGAAGGTGTCCAGCGCGTGGGTCAGTGAGCGCACCAATGCAGCAATGCCGCCATACTCGGCAGCCTTGGAAGCACCTCTACCGCGTTGATCGTAGGCGCCGCCGTACGCAGCACCCGTGTTGATCAGTACCGGGTCCATGGGGCGGTTGAAGAAGACAATCTTGCCTTCCACTTCTTCGCGACCAAGGGCATCCAATTCATCAAAATTGCGCACCTCGACCACTTCACCAGTCAGTGCTCCTCTGGTGCCCACCGAGCCGCCGAGCGCGGTAACACGCAAACGTTCTGGTGCACCGTTGACGGTCATGCTGCAGGTTTCAGTAGCGCCGCGTTCCCAATGCGGAACTTGTACGGCTTGCAGGTGTACGTTCTGAAAGCCCGAAGCCTCCAGCAGATCTTTGCCCCAGGCAATGGCTTTGTCCGCCTCTTCGCTTCCCGAGAGACGCGCGCCGATGTCCTTGCACAGCACGCGGAGGTTGTCATAGCATTGCCCGTTGCTCAGGGCTTCGTTGTAGATGCTGCGCAGCATCAGTGAATCGGTAGGGCTGTTCTGGGCCCCTGCGGCAACACCGCCAAGCAGTGCTGCGCCAAGTGCAAGTGTTCTCATATCATGAATGCTCCATTGTTCACGTCGATGCTTTGGCCGGTGGTAGACACCTCGGTGTTTGTGAGGTAGAACTCGGCCACTTTCCCCAATTCTTCAGGGGTGGACATTTTGCCCAAGGGTACGTAGCCCATCTGTTCTTTGTGTGCCACTTCGTAGGGAACTCCGGCGCGATCAGCGAGCAGCTGGATGCCTTCGCGGGCCATTTCGGTGTCCACCCAACCCGGGCAGAGGGCATTGACCAGAATGTTTTCGGCAGCCAATTCAACGGCCAAGGCGCGGGTCATGCCCAACAAGCCGGTTTTAGAAGCGCAGTATGCGGTGTAGTTGGGCACACCAAACTTGGCCAAGCACGAAGAGGTGATCAGCACGTTGGTGTAGGCTTCGGTGTCGCGGCGCAACAATGGCAAACACTCCATCACCGTGTAGTAGGTTCCTGAAAGGTTGATGTCAATGATGTGGTTCCAGCGGTCGGATTCGCCGTAGGTGTTCTCCCCGCCTACTCCGGCGTTGGCAAACAACCCGTAGAGGCTGGACACCCCTGCGGACTGCAGGCCTTCTCGGATGCTCTCCGGGTTGGAAATGTCCATGGATACAGTAGCGTGGCGGTCGGAATTGGGCAGTGTGGCCAGCACTTCTTGGAGTTTGTCCAAGCGGCGGCCGGCCAACACAAGGCGCAAGTCCTCGTGGGAAGCAAGCTGGCGGGCGGTGGCCGCACCAATGCCTGTGCCTGCTCCGGTGATCAGGATGGTCTTCATGGTTCAAAGGTAATGAGTCGTGCAGCGGTGCAGCGGGGCCGTGCTTGTTGTAGTTTTGCCCCAAACTTCTGCCCGATGGCTGCAACTCCAACCACTTCCATTCCCCTAGGGTTCACCGCCCCCGCATTTGCCTTGCCCGATGTGGTCAGCGGCAAGACCGTTTCTTCCGAAGACTTGTTTGGCGGAGCGCCGACGGTGGTGGTGTTCATGTGCAACCACTGTCCGTTTGTGATTCACATCCTCAAAGAGCTCGTAGCCTTTGCCGAAGAATGCCAAACCAAAGGCGTGCGTTTTGTGGCCATCTCTTCCAACGACGTGGTCAACTATCCGCAAGACGATGTGCCCCATATGCATACCCTGGCCGAACAATACGGCTTCTCCTTCCCTTACCTCTACGACGAAAGCCAAGCGGTGGCTAAGGCCTACGACGCGGCGTGTACCCCGGACTTCAGTGTGTTTGATGCTGAGGCCAAGGCGGTGTACCGCGGCCAGTTTGACGCTGCCCGCCCGGGCAACGGGGTGCCGGTGACCGGCGCCGATTTGCGTCGTGTGGTAGACACCTTGCTTGCCGGAGGCACCGTACCCTCTTCAGGCCAAGTGCCCTCCATTGGCTGCAACATCAAATGGAAAGCATGAAGTACAACCTGAGCGAAGTCACCGAGATCATCCGCAACCGCCGTTCGATTGCCCCCGAGCATTACACCGACCGCGCGGTGCACCCGGAAATCATCAAACATATCCTGACCAATGGCACCTGGGCACCGACCCACGGCATGAATCAGCCGTGGTTTTTCCAAGTTTTTCGCGAAGATGGGCTCAAACGCCTTTCCCGCGATTTGCCTGAGATGTACGCCAATTGGGTGCCCGAGGACAAATTCTCGCAAGCCAAAAAAGACAAGCTACAACGCCGGTTTGAGACGATATCTGCCGCAGTTTTCATTTGCATGAAACGCGATACCTCGTCCCGCATTCCCGAAATTGAAGATGTGGAGGCTGTTGCATGTGCCGTACAAAACATGTCGCTGACGGCCACCGCGTACGGGTTGGGATGCTTTTGGAGCAGCCCCGGATTCGTGTACACCCCAGAAATGAACGCGTACCTTGGACTGGAAGACAGCGACAAGTGCTTGGGCATTTTCTACGTGGGTTACCCCGGGATTGAATGGCCCCAAAGCCACCGCCGACCCTTGGAATACCACACCGCGTGGATTGAGGAATGAATTTTTCAAACTACTTCGAGCATCCGAGCGACAACCGGTACATGGTGTACCGCTTCCGCGACCCCGAGCACGCCGCCAACTTTCAGGCGCGCCTCGAGCAGGAGTCTGTGCCCTTTGAGCGCCACGAAGAGGAGGAGCGCGACGTGCTGTACATCTTCTACGGCGTGTCCAAAGACTACCTCAAGGCAGCCAACCGGGCCAACCACCTGACCCTCGGAGAGTTTCGCGACAAGTTCATCCCCAACAACGCTTTCCGCTGGGCCGTTGTCATCGTTGGACTGGCCATCATAGCGTTTGCGATCCTCTCGGCCATAATGAACGACTTGTGAAGCACCTGTTGACCGCCATCGCCCTTGTGAGCACTTTGCTCTCCACCGCCCAAAACGACGACTTGCGTTTTGGCATTTCGGTGCGCCCCATCTTGCCCTTGGGGCTGCTGGATACCGAAGGAGAAACCCTGAGCAACGACGGACTGACCGTGACCTTGGACCCGATGGTCGGATACAACTTCGGCATGTTCATCCAGCAACGTTTGACTCCTCTGTTGGCGGTTGAAACGGGCATCTACACCGTTCGCCGCAACTACCGCTCCTCTTACGTGCACGCTCCAACCGACACCTTGCAAGACGCCACTTTTGCGTTTGTGGGCTACGAAATCCCCGTTCAAGGTTTGATGTACGTGCAGCTCGGCGAGCAGCTGTTTATGAATGCCAGTGGCGGCTTTTCCATTGACATGTACCCCTCGGATGTATTCACCAACAACAGCTTGGGCAAGGACACGCTTTCCATCGTGTACAACGTGGCAACCCAACGCCGACGCTGGGTGCAACTCGGCCTGGTGGCCAACTACGGTTTTGAATGGCGAACGCCGAAGAAGGGGGCCTGGTACATGGGTGCTTCGTACCACCGTCCGTTCGACAGCATTGGTGAGACCCGCTCAAAACTGGAGGTCAACGGAGTGGGCACCACTGTTTCGCACCAACTCAACGGGTCGTATTTGACCGTGGATGTACGCTACGTCTTTGCCGACAACAGCCGTACGCGAAGGCCCTGAGCGGCGCGTCGAACTCGCCGCGCCCACGACTCGTCCATGAACAGGACGTACCCCACCAACATGGCGGTTCCAAAATCGGGAATGCGCATGCCCACGCAAACGAACAGGTGAAACCCCACTCCGGCCAACAGGAGCCATTTCTTCACCCCTTTGCACCACACTAGAATGGGGAACAAGGTCTGGTAAGCCAGGCCGAAGTAGTTCAACGCCACCACCACAAAACCGCTGCCCAACAACTCCCGAGGCCAGGCGTAGGCATACGCGTCTTGGTAAAGCGATTTGTGCAACGCCACACCGTGCAGCCAGTCGTGCCCAAACCATTTGTATAGGGCGGCAACCGCATACACCAAAATGAGCTGTAGCATGGCTGCGAGTACTCCCAAATTGCTCACCGCCATGCGCCCAGGTGAACGGGCTTCAATCCGGATAAAAATGGCGAAGAAGGCATACATCAGCATCAGCATGCTCCCGCCGTTATAGACCGGCCACGCCGCGTAGTACAGCATGAAGCCCGTGAGGTAGACCACGACTTTGGACACCCATCTTCCCATGCCAAACAACGCCAGCACCACCGCCACCACGTGCGCGCCAATGACCAAGTCGTCCAGCGAACGGTTGTAGAGCAACCCGTAATACACCGAGTTAACCCCACCCAGCGGCCACGACGGGCGGTTGAACACCGACCCCGAACCCCAGAGTAAGTCCTGGATAGGCAGGAAGTACAACCACTGGCACAAGAACCACAGGTAGATCAGCCGCTCAAAGAGCCATGCGCGATCGCCGCGCAAGGGCCCGCTGGCCAGCAGGCGCTCCCAGTTATGAAACAGGCGGCTCATGGCTTGTCGGGAATGTCAACGGGTGGAAACTCAATGGGAATGTCGGGCTGCAGCGGGTTGCCATTCAACCCAGGCGTGAAGCGGTAGTAAAACAACAACTGGAGCGAATCCGGAGGCGTCTGGTTTCGGGACTGGTACTCTTTGATGAAGTAGTAGACCATGGCTTTGTACGCGCCGGTGGTCTCCACACGGTCAAACTGCGGGATGCTGTCGACGTAGTAGAGCCCCATTTCCTCGTCGTTCAATGCTGTAGAGAGCGGGCCGGACATTTTGGCCAATGCGTAATGCATGCGTGCATCGCCTTGGACGTCTTGGATGTTTTGCCAGTCTTGCCATGGGGCCTGCTTGGGGCGGTAGCGGAACAGCACGTCAATCTGATAGTCAGGCACGTCAGGGGCAAAGAGCTTCCATCCCTGATGAAACATGGGCACCATGTACCGGTAAGCCACACTGTGCGCCTTGGCAGGAACGGGCACCCCGGGCACCGTGTAGATCAAGGTCATCGCAAAGTGCACCAGCAAAGCAGCAGTACCTGCCCAAATGACGATGCGCGTGGGGCGCTTAAATTGCGAAGCCATGGGGTCAAAAATAGCGCGAATTCACCGGGTGGAGGGCGGGCGTTTTTCAAGGTTGAACCCCGTACATTTGCCCCAAATCCCAACACAATGCTCCCAGCCAACGATCCCCGGTTGACCTCATGGGTTCCGGTGCCCGAAAACAGCGACTTCCCCATCCAGAACCTGCCCTTTGGCGTGTTCGAAACCGACGCCTTATCCCCGCGGGTAGGCGTGGCCATTGGCGACCAAGTCCTGGACCTCAAGAGCATGCACGTGTTGGGGTACTTGGACAACCTCCCCTTCAAGCTGGCCGACTTTGACAGCGCGTCACTCAACGCGATGATGGCCCACGGCAAACTCGCTTGCCGTGAATTGCGTGGTCGCATCAGCAAACTGCTGAGCAGCGACACTCCCGACTTGAAAAACAAACAGCACCATGTAGACCAGGTGCTGATTCCCCAAGCCAACGTGCGCATGCTCTTGCCCTGCACCGTCGGCGATTACACCGACTTCTACAGCAGCCGCGAGCACGCCACCAACGTGGGCACCATGTTCCGCGACCCCAACAACGCGTTGCTGCCGAACTGGCTGCACATTCCCGTTGGTTACCACGGGCGCGCGTCTTCGGTAGTGGTGAGCGGTACTCCGGTTCGTCGCCCCAAAGGCCAAACCCGTCCTGACGACAGCCAACCACCGGTATTCGGTCCGTGTAAGCTGCTGGACTTTGAGTTGGAAATGGGCTTTTTCACCTTCGACGGCAAGCCCCTGGGCGAATCGATCTCCACCGACGAGGCCGACGACCGCATCTTTGGCTTGGTGCTGTTCAACGACTGGAGCGCCCGAGACATCCAAAAATGGGAGTACGTCCCACTCGGCCCCTTCTTGGCCAAGAACTTTGCGTCCCACGTGTCTCCGTGGGTGGTGACCCTGGACGCCCTGGAGCCCTTCCGCTACCAAGGCCCTGAGCAGGAACCGGCTGTGCTTCCTTACCTGGAACAAAACGGCCCGGCCAACTACGACGTAAACCTTGAGGTGGCCATCCAACCCGAAGGCGCCGCCGAAACCGTCGTGTGCCGCTCCAACATGAAGCACTTGTATTGGAGCATGCGTCAACAACTGGCGCACCACAGCGTGGGTGGGTGCAACATCCGCTGCGGCGATTTGCTGGCATCGGGTACCATCTCAGGACCTACCCCTGACAGCTACGGCTCCATGCTGGAGATCACCTGGCGCGGCACCAAGCCCGTGCAAATGGCCGACGGCACCGAGCGCAAATTCGTGGGTGATGGGGATACGGTCATCATGCGTGGCCACGCCCAAAAAGACGGCGTGCGCGTAGGCTTTGGCTCGGTGGAAGCGGTGGTTCTGCCCGCCCATCTATAAACCTGTCGAAGATTCTCGAAACCTGCTTGCATTGCACTGCGTACCGACTATCTTCACCCTAGACGGAAGACAATAGGTGAGCATGGAAATCGACCTCGAGCAGGAGAACAAAGAAATCGCGCGGGCTTACCGCGGGCTGTTGCGTTCGTGCAAATTCAGCAAGACTGCAGCCGATCGGCGTGAAATTCGAAAAGCGTTTGACATTGCCCTGGAGGCGCACAAAGACATGCGCCGCAAATCCGGGGAGCCGTACATCTACCACCCCATTGCCGTATCGCGGATTGTGGCCGAAGAAATGGGGCTAGGCACCACCTCCATTGTGTGTGCTTTGCTTCACGACACTGTAGAGGACACCTACATCACTCTGGAGGACATCGAGCACCTGTTTGGTACCAAAGAGCGCCAAATCATCGACGGGCTCACCAAAATCTCAGGGGTCTTTGATCACTCCACCTCGGCCCAAGCGGAGAATTTCCGCAAGATGCTGCTCACCCTCAGCGACGACATTCGGGTGATCCTCATCAAACTCGCCGACCGCCTGCATAACATGCGCACGCTGGACTCCATGCCGCGCCACAAGCAGCTCAAGATCGCCTCGGAAACTTTGTTCATGTACGCGCCCTTGGCCCACCGCCTGGGACTCTACCAGATCAAAACCGAGCTCGAAGACCTCTCGCTCAAGTTCAAAGAACCCGAGACCTACACCGAGATCGTCACCAAGCTGCAAAAGACCCAAGCGGTCCGTACGCGGTTTGTGAACCAGTTCATCCTGCCCATCAAGCAAAAACTGGAGAGCGAAGGCTTCCAATTCGAAGTCAAGGGGCGCACCAAGAGCATCTTCTCGATTTGGAACAAGATGATCAAGAAGAAGGTGGCCTTTGAGGACATCTACGACGTGTTTGCCATCCGCATCATCCTCGAGTCCGAACTCGAACAAGAAAAAGCCGACGCCTGGAAGGTGTATTCGTTCGTGACCGACTTCTACCAACCCAACCCGGACCGGTTGCGCGACTGGATCTCCATCCCTAAGGCCAACGGGTATGAATCGCTGCACACCACGGTGATGAGTCCTGGAGGACGCTGGGTGGAAGTCCAAATCCGCTCACGCCGCATGGACGAAGTGGCCGAAAAAGGCTACGCCGCCCACTGGAAATACAAGACCGACGCGGACGGCAACATGGAGAGCAACCTCGACAGCTGGCTCTCCCAAATCAGCGAAATGCTCGAGAGCGGCGCCGAAGATGCGCTCGACTTCCTGGACAACTTCAAGCTCAATCTTTACAGCGAGGAGATCTACGTCTTCACGCCGAACGGCGACTTGCGTACGCTGCCCAAAAGCGCTACGGCGTTGGACTTTGCCTTCAGCATCCACTCGCATGTGGGCGCCACCACCGTGAGCGCCAAGGTCAACGGCAAACTTGTGCCCCTCTCCCACCCCTTGCGCTCCGGCGACCAGGTAGAGATCTTGACCCGCAAGAACCAATCGCCCAAGGAAGATTGGCTCAACTACGTGGTCACCGCGCGGGCCCGGGCCAAGATCAAGAGCTCGCTCAAAGAAGAGCGCAAACGCATTGCTTCGGACGGACGCGACATGCTGCGCCGCCGATTCAACACGCTGAAGGTGGATTTCCTCAGCGTCAATATCTCGGAAATGGAGCGCCACTACAAAGTGGGCGAGGCCACCGAGTTGTACTACCAAATTGCCACCGGCCGCATCGACCTCAAAAAGATGAAAGGCCATCGGGTGGAAAACGGCCGCCTTTTCTTCGACCGCCCTAAAGGGCCAGAGCCCAACAGGCCCACAGTCATCAAACGGGTGCCGGGCAAAAAAGAAACCCTGCTCATCGGCGACGAACGCCAAGAGGTGGATTACACCTTGGCCCCCTGTTGCGTGCCCATCCCGGGCGACGACGTATTTGGATTCATGTCCAGCCACGACGGGCTGAAGATCCACCGTTCCAATTGCCCCAACGCCACTGACATGCTCAGCCACCATGCCGAACGCGTGATCAAAGCCGTATGGGCAAGCCAAACCTTCAATGAATTTGAAGTGACCTTGGATTTCACCGGAGTAGACGATTTGGGACTGGTGCAAAATGTGACCAACGTGATCTCCGGCGACAACAAAGTGGGCATGAAAGCCATCAGCTTTGAAAGCCTCGACGGCGTGTTCGAAGGGTCGGTGCGGGTATTGGTACAAGACCGCCAACACCTCTTGGACTTGATGACCCAACTCAAGAACGTGCCTGGGGTGCATACAGTCGAGCGCGCAGACACGCTTTAAGCCTAGGGAATTCCCTACTTTTGTCCTTTCGTTTTTGCAGCCATGGCTGAGTCTGGAATCCAGGAAAAAGTACGTGACATTTTTGCGGCCTACCTCGAACAACACGGGCACCGCAAGACCCCGGAACGCTTCGCGATCCTACGGGAAATTTATGCCATCGATGACCACTTTGACATCGAGTCGCTGTATGTCCAGATGAAGAACAAGAAGTACCGCGTGAGCCGGGCCACCTTGTACAACACCATCGACCTGCTCTTGGCTTGCAACCTGGTGCGTCGCCACCAGTTTGGCAAAAACCTCGCACAATTCGAACGCGCACACGAAAACCAGCAACACGACCACATCATCCTCACCGACACCGGTGAAGTGCTCGAGTTCTGCGACCCGCGCATCGAAACCATCAAGCAGACGCTGGAGGAGATCTTCGACATTGAGATCCTCCACCACTCGCTCAACTTTTACGCTCAAAAGAAGTCCTGAAGTGTCCTTCCACTACGCATTAGATCGCCTGAAAGACGGCGCGGTGTTGCGCCTGGTGGGGCGCTTCCTGGAACAATATACCGACAGCGGCCTCCTGGACGAAATAGACCAATTGCTGGCCGGGGACGTTCACAAGTTTGTGATCAACCTGGAAAAGGTGGAATACCTCAACAGCAGTGGGATCAGTATTTTCGTCCAGTTGGTGTCCCGCGTCAACCGCCAAGGTGGAAACCTGGTGTTTGCAGGGGCTCCAGAACGCATCCGCACATTGCTGGATGTGATGAAACTCAACGCTGTTTTCGACATCACCGAAACCGAATCGGCTGCAAAAAGCCAATTGAACCTCTGATCCATGCAACAGCAGGTAGATGTTTTGCTCGGCCTCCAATGGGGGGATGAAGGCAAGGGAAAGATTGTGGATGTGCTCTCGCCCCACTACGACGTGATCGCCCGTTTCCAAGGCGGTCCAAACGCGGGACACACCTTGGAGTTTGACGGCATCAAGCACGTGCTGCACACCATCCCCTCGGGTATTTTCCGAGACGGGGTCATCAATGTGGTGGGCAACGGCGTGGTGATCGACCCGGTCATCTTCAAAAAGGAAGTAGACAACCTGGTGGCCATGGGCGTACCGGTCAAAAAGAACCTCTACCTCTCGCGCAAAGCGCACTTGATTTTGCCCACCCACCGCTTGTTGGACGCCGCGTCTGAACAGGAGAAGGGCAAGAATAAGATCGGCTCTACGCTCAAAGGGATTGGTCCTACCTACATGGACAAGACCGGCCGCAACGGCATCCGCATCGGCGATATTTTTGATCCGGACTTTGACCAGATCTACGGCCGACTCGTGGCCAAGCACGAGCGCATCCTGAGCCACTACACCGACTTTACTTACGATCTCCAGGAGTTCGAACCCGCGTGGTTGGAAGCCATCGACTACCTGCGTCAATTGACCGTCGTTGACAGCGAGCACTACATCAACCAACAGCTCAAAGACGGCAAGCGCGTGCTGGCCGAAGGGGCCCAAGGCTCGCTGCTGGACATCGACTTTGGATCGTACCCGTTTGTGACCTCATCCAACACCGTGACCGCAGGTGCGTGTACCGGTTTGGGCGTTGCTCCCAACCGCATTGGTGAGGTGATTGGCATCTTCAAAGCCTATTGCACCCGCGTGGGTAGCGGCCCCTTCCCCACCGAGTTGCACGACGAAGTGGGCGAAGAAATCCGCAAGGAAGGCGGCGAATTTGGCGCTACCACCGGACGTCCGCGCCGCTGTGGTTGGATTGATTTGCCAGCGCTGCGTTACGCCATCATGATCAACGGGGTGACCCAACTGAACATGACCAAGGCGGACGTGCTCAGCATCTTCGACACCATCCAGGTATGCACGCACTACGACTACAACGGTGAGCGCATCGATTACCTCCCTTACGATCAGCACCCAGAGCGTTTGACCCCCATCTACACCGAAGTGCCCGGATGGAAACAAGACCTCACCGGCATGCGTTCTTTGAATGAACTTCCAGCCGAGCTCCACGACTACGTGGCGTTTTTGGAACGAAATCTGGATGTACCCATTACCATCATCAGCGTCGGCCCGGACCGCACCCAAACCATTCCGCGGGGTCCGGTGAACGCCTGATCCACCGCGACATGAAAATCCTGGCCCGCACCACG
This sequence comes from Luminiphilus sp., assembly GCA_964221845.1. Lineage (GTDB taxonomy): Bacteria > Bacteroidota > Bacteroidia > Flavobacteriales_D > Sanyastnellaceae > CAXPZW01. Next base: position 81,208 of record CAXPZW010000015.1, on the reverse strand, counting down.
TACTTGCTTGTGACCCTGGTCTGTTTGGCCGGAGCAAGCCTGCCGTTGGCTGCCCAGGACTACGCAGAAGTGGTGCGCGCCGACCAGGCCACCCGCAACCCCAACATCACCGAAGCCCGGCGCTTGTTGGGCAACGTGCACCTGCGCTACCGTGGGGCCGACATGTTTTGCGACAGCGCCTACATCTACGACAACGAAGACTTTGAGGCCTTTGGCCCCTTGCGCGTGGTGCAAGGCGACTCGGTGCAACTGCGCGGCGGCTACCTGTTTGCCGAACGCGACCAACAACTGGTCACCTTGGAGGAGAACATCTACTTCTCGGACAAAGACCTCTCGCTCCAAACCGAGGCGCTGACCTACAACTTGGAAACCGGCATCGCGCGTTACCTCACCGGAGCCACCATCACCAGCCAGGAAAACAACAACCGCCTCAGCAGCCAAGCCGGCTACTACGACGCAGAATCCGAGTTCTTCCACTTCCAAAAGGACGTGGTCTTGCGCAACCCCAAATACACCGTCTATTCGGACACTTTGAAGTACTCCGGGGCCAGCGAGACGGCCTATTTCCATGGCCCTACGCGCATTGTGGCCGATGATGCCTTGATCCTTTGCACGCGCGGCTGGTACAACACCCGTACCGACCAATGTCAATTTTCAGAAGGCGCCACCATTCGTAACGGCAGTACCGTTCTGCAAGGCGATTCGGTGTTCTACAACGCGGCCACGGGCTATGGCGAGCTGTTTTGCGACATCTCCATCCGAGACACCACCGGGAACTACATCGTCTCGGGCGACTACGGGTGGTTGGACGAAGCCTCAGGCAAATCCCTGGTGACTCAGCGCGCGCTCATGACCCAAATCTTCGACGGAGATTCGCTCTTCTTGCGGGCCGACACATTGTTGAATTTGCCCGACTCGGCCGGCAACAACCGCATCCGCGCCTACCACGACGTACGCATCTTCAAGACCGACCTGCAGGGGGTCTGCGACTCGCTGATCTTTGAGGAACACTTGGAACGACTGACCCTGCTGCAGGACCCTGTGATGTGGTCTGAGAAGAGCCAAATTTCAGGAGACACCCTGATCCTAACGCTCCAAGACAACGCGCTGCACCGCTTGGAAGTGCTGCGCAATGCCATGATCGTGAGCAAGGTGGACAGCACCTCCTACAACCAAATCGCCGGGCGTGACCTGTACGGCTACTTTGAGGACAACGAGCTGGTGCGCATGGACGTGGACGGCAACGGGCGTGTCGTATACTATCCCGAGTCCGCCGATCCAAACGCCCCCCCGGTGGGCCTCAACCGAAGCGACTGCAGCAACCTGCGCATTTTCTTCGAGGACAATCAAATCAGGCGCATTGCACTGCTGCAACAAGTGGGCGGAGCCTTCCACCCGCTATCCCAAGCGCCAGACACCGACCGGACACTGCCCGGTTTCCAATGGCTGCAATACCGCCGACCGCTCAGTTTCGACCATTTGTTCGATTTCTGACCAAGTAGGACCAATTCTGACACCGCTTCCGCTGCGTCGGGTTATCTTAGCGACCAAATCCCGCAATTACGCGCACATGAAAGGCATGGTATTCACCGAATTCCTCGAGATGGTTGAGGACAAATTCGGATACGACATGGTGGATGACATCATTGAAAGTTCTGACCTCCCCTCGGGTGGCAGCTACACGGCTGTTGGCACCTATTCGCACGCCGAGATTGTCCAGCTCGTGGTCAACCTCAGCGAAAAATCCGGCATCGGCATCCCCGTGCTGCTGCACACCTTTGGCAAGCACCTGTTTGGCCAGTTTGCGAAGGGCTACAAGCATTTCTTCACCGCTTCCAAAGACAGCTTTGACTTCTTGGGTGGCATCGAAAACTACATCCACGTAGAGGTCAAAAAACTCTACCCGGACGCCGAGCTCCCCACCTTTGACATCGAACGCATCAGCGATCAGGAACTCCGCATGGTATACCACTCAGACCGCCGCATGGCGGACTTTGCTGAAGGCCTCATTGATGGTTGCGGCGAGCACTACAACGAAAACCTCACCGTGAGCCGCGAAAGCGAGAATGCCGATGGCAGTGAGGTGGTGTTTCGGATTGTGAGGGGGTAAGGTGAGGAATGGGGAAGATCCCTAAGGCGCTCCCCCATTCCAACAGGCTCCATAACCAAAAAAAGCCCCTCGGATGGAGGAGCTTTTGCATATGATCGTGTCTAAGTTCAAGTGCATGTCATCGCTCCCCTATGGTACCAACCATACAGCAGCAGCAACACATATTTGTGGCAAATAACATGCGACAAAGGTAGGACAAAATTTTTATATTCCTACTTACCCTGTAGATTTATAGATGACAGAGGTTATCGCACCCAGATGGGCAAGTGCCAACGAGCACCTTGCCGGTCTGTCAAACGCAGGTTATAGAGTCCGGAAGCGGCGGTCGACAGCTGGTATCCACCACTACCATTTTGATCCAACGCCACCTCGCGGCCGCGTTGATCGAAGGCGCGCACCTCCAATTCCTGAGCGTATTCCACGTGAAACCAGCCCGAGGACGGGTTGGGATACACAAACGGGTCGGCCACCAATCGGCGCTCAACGTGGCGGATAGGCGACGCTTGGTTTTGACCGTTCACATCCACCATGCGCACACGGTAATAGTTGAGCCCGGGCGCCGGCTCCGGGTCCCAGCCTTGGTAGGAATGGGTGCCCTCTACATCCACCAAGGCTGCTTCGGCAAACAGGGTGGTCCAGTACTCGCCGTCCAACGACTTCTCCATCACAAAGTGATCGGGGTGGGCGGTGGATGCGGCCTGCCATGTGAGGCGCGTGCGGGTTTCGTCGGCTTCCAAAGCGGCTTGTAAATCGAGCTGTGCTTCGCCCAACATGATGAGTGAACACAAGTAGAGCGTGATGGACTCCGGCTCAGAACAACTGCATACGTTGTCCAAGGTCAGCGTCACCGATTCAGGGGTGGTGTCTAACTGATCCAGGTACCCCTGAACGTCTAACTCGTAGATGCTGCTCCCCGCTGGAAAGGTGATCACATCCGGCAACGCATCGTAGTCCACATCCGCTGTGGCCGTTCCGCCGATGGTGAAGGAGATCTCCACATCTTCGTCTAAGGGATCTCCGTTCATGACGAACAAGAAACTACCGGTGTCTTCGCAGTTATCAGGACTACTCTGACCGCCAACGGGAGATGCACCCGCGATGTCAAGATCTACGCCTGCGTTGAAGCTCTCAGCTTGCAGCAGAACAGCTGAATCCAAGACAGAATCCCCAGCATCTGCAATCGCAATTTTGATCTGGTAGGTTTCACAAGGAATCGTCGTAATCAACGCCTCGAGTGGGACCGTATATGCATCGTATTCGATGTTTGAACCGCCGTCGTTATTGACATAGTAGACGGCGTATGCCGGATCCCCGCAACCCGCATTGATGTTGATGTTATTGATCGCCACCAAATCCGTTGTTCCTGGAATGGCAGCAATGTTGGTGTTGGGGGCATAGCCAGGTCCGCTCACGAAAAAGCCAAAGGCATCGTTGAAACTGCTGCACACGAACTCGTCATATTCCTCCGAGGCAAACACGTAAGTGAAGGTGACCTCACTTGTAGATGCCACAAAATCAAATTCAAAAATGGCCGCATCATTGGTGGTGGAACCCGCAAGCGCCTCCAACAACGGCTCTCCTGCGGTGTAAAACGAATTCGAAACCCCACCAGTTGTATTGGGCCCCTCTGCGGACAAGGCTAGTCCGGTAGAAATGATGATCCCTTCTTCAATGCCAATTGAACCTCCATTTGAAAATGTTCCCAACGCATCTAAGCTTCCGGTATACGTTATGTTGGTCGCCTCGAGACAATCACCCAAGAACACGTCTGTAATCAATGCCTCGGCACTGACCAGTCCGGTTTCTACATCCAGTACATCGGGGAAGGGATCGGAGCACTCGGCACCATTTATGCTGATCTGCCCGTAGTCAAACGCCCCGGCAACCAAGGTGCCTGTGCCGATTTGCACACCGCTGGCATCGGTCAACGTCCAGGTAGCGCCGTCCCAGCCATCGCCAAAGGAGTCAAACAGTTGCAATGTGTAGCAGTCTGTATCCAAACAAAAAAACTCTCCAGTGGTGGCCAACCCGGCATAAACAACAGTACCCGAGCCGTCCAGCAAGCTCCATGAAATTTCACTGTCGAAGGTGCCCCCACCCGCGGTAAACGTATAGGCATCTGGGCACGGGGGAAGGTTGCAGGTTTCGTCATTCACTCCAAATTCTACTTCACCGTAGGCCCCAGCGATCAGGGTTTCTGAGACCAGCAATGTTCCATCACCATCAGTGAGGGTCCAGTACGCGCCATCCCAACCGTCCCCAAACGAGTCGGTCAATTGGAGGGTGTAGCACCCATCTTCGAGACAGACCGGTTCGTTGCTGAGTACTGTACCAGACAGCACAACGATGCCACTGCCATCGACCAAATTCCAGGATATTTCACCGTCAAATAGACCGCCTCCCACCGTGAGGTAGTATGGGTCGGCGCAGGGAGGAGCTGCGCACGCTGGATCATTGAGTCCAAAATCAATGCTGATTGAGGCGCCCACGAGAAGCGTCTCGTTGATGATGATGGTGCCCGATAATGCGTCGGTTAGGATCCATGACGCACCGTTCCAACCGTCGCCAAAGGAATCGAGCAGCTCAACCGTATAACAACCGTCCGGCAAACAAAGGGCTTGTCCGGATACAGCGGGTCCCGTGGAAATCAGAGTTCCCGTATCGTCTATGAGATTCCAGGAGATTTCGGAGTCAAATCCTCCCCCGCCCGCGGTCAGCAGGTAGTCGGTGCATTGCGCGCCAGCATAAGTCCATGACAGGACTGCTGCACATAGGATGCATACCGGAGCAAAGGAGAAGCGCATAGTTCGTTATCTAAGGTTCGACGACGACGTCGAGCGTAAGATACGGCTATTCTGTAATGTACTTGTATTGGAATCATCGCATTCCATGAGATTTGGGTGCTGTGGGTTATCAAGTTCCAGTGCGTATGGAAGCGGAGTTTGGCTTAGCCACGGTACTGCTGGTGCGTGAACTGTGCTTCGATGGTGCACTGCAGGAGTGGTGGGGCGAGCCTTTTTTTGGTGTTTAGGGATTACTTCATGATCCCGGTAGGGGGCATTCCTCAACCGCAAAGAATACCGCCTGTTCCGCTACGCTTCACAGTCGATTTTTTCATACCCCAAATTCCCACCCTCAAATGCTAGATCCTTGTGCACATTGGCTATAGGAGCAGACGCATTTGGAGAGGTCATTTTTTGGGGGGCAAGACTGCTGAAATCAAAAAAATCAGAATCACTGGAACAAAGAGAATGGGGTTTACTCCTTGGGTGACCTGCAAAGGACCTGCACATCAATGTTGCACGATAAAGGCAGCTTTCTGTTGAGACTGAAAGATGTACAAGCCTTCAGACCAAGCTGAGGTGTCAAGTACAATGTCATCTCCTTGAATTTGAATTCCTCGAGATTGGATTTGGCCGAGAGAATTTGAAATCCTCCATGGTCCTGAAGTACCTGAGATTCTGAGTTCATTACTCACTGGGTTCGGATAGATGCTGACAATCACTCCCCCGGGTGCATCTCCAATGTTCGATGGCTCGCCAGCATAAGTTCCCACTGCGCCGCCAAGGGTCCAAGACCCCATGACGGTGCCGGGAATGATTTCTTCTTCTTCCCACGTCAAGTAATCTTCTATAAGGCACGCCACAGGATTTCCATCATAATAAATGGATGAGTCGTTCGTGAGAAGCACGGACACAAATAGAGTATCGGTGATGGGGACATTGTGGCCGAAGGAAACAAAGTTGTTGTCGATCAATGTCTCCTCATGTACCACATTGCCTTCCTCATCGGTAAACAACCATTCCATAACGTTTTCACTCGGTGGCCAAGTGAGATAACCGCCGGGATGATACAAATTCAACGCGGTCTCTTGGGATCCAACATTGACCACCAAGGCCATGGAGTCACACCCGACCGAGGTGATTTGGGCCTGGAGTTGCCCAAAGGTGCCGATGATCAAGAGAAGGGAAATTGGAAAAAACTGTTTCATGCCGTGCATATGAAGGAATCGGATGTTATTCATGGTTTGGATTCCAAGTTACATTTCCTACGCGGTTTGCGAGAAGAGATAGGAGGGCGGAGGTGGATGCGAGGTAGTTATGGCGCTACTCTCTGTTGTGCGGGAGGAATGGAGGAGTTAATAATGAAGAGTGTCGTTTCCGAAGATTTGGGCATGAAGATGCCGAAATATGGTCAGTCAAGCAGCTCAATCCATTCATGTCTAGCTTGACCTCATGAATCACATCGTGATGCTGTCTATGCTGTTGGTCGCCGGATGTCAAATGCGCACCGAGCCGACCGAGGAGGACGTGGGGCGGTCGAGTTCCAATTTGTACTTCATAGGGCGGTATTGTGGGGGCGTTTTTCGGTTTTTTCAAACGCCAATAAGATACACGCTTTTCCTCCTTTTGTCAATATTCCACACGGACTGCCCAATGTTTACGGGGGTTTCAGGCACAAAAAAACCCGCCTCACAAGGGAGACGGGTTTGTTGTCAAGTAGCAGCCCGTAGGGGATTCGAACCCCTGCTACCAGGATGAAAACCTGGCGTCCTAACCCCTAGACGAACGGGCCGTTTTGAATTCGGAGTGCAAATGTATGCGGTTGCTTGTTCGCGTGCAAGCTTACGGGGTGGATTTTTTTTGGTTACGCGTCGTCGTCGTGGTTGAAGCGGAAGCCGAGGCGTTTGCCGGTGGCTACGTTGAGGTTTTGGGAGAGTTGGAGCATCTCGCCTACGCTGACTTGTTGCTGCTGCTCGTAGGGTGGGGTGAACAGGTCGAAATCCAGGGTGTAGAGCAGGGCGCTGTGGACGACTTCTTTGGCCTTTTCTGAGGTGAGTACGCCGTTGATGAAGTCGTTGTAGAGGAAGCCGAGTTGACGTTTGCCTTGCACCAAGAAGTGGTCGTCTTTGTTGACGAACACGCGGGCGATCAGGTAGCCCAGGTCGCGGGGGCGTTGGTAGCGGAGGCTGTCGGCCAGGAAGTTGTAGACCTGGATGGACCCGACGAATCCGCGGCTCTCGTCCTCTTTCAGGTAGCTGGACTTCCAGAGGCTGTTGCCCTTGTCAAACTGGAACACGTTGGTGTGCATGTAGAACACAAGCACGTCGCCGGCGATTTGGACTTGCACCTCAAAATCGCTCTTCTCGATGTAGCCGAATTTGAGACGTTTGTCCGTGGAGCCCACGCCGTGCTCGATGGTCTCAATCGTGTCGCGCAGGTGGGATTTGAAGACCTCAAAATGCTTGAGGGTGTTGTCGTACACGTCTTGCTTGAGGCTTGACTTCTCGCGGACCAGGTTTTGGATCAGGGTAAGTGAATCGGCCATGGATCAGTAGGCTTTGGCAAACAGCACACGGTGCGTTGCAGGGCTTCCAGAATAAACGCACGTACCGGGGGTTTGTTCCAGGTCGAACGGAATGCAGCGGATCGTGGCTTTGGTTTGCTCCTTGATCTTTTGCTCGGTTTCGGCGGTGCCGTCCCAGTGGGCCACAAGGAAGCCGCCTTTGTTTTCGAGTACGTCTTTGAATTCTTCCCACGTGCGGACTTCGGTGGTGACCGAGGTGCGGTAGTCGTGGGCTTTCTGGAAGAGGGATTCCTGGATGTTTTCCAGGGTGGCTTGGATGTGGGCAGCAATGCCGTCGAGCGATACCGATTGTTTTTCACCGGTGTCGCGGCGGGCCATTTCTACGCTGTTGTTCTCCAGGTCGCGGTTGCCCACTGCGAGTCGAACAGGTACACCCTTGAGTTCGTATTCGGCGAATTTCCAGCCGGGCTTTTTGGTGTCGTCGTCGTCGAACTTGACGGTGACGCCCTGGGATTTGAGCTCAGCCATGACAGGCGCCATGCGCTCGTGAATGGCTTGGAGTTGTTCTTCGCTGCGGTAAATAGGGACGATGACCACTTGGATGGGTGCAAGGCGCGGAGGCAGCACGAGTCCTTGGTCGTCGGAGTGGGTCATGATCAGGGCGCCCATCAGGCGAGTAGACACGCCCCAAGAGGTGGCCCACACAAAGTCTTTCTTGCCGTCTTTTCCGGTGTATTCCACCTCAAAGGCCTTGGCAAAGTTTTGTCCGAGGAAGTGCGAGGTGCCCGCTTGCAGAGCCTTGCCGTCTTGCATCATGGCTTCGATGCAGAGGGTATCGTCGGCACCGGCGAAGCGTTCGCTTTCGGTTTTGGTGCCTTGGACCACCGGCATGGCCATGAACTGCTCGGCGAAGGTGGCGTACACGCCCAACATGCGCTCGGTTTCTTCGATGGCTTCTTGCTTGGTGGCGTGGGCGGTGTGTCCTTCTTGCCAGAGGAACTCTGCAGTGCGCAGGAACAAACGGGTGCGCATTTCCCAGCGCACAACGTTGGCCCATTGGTTGACCAGGATGGGCAGGTCACGGTAGGACTGGATCCACCCCTTGTAGGTGTTCCAGATGATGGTCTCTGAGGTGGGGCGCACAATCAGCTCCTCTTCCAAACGGGCATCGGGATCGACCACCACGCCACCGTTTTCCTCATCCACCTTGAGGCGGTAGTGGGTGACCACGGCGCATTCCTTGGCAAAGCCTTCTACGTGGTCGGCTTCCTTGCTGAGGTACGACTTGGGGATGAACAGCGGGAAATAGGCGTTGGTGTGCCCGGTTTCCTTGAACATGCGGTCCAGTTCGTCCTTCATTTTCTCCCAGATGGCGAAGCCGTACGGTTTGATGACCATGCACCCTTTTACATCAGAATGTTGGGCGAGGTCGGCCATGCCTACCAGTTCGTTGTACCAGCGTGAATAATCTTCAGAGCGAGGGGTCAGCTTAGCGGCCATTTGGTTTTGGTATAATGTTTGCCTTACAAGGGCGTCAAAAGTAACACAAATTCTTATCTTGGCAGAGAGAGGTCCTTATCGCGAAGGCCCGTAAATGCTAAGGTTTTAACACAACAAACGCTATGAAAAGATTCGGTTTATTCCTCCTCCCAGCAGTGGTGGTACTCCTGTCTGCCTGCTCTTCGCGATACGCTTACAACGACTCTTTTGAAGAAGACGACATCTACTACGTTTCTTCAGATCCCGAGGAATACGACTTTTCAGCGTACGCCACCGAGAGTGACGCCAACGCCGGTTACATCGGCAGCGACGACTACTACTCCCCCGACTACGACGATGGCGGGGACACCTACATCGAGAATTACTACGACAACAGCTTTGATAACGGCTGGGGTGGAAACGGTTTCAACCGTGGTTGGAACAGATGGAACCGTCGATTCTACCCTTCTTGGGGCTTCTCGTACTACGCACCCATGAACGGCTGGGGCTTCAGCTACGGCATGCCCTTGGGCTACAACTTCTACAACAACTACTACCCCTGGGGTGGTGGGTACAACTACGGCTACAGCGCTTTTGCCTATCCTTACGGCGATCCTTACTGGAACACCTTCTACGGCTGGAATGATCCGTTCTACGGCCCGTTCTATGGCAACAACTGGGGATGGTGCGGACCGCAGAACCACTACTACGCTTGGGGCTACGGCGGCTACAACAACGGCTACTGGAACAACGGCGGCTGGATTGGCGGTGGCGACGTAGCCAACAATGGCAACACCTACTACGGTAACCACGGCGGCATCAGCGGCGGCATTGCGGTTTCTTCCAGCTACGGCAACGGCGGCGTGTTTGCCGGTCCACGTGGCGGGGCAGACGGCATCGGCGTCAAAGACCCTGTGACCGAAACCGCTGGCGATGTTTCACCCCAAAAAGGTGAGCGCCCTACAGATGGCATTGCCGCTTCAGGCAACACCCGTCCTTCTGAACTGGGTACTTCGGCACGCGAAAACACACCCGTATCTATCGTGGAAACCCGTCCCTCTGCATCAAGCGTGGTGCGTGGCAACGGCACGCGTCCTTCGAGCGGCACTGCGTCCACCCGACCCAGCACCACCGCGCGTGAAGACGATGACCGTGTGACCATTCCTTCATACAACTCTACCGCATCCAACACCACGCGGGAACCCGCTGGCCTTGGCGCAGGAGTGAGCATGAGTGAGCGCACCCGTGCCTACAGCGGCCGTACCAACGGCTCGCGCGGCAGCAGTTCGGGAAGCAACCGCCCTTCGGTGGGCAGCAGCTCACGCGGCAGCAGCAGCCCTAGCTACAGCAGCGGCTCGCGCAACAACGATTCAAGCTTCGGTGGTTCGAGTTCAGGTTCGCGCAGCAGCGGATCGAGCGCAGGCTCACGCAGCTCAGGTTCGTCACGCAGCTCAGGCAGCAGTACGCGCTCAAGCTCGTCGCGCAGCTCTAACCCACCTCGCAGTTCGAGCTCGTCGCGCCGCGGCGGTTAATGTTCAACACCCCTACTAACAACACACGCTTATGACACGCCATTTTTTTCTGGCCTTGGGGTTGCTATGCCTAGCCGTAACCTCACGCGCCCAAAACGAAACAGACGCCTTGCGCTATGCGCGCCTCAACCCCTACGGCACCGCCCGTTACTTTGGAACTGCCGGAGCCTTCGGAGCACTGGGCGGCGATTTCTCCAGCCTGCACACCAACCCGGCAGGCATGGCGGTCTACCGCCGCAGTGATGCTGGATTCAGCATCGGTATTGGTTCCTCACGTGTCGGCGCCGATTACGAAGGCACCAACACCACCGCTCGTGAGGGCTTCTCCAACCTGGCCAGTGCCGGATTGGTGGCCTCCTACCCCATCGCGGACGACCGCGTTGAGCGCATCAACCTCGGGGTCAGCTACATGACCCTGGCCGACTTTGACGAGCGCATCAGTATTGAAGGGGAGGCGATGAACACTTCTTTGCTGGACATCTATGCCCTGCAAGCCAACGGAGTGCCCGACACCCAAATCGGTTCGGCCTTTCCGTTTGGTGCCAGCCTGGCATGGGAAACCTTCCTGCTGAACCCCATCGAAAACACGGTGGACCAATACATGACCGCCGTGCCTGCCGGCAAGGTGATCCAGTCCAAAGAGATCACCCGTGTAGGCGGCATGACCGAAACCGCAGTGGCCGCCGCAGCCAACATTGGCAACGAATGGTACTTCGGGGCCACCCTGGGCTTTCCATCGGTGCGCTATGAGGAATCGACCGTCTACACCGAAACAGTGCCCGACCCCAGCAGCGACCTCAACAACTGGCAAATGCGCCAAACCGTGGAGGTCAATGGCGGCGGTTTCAACATGAAAGCGGGCGTGATTTACCGTCCTACCGAGTTCATCCGCATTGGTGCATCGGTGCACTCGCCCACCTGGTTGAGCTTGTTTGACCGCTACACCACAGATATGGCCTCGCAGTTCAACAACGGCGACGCGTACGAGTGGGACTCTCCTTTGGGCGAATACAACTACCGGATCCGCACCCCGGCCCGTGCGCAGATCTCTGCCGCTGCCCTGCTGGGCAAGATTGGGTTTGTGAGCGCTGACTACGAGTTTGTGGACTACAGCACTGCACGTTTGCGCCCCGCACGCGTCGGAGGCGACGACTATCCCTTCGAGCTCGAAAACGACGCCGTGCAAGCCGCATACGGCCCTGCACACAACGTGCGCATCGGAGCAGAGGCCAAGCCCCTCAAATGGCTCGCTTTGCGCGGAGGTGTGCGCTTGGAGCAAGCACCCTACACTGACGAGGCGTTTGCAGACGCGCCCTCACGCATGACCTATACCGTAGGGGCGGGCCTTCGTTTCCGCGGATTCTACCTCGACGCTGGTTTGGCCTTTGCCGACCAAACCGAGCAGTACTTCTTGTACGACCCGGCCTTGGTGGACGCCGCCTCGCTCGAACAACAAACGATTTCATCGGTGGTCAGCATCGGATTCCGGTACTGACCCTAGACTCAAAAAGAAAGAGCCCGAAGCGGATGCTTCGGGCTTTTTTATGCATTGTGAGATGGATCAGGTGGCTTACTTCGCCTTGGCTGCTTTTGCCATTTCCTTCTCCACCAGTTTCTGGATCTTTTCGGTTTCCTCTTCGGCGAGGATTTTGTCCACCAGGATACGTCCTGAGTGCTCGTCCACAATGATCTTCTTGCGCGCGGCAACATCCAATTGACGCTGCGGTGGGATCTTGATGAATGAACCGGCTGACGCTTCACGGTCGATGGGCACAACAGCCAAACCGTTCTTGGCGGCGCCACGAATGCGCTTGTAAGCGGTCAACAGGCGCGGCTCAATGAGCTTCTCCATGTCTGCGCTTTTAGACATGAGGATTTCCTCTTCACGTTGGTTCTCAGCGATGATTTCTTCGAGCTCACCTTTCTTGGCCTCGAGGTCGCCTTTGCGTTCGTTGAGGCGGCCTGAGCTGGCCTCCATCAATTCTGCTTTTTGCTCCTTCTGGGCTTTGAACTCCTTGATCTTCTTCTCGCAAACCTGGATTTCCAGCTCTTGGTATTCGATCTCTTTGTTCAGCGACTCGAACTCACGGTTGTTACGCACGTTGTTCTGCTGGTCGTTGTATTTCTTGATCAGGGCTTTGGCTTCCTCAATCGCGTTTTTGCGGTCGGTGATGGACTGGTCGATGGCGCTGAGCTCGTCTTGCACCTTTTGGGCGCGGGTTTCGAGGCCTGCGATTTCATCTTCCAAGTCTTGCACTTCGAGGGGCAGCTCGCCGCGGATCATGCGGATCTTGTCGATCATGGTGTCAATCACCTGCAAATCGTAGAGGGCGCGCAGCTTGTCTTCAGGGGTCGAAGTCTTCTTGGCCATGGATCAGAAGTACTTTATGGGGTTGGTTTGAGTATCGGACAAATGGACGGCAAAATTAGGGAATTTCTCGCGGAGGAACTCCCCCAGCAAATCCACGGTATACTGCTCGCTTTCAAAGTGCCCCACATCGGCGATCACAATGCGGCCGTCTGCGTCAAAAAACTGGTGGTATTTGTAGTCGGCGGTGACAAACACATCGGCCCCGGCGCGCACGGCATCCTCGAGCAAAAAACTGCCCGAACCACCGCACACGGCAATGCGCTGCACCTGCTCTGCAACCGCTGCCGTGTGGCGCACTGACCCTGTGCCCAACACCTGCTTCACATGCGCCAAAAACGCGTCCAATGTCATGGGCTGTTCCAATTCGCCCACCATGCCGGCGCCTACCTGGTGATGCACATTCTTCAGCGCAAACAGGTCGTAGGCTACCTCCTCGTAGGGATGGGCCTGCTGCATGGCCGCCAGCACTGCGCCCACGTTCCAGTTCTCCACCAGCACTTCAAGCCGGGTCTCGGGTTCGGTGTGGCGCTGCCCCACCTGGCCCACGTGCGGGTCAGTGCCTTCTCCGCCTTTGAACGTGCCCGCTCCTTGGCTGCCAAAGCTGCACTCGGTGTAATCGCCGACTGCACCCGCTCCGGCTGCAAACAGGGCATCGCGTAAGGCATCTGCTTGAACATGCGGGACATACACTACCAATTTGTTCAGCAACCCTGATTTGGGACTCAATATGCGGGGCGATTGAATGCCGAGCACCTCACAGATGCGGGCGTTGACCCCAGTACGGATGTTGTCCAGGTTGGTATGGATGGCATAGAGGGCGATGTCGTGCTTGATCGCTTTGAGCAAGGTGCGCTCCACATAATCCCGACCGGTGAGGCTGCGTTTTTTACCAAACAGGATGGGGTGATGTGCCACAACCAAGTTGGCGCCTTTGCGGATGGCCTCGTCCACCACATCCTCTGTGCTGTCGAGACTGACGACTACTCCGGTGGCTTCGGCCGCGGGGTTACCCACGATGAGCCCGGCGTTGTCGTAGTCTTCTTGGAGGGATCGGGGCGCCCACTGCTCTAATTGGCGCAGGATTGTGTTGATTTGCATGAGATCGATGACCGTTTGACATTGCTCCGCAAAATAATGGAACCCGCGCGAGTCCTGCTCGCTCCGCTCGCCGCCTTACACGGATTGGTGCTGAATGCACGCCATGTGCTGTTTGATGCGGGGCTGTTTTCCTCCAAAAAAACCAGCACCCCTACCGTGGTGGTGGGCAACCTGAATGTGGGTGGCAGCGGCAAAACGCCGTTCACCGAGTGGCTGGTGCAGCACCTGAGCCAAGACCTAAAAGTGGCTGTGCTTAGCCGCGGATACGGGCGAAGCACTTCGGGCTTCCGAATGGTAGAGGTGCAGCACACCGCGTCCGATGCGGGCGACGAACCGCTGCAAATCAAGCAGCGCTTCCCTCAGGTTCCAGTGGCAGTATGTGAAGACCGCCTCGCGGGCATTGCGCACCTGACGCAAACAGCAGCACCTGATGTCATCGTGCTTGACGATGCGTACCAACACCGCAAACTCCAAGGTCATTTCAACGTGCTGCTCACCCCGGCCACCAAGCCGTGGTTCAAAGACCACTTGATGCCGTGGGGAGGCCTGCGTGACGTAAAGCGTGCCCGCAAACGCGCCCATGCTGTGGTGATAACCAAGCTGGCAGCCGGCGCACAACTCCCCTCGGATTGGACGGCCAAGTTGAACGTGGACGTTCCGGTATATGGCGCCGCCTTGGAGTACGCCGCCCCCCGCCCTGAAGGACACACCACAGCGCTGACCGCATGCGCGGGTGCAGTGGCAGTCTCGGCCTTGGCTGCTCCCGGATTGTTCGAGGACCACGTGTCGGGTTTGTTCCCGGATTCCCAAGCGGTTCGGTTCCGAGACCACCACGGGTTCACGGCGTCAGACTTCGCCCGGATTCAGGGAAAGATTGGTACCTTTGAGAACGGTCCCGTTGCGGTGCTGACCACCGAAAAAGACTGGACCAAACTGCGCCCGCTGCAGCAAGCAGCCCCCTCCCACTGGCGGTTTTATGTAATCCCAGTGGCCTTGCACCTCCCCGAAGGTGAAGTCTTGCTAAAGCAGGTGCGCCAAACCATCCACTAGACATGCACATTCGCTTGCTCCTGCTCGGCCTGTTTGCGTGGTCGGGAATTTCCGCCCAAGACGCCTCCAACGCCGAACTCTTGTTCCACTGGTACGACGAAGAGATCCCTGGGTCCAACGTCTACGACAACGCCTACAACGAATGCTGGGGCATGGTCCAAGACGGCCGGGAATACGCCGTGATCGGCACCACACTTGGCACTCACATCTTTGACGTGACCGAACCCGAAACCGCCTACGAAGCCGCATTCGTTGAAGGCGCAGTCACCGGCGGCATCATCATCCACCGCGACTTCCACGACTATAACGGCTACCTGTATGCCGTGGCCGACGAAGGCTTCAGCTCCCTGCAAATCATCGACATCACCGGCCTGCCCGACGCGGTAGAAGTGGTGTACGATTCCAGCGAGCACTTCCAGCGCTCGCACAACATCTTCATCGACGGCGATGTGCTGTACGTGTGTGGAGGCAACACCACCTTGGACCTCTACAGCCTGGAAGACCCAGAGAACCCCACTCTGATCATCGATTGCGATCAAGACGTGCCAGGCTGGAACCAAATCGGCTACCTCCACGACATCTACGTGAAGGATGGCATTGCCTATTGCAACAACGGGTCACAGCTCTACATCGTGGACTTCACAGACACCAGCAACCCCGTGGTGCTCGGAGACATCAGTGAATACCCAGAGCCAGGCTACAACCATTCAGGTTGGCTGCATCCCGACGGCAACCTCTACGCCATGGCCGATGAAACCCACGGCTCGGACATCAAACTCATCGACGTAAGCAACCCTTCGGATTTGACAGTAATCACCACCTTCCAGTCGAACGTGGCCGACAACTCCATAGTCCACAACCTGATTTGGGATGGCGACTTCTTGCACGTGAGCCACTACTACGACGGCTACTACGTGTGGGACTGCTCCGACCCCGAAAACCCCGTGGTGGCTGCCTACTATGACACGTGCACCATCCCGCACCAAAACAGCTACGAAGGTGCTTGGGGCGTATACCCGCTGCTGCCCAGCGGCAACGTCATCGTGAGCGACATGCAAGAAGGCCTCTTCTTGATCCAACCCGACCTGACCACCGGTGTTGACGAGGTATTCGCCTTGGAAACGGCCGCCTACCCGAACCCCGCACAAGCTGGTCAAGACCTGCACTTGCCCGGCGCCTATGGCTTAGTTACCATTGTGGACGGCACAGGCCGCCAAGTGGCGAAAGTGGAAGCCGACCACACCGGACGCGTAGTCCTGCCTGAAGCGCTGGAGCGCGGTTGGTATGTTCTACACTCCCAAAACACTGCATCTTCCCTGACTTATCGCGTATTTTGCCAACGATGAAAAAGCACATTTTCTTTGCGCTCGCAGGCGTCCTTGCCCTGCTCGCTGCCGGTTGCGGCAGCGCTCCTGCCGGACCCGCCGGCTCAATCTCTGGCACTCTCCATGGTGCCGAAGGAAAAGTAGTTGAACTCAAGGTCCAAGCAGGCAAGGGTATGCTCAGCTTGGCTTCAACCACAGTTGCCGATGACGGAAGCTTCCAACTGGTTCCCGCTCAGGGTTTGGTACCCGATTACTACTACCTGATCGTAGACAACAAAAAAGCGATGGACTTGATCACCGACTCTACCGAAACCCTTGTGGTCACTGCGCAGGCCAACGACCTGCTCAACAATCCGCAAATCCAGGGCTCGCCCAACAGCACACAACTGCACGCACTCCTTGGCCAAATGCAGCCCATCCGCGATGAAATCAAAACCCAAGTGCAACGCACAAAAAACCCACAACTGTCTGCCGAACAACGGACCGACGCCAAAAAGGCCGAGCAAGCCGCCCGAACTGAATTGCAAAAAGTAGCTGGCGCATTCATCCGTGAAAACAGCAGCTCTCCTGCAGCGCTGGAAGCGTTGGGTGGTTTGAATTTCTCTCGCTCCATGAAATCGTTCGAAATGGTACTCCAGGACCTCAAGGGTTCCATGGGCCACACCGTCAGGTACCAAAACATCGCTGGACAAGTAGAAGATAACAAGAAGAAACTTGCGCTGCGTAAAGGCGGGGGAGGCACCCCTGGCGTGGGCCAAGTGGCCCCCGACATTGAAATGGCCGATATCGAAGGCAACACACGTAAACTCAGCGATCTACGTGGAAAAGTGGTGCTCATCGACTTTTGGGCATCTTGGTGTGGCCCTTGCCGCCGCGAGAACCCCAACGTGGTCAAGGCCTATGCCGAATACAAAGACAAAGGCTTTGAAGTGTTCTCGGTGAGTCTGGACAAGACTCCAGACCGCTGGGCCGCAGCCATTGAGCAAGACGGCTTGGTGTGGGACAACCATGTGAGCGATTTGAAAGGCTGGCAAAACGCTGCAGCCAAGCTGTACGACGTGCACTCCATTCCTGCGACATTCCTGATCGACCAAGAAGGCAAAGTGGTGGCTTCCAACCTCCGCGGACCGGCCTTGGACTCGAAGCTAGAAGAACTCCTGGGCTCGTAACATCGGCCCGCGTTGTTCGTCCTGCTAAGGACTGTGACCTTTTAAACCACCCTCTGCGATGAAGCACTTGCTCTGTGCCGCCTTGTTGGCCTGCGCGGTTCTGGCCCACGCCCAGGACTATTTCCAACAAGACGTGGCGTATACCATCCACGTCTCCCTCAACGACCAAGACCACACCCTCTCGGGCGACCTCGAACTGCAATACACCAACAACAGCCCCGATGCGCTCGACCACATCGAGATGCACCTCTGGCCCAACGCGTACAAAAACGGCAAGACGGCCCTGGCCAAACAGTCGTACCGCAGCGGTGACTTGTTCATGTTCTACGCCATCAGCAAGGAGCTCGGCTACATCGACTCGCTGGATTTCCACGTCAACGGCGCCCAAGCCCAGTGGAGCTTCGACCCCGAACACATTGACATCGCCCACGTGCAGTTGGCCCAACCGCTGGCGCCCGGGCAAACCTTGACGCTGACCACGCCGTTCTTTGTCAAACTACCCACCGCAAAGATTTCGCGCCTGGGGCACGTGGGGCAGAGTTACCTAATCACCCAGTGGTACCCCAAACCCGCGGTGTATGACGGCAATGGATGGAACGCCATGCCTTACCTCAGCAAAGGCGAGTTCTACAGCGAATACGGCAGCTTTGATGTGCACGTCACCCTGCCCGCCAACTATGTTGTAGGCGCCACCGGCGACTTGGTTGATTGTCCTGAGGAGGAAGCTTGGCTGGACCAAAAAGCCTCCGAAACCGCCAAGATGACCGAGTTCCCTGAGGACATGGAATTCCCGCCATCTTCGTCGAAGACCAAAACACTGCACTACCACCAGGAAAACGTGCACGACTTTGCCTGGTTTGCCGACAAACGCTGGCACGTGCTCAAGGGCGAAGTGGAATTGCCCAACACCGGACGCAAAGTGACCACCTGGGCCATGTTCACCAACGACGGCGCCGACCTCTGGAAAAACAGCATTGATTACCTCAACGACGGCACCTACTACTACAGCCTTTGGAACGGGGACTACCCGTACAACCACGTAACTGCTGTGGACGGCACCATCAGCGCCGGCGCCGGCATGGAGTACCCGAACATCACGGTGGTAGCTGCCATGGGCAACGCCCTGTCGCTTGAAACGGTCATCGTGCACGAAGTCGGCCACAACTGGTTTTACGGCATCTTGGGCAGCAATGAGCGCACCAACGCCTGGATGGACGAGGGCATCAACTCTTACAACGAGACCCGTTACTTCCGTACCAAGTACGGAGACAGCCTGCACTTCGCCAGCGGCGCTACCCCCGACGACTTCAGCGAGAAGTTGGGGTTGACCCGCTACAGCTACAAAAGCCGCGATGAGCTCGCGTGGCTGCTGACCGCGCGCAATTACCGCGACCAGCCCATACAATGCCACTCCAACAGCTTCACCGATACCAATTACGGCACGGTGGTGTACAAGAAATCAGCGGCGGCCATGGACCACTTGGCCGGCTACTTGGGCCAGGACAACTTTGACCGCGCCATGCAGGCCTACTTTGATCAGTGGAAGTACCGCCACCCCTCCCCTTCTGACCTGCAGGCAGTGCTGGAAGCCGAAACCGGCAAAGACCTGGATTGGTGGTTCCAAGACTTGGTGCAAACCGACGGCAAGCCCGATTACGCGCTGAAGTTTGCCAAGTCCAGCAACACCCAAACCGACATCCGCGTGAAGAACGTGGGCGACATTCCTGCGCCGTACCAACTCTCGGGGTACGTCAACGGCAAGTTGGAATGGGAACAGTGGTTCGAAGGCATCGCTCCCGGCGCCGATACCGCCATCACGCTGGACATGGCCAACCTGGATGAAATCCGCATCGATGGCCGCGAGCAAATGCTCGAGTTCAACCGCCAGGACAACTACGGCCGTGGCCACGGATTGATGCGCCGTGTGGAGCCGTTGCGCTTGCGCCCGGGAACCTACTTAGATGATCCGGCTTTTACCCAAGTCTTCTGGCTGCCCTCTGTGGCCTGGAACGAGCAGGACAAATTCATGGCCGGTCTTCTGCTTCACAACGCCACCCTTCCTGCGCGTCGCTTGCAATGGTGGGTGCAACCCATGTACGCCTTCGGCTCTGGGCGTGTGACCGGTTTGGGTGGGTTCTCCTACGTGACCGGGCGAGGCATTCTTGAAGGCGAACTGCGCCGCTTCACCGACCAAGTGGTGGATGGAGAAGTGTTGGACATCGATGAATCTTACCTGCGCTCAGGGTTGAAGTACACCCTGCGTCCGCCGGTGGATCCGCTGTCCAAGTGGAACACCCGTACCGGTGTGGAGGTGGTCCACTTGATGGAAACCCGTCAGCGTGAGGGCATCGACCTGGAAGGCAATGTGTCTGAAGCGCAGCAGGTGGAGCACATCGTTTCGCCGCGGGTCTTCATCACGTTTGAACAAGTGCGCCCCCGACTCAAGCAAGGGTACCGCTTCCAGGTACGCAACACCATTGACCCCACCGCTACTGATCAGGAATTGGCGCTGTCTGCCACCTTCCTGCACAAAGGATCCTTCCAGTACAACGAAAAAGGACGCGACCTGCATTGGGGCGTGTTTGCCGGTGCGGTGTCCAACGCCGGACGCGCCACCATGCCCTTGACCGGCTTTGGTGTGACAGGCACTCTGGACCCGCTGCGTGACCAGCTGCTGCTGCAACGCATGGGTAACAATGAGTTGCTTTCACGCCAAACCTCCAACGACCAGGCGAACTTCGGCTACGGCATTGTAGCCCGCGACTACCTGGTGAACGCCTATGCTGAGGTGGAGGTACCCGTGCGCCTGCCCATTTCCTTCTTTGCCTCGGCCTACTTCTACGACCGCGCAGACGAGATGGAGACCGACGTGATTGCCGGAGTAAGCTTCCCGATTTTCCGCGATCTGTTTGAAATTCACGTACCGCTGTGGGGAGATGAGCTGTTCACCGACACCTACAACGTGGCAGAAACCATCACCTTTGAACTACACTTGGAGCGCTTGAGTCCTTTCCGCGCGCTCCGCAGCCTTGCAATGTGACATTACCCGAGGGCAAAAAGATCTACTTCGCCTCAGACTTCCACCTGGGCTTCCCGTCGTACGCCGAGACCATCGCGCGCGAACGGCGCATTGTGGCTTGGTTGGAAGAAGCATCCCGAGATGCCGCCGAGGTCTTTTTGGTAGGTGACTTGTTTGACTTCTGGTTTGAATACAAGCGCGCAGTGCCCAAAGGCTTCACCCGCTTGATTGCAGCCATTGGCAGGTTGGTGGACGGGGGCATACCGGTGCACATCTACGCGGGCAACCACGACCTGTGGATGTGGGACTACCTGCCCACCGAAACCGGCGCTCAGGTCTACCGCGAGCCCATTCACCGGGAATGGAACGGGCAGCGCTTTTACATTGCCCATGGCGATGGGTTGGGACCGGGTGATCACGGCTATAAGTTTCTCAAGCGCATCTTCACCAACAAGGTGTGCCAATGGCTCTTCCACCGCTTGCACCCCAACTTTGGCGTGTGGCTGGCCCTCAAAAGTTCAGACACCTCGCGCAACTCTACACCTGCTGAGGAGAAGTCGTTTTTAGGCGAGGACCGCGAATGGCTGATCCAACATTCGAAAGACGTGCTCTCCGAGCAGCACTTCCACCACTTTGTGTACGGCCACCGTCACGTACCCATGACCTTTGATCTTGGGCAGGACAGCCAATACGTGAACTTGGGAGATTGGATTGGCCACAACACTTACGCCGTGTTTGATGGCCAGCAGTTGGAGCTACTGACTTACGGCAAACCGGGCGCGTAGCAAATCCAACAAGCGCGAGGCGTATCCGGTCTCGTTGTCGTACCACCCAATCACTTTGACCATGCCCCCGATGACCGAGGTCAACCCGGCGTCGAAAATGCAACTGTGGCGGTTGCCGATGATGTCGGTGGACACCAAAGGATCTTCTTGATACTCGAGAATGCCCGCGAAAGCACCCGACGCTGCTTGCTTGAATGCGGCGTTGATTTCAGCAGCCGTTTTGGGCGTGCGCACCATGCACGTGATATCGGTCAACGAGCCGTCTGGCACCGGAACACGCATGCCAAAGCCGCCAATCTGCACCGACAAATGCGGGAAGATGTGGGTGAGTGCTTTGGCCGCCCCTGTGGTCGTGGGCACAATGTTGAGCCCAGCGGCACGCGCACGGCGCAGATCCCTGTGGGGAGCGTCCTGGAGGTGCTGATCCAAGGTGTAGCTGTGCACGGTGGTGATGTAGCACGACTCGATGCCGCACAGCTCATCCAGCAACGCTACGAGCGGAGCGGCGCTGTTGGTGGTACAAGAAGCATTGGATACCAGCGGCGCCTGCAGCGCCTCTTCTTTGACGCCCATAATGACCATGGGCAGCGAATTGTCGCTAGACGGCACAGAAAGGACCACGGGCACCCGTTGATGTGCCGCATAGCCCGAAAGTGCCTCAGCGGTCTTGAAATGCCCCGTACAGTCCACAATGGCGTCCACCTGAAGGTCTGACCAAGGCAATGCACGTAACTCCGCGGCTTGGGAGTAGGCGATCCGCTGGTCGCCCAAGATCAAGTCCCCCTCGGACACCACCACCTCATCGCCAAACGGCCCGTGCACCGAGTCGTATTTGAACAGGTGCGCCATGGTGTGGGCGTCATACAGGTCATTGATGGCCACGATGTGCACATCTCCGTCCTGGAGGGCAAGTCGGGTCAAGCGGCGGCCAATGCGGCCAAATCCATTGATGGCGATGCGGAGCATAAAAAAGCCGCGCCCTGATGGACGCGGCTTCAAATGTAGGACCCCTAGGGGTTATTTCATGATCACAAATTGTGAGGTGGCTACGGTTCCACCTGCGTTCAAACGCAGGATGTAGTTGCCGTTGCTCAAATCGCTCAGGTCGAATGTCATGGTGCTTGCACCTGACGCCACGTTGTCGCGGTTGATGTTGCCCACCCATTGGCCTGACACCGAGAAGATGTCAATGGTTACGTCGCTCACCGCGTCGAGCTCCAGCTGCAGGTTCAGTTGACCGGCAGATGGGTTCGGGAACACGTTCAGGCTGTTGGCCAGTTGGAAGGCATCTTCAGTAGGCTCTTCAACGTTTACGAAGCCCCAGCCCTCAGAGCGGAAAATTCCGCGGCCGTGGGTACCTGCGTAAATCACGCCTGTGTTGTCTGGATGCGTGAAGCGCTTGTTGCCGTACTCCTGCTGTCGGAGATCGTATACAGGTGTTGGACCAATACCGGTAGACTGCGAAGGATCGGTAGGATCATTGCAGAGTTCCCAATCCGACGAACCGTCTTTCACAAACACTCCGAATTCGGTACCGATAACAATGCGGGTACCATCGGTCACGTCAATCACAGCGTCGTACACTGGCATGCGGGCCAGATCGTTGCTTGACGCAAACCAGATGTTGTTCCAAGTGGGGTTCTCAGACGTGGCGTTGAACGACTCACGTACTTTACCCTGCGAGTTGATGCCGTAACCACCCACGGTGATCACCACGTGGTCCTTATCGTTCGGGTCTACAGCGATACCAGTAACGGTACCACCAGCGCTCAGAATGCTGCTCACCTCTGTGTTTTCGATGTCCTCTTCTGACCACAGTTGGTCGAGGTTGTCGATGCGGAAGAGGTTGCTGCCGTAATTGCTGTAGAATAAGTGATCGCCGTCAGGTGACCATTCCATGCTCTTGACACCGGTGCCGGTATTGGCTACAATCTGAAACCAATTGGGCGTGGTGTTCATGTTGTACGCCTCGCGGGTGATCCACAGGCCGTTGGTGCCGTTGAAACCAATCGCGAACTGGGTCGAGAAGCGGTCTTGAATGCGACGGTGCTCCGGCACGTCGTACAGGATGTCTTCCGCGTAGTGGTACATGGTCGAGCACTCTTCTGAGAAGTCGTAAACGTCGATGTCCATGTAAGTGGTGTCTGCGCCTACCTCAAAACAAAGGGTAGAATCCAGTACCTCGATGTACTCGCACTCGATGATCGGAATGATTTCGTCAATCACGGTTTCGGTCCCCACCAGGACAGAGTCGGTGATGCAAGTCACGGTTGAATCCTCCAGCATTTGTACATCCAACCACCAGTAGTTGGGATCTTCGGTGATGATCACGTCCGAATCGAACGCAGGGCGGACGATTGAATCCCAGTACATGAGAGGAGCGTAGTCTGGATCGTTCAAGTCCAGTTCGTAGTCGAACGGAATGTCTTGGTTGAGGGTCTGCAGGGTGAAGACAGGGTTGTCGTCGTCTGCGTCCGAAGGATCCTCGATGGTTTCCTCAAATGGGTTGATCAGGATGATGAACTGCTCGGCCTCGTCGTCCTCGGTGTCCTCGAATGCGCGGATTGAGGTGAAGAAGTCGGTACCGATCTCACCGGTGAGTGGATCCATCAGCTCCATGATTTCGTCGTCGTAGAACATGCCGCCGCCACCGTCTTGGTCAAAGCGGAAAAGCTGACCGTAGTAGATGGTGCTGAACGCAAGGGTGCGGTCAGCGGCAGTGAATTGGTTCAGTTCGCAGTCGAAACCGTCACCGCCAGTGGCTTCAAACGCCTCCTGGTCAGAAATGAAGGTGCCGTCGGCCAGAATCACCAGTGAGCCGTTGTCTTGGGTACCGCCGAGTACAGAGGTACCCGAGCTGTGCGCGATGCTGTAGAATTGCGTTACGTTGTAGCCGCGGTTGATCTGCACAAAAGTTACGCCGTCATCTGAACGATGCATACCTCCGTCGCAACCAATCAGCATACGACCACCTGCGGTGAACTTGATTTCGTGGATGTCAGAGTGCACGTAAATCGGAGAGCCCGGGAACGCAAAGTTCAGCGCGATTTGCTCAGGCTGGTAGTTGGGACCACATTTCCAGAGGGTCACACCTGCTATGTATGCAATGGTGGGATCGTCGGGCTCAATGCCCAGTGCGAGGTCATAGTACCCTTGGGTATTGCTACCCATGGGGTCAAATGGCAGTTCGTCTGAATCTGACCATACCGATTGCCACTCAGTACCGCCGTTAGACGAGTACCACACGCCACCCATGCTGCCGTTGTTGGCTGCGTAGAGCACGAAACAGTGGTCGGGATCGGTTTGGGAGATGGCTACGCGAGCGCGGCTCTTGCCCGACTGTGGAAGGTCGGTGTCGCCGTTGCCCGATACGTTGGTCCAAGACTGGCCGTTGTCGGTAGAGCGGAACACGCGGGGAGCGCTACCACTTGCCACAGCTGCGAGCATTACGCTAGCGTCTGGGCTCATGGCGATGTCTTGTACGGTTCCGTTGTCCAGGCCGTCCCAGCCGCCCTCGGTGAGGGTGCCTGAGCTCTTGTCCCAGTAAACCAGTCCCATGCGGCCGCCCATCCAGATGCCGTCGTCGTTGTTCGGGTCAGGACGGAGGGTGTTGATTTCGCCCCAGTTGGCGTTGGAGGTAGCGAAGCCAGGGTAGGTCCCGTCGATCAGGGTCCAGGTGTCGCCGTTGTCCTCACTGTAGTATGCGCCTTCACCGATGAAGCCACTACCGCCATTGCCACCGCCACCAGATTCAAAGGTATTGCCGGTACCAAACACCAACGTGCCGTCTCCCATACGAGCGATGTCACTGATGATGTTGCTTGGAGTAGGGATGTGAGTCCAAGTGTTTCCTTCGTTGGTGGTGTGCCACACACCGCCGGAAACCGAACCCACCCAGTATTCTTCTTCTGAATCCGACCACACTGCGCGGGTACGTCCGCCAATGTTGTCTGGACCCATTTCAATCCAACCGAGGGCTGAAGCGCTGCGGTTCTCCGCGCGTTGGAGTTGAAGGCGTTCCACCGCCTTGCGTGCTTTGCGCACATCTTCTTGGTCAATGACGCCGGTCTCTGGATTGGCGCGCAGCAAGTTGTAGTACCATTGGGCACCTTCGGCTTCGCCGATGGGCAGTTGGCTGTCACGCGGGGTGAACTCAGCGGTTACGGACTCGGGAGTGTCCGGTACAAACAGGGCTGCAAGTGCAAGGCAAACAGGTGCAATAAACAGGAGCGCTTTCTTCATCTTCTAACGGATTTTCTAAACTCTGAACAGCCCGCCAAGTTACAACAAATCGTAAATGGGCAACAATGATTGCTCAGAAAACACGGGCGATTCTATACGAATCAACAACCGATCAGAAAACGTGTTTCTCGGCGTGGTAAGAACTTCGCACCAGCGGGCCACTTTCTACAAAGCGGAAGCCTTTCTCCAGGCCAATCTCCCGGTAGCGATCGAAGGTTTCGGGGGTGATGAATTCCTGCACGGCCAAATGCTTGGGCGTGGGTTGCAGGTATTGACCCAAGGTGAGTACATCGCAACCTACCGAACGCAGGTCGTCCATGGTTTCGATGACCTCGGCGTCGGTCTCGCCCAACCCGAGCATAACGCCCGACTTGGTTTTCATGCCGCCTTTCTTGAGGCGCAGAAGCACTTCAAGGCTGCGGTCGTACTTGGCTTGGATGCGCACCTCCTTGGTGAGGCGGCGCACAGTTTCCAAGTTGTGCGATACAATTTCGGGAGCCACATCGATGATGCGTTGGAGGTTGTCCCACTTGCCCATGAAGTCAGGGATGAGGGTCTCCAAAGTGGTCTCTGGGGATTGGCGGCGGATGGCGCGCACGGTCATGGCCCAGATTTCTGAACCGCCGTCGGCCAAATCGTCACGATCCACCGAAGTGATGACCGCGTGCTTGACGCCCATGAGCTTCACCGACTGTGCCACACGTGCCGGCTCAAAGACATCGGCTTCGTCGGGGCGGCCGGTGTTGACCGCGCAAAAGCCGCAGGAGCGGGTGCACGTGTTGCCCAAGATCATGAAGGTGGCCGTGCCTGCGCCCCAGCATTCGCCCATGTTGGGACAGTTGCCGGATTCACAGATGGTGTGCAGCTTGTGCTGGTCCACCAGGGAACGGACCTTTTTATAGGAATCTCCTGTAGGGAGTTTGACGCGCAGCCACTTGGGCTTGGCGATGCGTTGCTTTTGGGGAGCGACTGGTGTCTGACTCATCTCTTGTTGTACTTCTTCCCGATAAACAATGTCAGGTAAAAGGTCTGAAAGAGCCATTTGTTCACCGCGCCGGTTTGGTCGCCCACCTCATCGGCCATAACGGGGATGCGGTTGGGGAATGCGTCCAAGGTCACGCCTGCCTCCAAGCCTTTCAGCCGGTCTTTGGTATTCGAATACTCAAAGTTGAGTGCAAATTTAGCAAAGGCCCCCGGATGCAGCTTCAAATTGTCCAGCCCATGAAAGCCTGGCGCGCGTCCATAAATGTCATCGAAGTAGTGGACATCGGGATTGTACCGCTCCACTTGCAAGTAGTCGTAAGGAATGCTGGGGTAGCCGATCTCCAAATAGACCGGTTTGGTGATGCCCAATGATGCCCCAATCGTGTAACTGTAGCCGAATTGCACCCCGCTCTTGCGCAGTTTGGTGGTGATGATCTTCTTTTTACCGATCCCTGGGCGGAACAGATAGAAGTTGTTGAGCTTGCCGTAGACGTAGCTTCTGGAATCTTCGTAGACCGGGTTGAAGCTCTTGATCTCCTTTTCGTGCTTCATGCTCACCGCGTCGATTGAGAACAGCAGCACTTGCTTGGCGCCGCGGTACTTGCCGTAGGTGAAGGTGCCTCCCCAGCCGTTGGTGTGCAGGTGCAATCCGCCGTAGTGCTGGTTGCTGTACACCACCACCGGGCCGTCGAAAAGATCGGCTTCCGATTGGGCGAAGGTGCGGGGAACCAGTGCCAGAACGAAAAGCAAAAGGAGGATGTGACGCATATTGGGCGAACTTTGTTCGAATCTACAAAGAATCAACGGCGGAAATCTCTCAAAAGTTCATGACTTCCATCACAGCTAAATACGCGGGGCACCTGCGTTGCGAGGCGCAACACGGCCCTTCAGGCAACACCTTAATCACAGACGCCCCTACCGACAATGCCGGCAAAGGCGAAGCATTCTCTCCCACAGACCTTGTGGCCACGGCACTGATGACGTGCATGCTCACGGTCATGGGGATCCAAGCCCAAGAAATGCGAAAGGAACTCCAAGCGCACGGAGAAGTGCACAAGCACATGCGTGCCAACCCGCGTCACATCGGGAAATTGGAGGTGACCCTCTGGGCCGAAACCGGTGCGTTTACTCCGGAGCAAAAACAACTCCTAGAGCAAGTCGCGCGGGCGTGCCCAGTGGCCATGAGCCTGCTGGAAAACACCGAGCAGGACGTGCAGATTGTGTGGCGCTAATTACTTGGCGGGCTGCTCAGAAGGCAGCTCTACCTTGTTGTAGGCAGCGCAGTTTTCGTGGGTGGTACATGAGCTCATGCCGAGTGCGAGGACAGCGGCGAAGATCATCAAGCCTGCGATTTTTTTCATGTCTTTGTGTTTGTGGCCGGGGCCATTGGTGGTCCCGCCAAGATATCCGTGTATACTCCCATCGTTGGCGAAGGTTTCAAAACCTTATGAACAATGCCATGGCGATGGTAACGTTCTAACAACGCAACCGCAGCTTCGTTTCGTGCATTTTCGCTCCATCTTCTGCATTCTTGGACTGCTAGCTTTCTGGCTGCAGCCGTGCGCCCAAGCCCCTCGTTTGGCCGTACAAGCCATGGATGAGGCGGGCAACATGGGGCCGTGGAATTCGGTTGCCGTGGATTCCCTGGCGCTTTGGCAACGCCAACAGCTACGTCCGGTTTGGGAAGCGGGTTTTCTGGAGGCGCGGTTTGTGACCGACACGGTGGGCACCGACTCCTTGGCGTATGTTTTGACCCCTTCTGCCCAGTATACCCTCTCGCGGGTGACGTGGGGACCCGACGCACTGGACAACGCAGGCGAACGCACCTACCGCCGCCCACCTGAAGACGGCGCCACCCGCATTGCCGATGAAATCGACCGGCGCCTGCGCAGACACGACGCTCGGGGCTACCCCTTTGCACGGCTGCAGGTGAGTACCGTGGCCGACTCAAGCGGTCAACTTTCCACCCACATTGCTACCATTCCCGGCCCGTTGGTTCGGGTGGATAGCGTTGTACTCAAAAGCAGCACACTGGAACGATCGGCGCTGATCTCACGCTTGCTGGGGTTGCAGCCCGGACGTGTTTACAACGGGCAACTGCTTCAGAACGCCCCCGACATCCTGACCGGAACCGGATACCTACGCTCTGATCGGCCAGCAGCGCCTGTGTTTACCCGAGACGGGGCGGTCATCTTTGTGTATGCCGAGCGTAAGAAGGCGTCCACGGCCAACGCCATCATCGGCTTCCAACCGGCCGCCGATGGCAGCGTTTCGTTTACCGGACAGGCCGACTTGGTGCTCCGAAACGTGTTGGAACGGGGCGAACAACTGGAAATGCACTGGCGCCGCTTGCAAACCGCCTCGCAGGAATTCAACCTGGCCGTAGGGCTGCCGTATTTGTTCGGGAGCGGTGTGGGCATCGCCTCCAAGCTGGAGATATTCCGACAAGACAGCACCTTTGCGCGCATCTTCTTCCGCAATGGGGTGACCTTTCCGGCGGGCATTGGCGCCACCGCTGAGTTCTACACCGAAAGCCGCCAAGGCTCCGACCTGGAAGCAGTGACCGAAAACGCGGTCAACGTGCGCACGCGCTACTACGGGTTGGCCTACGATCGCCGCCGACAAGACCGCCCTCAAAATCCGCGGAAAGGCCATTGGATTGCAGCATCCAGCGCGTTTGGCCGCAAAACCCTCACCCGCACCGAGCTCAACACCGACACCGTGCTGACCCAATTCATAGGCGAATTGCACGCCGGCATGTATGTGCCTGTGCGTGCCAGATGGGTCGTGGCCCCCGCCCTGGACGCCGGCGCATTGCAAGCCGGAGAATTGGCCGAAAGCGAGCTGTTCGTGCTCGGCGGACTCAACACTTGGCGCGGATTTGACGAAGGATTCCTACGCGCCACTGGATACGTGCGTACATCGGTGGAGCTGCGATTTTTGCTAGACGCCGGATCTCACCTGCTCATGTTTGCGGACGCGGGGTGGTTGGAACGTCGCCGCACCCTCACCGATTTCAGCGAACAACCCTTGGGCATGGGCACCGGATTGCGATTTGCCACCGGAAATGGCCAGTTCAGTTTGATCTATGGCCTTGGCCGTTTGGTGGATGGTGGATTTCAGTTGGCCACTGGCAAGGTGCACTTCGGCTTTGTCAGTTACTTTTGACCTCTCCCTACAACACCCCTGTTTGACTATGGAATGGATGCTCTACATCACCCTTGGATTGCTCGCCGGATTGGTGGTGGGCTGGTTTTTGGCCAAACGCGGCCAAGGCGATGCCCTGCGCACCCAATCCGAAGAACACGCCCGTGCACTCCAGGCGCTTGAGCAACAAGGGGAACACCAACGCTCGGCGCATGCCCAGCAGCTGGAGGACTTGCGCAAAACCGCACACGACCGCGAAACCAAGCTCGGTGCGGACTTGAACCAAGCTCAGGAGCGCATCAACACCCTCACGGCCTCGGGCTCCAAGCTGGAAACCGAATTGACAGCCTTGCGCGAAAAATTGGAGGAACGTCAAAAGGACCTCGAGCAAACCCGCCAAGAACTCACCCAGCAGTTCAAAATCATGTCCACCGGGATTTTGGACCAGCAATCGGCCAAATTTTCCGAGCAGAACAAACAGCAGATCGACGGATTGCTCGCCCCGCTGAAGGAGAAGATCTCAAGCTTCGAAAAAGCGGTTGAAGAAAAGTACGTGGGCGAATCCAAGGACCGCGCAGACCTCAAAGCACAGATCCGCAATATGATGGAGCAGAGCGCCAAGCTCTCTTCCGAAGCCCACCACCTGGCCAACGCCCTCAAAGGCGACAACAAAGCCCAAGGAAACTGGGGTGAAATGGTGCTGACCCGTGTGTTGGAAAGCAGCGGCTTGCGCCAAGGGCAAGAGTTTGTGCTCCAGTATTCCGAGCAAGACGACGAGCTGCGCCGCAAGCAACCCGATGTCATCATCAACCTGCCCGACAACCGCCACATCATTGTGGATTCCAAGGTGTCGCTTGTGGCCTACGAATCGGTGGTGAACGCCGAGGACGAAGACCAACGCCAACAAGCCATCAAAAACCACTTGTTGAGTGTGCGCGGTCACGTCAAAAACCTCAGCGGCAAAGACTACCCGTCGCTGACCGGGTTGAATGCCCCGGATTTTGTGCTGCTCTTTGTGCCCATTGAAGCTTCGTTTGCCGTGGCCATCGAACAAGACCAAGACTTGTTCGATTATGCGTGGAAACAGAAGATTGTGATTGTCACCCCTTCTACCCTGCTGGCCACCCTGCGTACCGTAGCGAGCGTTTGGCAACACGAACGCCGCATTCAAAACGCCACCGACATCGCCGAAGAAGCCGGCCGCATGCTCGACAAGTTCAAGGACTTCACCAAGGACATGGAAGGCATTGGAAACCGTCTGCAACAGGCGCAAAAGACCTACGAAGACGCCATGAACAAGCTGTCCACCGGTCGCGGCAACTTGGTCAAGCGCGCCACCGACCTGGAGAAGAAAGGCGTGACTTCAAAAAAGGCCTTCTCCGACCAGCTCCTGCAAAACAACGACCCCACGAACTTGCCCGCTGATGCCGACGCGTAACCCCCTTTGGATGGCCGCACTTGTGGCGATGTGCGGCTGGGGATGCGTAACTGCGCCTTCCTCAAGCAGTGGCCCACCTACGGCGCGCTACGACTACGAGCGCCATCCGCTCCACCCCGAGCTCAGTGCCTTCCACCGCACCGACGACACCACCGATTTGCTGATCAGTTTGCCTTCGCGAGATCTGCTCTACGCCAAGGACAATGCCGACGCGGCCTTTGAGGCCAAGCTGGACTTGCTGATCCGCACTTATACTCAAGACGGCAGGGCCGATACCCTTCTCATTCAACCACGCATCCCCTACCGTGATGACATGCCCATGCGTGTGCATGTGACCGTGCCCATTGCCGTGGCCGCCGACGCAGAGAACCGTGTATACGTCAAGCTTACTGACGTGCGCCGCGACCGCAGTGCTTCGGTATCGCTGCGGTTGGACAAACGCGGCACTACCAACCACCAGAATTACCGCGTCGACTTGGCTGACGGCACCCCACTGACCGGCGGCACCGTGCCTGAAGGCTCCACAGTAAGTGTGTGGTGCCCGCGGTGTGAGGGCGAACAGCTCCAACTCCTGCAACGCACCGATCCGGCCAAATTGCCGCCGCCTCCGTTCTCGTACAACAGCTACACCCCACGCTCTTTTGGGCCCAATCACGTGTTGCTGGATCCTTACTTCCCCGAGGACAACCGCATGGAGTTTGACTTGCTGGAAGGCACCTACCTCTTTACCCACAGCGACGCGCTGGACCAAGGCAGAGTGGTGGTGACCACCTCAGGGCTCTACCCAGAGGTGACAACCGCGGCCGGCATGGCCGAGACCTTGCGCTACGTAACCTCCCGCGCCGAATACGAAGACCTCAACGGCAACAACCAGCGCCAGCAAGTGGAGGCCTTCTGGATGAAATGCGCCGAGGACCGCGAGAAGGCACGCGAGCTCATCCGGATCTACTACGGCCGTGTGCGCGAGGCCAATGCCTACTTCACCGAAGCGGTGCCCGGTTGGAAAACCGACCGCGGCCTGATCCACATCGTCTTTGGCAATCCGCAAAAAATGAACGTCTCCTCCACCGGTGAAACCTGGATTTACGGGGAGGAAGACAACCTCAACGCCCTGGTGTTCCGATTCAACAAAGCCGCATCAGGGCACACCGAAAACCGCTACCTCCTGGAACGCAACGAGCAATTGGTCAAGGTCCGCTGGGAGCGGGCCATCACCAGTTGGCGCAACGGCCGCATCTATGCAGAATAAGCACCGCAAACGCACCCCGGAAGACATCATCATTGGTGTCAAGCCCGTGGAAGAAGCCCTGCTCGCAGGCAAATCGATCGACAAAGTGCTGATGCAGCGTGGGCTGCAGGGCGACGCCGTGCGCAAGCTGCGCAGCGACTTGCGCGAACACGGAATTTGGATCCAAGACGTGCCCGCTGCCCGCCTGGACCGCATCACACGCAAGAACCACCAAGGAGTCATCGCCTTTGGGGCCCCTGTGGCCTTTCACGACCTGGAGCAGTTGCTCCCTGGCCTCTACGAGACCGGCGACACGCCGTTGATTGTAGCGCTTGACGGTGTTACGGACGTGCGCAACTTTGGCGCCATCGCCCGCTCGGCCGAATGCATGGGCGCACATGCGGTGGTGGTGCCTGAACGCAACACCGCACGTATCGGTCCGGATGCGGTAAAAACTTCGGCTGGAGCACTGCTGCGCATCCCCGTGTGCAAAGTGCGCAACCTCAGTGACAGCGTGCGTTACATGCAAGAGTTTGGCCTTCACATCGCAGGCATCAGCGAACACAGCAACGCCACCTTGCAGGAGGTCCCATTCGCCCAACCCACGTGCTTGGTGATGGGCTCTGAATTTGACGGCATCCACCCCGACATCCTCAAATTGTGCGACACGCGCGCCAAGATTCCCATGCAGGGGGAAATCAACTCTTTGAATGTATCGGTTGCTGCCGGTGTGGCATTGTATGAATGCCAGCGCCAGCGGTTGTCCGAATAACCCCGTTCAAAAGTCAGACAAGGCCCTGCACGAAACCGGCTCGAAACCTTTACTTTAGACATCTCTGCAGGGGCATGCCCTGCATGGGATGTTGTTGATCGTAAACCCCACCTTATGTCAAACGTGACTTGCGTTAGACATTGCCGTATCCTGCTGGCAACGTGTATGTTGCTCGGCTTTGCATGGAACAGCAATGCACAAACTGCCGAAACTGCCTCTCCCCAAATCAGTGTCGCCATCGACGGACTGACCCCCTATCAGTACGCCGACCTGGCCAAATCCCTCGATGCCGAGCAGGTGTCGATCCTTCAGGCCTGCGTTCCCATTGGATTGGTGCGCTTTGAAGTACACCCCGGCATGACCACCGCCGAGGGCCTTGCCTATGTGCGCTCGGTGTTGGCCGAGACCACCGGCCTGAACAACGCCGTGCTGCGAGACGACCTGGACGCCGCAGCATTTGATGAGCAATGCCTCAATGCCCGCCGCGGGCAATAATCCAGCCCTTCCCTTGACCCCAAATCCCTTGTGATGAACAACTTGCGTTGGTATACATCTACATCCTTGACTTTGCTGGCGGCTATCCTGCTATGCAGCGCAGGCGCTTACGCACAATCCCTAAACGTGACCCCGGGTTCGTTGCCCGATGACATGGCCCAAACCCTGGTGGGTGAAGGCGTGGAAATCAGCAACGCCACGGTGAGCGGCCTGCCGGAACAATACGGCTTGTTCGATTCGGACAACACCGAGTTGGGCACCACCTCTGGTATCCTGCTGAGCAGCGGGCGAGCCATCAACGCCGTAGGTCCGAACGACGCTTCGGGTCTGCCTACCCTGGACGGGATGGGCGGTTGCTTGGACTGCGACCTCTACGACTTGAGCCAGCCCGGCGACTTGGACCTCAGCATCCTCACCGGTGGAAATACGTGGGACGCCTGCGTCTTTGAATTTGACGTTCAGGTGCAGGGCGACAGTCTACGCTTTGATTTTGCCTTTGCTTCGGAGGAATACCTGGAGTGGGTGGGCAGCTCGTTCAACGACGTGTTCGCCTTCTACATCTCGGGTCCGGGCATCACCGGCACGCAAAACCTTGCGGTTGTGCCGGGCACTTCTACGCCCATCTCGATCAACACCATCAACCTGATCGACAACTCGGAGTACTTCTACGACAACCAAGATCCATTGGGCCAGTACGTGCAGTATGACGGCTTCACCCAAGGCTTGACCGCCGAGATCGGAAACCTGATTCCGTGCGAGACCTACCACCTGAAGCTGGCCGTGGCCGACGGCGCCGACCGCCTGTACGACTCCGGAGTATTCATCTCCAAAATCGAATCGAACCCAGTAACCCTGCTGACTTCTACTGCGGCAGGCGTGGATTACATGATTGAAGGATGTAACCAGGGTACCGTAACCCTCCAAACCACCTTCACCCCCACAGTTGATTTGCAAGTGCTGTTCAGCCTAGGCGGCACCGCCGAACTGGGCTTGGATTACACCCTCGACCCAGACCTGACTGCCTTCTTTGACGCAGATCTTGGTGCATATGTAATAACCGTGCCGGCAGGCAGTACGACATTCAGCTTTGACATCTTCCCGCTGGCCGATGGCATCATCGACGGGGGCGAGTTCGTGAACATCACCTTGTTGGATCAGCTGTGCGATGGTGTGCAGTTCAACAGCAGTGTGGACTTTATCATCGAGGACACCTTCTTGGTCAACGTGACTCCTGCCTCGGCAGATTTGTGTTACGGCCAATGCGTGGATTTTGAAGGCTCCTTGAGCGATCCTGACTTCTCGGACTTCACGTGGATCCCTGCTGACGACTTGGTAGATCCTACCAGTCTAAGCCAAACAGTTTGCCCTACCGACGACATCACCTACTTGCTGCGCGCTACCCTGGGCGATTGTATTGCCGAGGATTCCATTGTGATCAGCGTGGACAGCTTAGACATCCAGTTGGTACCACTCGGCTCCACGTGTGCCGACGGTGCGTTCGGCCAAGTGGACTTGACCGTGCTTGACGGCAGCGGGCCGTTCACCTACTCGTGGACTGGTCCTGACGGTTTCACTGCCGACACCGAAGACATCACCGGACTGGAACCCGGCGAATACTGCGTCACCGTTGTGGATGCCACCGGCTGTACCGGCGAGGCCTGCGCCACGGTCATCATCACCGACCCGCTCACCCTTGAGTCGGCAGTACTCAGTGATTTTACATGCGACGAGATTTCCTGTGCAGGCGCCAGCGACGGTAGCATTGACATTACTGTAAGCGGTGGCTCTGGCTCGTACACCTACGCGTGGACAGAACCCGGAGGCTTTTCAGCGGACACCGAAGATGTGTCCGATTTGCCCGCTGGCACCTACACCGTTGTTATTGAAGATGAAAATGGCTGCGTGGTCACAGGTACTTACGTGTTAAGTGAACCTGATCCACTCGAAATTGAGCTTGTAGGTCAGGTCGATGTGCTTTGCACAGGTGAAAGTACGGGGTCAGCAACTGTAACCTCTCTCGGAGGTTGTCCGCCCTACTTCTACAGCTGGAGCCACGACCCCGACCTGAACACACCGGTCGCAACTGATCTCAGCAGTGCCCTCTATACTGTAGCAGTGACTGATATCAATGGCTGTGTGAGCCTCGACCAAGTAACCGTAGAGATTGGAGAGCCTACTGATCCTATCGCGATTACCACCGAAAACATCTCGGTTTACCCAGGTGGGTTCAACGTTTCTTGTCCCGGCGCCACCGATGGCAGTATTGATGTTTCTGTTGCCGGGGGAATAGGCGCATATACGTTCACATGGACCGATGGCGCAGGGCTGTTTGTGACCAATACCGAAGACTTGTTGAATGCGCCTTGTGGTACATACACCTTTACCGTAGATGATGAAAATGGTTGTTCCGAGTCGCAGACGTACGAGTTGACCTGTGTACCCGAAATCAACATCACTTTCACCACCGAGCCCAACCCTTGCGGAGATCCCGCTATTGGCTTGGGGGAAATTCACGTCACCGACATTTTCGGCGGCCACGGTGGGCCCTACACAGAAACTTGGATCTCCGGACCATCTTGTCCTTGCGCAGGACTTGACCTGCTCAATTTGGTGTCTGGCGACTACGTCTTGGAAGTGGCAGATGCGCAAGGCTGCACGAATCAGTTCATCATCAACGTAGGCACCAACGATGTCTTTGATGTCTCTGAAGCCATCATCACCGACATACTCTGCGCGGGAGATAGCATCGGAAGTATTGATGTCACCATAGACCCTGAGGGCGTTTATAGCTACGCATGGACAGGGCCTGATGGATTTACTGCAGACACCGAGGACATCGTCGATGTCTTTGCAGGTGATTACACCCTTACAGTCACCCAAGTAGTCGTGGATGCCACCTGCGTGGAAGTGTTCAATTACACCGTCTCCGAACCCGAGGTCATCGAGTTGGAATTCATCAATGTTGTTCCTCCGGTTTGTTTCGGAAACAACAACGGCTCATTGGAGGTTCAGGCGACCGGAGGTGCTGGGGATATTGACCTTGTATGGCTACCTAGCGCTGACCCTGCATGTTTCTTTGAAGGCTCTGACGATGATGCCATCAGCAACCTTTGGGAATGTTGGTACACCGCTCAGGCCACCGACGCAAACGGATGTGTCGTGGTGGATTCCATCTTTCTGGATGCACCGGTAATCATGGACATCTTTGTGAGCGTGACCGAGTTTGACGGCGGCTTCAACATCTCCTGCAACGGCGCCAACGACGGTTCCATTTCGGTGACTGTGAGCGGAGGTACACCCGACCCAGTGACCTTTGACCCATACGACTACGACTTTGACTGGACCGATGGCGACGACGTCACCGTGTTTGGCAACGACCCCAACGCGGACTTTGTAGACAACCTCGGCCCGGGCACTTATTCGGTGAACGTACTGGATGCGAACGGCTGCTTGGCCACGACCACCATCGCCATCTCAGAACCTGATTCGATTGAGGCCACCGGATCCATTTCAGATTACAACGGATTTGGCGTGTCTTGCTTTGGTGCGACCGACGGTTTCATCAACCCCGACATCGCAGGCGGATCGGACGACTACGACACCTACGTATGGAGCGGTCCAGATTTGGGCACCAACGACCCCAACGCCGAAAACCTCATTGGATTGGGCGCCGGAGAATATTGCCTGACCATTGTGGACAGTAACGGTTGTGAAGAAGAAATCTGCTTCACCCTCACCGAACCCGACGAGCTGACCGCTGAGGTAGTGGCCCTGACCGACGCAACGTGCTACGGCTACTGCGACGGCACGGTATCGATTGACGCGATGGGCGGAGCAGGAGGCTACGTGTACTTCTTCACCGATGACGACGGCCTGCCTTTCGCTGGAAACGTGTTGACCGGCCTGTGCGCCAGCGTATATGACGGCACGGTTTCAGACATCAACGGCTGTGAAGTTGACCTTTCGTTTGAAATCATGCAGCCCGACACCTTTGTGGTGACCCTGAGTGTACCGAGCCAAAGCGACGGTCCGTTTGACCTGGCCTGCGTGGGCGACGACAACGGTTCAATCCTCTCGACTGTACAAGGCGGCGACCCCGATCTGTCCTACGCTTGGGCAGACTGTGAGGGCAACCCGCTCGGAACTGACCCAAATATCGATGGCCTCGAAGCGGGTTGTTACGAGTTGGTCGTCACCGATGCGCAGGGTTGCGAAGCCACAGCCACAACTGACATCAGTGAACCAGAAGAGCCATTGCAGGCCAGTCATACCGAAAGTATTTACCCTGTTGACTTCAACGTTAGCTGCTTTGGGGCTTGTGATGGTAGTATTTCTACGGAAGTTGTCGGTGGCGTACCATCGTATACCTACTTATGGCAACTCAATGGATCAGGTACTGTCTTCAGCGAAGAATCACAACTCGACGAACTGTGCGCAGGTACATATGATATCCTCATCACAGATTCGAACGGCTGCGATACCACGCTGTTCATCATTCTGGACGCTCCTCCTCCCATTCAACCCCAATTGGTCACAAGCAACTACAATGGCTTCGGCGTGAGCTGCAATGGCTCGTGCGACGGCACCATGGAAATCGACCCCTCAGGTGGCCAAGGGCCTATTGAGGTGGAGTGGGAAGACTTCGGTGATGCCACTTTTATCGAAGACCTCTGTAGTGGCCAGTACCTCTTAACATTAACCGATTCGGTGGATTGTGAGCAAATCACCGTAGTGACCATCTCAGAGCCTGACAGCTTGATCATTGACTCCAGCTTTGTTCCTATTCTATGTGCTGGAGACTCTTCAAACATCACCTTAGAGGTCACTGGAGGAGTCCCGAACTACACCTTCGATTGGAGTCCAGACGTATCTGACACCAACGAAACCGGAACAATCGATGCAGGCACATACAGCTGCACTGTGGTAGACTTGAACGGCTGTTCAGAAAGTATTGAAGAAACCATAACCGCTCCCCCGCCCATTGAGGTTAGTACATCGATTACCGACGCCACGTGCGATTTCTGTGACGGCGTTCTTTCAACGATCGTATCAGGAGGAACAGCACCAAGCATAGCCACTTGGAGCAATGGCATCCCCGACAACGAACTCAGTCCAGACAGCCTGTGTCCGGGCGATTACAGCTTGACCATCGAAGATGCTAATGGGTGCCTGTACCTGGAGACTTATACCATTGGCGCTCCTCCTGCGGTTACTGCCAATGCAGACATCACCGATTTGCTGTGCTACGATACCTGCACAGGAGTGATCAACAGTACATTCAACAATGTTCAAGAAGCGCCCACTTACACCTGGACCAACACTGCTGGTGAGGTCATCGGTGACGGTTTGGAGCTCCTAGACCTCTGTGCTGGAGAGTATACGGTCACCATTGAACACGGGCCCGGTTGCCAGGATGAATTCTCTTTTACCGTGACCCAACCCGACTCGCTGTACATCGAAATTGAACTTTCATTGTACGACAATGGGTACAACGTTTCGAGCTATGCTGGCCAAGACGGCGACATCTTCACCGATGTTCAAGGCGGCACACCGGACTATAGCTGGGAATGGGACGGCCCTATAGAAATCGATGACGATGAATCCTATCCGCTGGATCTGGTGGCTGGTGCCTACAATTTGTTGGTCACCGATGCCAACGGATGCGTGATTGATACCCTGATCATACTCACCCAACCCTTTGATTTGACGCTGCCCACCGGCGTTTCACCTAACGGAGACGGTGACAATGACGCCTATGTCATCCTCGGCGTTGAAGAACATCCCGAGAACCTGTTCCAAGTCTACAACCGCTGGGGCAACCTGGTATACGAGCGCAGCGGTTACCAAAACGAATGGACCGGACAATCCAACAGCGGCGAACAGCTGCCCGACGGCACCTACTATGTGGTCTTTGAGGCAGACGATCGCCAGTTCCACACTTATGTTGATCTCCGCCGCTAACCCACGATCCAGATGCACACGACCATGAAACGACTCATATTACTTCTGGCCCTGGTGGTCAGCGCTGTTGCAGGCTCAGCCCAGCAAGAGCTGATGGTTTCGCAATACATGTTCAACGGCTTGCTGTTGAACCCGGCCTACGCCGGCTCGCACCCGTATTTCAGCACCAGCCTGCTGCACCGCTCCCAATGGGTGCAGTTTGACAACGCCCCCACCACCCAAGTATTTGCCTTGGACGGTCCGGTGGCAAATGACAAAATGGGCATCGGTTTGCTGGTGACCAATGACCAGCACGGCATCATCCGCCAGCTAAACGTAGGTCTCAACGGCGCCTACCGCATGCAACTTGGGGCCGGCAACCTCGCCTTGGGGTTGAAGGTGGGCTTCAGCTCCTACTCTGCCGACCTGGCAGCGGTCACCATTTGGGACGAGGACGACGCGGTCTACAGCTTCAACAACATCAACGGTGAGTTTGTGACCCAGTTTGGATTTGGGATTTACTACCACACCGACAAGTGGTTTGCAGGACTGAGCATCCCCACCTTTGAATCGCTGGACAACAACATATTGCTTGAGACCAGCACCCTTGAAAAATACTTCGCGCGCCACTTCTACGCGAATGCAGGCTACGTGTTTGAACCCAACTCGAGCTTAAAAATCAAGCCTTCGTTTTTGGTCAAGTACGAACAGGCTGCTCCAGTAGAGGTAGACCTCAACTGCAACTTCCTGTTGTACGAGCGTTTGTGGCTTGGCGCAGGCTACCGCACCGGTGACGCGGTGGTGGGCATGTTGGAGTACAACATTACCCCGCAACTGCGCGCCGGCTACGCATACGACTACACCCTGACTGACATTGCCAATTACAGCAGTGGATCACACGAAATCATGCTTGGCTTTGACTTTGGTCGCGATGTAGGAATCAAAACCCGTTCACCTCGATACTTCTAATCCAAGAGCATGATGAAGAAGCATACCCACTGGCTGTTCTACTTGTTGATTGGAGCTTTGGTCGTTTCCTGTGCCCAAAGCCAGTACAAATCTGGGGTGGCCGCCTACGAACAATACGCCTACGCCGACGCCATCGACAACCTCGAAAAATCGTTGCGCAAAAAACCTACTGCTGAAGCGCAGTTGTTACTCGCTGAGAGCTACTTGAAGGTCAACCGCTTCGGCGATGCCAAGAACATGTTTGACTTGGCTACCCTCAATCCAAATGTCACCGACGAAGCACGAATGCACTACGGCAAGGCATTGATGAGCACACGTCGCTACGATGATGCACAAACTGTGTTTGACGGTGTGCTTTCGCGCGACCCGAGCAACAAAGTGGCGCAAGCCCTAGCGCTCTCGTGCCGCAAGACCTCAGAAATGACCCGCGACTCCGCCTTGTTTAAGGTAGACCGCGTGAACCTGGGAACCGCTACAGCATACGGACCGGTGTTGGCAGCTGGTCAGCTGTATTTCTCAGCGCCGGCAGGATCCGGACTGAACGACCCGTACACCAACCAGCCTTACACCGATATCTACGCTGTGGACGACACCGACGGCAGCTGGGGTAATCCGCTTGCGCAGAAGGCGTTGAACAGTAAGTTCCACGACGCCGTACCTGCCTTTTCACAGGACGGCAATACGGCTGTATTTACCCGCAGCCTTTTGGAAGGTGGTAAACGCTTGGCCGCTGACGGTGAAAACACCAACAACCTGCAACTCTACCTTTCTCGCAAAGGAGCGGAAGGCGAATGGTCTGAACCAGAACTGCTCCCGTTCAACGAAAACGGATTCATGTATACCCACCCTGCCTTGAGTGCAGATGGAAACACCCTCTACTTTGCCTCCGATAAGCTTGGAGGCATGGGGGGCATGGACTTGTACCGCACCACATGGAACGGCAGCGCCTGGAGCCAACCTGAGAACCTTGGCGGCGGCGTTAACACTCCTGGAAACGAAGTGTTCCCATCACTCAAGCACGCCGACACGCTGTACTTCAGCTCAGATGCACACCTGACCTTGGGTGGGCTTGACCTGATGTACGCCACGCAAACCGCTGGCACTTGGAACCCACCTATACACTTGAGCGCACCGGTAAACTCGCCTGCAGATGACTTCGGCATGGCCTTCGAGGGACCGCTTGAAGGTTACATCAGCTCGGATCGCAGTGGGACCGATCAGATCTACCGTTTTGTGGAACTCGATCCGCAAATCGACATCAACGGTTTGATCACCGACAAGAATTCAATGCGTCCTCTGCAGGGCGTAGGCATCACGCTGACCAACCAAACCGATGGCACAGAATCGCGAACGGTGACCGACGCTGATGGGCGTTTCACCTTCGACCTGGAACCCAACAAGGATTACACGGTCTATGCCGAAGTGGACGACTACTTCAAGGTTTCCCAAGAGATCTCTACAATTGGCATCACCGACAACCACACCTTTGATCTGCCCATCGAACTCGATCCACTCATCGTGGCCGGCGACCCCGACAACCCCAACGGCGGCGACGGATCAGACAATGACGACGGATCAAACAAAGGTGACGGATCGGACTTGGGCCTCCACAATCCGAACGGTGTGGGCCAGTACCCGATTCACAACATTTACTGGGACTACAACAAGTGGGACATCCGCCCCGACGCAGAGCCCTACTTGGACCAACTGGTGAAAGTCCTCAAAGACAATCCTTCGCTCACGGTTCAGATTCAAAGCCACTGTGATTGCCGCGGTTCCAATGCGTTTAACGACGCCCTGTCGCAAAAACGCGCAGAAGCGGTGATGGACTACCTGGTGAGCAAAGGCATTCCACGTGTGAAGCTGCAAAGCAAAGGCATGGGCAAGCGAAAGCTGGTCAACAAGTGCAACTGCCGACGCACCTCATGCACCGAGGATCAGCACTCAGAAAACCGCCGCACCGAATTTGTAGTGATCTCCAAGTAGGCAGATCACCCCTCAAACGAAACGCCCCTACTGGCATGCCTGAGCAGCCGGTAGGGGCGTTCGCTTTGTTGACAGCGCCGGTCCGAGCTTAGACTGCGCTTTGGAGTTGTTGTGCGTACGTGGTGTCTTCGAGCTTGCTCTCAGACCACTTGACAAAGTTGAAGTACTTGAGTACCACTTTGTCTTCGGGGCCTTGAATGACTTCGTCCAGGCGCTCACGGAAGTTGGCAAATACCGCATGGCGGTCTGCATCGCGGTTGGCGCGGATGAGTTTGCGCATGACCTCAATGACCATCTTCTCAAACGCATAGTCGCGTTGGCGCTTGGCCAGGTAACGCAGGGTAGACTTGGTGATGTACTCCAGCAAGTCGTAG
Organism: Luminiphilus sp.; assembly: GCA_964221845.1. Taxonomy (GTDB): domain Bacteria; phylum Bacteroidota; class Bacteroidia; order Flavobacteriales_D; family Sanyastnellaceae; genus CAXPZW01. The sequence continues at coordinate 38,388 of CAXPZW010000015.1, read as the reverse complement.
TTGCCCAATTCGTAGTGGATGACCAGGTTGAACAGGCGGGCGTAGGAGTAGATGTCCTGACGCAGGGTGTTTTCGTTGTCGTTGAGCACCTTGTTGATCCAGAACAGCGCTTTGTTGTGCTTGCCGGCGCCGAAGTAGATCGAGGCGATGTAGTAGAACAGGATGAGCTCCTGCTCTTTGTGCAGTTTGCCCTCGCCGGGATCCAGGGTGGAAATGGCTTCCTCCACCAACTCCAAGCCGCGCTCGAAGTTGCCCGTGCAGTTGCAAATCTGCAGGCGGTGGATGGTGTTGTCCTTTTGGATGTTGAGTTGGATGTCGGTGCGCTTGAAGCCGTCGACCTTGAGCATGTTCTGCAGGTCTACGATGCGGGCTTCGGCCTCTTCAAAACGGCTGAGGTCGATCAAACACGTGGTGGTCTTGGCCAGGGCACGAGCGTAACGCTTGGCCAGATCACGGCGGATCTTGGGTTGGTTGTCCAAGATGGCGATGACCCGGTTGAATTTGGCCATGGCCGTTTCGGGGTCACCCTTGGCCAGGTTGCAGAAGCCTTGGGTATAGTAGCAGATGGTGGCCGCACGGTTAGACAGGGCCGTGTTCTTCTCGCGGATGAGCGGGTGATCCGAAATCTCTTGGACCAGTGCGCGGTTCTCTTCGTCGCGCACAAAACCGCCACTGCGGAAAACGTAGTTGATCTTGCTGTAGAGCACGTGGTAGGCTACCAGGTTGCGCAGCTTTTCGATTACTTCTTGCTCTTCGCGGATCAGGGTGTCGAGGTCTTTGGTGAATTGGCCGTCCTCGAAGGCCTCCTCCAGAAGCAATTTCTCCCAGCTGATCAGCTCAAACAGGTAGTAGAACTTCTCGTGGGTGATGGCCATCTTTTTGGCGCGCATCAAAAACTTGTTGCACTCCTTGAACAGCGCCTTGTTGTAGAGGATCTCGATGTTCTTGATTTCCTGCTTAAGCTGGGATGAAACCGAGTTGTCTGCGTGGTAAGCGCGTAAGCTCTTGAGGATCAGCTTGTACAGGTGGTTCTTCTCCGAAGGGAAGTGCTTGATGAAGGTCTCACGCTGGAAGTAGTCCTTGACTTTTTGCTCATCGTACTCGGTTTGACGGTCGATGACGTCGAAGATCTTCAGGTAGTTCTTTTCTCCTGACTGCAGGGCTGAGGAGAGTTTGAAAAAGCGCTTCTCCGATTTGGTCAGCGACTTGATCAGATGGAACAGTTCGTGAGACGGTTTCATAAGGTTGGTCTTTGGTAAAACTCCAGCAAGCGGAGGGGATGGAGGCCTGTTGGCTTTCCAACCACAACTGTTATACAAGCACCTGCCCATCTCCCCCCCCATCAACCGAAAAATTTCCAAACAGTCCCGATCACAGCCTGTTGGGCACACTCCCACCACTTCCTAACATCAGCTCAATACTAAGATCAATCTCCCACGCGGACATGGGTTTTCAATCGAGCACGACTCCCCTCCATCCTGCCTCGGTTAGCGCGCACCCAACCACGCATTGCTTGGCAGCTCGACAGTATGGGTCCGATGATGTGCAAATGCGAGTGCGTTCCCAGATGCGCTTAGCGGTTGAGCAGCGACCTGCCTGGGTAGCGCGCCATCTTGCCCAGTTCCTCCTCGATGCGGAGCAGCTGGTTGTACTTGGCGATTCTGTCTGAGCGTGAAGCCGAACCGGTTTTGATTTGACCGGTGTTGAGTGCCACGGCCAAGTCGGCAATGGTGGTGTCTTCGGTCTCACCTGAGCGGTGGCTCATCACAGAGGTGTAGCTGTTGCGGTGCGCCATGTCCACGGCGTTGATGGTCTCGGTGAGGGTACCGATTTGGTTCACCTTGATCAGGATCGAGTTGGCGATGCCGTTGTCGATGCCATGCTTCAGCTTACTGGTATTGGTCACAAACAAGTCGTCACCCACCAGCTGGCATTGGTTGCCGATGGCGTCGGTGAGGGCCTTCCAGCCGTCCCAGTCGTTTTCGTCGAGGCCGTCCTCGATGGATACGATAGGGTACTTGTTGCACCAATCTTGGTAGAAGCTCACCATGTCCGAGCTGCTGAGCTTGTCCCCGGTAGAGGTGAGCTCGTACAGGCCGGTTTCCTTGTTGTAGAACTCGGAAGAGGCGGCGTCCAGCGCGAGGAACACATCTTCGCCTGCCTTGTAGCCGGCCGATTGGATGGCTTCCAGGATGACAGTGATGGCTTCCTCGTTGGAGCTGAGGTTAGGGGCAAAGCCGCCTTCGTCCCCCACGTTGGTGGACAGGCCTTTGCCCTTCAATACTTTTTTGAGGTGGTGGAAGATCTCAGCGCCCATACGCAGGCCTTCACTGAAGGACTCGGCGCCGTGCGGCATGATCATGAATTCCTGGATGTCCACGCTGTTGTCGGCGTGCGAGCCGCCGTTGATGATGTTCATCATCGGAACCGGCAGCGTGTTGGCGTTCACCCCACCGATGTATCGGTACAGGGATTGGCCACAGGTGTCGGCAGCAGCCTTGGCACATGCGAGCGATACACCCAGCATGGCATTGGCGCCCAAACGGGCTTTGTTGTCGGTGCCGTCGTGCTTGATCATGAAGGCGTCGATCAAGTTCTGGCCGAACACGTCTGCACCTACCAGCTCATCATTCAGCTGGGTGTTGACATTTTCGACGGCCTTGAGAACGCCTTTTCCGAGGTACACGTGGGGATCGTCATCGCGAAGCTCCACGGCTTCGTACATGCCGGTAGAAGCACCGGATGGTACGGCTGCACGGCCTACGATGCCGTTGTTCAGCCAGACTTCTACCTCCACGGTAGGGTTTCCACGCGAGTCCAGAATCTGGCGGGCGTGGACGTGTGCAATTTGACTCATGCTAGTGAGTGGTTACGGTTTTATGGCGTTGGATCTTCGCTACAAATTCATCAAAGATGTACCGCGAATCGTGCGGGCCGGCCGACGCTTCGGGGTGGTACTGCACGCTGAACACCGGCAGGTTGGTCAGGCGGATGCCCGCTACCGAATGGTCGTTCAGGTGACGGTGGGTGAGTTCTACATGCTCGGCGGCGTCCAAGCTGGACTCGCTGACCACGAAACCGTGGTTCTGCGAAGTGATTTCACACTTGCCGGTCAGCAGGTTTTTCACCGGGTGGTTGATGCCGCGGTGGCCGTTGAACATCTTTTCGGTGCTCAGGCCTTGGCTCAACGCAATGACTTGATGGCCGAGGCAGATTCCGAATGCTGGAATGCCGCTGGCCAAAAGTTCTTTCACAGTGGCCACAGTCTCAGGCATTGCCGAGGGGTCACCCGGGCCGTTGGAGAGCATGATGCCCTCAGGGTTCCAGGCCAAAAGGTCAGCGGCTTTAGACTGCAGTGGGAATACACGCACGCGGCAGCCACGCTCGGTGAGGCAGCGTACGATGTTGGTTTTTACACCCAAGTCCAGCAGCGCCACTTTGTGTCCGTCTTCGGGACCGGCCTCATACGGCTCGGCGGTGGTTACCTTGGAGCTGAGCTCCAGGCCTTCCATCGACGGCACTTTGGCGAGTTGGGCTTTGAGGTCTTCGACATCCAAATTCTCCGAGGAGATGATGGCGTTCATGGCGCCACTCTGGCGGATGTGACGCACCAGTGCGCGGGTGTCCACGTCACAGATGCCCACACACGCGTCCTTCTCTAGGTATTCCTGGAGCGAACCGTCGGCGCCCACGCGGCTGTATACCCGCGAGAATTTCTTGGTCACCAAGCCTGCGATTTTCAGACCGGCTGATTCCACTTCCTCTGGGTGCACGCCGTAGTTGCCGATGTGCGCGGTGTTCATGATCAGAATCTGGCCGTAGTACGAGGGATCGGTGAAGATCTCCTGGTATCCCGTCATGCCCGTGTTGAAGGCAATCTCTCCAGTAGTGGTGCCAATGGCTCCGGCCGCGTTTCCATAAAAAACGGTACCATCCTGAAGGACTAGTACCGCTGGGGTTGATGCTGATTTCGACATGGTGCAAAAGTAGGTCAGGGAGACTGAATGTGTTGAAGGAATCGGGGTGAATTAATCCACACGGTGTTAAAAGCGTGAGAAGCTTCGCAGTGGCAGGGTTTAGTGCAAGCGGATAGTGCAAGGCTTGGTGGACTCGGGGGCCTGTGCGGCGAGGGAACTTGCCCTGTGCGAACGCCCGTGAAGGCATCAATGTCCGCACCTCCACCAACTTCTCACTCTTCACTTTTAACTCCCCCCTTGCACTAAAACCTTGCACTTCCACTAACCACTATTTGTGCTCCAATGGAGCACAAAAAAAGGGCCGCACAAGGCGACCCTTCAGGTCTCGATCGGATGACCGGATTAAGCTTTGTCTTCGTCAGAAGCGTCGTCGCCTTCAGCAGCGTCAGCTGCATCATCGGCGGCGTCCTCTGCTGCTTCGGTTGCGTCTGCAACTGCTTCTTCAGCAGCATCGGCAGCGCCTTCAACGGCGTCGGTTGCTTTTTCAGCAACATCAGCAGCGGCGTCGGCAGCCTGATCGGCTACGTTCTCCACCGCATCAGCCGCGGTTTCAACAGCATCGGTAGCGGTGTCTGCCACAGCAGCAGCTGCATCAGCGGCTTCCGAGGTCACTGCAGCAGCAGTGTCCTGTACAGCAGCGGCAGCATCAGCCACTTTCTTGGCGCCACCCCGGCGGGTACGCTTCTTCTTGGCCTTGGCTTCGGTGCCGTAGATGGTGTTGAAGTCCACCAGCTCGATCATGCACATATCGGCGTTGTCTCCAGGACGGAAGCCGGTACGGATGATGCGGGTGTAACCGCCATCACGGTTGGCCACAGCCGGGCCTACGTTGCGGAACAGTTCGCTTACTGCGTGCTTGCTCTTCAAACGACGGAAGGCCATACGACGCGAGTGGGTCGAATCGTCTTTCGATCGTGAGATGATAGGCTCCACGAAGGAGCGCAGTGCTTTTGCTTTCGCAACGGTGGTATTGATGCGTTTGTGCTCAATCAGGGAGCACGCCATATTGGACAACATGGCTTTGCGGTGCGCAGCCGTACGTCCAAGGTGATTGAATTTCTTCCCGTGTCGCATCGGTAGAGGTGTTCAAGGCTTTGAGGGCCTTCGTTATTCTTTGTCCAGTTTGTACTTGCTGGTGTTCATGCCAAAGGTCAAGCCTTTGCTGTCCACCAACTCTTCCAGCTCAGTGAGCGACTTCTTACCGAAGTTGCGGAATTTGAGCAGGTCGTTCTTGTTGTATGAAACCAGGTCTCCCAGGGTTTCGATGTCGGCTGCCTTGAGGCAGTTCAGTGCGCGTACGCTCAGATCCATGTCAACCAGTTTGGTCTTGAGGAGCTGACGCATGTGCAGCGATGTTTCATCGAACTCTTCGGTCTCTGCTTTCTCCTCACTCTCCAGGGTGATCTTCTCGTCCGAGAAGAGCATGAAGTGGTGGATGAGGATTTTGGCAGCTTCCTGCAGCGCATCTTTCGGGGTTACAGAACCGTCACCTTCGATGTCCATGGTGAGTTTCTCGTAATCCGTCTTTTGCTCTACGCGGTAGTTGTCGATGCTGTACTTGACGTTGCGGATCGGGGTGAAGATCGAGTCAATGAAGATGGTGCCGATCGAGGCGCCTTCCACTTTGTTCTCTTCAGCCGGAACGTAACCACGGCCCTTGCCGATGTTCAGTTCCATGTTGATTTTCACTTTCGACTCCTTGGTGCAAATCACCAGGTCGGGGTTGAGTACCTGGAACGCCGAGGTAAACTTGCCGATGTCACCTGCAGTTACGGTGTCTTGGTTGCCAATGGTAACCAGTACACGTTCGCTGTCGGTGCCGTCGATCTGCTGCTTGAAGCGCACTTGCTTCAGGTTCAGTACGATCTCGGTCACGTCCTCGACCACGCCTTCGATGGTGCTGAACTCGTGTTCCACACCTTCGATCTTCACCGAAGTGATGGCGAATCCTTCCAGCGAGCTGAGCAGGATGCGACGCAGCGCGTTGCCAATGGTAATCCCGAAGCCGGGCTCAAGTGGACGGAACTCAAACAGTCCGGTGCGGTCGTCCGCTTCGATCTGAATGACTTTGTCCGGTTTTTGGAAATCTAAGATGGCCATAGGATGTCTCCGGATTATTTCGAGTACAACTCGACAATCAGTTGTTCTTTGATGTTTTCAGGGATCTGCTCGCGGGTAGGAACGGCCATGAAACGGCCGGTCATTGCTTGCTTGTCCCAATCCAGCCAGTCGTGCTGAGCTTGGCCTGAGGCAAGTGAGTTTGAGATCGCTTCGAGTGACTTCGACTTTTCGCGAACTCCAATCACATCACCGGCGCGCAGCTGGTAGCTAGGAATGTTCACCACGTTGCCGTTCACAGTGATGTGACGGTGGCTCACAAATTGGCGAGCTGCGCGGCGAGTAGGGGCGATCCCGAGGCGGAAAACAGTGTTGTCCAAACGCGACTCGCAGAGTTGCAGGAGGATCTCACCGGTAATGCCTTGCTTGGCCGACGCCTTCTTAAACATGTTCGAGAATTGACGCTCGAGAATGCCGTAGGTGTACTTGGCCTTTTGCTTTTCAGCAAGTTGGATCGAGTATTCTGACTTCTTGGGGCGACGCTTGTTCGGGCCGTGTTGACCAGGTCCGTACTGTTTGCGCTCCAGCACTTTATCCGGGCCGAAGATGGGCTCACGGAAACGACGTGCAATTTTGGATTTTGGTCCTCTATATCGTGCCATAATTCTTCTGCTTTAACCGGTTATACGCGTCGACGCTTGGGCGGACGACAACCGTTGTGTGGCATTGGGGTAACGTCGATGATTTCAGTCACTTCGATACCCGAGTTGTGGATGGTACGGATGGCCGATTCACGTCCGGCACCAGGGCCTTTTACGTAAACCTTCACTTTGCGCAGGCCAAACTCGTAGGCTTCCTTGGCACAATCCTCAGCGGCGACTTGGCCAGCGTAAGGGGTGTTCTTTTTCGAACCGCGGAATCCCATCTTTCCAGCAGATGACCAGCTGATCACCTGACCGCTCGCGTTGCAGAGCGAGATGATGATATTGTTGAAGGAGGACTTGATGTGGGCTTCGCCCATCGCGTCCACTTTAACCTTCTTCTTCTTTTTCAGATTTTTCTTCGCCATAGCGGGGAGGTTATCCAATCCAAGGCACTAGGCCCGGATCATCGTGTTACTTCTTCTTGTTCGCTACAGTTTTACGCTTACCCTTACGAGTACGCGAGTTGTTTTTGGTGCGCTGGCCGCGCAGCGGGAGGCCAGCACGGTGGCGGATACCACGTTGGCAACCGATATCCATCAGTCGCTTGATGTTCATTTGAACTTCTGTACGCAGCTGGCCTTCCACCTTGAATTCACCATCAGAGATGGCGCCTCGGATGGCTACCAGTTCGTCATCAGTCCAATCTTTCACGCGCTTGCCTTCGTCCACACCAGCTTCTGCCAGAATTTTTCCGGCACGGGTACGGCCAATGCCGTAGATGTAGGTGAGACTAATCACACCGCGCTTGTCTCGGGGGAGGTCTACTCCTGAAATACGAGCCATAGTGTTTGTTGTTTATTGGATCGCTTATGCTGAGGTTCTTGGCCGAGGCCAGGATTCAACACCGTCTTCCAACTTCGGTTTATCCTTGACGTTGTTTGAACTTAGGGTTCTTCTTGTTGATCACGTACAAACGTCCTTTGCGACGTACAATCTTGCAGTCTTCTGAACGCTTCTTCAATGAGGCACGTACTTTCATGTCAATTATTTGTAGCGGAACGTAATTCGTCCTTTGGTCAAATCGTATGGGCTCATCTCAACTTTGACGCGATCGCCAGGAAGGATGCGAATGTAATGCATTCGCATTTTGCCACTGATGTGGGCGTTGATAACGTGACCGTTCTCCAGCTCCACGCGAAAACGTGCGTTTGAGAGGGCCTCGATGATTCTTCCATCTTGTGCGATACTTGTCTGCTTCGCCATACTCTATTTTAAATTCAATACTTCTTCAATCGGTTCAAACGAGGATAAGACTTCAGCCTTGCCTTTTCGCACCACTACATCGTGTTCGTAGTGGGCTGAAGGTTTGCCGTCAGTCGTGACAATGGTCCACCCGTCGCTGCTGGTCTTCACATTCTTCGTGCCGAGATTGATCATGGGCTCAATGGCCAATACCAATCCTTCTTTGAGCTTCATGCCGTTACCGCGTCGTCCGTAGTTCGGGACTTCGGGAGACTCGTGCAGGTTGCGACCTAAGCCGTGACCTACGAGCTCTCGAACAACACCGTAGCCGAGGCCTTCGGTGTAGGACTGCACAGCATGCCCAATGTCCCCCATGCGGTTGCCTTCAACTGCGGCCTCAATGGCCAGGTTCAAGGAGTGTTTGGTGGCGTCCATCAATTGACGGATCTCTTCGCTCACCTCCCCCACCGCAAAGGTGTAGGCACTGTCTCCCCAGAATTCGTTTTTGATGACTCCGCAGTCGATGCTTACGATGTCACCCTCCTTCAGGGGTTGGTCGGTTGGAATTCCGTGTACCACTTGCTCGTTGACCGAGGTGCACAGCGTATTCGGGAACCCGTTGTAATCGAGGAATCCCGGAGTAGCGCCGTGGTCGTGGATGAATTCGTACGCGACCTTGTCCAGCTGCAGCGTGGTGACCCCGGGCTTGATGTGCCGGGCCACTTCTGCTAACGTCTTACCAACAAGTAAAGAACTCTCTTTAATGAGCGCGATTTCGTGCTCGGTTTTGTAGATGACCATCGTCAGCTGCTCGGTTTAGAAGCTGCTTCCAAGTCCACCTACAGGCGCCTGACGGCCGCGCATTTTGCCAGACTGCATGAGTCCGTCATAGTGGCGCGACAGCAAGTAGCCGTCAATTTGTTGCAGGGTGTCCAAAATCACACCCACCATGATCAACAGCGAAGTACCGCCGAAGAAAATGGAGAACTGCTGCGACTCGGTCAGGCCAAAAGCCATCACGATAGCAGGCAGGATGGCGATAAACGCCAAGAAGATCGAACCGGGCAGGGTAATGCGCGATACGATGTCGTCCAAGAAGTCGGCAGTTGCGCGGCCTGGCTTGATGCCCGGCACGAAGCTGTTCTGACGCTTCAAGTCGTCTGCAATCTGATTCGGGTTCACCGTTACCGCTGTGTAGAAGTAGGTGAAGATCACGATCATAAAGAAGAACACTACGTTGTACCACAACCCGTAGAAATTGCTCATCTCTTGGATGAATACGCTGTCGGGGAACTGGGTCTGCAGGTAGAGGGGCACGAACATGATCGCCTGGGCGAAGATGATCGGCATCACACCTGAAGAGTTCACCTTCAGAGGGATGTAGCTACGCGCGCCCTCGCCAGCTGGCAGGGTTTGCGCACCGAGGTTCATTTTGGCCATCTGTACCGGTACGCGGCGTACGGCTTGCACCAAGGCAACCGATGCTGCAATCACGATAAAGAAGAAGGCCATCTCAACCAAGAAAAGCATTGGCTTTTGGGTGCTCACCTCCTGCAGGAGTGCTGCTGGGAACTGAGCGATAATACCGATCATAATGATCAGTGAGATACCGTTACCCACACCCTTTTCGGTGATGCGCTCACCCAACCACATCACGAGCAAGCATGAACAGGTCAGGATGATCACTGCACCTACCAGCCACAGTGGTCCTTCAGGGTAGGCACCACCAGGGATGGTAGCCAAGATATATCCCGGAGCCTGTACCACGCAAATAGCGATGGTCAGCAATCGGGTGTACTGGTTGATCTTCTTACGGCCGCTTTCGCCTTCCTTCTGCATCTTTTGGATCGCAGGAACAGCCAGACCAGCCAGCTGCATGATGATGGAAGCCGAGATGTACGGCATGATGCCCAATGCAAAAATCGATGCTGAGGTAAACGCACCGCCGGTGAACAGACCGAGCAGGTCGGTAATGTTCAAACCGCCGCCGTCACCAGCAAGGCTTGCGAATTGATCTTGAACGGCACCGCTGTCCACACCCGGCAGGGTAATGAAACAGCCAATGCGGTAAATCAACACCATACCCAGGGTGAAGAGGATCTTCTTGCGAAGCTCTTCATGGGCGTAGATGTCTTTGATCTTTTGGATGAACTTTTTCATAGCGACGCGAATTAAACGGTTTTCGCCTCGCCACCTTGCGCTTCAATGGCTTTCTGTGCAGAAGCCGAGAATTTATGCGCAGTCACGGTCACTTTGCCTTTCAGCTCGCCGCGACCAAGGATCTTGATCAGGTCTTTCTTCTGAGCAATTCCGTTATCTACGAGCACATCGAGGGTGATCTCGGTGACTTTCTTCTCGTCCATCAGGTGCTGAATGGTATCCAGGTTCACCGCTTTGTACGCTACGCGGTTCGGGTTTTTAAAGCCGAACTTAGGAACGCGGCGTTGCAGTGGCATCTGGCCCCCTTCAAAACCGATTTTGCTTTTGTAGCCGGAACGAGACTTAGCCCCTTTGTGTCCACGGGTGGAAGTACCACCGTGTCCAGAACCTTCTCCCCGACCTACTCGCTTGCGCTGCTTGGTAGAACCAGCCGCAGGTTTCAATGTGTGCAGTTTCATAACGTGCGTGTTGTCTCGTTTAGAGTTCCTCAACCTTCACCAGGTGGTTCACTTTGCGAACCATACCCAGGATTTGTGGAGTAGCTTCGTGCTCCACGGGAACATTCAGTTTCTTGATGCCGAGTGCCTGGATGGTGGCCTTCTGACGGGCCGGACGACCAATGGCGCTGCGGACTTGGGTTACGCGAATCTTTCCCATGACGCTTATCCGTTGAATACTTTATCAACTGTCACACCGCGCAGCTCAGCTACTTCGTATGCATCGCGGACTTGGCCGAGGGCATCAACGGTTGCCTTTACTACGTTGTGTGGGTTGGATGAACCCAGCGATTTCGCCAGGATGTCTTTTACACCAGCGCTTTCCAGTACCGCACGCATCGCACCACCGGCGATCACACCGGTACCGTTAGATGCAGGCTTCAGGAATACGCGCGCACCGCCGTACTTGCCAGCTTGTGCGTGAGGGAGGGTGCCGTGGATGAGTGGTACGCGGATCAGGTTCTTCTTCGCGTCATCGATGCCTTTTTGGATGGCACCGGCAACGTCCTTCGACTTGCCCAGTCCGTGGCCCACAACACCGTTCTCATCACCTACTACCACAATGGCAGAGAATGAGAACGCGCGGCCCCCTTTGGTTACTTTGGTAACACGGTTGACGCCTACGAGCTTGTCAACCAGTTCCATGTCTTTCGAGCGTACTGCTTTCGGTTGTACTTTCATCGGTCTTAGAATTGGAGGCCTCCTTCGCGGGCGGCGTCAGCCAGCGCTTTCACGCGGCCGTGGTACAGGTATCCGTTACGATCAAAAACCACCGACTCGATGCCTTCGGCTTTTGCACGCTCGGCGATCTGGCTGCCTACAACTTTTGCTTGGTCGGTCTTGCTCACACCGTGTGCTTCTTTCACACCTTGTGACGAGGCCGCTACCAAGGTCTTGCCGTTGACATCGTCGATCACTTGAACATAAATTTCTTTGTTGCTGCGGAACACGCTCAGGCGCGGACGCTGCGCGGTGCCAAATACGTGCTTGCGAATGCGGCGACGTACTTTATTGCGACGTGCTTGTTTACTGAATGCCATAACTCACACTTATTTAGCGGCAGATTTACCGGCTTTACGACGAATGTGCTCACCAACGTAGCGAACACCTTTTCCTTTATAGGGCTCAGGCTTGCGCAGCGATCGGATCTTCGATGCTACGGTTCCCAGCAATTGCTTGTCGTGAGACTGGAGGGTCACGATCGGGTTCTTACCCTTTTCAGTTTCAGCAACCACCTTGATTTCAGAAGGGAGCTCGAAGTGAATCTGGTGAGAGTAACCCAGTGACAATTCCAGAATCTGACCTTTAGTGTTGGCACGGAAACCTACACCTACCAGTTCGAGCTTCTTCTCGTAGCCTTTGCTTACGCCTTCTACCATGTTGGCAATCAGCGCGCGGTACAAGCCGTGCTTCGAACGGTGATCGCGGTGGTCGCTCTCGCGCGACAGTACGATCTGGCCGTCTTTGTTTTCTACGCTTACGCAGGTGTCAATCTCCTGCTGCAGCTCTCCCTTAGGACCTTTAACCGTTACGGTCTGGCCCTCGATCTTTACCTCAACACCGTCGAGGATATCTACAGGAGCATTTCCAATTCGTGACATGATTTCTTTGTTTCTCGGTTTAGTATACCAGGGCCAACACCTCACCGCCTACATTCATGCTGCGGGCTTGCTTGTCGGTCATCAGACCGCGTGAGGTTGAGATGATGGATACACCCAGACCATTCAGTACGCGTGGCAAGTCTCCAGCGCCTTTGTACTTGCGCAGACCAGGGGTGCTGTAGCGCTCGATCTTGGTGATGGCCGGAGCCTTGGTTTTGGGGTGGTACTTCAAGGCGATCTTGATGGTGCCTTGGTACCCTTCCTCGGTGAACTTGTAGCTCAGGATGTAACCGCTGTCGAACAGGATTTTGGTCATCTCGCGCTTCAGGTTCGAACCTGGAATCTCTACCACTTTGTGATTCGCACGCTGGGCGTTACGAATACGGGTCAGGTAATCTGCAATCGGATCAGTGTACATAGCTTCTTCTCGTTTCGGATTACCAGCTTGCTTTCTTCACCCCGGGGATCTTCCCGCTGAGGGCCATCTTGCGGAATTGTACACGCGAGATGCCAAACTGACGCATGTAGCCACGAGGACGACCGGTCAATTGGCAGCGGTTGTGCAGACGTACCGCCGATGAGTTTTTAGGCAACTTCTGGAGGGCATCCCAGTCACCAGCTTCTTTCAGAGCAGCGCGTTTAGCAGCATACTTTGCCACCATGCGCTCACGTTTGCGCTCGCGCGCTTTCATGGATTCTTTGGCCATGGCTATTATTTGGTGAATGGGAATTTGAATGCATCCAACAGTGCGCGCGCCTCTTCGTCGGTGTTCGCAGTGGTTACAAACGTGATGTCCATTCCGTTGATGTTCTTGACTTTCTCGATGTTGATCTCTGGGAAGATGATCTGCTCTTTGATGCCAAAGGTGAAGTTACCTCGGCCGTCAAAGCCTGACGCGCGTACGCCACGGAAGTCACGGGTACGTGGCAGGGCCACAGTGATCAGTCGGTCCAAAAACTCGTACATGCGCTCGCCGCGGAGGGTCACTTTAGCACCGATAGGCATGCCTTTACGAAGCTTAAAGTTCGAAACGTCCTTGGTCGAGAGGCATGCAACGGCGCGTTGGCCCGTAATCGAGGTCATCTCTTCCACAGCGGCGTCTACCATCTTGCGGTCAGCAACGGCTTTACCGAGGCCTTGGTTGATGCAGATCTTGGTGATCTTGGGCACCTGCATGATGGTCGAGTAGCTGAACTTCTCTTTCAGTGCCGGAGAAATTTCCTCCTGGTACTTGGTTTGGAGTCGTGGGGTATAGGCCATGATTACAGCTCCTGTCCGGATTTTTTCGAGTAACGCACCAGTTTGCCTTCGTCGTTGCGACGACGGCCAACACGGGTAGCGTTGCCTTGGTTATCGATCACCATCACATTCGAGATGTGGATGGGGGCTTCCTTCTTCTCGATGCCGCCTTGCGGCTCGGTCGGGGTCGGCTTGTTGTGTTTGGTGATCATGTTGTAGCCCTTGACGATCACACGATCGGTCTTGCGGTCTACGAGAATCACCTCACCCTGCTCGCCTTTATTTTTGCCGGCCAGGATGCGTACCTGGTCGCCTTTTTTCACTTTGTACCGCTTGTACATCGCAGGTTGAGTTAAAGCACCTCAGGTGCCAGTGAAACAATACGCATGTAGTCTTTCTCACGCAGCTCACGTGCAACGGGGCCGAAGATTCGGGTTCCGCGCAGGTCGTCAGACGCGTTGAGCAGTACTACTGCATTGTCATCGAAGCGGATGTATGAACCGTCCGCACGACGAATTTCTTTCTTGGTACGTACCACAACTGCCTTCGATACCGAACCTTTCTTGGCGTTGGCATTAGGCATGGCGTCCTTCACAGTAACAACAATCTTGTCACCGATGGAGGCGTAGCGGCGCTTGGTACCACCGAGCACTCGGATGCAAAGCACCTCTTTGGCTCCGCTGTTGTCTGCAACTTTCAGACGTGACTCTTGCTGAATCATCTCTCTCTAGTATTAAGCCGCTTACTTGGCGCGTTCTACAATCTCCACCAGGCGCCAGTTCTTCGACTTGCTCAGTGGTCGTGTTTCCATGATGCGAACAGTATCGCCCACGTTACACTCGTCCTTCTCATCGTGAGCCATGAACTTGGCAGTGGTCTTCACGAACTTTCCGTATTTCGGGTGCTTCATCTTGCGCTCCACAGAAACCACGATGGATTTGTTCATGGAGTTCGAGGTCACCACACCGATACGCTCTTTTCTCAGGTTTCTCATGATGCTGCCTGTTCAGTGTTACGACGCGAATTGATTTCGGTCAAAATGCGCGCAATGCTTTTGCGCGTGTTGCGAATTTGCAGAGGGCTCTCCAGGCCTGAAACGGCGTGCTGGAATTTGAGCTTGGCGAGGCTTGCGCGCTCGTCTGCCAACTTCTCGTGCAGATCTCCTACCGAGAATTCTTTGAGTTCGACCGCTTTCATATTATTCGCTATAGTCGTTTCGTACTACAAACTTGGTGCGTACTGGGAGCTTTTGAGCTGCCAGACGGAGTGCCTCTTGAGCCACTTCCATCGAAACACCGTCCAGCTCGAACATGATGCGTCCGGGCTTAACAACGGCTACCCAGTGCGAGGGAGCACCTTTACCTTTACCCATACGTACCTCAGCAGGCTTGCTGGTGATGGGTTTGTCTGGGAAGATGCGGATCCACACCTTACCCTCACGTTTCATGTAACGGGTCATGGCCACACGTGCAGACTCAATCTGACGTGAAGTGATGAACCCTTCATCTGTGGTCTTGAGGCCGAATGAGCCAAAAGCAATGGTCGAACCGCGGTGCGCCAGGCCTTTGATACGGCCCTTCTGCATCTTGCGGAATTTCGTGCGTTTCGGTTGAAGCATGATTCTTCTGCGTTAACGGTTCTTACTTGCGAGCGCCACCGCGTGGACGACGGCCGCCACGGCCACCACCACCTTGTGGTCCTCGTTTTTGGTTCTTCATACCGACAGTCGGCGACAGGTCGCGCTTGCCGTAAACTTCGCCTTTACAGATCCACACCTTGATGCCGATACGGCCGTAGGTGGTGTGTGCTTCTGCCAATGCGTAATCGATGTCTGCACGGAAAGTGTGCAGAGGAATACGTCCGTCTTTGTAGGTCTCGTTACGGGCCATCTCGGCGCCGTTCAAACGACCTGCGATCTGGATCTTAATGCCTTCAGCACCCATACGCATGGTACCGGCGAGTGACATCTTGATAGCACGGCGGAACGAGATACGTCCTTCGAGCTGACGCGCGATACTGTCGGCCACGAGTTGGGCGTCGAGCTCTGGGCGCTTGATCTCGAAGATGTTGATCTGTACGTCCTTGCCGGTGAGTTTCTTCAACTCCTCTTTCAGCTTGTCTACCTCAGAACCACCTTTACCGATGATCACACCAGGACGCGCAGTCTTGATGGTAACGGTCACGAGCTTCAGGGTGCGCTCGATGATGATTTTGGAGATGCTAGCCTTGCGCAAACGGGCCATGAGGTAAGTGCGGATCTTGTCGTCTTCAACGAGCTTATCCACGTAGTTCTTACCCCCGTACCAGTTGGAATCCCAGCCTTTGATAAAGCCGAGGCGGTTGCCGATTGGATTGGTCTTCTGTCCCATTGTGCGATTAGTTAGCGCTGTCCAAAATGATGGTTACGTGGTTTGACCGCTTGCGGATGCGGTGCGCACGTCCCTGAGGGGCAGGCTGGATGCGCTTCAGCATACGCGCTGAATCCACTTTGATTTCTTTCACGAAGAGGTTTGACTCCTCGATGCGAGCACCTTCGTTCTTGCTCTCCCAGTTGGCGATGGCCGAACGGAGCAACTTCTCCAGACGTACCGATGCCTCTTGGCGTGAGAACTTGAGGATGTTCAGAGCCTTGTTGACCTCCGCACCACGAATGGTGTCCGCCACCTTGCGCATCTTACGAGGCGAAGTCGGGCAGTTGTTCAGCTTGGCGTAAGCGACGTTTTTCATCGCTTCCTTGCGAGCCTCTGAGGCTTTTTGCTTTCGTTGTCCCATGACAATGTTCAGTTAGCGATGATTAGCGTTTCTTGTTGCCACCGTGACCACGGAAGGTGCGGGTAGGTGCAAATTCTCCGAGTTTGTGACCCACCATGTTCTCGGTAACGAATACTGGAATGAACTGACGGCCGTTGTGCACACCAAAGGTGAGGTTCACAAAGTCCGGAGTGATGGTGGATGCGCGTGACCACGTCTTGATCACGGTCTTCTTTCCTGAAGCCTGTGCTTCGTCTACACGCTGTTGCAGCTTGTAGTGAACGAATGGGGGTTTTTTCAGCGATCGAGACATGGCTTATTTCTTCTTGCGTCGTTCGATAATCAAGCGGCCAGACGCTTTGGTCTTGCTGCGGGTTTTGTAGCCCTTCGAAGGCACACCGTTGCGTGAACGTGGGTGACCACCTGAGGCACGGCCCTCGCCACCACCCATGGGGTGATCGACTGGGTTCATCACCACGCCTCGAACGCGTGGACGACGGCCCAACCAGCGGCTGCGACCTGCTTTACCCGAACGGGTCAGCATGTGCTCAGAGTTACTCACGGTACCGATGGTGGCTTTGCAAGTCACCAGGACCATGCGGGTCTCGCCCGAAGGGAGTTTGATGATGGCGTATTTGCCATCGCGTGCGTTCAGCTGGGCAGATGCACCGGCGCTGCGGACCATTTGGCCACCGCGACCTGGGTACAGCTCGATGTTGTGAATCATCGAGCCCAATGGCACATCGCTGAGGTACATGGTGTGACCTACTTCTGGAATGGCAGTTTTACCTGACTTCACAGACATGCCCACGGTGAGTCCTTCTGGAGCGATGATGTAACGCTTCTCGCCGTCGGTGTATTCCACCAGAGCGATGCGCGCTGAACGGTTTGGATCGTATTCAATGGTCAGCACCTTCGCGTCCATGTCGTGCTTATCACGCTTGAAGTCGATGATGCGGTAGCGGCGCTTGTGGCCACCACCTCGGTAGCGCATGGTCATGCGACCCTGGTTGTTACGACCGCCTGACTTGTGCAGGGGCGCCAACAAGGGCTTGTGCGGCTTGTCGGTGGTTACCTCCTCGAAGGTGGTCACCACTTTATGACGTTGACCGGGGGTCGTTGGATTGAGTTTACGTACAGCCATTATTCCTGCGCCTTAGATATGATCGTAGATGTCAATGGTGTCACCATCAGCGAGGCTCACGATGGCCTTCTTGATGCTGGTGGTGCGTCCGGTGAGCAAGCCTGCTTTCGAGAAGCGCGACTTCTTCTTACCGTCCACGTTGATTGTATTTACAGCAGTTACGGTCACGCCGAACTGCTCTTCCACTGCTTTCTGGATCTCAATCTTGTTGGCATCCTTATGCACGATGAAGCAGTGCTGGTTCAGCTTATCGCTGAGCGCGGTCATCTTTTCGGTGATGACGGGTTGGATCAGAATCTGTTTCATCGTCTTAAGCGTTGAGGGCGTTTGCCACGATTTCGTGGGCGTTACCAACGAAGATGAGTTTATCGCAATCCAGGATCTCGTAAGTGGTCAGGTTGCCAGCTGCCTGGACTTTGTGACCTTGTACGTTACGCGATGACATGTAGATGTTGCCGTTGTTCTCAGGAACAACCACCAGGGTTTTGTTGTCGGCCAGCTTGAGGTTGCTGAGTACCTGAACAAAGTCCTTGGTTTTTGGGGCATCCATCGACCACGCGTCGATCATCAGGATTTCATTGTCTTTCGCCTTGTAGCTCAGGGCCGACATACGGGCCAGACGCTTGGTCTTTTTGTTGAGCTGGATCGTGTAGTTACGAGGACGTGGACCGAATGCGGTACCTCCTCCACGACGGGTTGGGCTCTTAGCACTACCCACACGGGCGTTACCAGTTCCCTTTTGGCGGAACAGTTTCTTGGTCGAACCGGCGATCTCTGCACGCTCTTTCGACTTGTGCGTACCCTGGCGTTGCGCGTTGCGGTAACGCTTCACGTCCAACCAGATCACGTGATCGTTCGGCTCAATGCCGAAAACCGCGTCATCCAACTTGGCGGTGCCAGTCTTCTTGCCTTGGGTGTTGTAAACAGCTACTTCCATCTTACTTGCGGATGATTACGGTTGCACCTTTATGACCAGGAGTGGCGCCCTTTACCAGGATCAGCCCTTCGTCAGCCAAAATCTTTACCACTTCGAGGTTTTCGATGGTCACCTTGCGGTTGCCGTCCTGACCTGCCATACGGAGGCCTTTGAACACACGCGCTGGATCCGAAGCCGCACCGATCGCACCAGGGGCGCGCAGGCGGTTGTGCTGACCGTGGGTCTGCTGGCCTACACCGGCAAACTTGTGTCGTTTCACAACGCCTTGGAAACCTTTACCACGAGAGGTTCCTTGAACCGATACGAATTCGCCTTCCGCGAAAACGTCTTCTACTTTCACTTGATCGCCTGCGTTGAGCTCTTGTTCGAAGCCGCTGAATTCAACCAGCTTCTTCATGGCGCCCACGCCCGCTTTCTTAAAGTGTCCTGCCATCGGCTTGTTGATGCGGTGGTCCTTCTGCTCGCCGAAGCCGAGCTGAACCGCCTCATAGCCGTCCTTGTCCGCAGTTTTTACCTGCGTAACGATACAGGGACCAGCTTCCAACACTGTGCATGGGATGTTCTTCCCAGTGGCACCGTAGACGCTAGTCATTCCTAATTTTTTTGCAATAATTCCAGGCATCGTTACCTATTTGTTTCTGTTTCTTTCTTGAACCGCCGATCACACTTTGATCTCGACCTCAACGCCACTTGGCAACTCCAAGCGCATCAGGGCGTCTACCGTCTTCGAAGAAGAGCTGTAGATGTCGATGAGTCGCTTGTACGAGTTGAGCTCGAACTGCTCCCGTGACTTCTTGTTCACGTGGGGCGAGCGAAGCACCGTGTAGATGCGTTGGTGCGTTGGCAGTGGAATGGGACCACTGATCACAGCACCGGTGGTTTTTACGGTCTTCACGATTTTCTCGGCAGACTTGTCTACCAGGTTGTGATCGTAAGACTTGAGTTTGATGCGAATCTTCTGAGCCATCGTCAGGTCTTATGCGTTTACGTTTCCTTTCGCTTTGGCCACTACTTCCTCGGCAATTGCGTTGGGGGCAGGGGCGAAGTGCGAGAACTCCATGGTCGACGTTGCACGTCCTGAAGTGATGGTACGCAAGTCAGTTACGTAACCGAACATCGAGGCCAAAGGCACTTTGCCTTTTACAACGGTTGCGCCGTTGCGTTCCTCGGTGCCTTCGATCAGACCTCGACGCTTGTTGAGGTCACCGATCACATCACCCATGTTTTCTTCTGGGGTTACCACTTCGAGCTTCATCATAGGCTCGAGGAGGATAGGCTGGCATTTAGGCACCGCGTTGCGGTAAGCCATCTTGGCAGCGAGCTCGAACGAGAGTTGGTCCG
The DNA here is from genome assembly GCA_964221845.1 of Luminiphilus sp. Lineage (GTDB taxonomy): Bacteria > Bacteroidota > Bacteroidia > Flavobacteriales_D > Sanyastnellaceae > CAXPZW01. Next base: position 18,796 of record CAXPZW010000015.1, on the reverse strand, counting down.
AATCCACGTTGTGGAAGCTACCGTCCTTCAATTCGACAGTCATCGAATCCATAGGGAAGCCGGCGAGTACACCGTTCTCCATAGACATCTTGAAGCCTTTTTCGATCGAGGGGATAAATTCCTTAGGAATGTTACCACCCTTGATGGTGTTGATGAACTTCAAGCCTGGGTTCTCCTCGTCGTCGTTTGGAGAAATGGTAATCACAATGTCCGCGAACTTACCGCGACCACCGGACTGCTTCTTGTAAACCTCACGGTGATCGGTGGTGCCTTGGATGGCCTCCTTGTACGATACCTGAGGTGCACCTTGGTTACACTCCACCTTAAACTCGCGCTTGAGGCGGTCGATGATGATGTCCAAGTGAAGCTCACCCATACCTGAGATTACAGTTTGACCTGAATCTTCATCGGTGCGTACTTGGAAGGTGGGATCCTCCTCAGCCAGCTTGGCCAGTGCGATGCCCAACTTGTCCACGTCGCTTTGGGTTTTTGGCTCGATGGCCAGACCGATTACTGGATCTGGGAAGTCCATCGACTCGAGTACGATTGGAGACTTCTCTGCACAGAGCGTGTCACCGGTACGGATGTCCTTGAAACCCACCAGTGCGGCGATATCGCCAGCGCCAAGTGAGTCCACTTGGTTTTGCTTGTTGGCGTGCATTTGGAAGATGCGTGAGATACGCTCCTTCTTGCCGGTACGGGTGTTCCATACGTATGAACCTGACTCCAGTACACCAGAGTAGGCACGGGTGAAGCACAGACGACCTACGAACGGGTCGGTAGCAATCTTGAACGCCAGGGCCGAAAACGGATCGTCGTAAGAAGGCTTGCGCTTCTCTTCAGCATCCGTGTTTGGGTTGGTACCCACGATGTCTTCTACGTCAAGCGGCGAAGGAAGAATCTCCATCACCATGTCGAGCATGGTTTGAACGCCTTTGTTCTTGAAGGCAGAACCGCACATCATTGGAACCACTTTGCCTGCGCAGGTCGCTTCGCGCAGTGCATCGAGAATTTCGCGCTCGGTGAGCGACTCGGGATCCTCGAAGTATTTCTCCATCAGGTTGTCATCGAACTCAGCAACGGCTTCCAGGAGGTTCTCGCGGAGCTCGGTGGCTTCCTCGAGGATGTCAGCAGGGATGTCCACCTCTTCGAAGGTCATGCCTTGATCGTGCTCATTCCACACAATGCCGCGGAAGTTGATCAGGTCTACTACACCTTTGAAGTCGTCCTCAGCACCGATTGGAATCTGGAGCGGGAGGGCGTGGCTGCCGAGCATGTCCTTCACCTGCTTGCACACGTTCAGGAAGTTGGCACCTTGGCGGTCCATTTTGTTTACGAAACCAATACGGGCAACGTTGTAGTTGTCAGCCAGTCGCCAGTTGGTCTCCGACTGTGGCTCAACGCCGTCTACGGCAGAGAAGAGGAACACCAGACCATCGAGTACGCGGAGTGAACGGTTTACCTCAACGGTAAAGTCAACGTGTCCCGGGGTGTCGATGATGTTTACGTGGTAATCCTTCTCACGGTACTTCCAGTTCAGGGTGGTGGCCGCAGAGGTAATGGTAATACCACGCTCTTGCTCTTGCTCCATCCAGTCCATGGTTGCAGCACCGTCGTGTACCTCACCAATTTTGTGGCTCACACCGCCGTAGTACAGAATACGCTCGGTAGTGGTGGTCTTACCCGCATCAATGTGGGCAGCGATACCAATGTTGCGCGTGTATTTCAGATCTCGTTTTGACATCAGTGAAAAGTCTTCTCTTGGTTAGGTTGTTAGAAGCGGAAGTGTGAGAACGCCTTGTTGGCTTCAGCCATACGGTGCGTGTCTTCTTTCTTTTTGTAAGTCGCGCCTTCTTCCTTGGCTGCAGCGATGACCTCACCTGCGAGGCGCTCACCCATGGTTTTCTCGTTGCGCTTGCGTGCGAAGCCGATCATCCACTTCATGGCCAATGACTGACGACGGCTGTCGCGTACAGGCTGTGGAATCTGGAAGGTGGCACCACCTACACGGCGGCTCTTCACCTCAACGGCTGGCGTCACGTTGTGGAGGGCTTTTTTCCAAAGCTCCAGTCCATCTTCACCAGTGCGTTCGCTGACACGGTCGATGGCATCGTAGAAGATCTCGTAGGCTACGGCCTTCTTACCATCTTGCATCATGTTGTTTACGAACTTGGTTACTACCACGTCGTTGAAACGTGGATCGGGCAGAATGTGCCGCTTTTTCGCTGTTCTTCTTCGCATGACAGAATCTTACTGCGCTAGGGCGCTTACTTTTTCTTAGGTCGTTTGGTGCCGTATTTCGAACGGCGCTGTGCACGGCCTTCCACACCAGCGGTGTCGAGTGCGCCACGCACGATGTGGTAACGTACACCTGGCAAGTCTTTTACACGACCGCCGCGCACGAGCACGATGCTGTGCTCTTGCAGGTTATGGCCTTCACCGCCGATGTAGGCGTTGACTTCGTTGCCATTGGTGAGACGTACACGAGCCACTTTACGCATCGCCGAGTTCGGCTTCTTAGGAGTGGTTGTATATACACGTACACAAACCCCGCGGCGCTGTGGACACGAGTCGAGAGCAGCCGATTTGCTGGTCTGTGTTTTTGAGGTTCTCCCCTTACGGATGAGCTGTTGAATCGTTGGCATTTTGCGGTATATCTTGGCTCAAAAAGTTTTACACAATAGTCTTCCCCTGAAAAATTTTGGGGGTGCAAATGTAGGTATTATCTCCGGAAATCCAACCCTTAACAGGAGTTTTCTTTGGCAGGCTTTGGACCCCACGGCACATTCGATGGATGAAGTCCCAAATCGGCCAGTCAAAAGGCCATCATACGTATCCATTCCACTGAGGTTACCATCCACAAAATGGGAGCGCATTATCCCGGAGGATTCGCACGTGATCGCACCCCCCTTTCCTATTTTCGCTGTTAGATGAGTTACCTGGAGGAGTTGAACGAAGCCCAACGTGTTGCCGTAGAGCACACAGAAGGGCCAGCGATGGTGATTGCTGGCGCCGGTTCCGGCAAAACCCGCGTGCTTACCTACCGCATTGTACACCTGATTCGCGGCGGGGTAGACCCGTTCAACATCTTGGCGCTGACCTTTACCAACAAGGCCGCCCGCGAGATGAAGGCGCGGATCGACAGAGTCGTGGGCGAACAAGAAGCCCGCAACATTTGGATGGGCACCTTCCACTCGATCTTTGCCCGCATCCTGCGCATCGAAGCCGACCGCATCAACTACCCCCGCGACTTTACCATCTATGACACCCAGGACAGCAAGAGCCTGATCAAGGACATCATCAAAGGCATGGGCCTTGACGACAAGGTGTACAAGGTCAACATCGTGTACGGGCGCATCTCCAACGCCAAGAACAACCTCATCGGCCCCAAGGACTACGCCAACCAAACCGAGATCGTCAGCGACGACCACCAGGCTGGGCGCCCCAAAATGGCCGAGATCTATGCCAAGTACGCCCAGCGCTGCTACCGCGCCGGCGCCATGGATTTTGACGACTTGCTGTTCAAGACCAACGAACTGCTGCGCGACTTCCCGGATGTGCTGCTGCGCTACCAACACAAGTTCCGCTACATCTTGGTGGACGAGTACCAGGACACCAACTTCAGCCAATACATGATTGTCAAGCAGTTGGGGGCGGCGCACCGCAACGTTTGCGTGGTGGGTGATGATGCCCAGAGCATTTACTCCTTCCGCGGGGCGAACATTGCCAACATCCTCAACTTCCGAAAAGATTACCCCGAGGCCGAGACCTTTAAACTGGAGCAAAACTACCGTTCGACCAAGGTGATCGTCAACGCGGCCAACAGCATCATTGCCCGCAACAAAGACCAGATCCAAAAAACCGTTTGGACCGACAACGACCAAGGCAAAGCCGTCAAGGTGCACCGCGCCATGAGCGACAACGACGAAGGCAAGTTTGTGGCCAATACCATTTTTGAGGTGCAGAACACCGGGCAGGTCCACCCCAAGGACTTTGCCATCCTGTACCGCACCAATGCTCAATCGCGTTCGTTTGAGGAACAGCTGCGCAAGATCAACCTGCCCTACCGCATCTACGGAGGGCTCAGCTTTTACCAGCGCAAGGAGATCAAGGATTTGCTTGCCTACTACCGCCTGTCGGCCAACCCGCAGGACGAGGAGGCCCTCAAACGCATCATCAACTACCCGGCACGTGGCATTGGCAAAACCACCATGGATAAGGTGATTGTCTGCGCCGCCGAGCGTGACACAAGCCTGTGGAACGTGATCAACTCCCCAGCCGAGCACGGGCTCAACATCAACAAAGGCACTGCCGGCAAACTGAGTGACTTCGCGGTCATGATCCGCAGCTTTGGCGCAGAGCTCGCGACACAACCGGCCTACGAGTTGGGACACCGAGTGGCCAAGGAATCCGGCATCCTCAAGGACCTATACGCCGACAAGTCACCCGAAGGCGTGGCCCGTTACGAGAACATCCAGGAGCTGCTCGCCGGTATGAAGGAGTTCTCGGACCAGACCAATCCGGACGAGCCCGAGCGCATCAACACCCTCAGCGACTTTTTGATTGACGTAGCCCTGCTCACCGATCAAGATCAGGACGACGGCGACGACAACAAGGTCTCGCTCATGACCATCCACGCCGCCAAGGGACTGGAGTTCCCGTACGTGTTCGTGGTGGGGTTGGAGGAAAACCTCTTCCCCTCTCAAATGGCCTTGCACTCGCGGTCAGAACTGGAAGAGGAACGCCGCCTGTTTTACGTGGCACTCACCCGCGCCGAAAAGCAAGCGTGGCTCACCTACGCCTTGACACGGTACCGCTGGGGCCAATTGCAGCAAGGCGAACCCAGCCGTTTCATCGAAGAAATTGACGAGCAGTACTTGGAGATGCCCAAAGTGGCGCCCTCGCATGCCGACCCGTTTGGATCCGATTTCCAGAAGGCGCGACAGGGGTACTTCACCCAACAGTCCTTCCGGGGCTTTGACGCGCCCAAGCCCAAGGCAGCCACGCCCAAAACCAGCGCAGGCAAACCCATGACCAAGGTCAGTCAAGTGGCCGACAGCGCATTCCAAGCCGCCGACGCCGGAGACATCCAAGCCGGTCAGCAAGTGGAACACGCGCGCTTTGGACGCGGCAAAGTGTTGAAGGTGGATGGCGAAGGCGTGCAGCGCAAAGCCACCGTCTTTTTCCCTTCGGCGGGACAAAAACAGTTGCTGTTGAAATTTGCCAAGCTGCGCATCGTTTAAATCACCGCGGAAGATTGACCGCATAAGTGTACTTTTGACCTCCGCCCGGCGGTTCGCCCGGCATCCTCACACCTACTTTATGGAATACAACAGTTCGCGCCCCCAGCTCATCATTCCCGAATACGGACGAAACATCCAGAACATGATTCACTTCTGCAAAGGAGTGGAAGACCGGGAGGAGCGCAACAAAGTGGCCCAAGCCATCATCTCGGTAATGGGGCAGCTGTTTCCGTACCTGCGCGACATTGAGGATTACAAGCACAAGCTCTGGGACCACTTGCACATCATGGCCGGGTTTGAGTTGGACGTGGACTCCCCCTACCCTGTACCAGCGATTGAGACCTTGAACGAGCGTCCGCAAATGCTCAAGTACCCGAAGCGATCATTCACCTACGGTCACTATGGGACCTGGTTGGAAAGCATGCTCGAGAAAGCGGTGGCCATGGAGCCTGGCGAAGAGCGTGAGGTGCTGACCCTGCGTTTGGCCAACCTCATGAAAAAGCATTACATCACCTACAACCGCAGCTCGGTGGAGGACCACGTGGTATTGGGGCAGCTTAAAGAACTCTCCGGAGGCAAGCTGGAGTTGAAGGAAGGACAAGAACTGCTCAGCATCCAGGAGCTAAAAAAGGATATCCCTCAGGTCAACCAACACACGAAAAAGCAGGTTCGTAAAAAAGGCAATGCTGGCGGCAACAAAAAGCGGCGTAAACGCTAGTACTCTGAGTCAGAAGCAGCAGAAACGATGCCTGAATAAGGTTCGCCGTTCACTCCTGCTGCAAACGAGCACGTACTTCTGCATTCTGTTTGGCCTCGAACTTCAATTCATACGGCTGAGTATAGAAACAGGCGCATCAAAGTGGGGCAACACTCTCCAAAATTGTAGCAGATATACCCTCTGCAATTCGATCACTCCTTAATTTTAGTGCCATGCGCCATGTCCAGATGCTTGTATTGGTCCTTGCCATGTTTGGTTTGGCCGGCTGTCCCCAGGTACGTGATATCCCGTCGGCGGATAGCATAAGGATACGTGTCCAACTGATGGACGGCACCACACCGATTTCCACTGGAGATATTTTCACCACCGATGAGGGTTATCGAGTGCGTCTAGACCAACTCGACGTTTACCTGAGCGCGTTTGACGCCAGCGACAGCGAGGGCAGCGCAGGTCTTTCTGGCGAAGTGGCCCTGTTCAAATTGGGCAGTGATCAAACCACAGCAGACTTTGCCATCCCGAACAGCGGCAGCCAAACCCTCAACAGCTTTGTAGTTGGCGTGCCTGACGCATACAACATCGATCCCGACCCTGCCGCCTACCCGGTGGACCACCCCTTGAGTGATTTCCAAGGCATGTTTTGGACCTGGGCCTCGGGCTACAAATTCATCCAATTGGAGGGCCGTATGGACCTTACCGGCACCGAAGGCGCAGAGCTTACTGATTTCATCAGCATCCACACCGGCAAGCCAGAAAACCTCGAGATTATTACTCCAAGCTTCACAGCCGCCGCTGAATGTGAGCGCATCGAATATGTAGTGGCCTTGGATGTGAGCCAGTGGTTCAATGCGGTGCACGATATCGACATTGCTGCCGACAACCAGACCCACACCTCGGACAACCCTGAATTGGCCGAACAATTCACCGACAACTTTGCTGCGTCTTTGACTGTGCATTGATGAAACGTTGGGGCACCATATTGCTGTGTTTGGCGCTGGTTATGACCGGTTGTAAAGAGGATGATCCGGAAGAATGCACCGACACCATCCCCACCATCAACCCGAATGCCACCGCGTACGACTTGGTGATCCCACCCTTCTTCCCTCCCATGCCCATTCCTGAGGACAACCCTTTGACCGTGGAAGGCGTGGAACTCGGCCGTCATCTGTTTTGGGAACCACTACTGAGCGGCAACAATGCCATGTCCTGCGGCACCTGCCACCAACCCGAATTGGGCTTTGCTGAGAGCACCGCGGTGTCCACCGGCATCTTTGGAGACGAAGGCGAACGCAACGCCATGGCCCTGATCAACCTGGGCTGGGCGCCTACCTTGTTTTGGGACGGACGCGTAGAGACCCTTGAGGAATTTATCGGCGACCCCATCGAGAATCCCATCGAAATGGCCGACAACTGGCCTGACGTGCTGGCTGAACTCGAAGCCACCGAAGACTACCCTCCCATGTTCGACGCGGCCTTTGGCTCACCGCATATCACCGAGCAACGTGTGCGCAAAGCCATGGCAAGTTTCCTGCGCACCATGATCAGCGGGGGCAGCAAGTTTGACATGGAGCGCATCGGCATGTATACCTACACCGACAGTGAGGAACGTGGACACGACCTGTACCTGCTCGAAGGTGGCGAACCCAACTTTGGGGCCGACTGCTTCCACTGCCACGGTTTTGGCAGCAGCCAATTCACCGACTACAGCTTCCGCAACAACGGACTTGACAGCATCTTTGACGATCCCGGGCGCATGGCCGTGACCGGCGACCCGCTGGACGAAGGCAAATTCAAGGTGCCCACCCTGCGGAACATCGAGCTCACGGCTCCTTACATGCACGACGGCCGCTTCAACACCTTGGAAGAAGTCGTTGAGCACTACAATTCAGGTGTGGTGCCGAGTGCTACGTTGGACCCCTTCATGAAATTTGAAGAGGGCCTCCAACTCACCGATCAGGACAAAGCAGACCTGGTCAACTTCCTCAAGTGCCTCACCGATCCGGACTTCACCACCAACGAAGATTTTTCTGATCCCCATGAATGAGGATTACCGGGCGCGCTTGGACAAAGCCGTTGAGCACTACCCCGAAGTGCGCAAACGCATGCGCACCTGGAAAAAGCTCAAGCCCAAGCAACTCGACCCGCTGTTTCACCAGGCCCATGACGAGGCATTTCAAGAAATCGACTGCCTGCAGTGTGCCAATTGCTGCAAGACCACCAGCCCCATCTTTCGCGACGTGGACATTGAACGCCTGGCCAAGCACCTGCGCATGAAACCCGGCGCCTTGATTGACCAGCACTTGCACATGGACGAAGACGGCCACTACGTATTGAACGTGGCACCGTGTCCCTTCTTGGGGGCGGACAACTACTGCAGCGTGTACGAACACCGTCCGCAAGCCTGCCGCGAGTACCCCCACACCGACCGCAAGCACATGCACCAGATTCTGGATCTGACCGCCACCAATAGCCAAGTGTGTCCCGCTGCACAATCGGTGGTTGAGAAAATCAGCAAAGTCCTACAGGCTCGGGGAGGTCGCAAGCAGTAAATTCGTTGGAACGTCAGGACTGGCGCAGTATCCAGCGCTTTGAGGCGAATTCACCGAAGGGATTCGGGGATTGGTCGAAAAGTGCCGGTGTTTTGCATCCTGCGCCACCAACCGGACGTACACCACCCTATGCACCTGGTGAGGAAACTTGGCTCGTTTCTGCTTGCCTGCGGTTTTGTGTTGTTGAGTGTTGTTGAGAGCGCCGCACAATGTCCACAGGTATATGACTTCTACGGGAATCTGGTAGATAACCCGTATTGGTATAGTTGTTCGGGCACCGACTTCAGCTTCAACCTCCAATCCCCAGACAACTGGGACGAGGTTGTGGTGGACTGGGGTGACGGTTCGCCGGTCACCACCCAGACGCCCTGGACTTCCCCTGCCATTCTAAATCACACCTACACCGCCACGGTAGACACCTTCATTGTGATGATCACCGAGCCCACTTCGGGCTGCGCCATTCAAGGTGTGGTGGTGATGGAGCAGGCCACCTCGGCATCCATCCAAATTCCCGTTGGTGGTCTCACCCAAGCCTGTGCCCCCGAAATACTGGAGTTCACCAACTCTTCGACCAACACTTCCGAAACCACTTTATTTACGTGGGACTTTGGCGACGGCTCGCCGCAACTGGTGTTTGACTACACGAACCTGGGCGAAACCGTGAGCCACCTCTACGAGCCCCAGACCGTGGACTGCGAAACCGAGGTCTCGCTAACGGCTGAGAACTATTGCAACACAATTCAAGGTGGGGCTTCCACCGCGACGTTTAACCCCATCCGTATTTGGGACGTCGACGAGGCCGCGATCACCGCTTCGGCCACCACGTTGTGCTACCCGGACACCTCGGTGACCTTCACCAACACCACCGAGCGCAACTGCCTGTTCCAGGGAAACATCTTCCAGCGCTACGAGTACTGGAACTTTGGTGATTACTGGGGCACCGGCCAAGACAGCATTGTTGACTGGACCCCATGGCCACCCACCTTCCCTTATGAAATTGCGTACCCCGGCATCGGCACCTACGAGGTGATGATGATCGACAGCAACCTGTGCGGGTTGGACACCGCTACCATCGCCATTGAAATTGTGCCACCCCCCATCGCTAGCATCGACGTGTCTGCGGACCAGGTGTGCATGGGCGAGCCCATCACCTTCTTCCAAGAAGCCAGCGGCGGCGGCAACAACTACTCGTGGAACTTCGATGACGGCATTGGCTGGCTGCCCACTGGGGGCGGCAACATCACCTACGTCTATAACACCCCAGGTGATTACGAGGTGTGCAGCGCGGTGACCATCACCGGTTCTTCGGCGGCGTGTGCGGACACGGCCTGCGTCAACATCACCGTTTTGCCAGGGCCGGTAGCCAACATTGGCGCCGACATGTTGGAAGGGTGCGACAACCTCACAGTAGACTTCTTTGACGACAGCCAAGACGGCGATACCTGGGCGTGGACCTTTGATGTGGACCCGTTCACCTTTGACGGCGCCGACCCGCCTCCGATTGATTATGACAGCCCCGGCACCTACGTGGCCAACCTGACGGTCACCAGCGTCAACGGCTGCGTGGACACCGATCAGGAAATTATCAATGTGTACCAATCGCCGATTCCGGACATCTTGGCCGACAATGTGTGCGAGGGCGAAGAGGGCTCCTTCATTGACCTGTCCACCGCCGACCCCGGCGACCCGATTTTGAGTTGGATCTGGGACTTTGGCGACGGCTCCCCCACGAGCAGTTTCCAAAACCCCACACATACCTATGACAGCACCGGCGACTTTACCGTGACCCTCACGGTGAACACGGCCAACTGTACAGGTACCGGCACCTTCCCGGTGAGTGTTGAACCTGCGCCAGACCCAAGTTTCACCTTTGATCCGTTGACTGGCTGTTCGCCGTTGGAAGTGGCCTTTACAAATACCTCTACCGGTGCCGACAACTACATCTGGGAATTTGGCGATGGGAACATCAGCGTGGACACCAACCCGATCAACACGTTCTCGCACTATGGGCTGACTGACACCACGTTTACCGTGGTGCTCACCGCACAAACCGCCTTTGGCTGCGCCTCACAAGATTCTACGGATTTAGTGTTGCAAACCGGCGCCTTGGCCGGGTTTACCGACAACAGTTTGCCTGCCAGCTGCTCGCCGTTCGAGGCCACCTTCTTCAACACTTCGATTGGAGCTTCGAGCTACCTGTGGGATTTTGGAGACGGCTCACCCACCTCCACCGATGTGAACCCGATTCACCTTTACGAGAACAACACGGGCTTCATCCAGAACTACACGGTCACCCTGATCGCTTATGCGTTGAATGGGTGCAACGACACCATCAGCTCCAACGTCACGGTCTTCCCGCTGGCCGATTGGGAAATTGAATTGGTGCCCGACTCGGGCTGTTCACCGCTGATTGTGACCATGCCGTTTGTACCTGGGGTAAATGTGTTCCACTGGGACTTTGGCGACGGCGAAGAATCCGACTTGCCTACCCCTACCCACGTTTACGAAAACACCACGTTGAGTGCGCTTTTCTATACCGTGGAATTTGTGGGCATCAGCGCCTTTGGGTGCGTGGATACGGCCTACGCCGAGGTGCAAGTCAACCCTCAGCCGGTGGCCAGCATTGAGGCCGATGTACTGGAAGGCTGCTCGCCCTTGGAGGTGACCTTCACCAACAACTCCGTTCAAGCCACGAGCTATGCTTGGGTGTACCAACCTGGCGATACGCTGTATACCGAAGACTTGGTCCACACCCACACCCTGGTCAACCTGGACCCGGAAGTAAAAGTGTTTGATGTGGAACTGTATGCCCTGAGTGCGGACGGTTGCTTTGACGTGGTCAGCATCCCCATTGAGGTGTATCCAGAAGTGCAACCCTTGTTTGACAACCCTGGACCTGCCTGTTCGCCGCTCATTACGGACATGAGCAACAACTCGGTGAACGCCACCACCTATGCGTGGGACCTGGGCAACGGAGTGACCTCTTCTTTGCCTGAACCGGACTTGGTGCTCGTCAACGACACCGATGCCGACAGCACGTTTGTCATCTGCCTCACAGCCATGAACCTTTGGGACTGCGAAGCCACCTTGTGTCAAGACGTGGTAGTACAGCCCTCTCCTACGGCCGCTTTCAGCATGGACTCCGACCAAGGCTGCGACCCCGCTCCTGTGGTGTTTACCAACCTGAGTGAAGATGCCGACAGCTACCAGTGGGACTACGGCACCGGCGACACCAGCGACACCACTACTGTAGAGCACACCTATGTGTTCAACGGAGAGTCTGTCCTGCCCATCGAATACACGATTGAACTGGTGGTCACCTCAGGCGTTAACGGCTGTACGGACTCCACCTCGCTGCCTTACACACTCTTTCCAGAAGTGGTGGCGGCCAGCATCACCACGCCCGAAAACTGCTCACCGGCCTTGGTGGAGTTCGGCAACAACTCCCTGGGCGACGACGCAGGCGTGGAATGGGACTTTGGCGACGGCGGCACCTCCACCTTGGAGAACCCGCAACACACCTACATCCACAACGGACCTACCGACACCACGTTTGTGGCCACCTTGGTTGCCACCTCGCTTTACGGATGTACCGACACCCTGGACATCCCCATCCAAGTCTTCCCCACACCCATTGCCGGGTTTGTGATCGATTCGGTGGCCGGATGCTACCCGATGGAGGTGTACTTTGAAAACACCAGCGTCGGAACAGGAGACTTTGAATGGGTCTACGGTGACGGCCAAGTGGAAGACACCGACGAGGCCATCCACAGCCACATCTACTACAACTTTGGCACCGCGCCCGTGGTGTACAACGTGACCTTGAACATGACCACAGAGTACGGCTGCCAAAGCTCGGCCGACGGTGCGGTGGAAGTCTTCCCTGAATTGGAAGCTGCGTTTGACGAGCCCGACCCCGGCTGCTCGCCGCACGTGGTCACCTTTGACAACAACTCCCAAGGGGCCACTGGCTACCAATGGGACTTTGGGAACGACAACACCTCTACGGTGACCAACCCCACCCACGTGTTCACCAACGACACCGACGAGGACTTGACCTTCTTGGTGGAGCTGGTGGCCCAGAGCGCCTACGGGTGTTTTGACACGGTGTACCAAGAAGTGCTGGTGTACGCCACACCTGAAGCCGACTTCACAGCGCAGCCCTTCAGCCAAGTATTCCCCGATGCCACGGTGGACATCACCGACAACTCGGTGGCCGGCGCCTCGGCGTCCTACACCTGGAACATGGGCAACGGCGACTTTGTCCAAGACGAAGACTTGGCCAGTTACACCTATGAGACCTGGGGCACCTTTGACATCATCCTGAACATCAACACGGGTTCTTGCCAGGACACCGCCATCCGCACCATTGAGATTGTAGCGCCGCTGCCCGAAGCGCTTTTCGATGCGCAGTTCAGCGGATGTGCGCCCTTGACCGTGCAGTTCGAAAACCTGTCGCAGTTCAACGCCACCAGCTTCTGGAACTTTGGCGACGGCGGCAGCGCATCGGTGGCCAACCCCGCCTACACCTACTACACCCCGGGCACCTACGACGTAAGCTTGTACGTGACCGGATTTACCCCGGGCCAAGAAGACATCTTCATCATCGAAGACGCCGTCACTGTGGAGGCACCTGCCATTGCCGCATTCACCTACACCCCGAGCGAGGTGGACGTCCCCGGCGAACCGGTGTACACGGTCAACCTGAGCCAAAACGCCACCGATTACCAGTGGGACTTTGGGGACGGGGCCACCTACGATGACTTTGCGCCGGTGCACTTCTACCAAGATCCAGGGGTCTACACCATCACCCTGATTGCCAACAACGCGGCCAATTGCCCCGACACCCTCATTGTTCCAGCGGCGGTCAACGCCATCAGCGGCGGCCTGCTGGAATTCCCCAACGCCTTTACCCCGAATGTGCTCGGGGACTCGGACGGACTGTACGATCCGCAGGCGTTTGACAACGACATTTTCCACCCGATACACGCCGGTGTGGAGAGCTATGAATTGCAAATCTTCAATAAGTGGGGCGAGCTCCTCTTTGAATCAGAAAACATCTGGCAAGGCTGGACCGGCTACTACCGCGACGAGCTTTGCAAGGAAGACGTGTACGTCTGGAAAGCCACCGCGCGCTTTGTCAACGGCACCGAAACCACTCAAAGCGGAGACGTGACCTTGTTGATCAGGTAATATGAAAGTAGGATTGACTCTGGGGTGCCTGTTTGCACTCCTCTCTGCATGGGGCCAGGAAGGCTGGTCTGCGGCGCAGAAGCGCTTGTTTGAAGAGGGCGACTTTGCCTTCTACCAGGGCGACTACGCGTACGCGGAATCGGTCTTTGACCAGCTGCGCCAAGAAGCACCGTTGACCGGAGCGCTCGCGTGGCGTTCGGCGGCGTGCCGTTTGGAGCGCGGAGACGTGGACAATCCCATCGAGCTCTGGCTGGAGCAGGCCGTGGAGGAGGGTGAACTGCCCGCACTCTTTTACCAAGGGCGCCTCTACCACCTGACCTACCGGTTGGACCAAGCCATCGAGACCTACACCCGCTACCAACAATCCGGCGACGCCGACGTGGAACGCCTTGGCGTGGACCGCTACCTGGATCAATGCTGGTTCGGCCTGCAACAGGTAGCACATCCGGTGGACGTGGTGATCGACAACCTCGGCCCCACGGTCAACACCGAACACCCTGAATACGTCCCTGTGATTGACGGCGCGGGGCAAGAGCTCTACTTCACTTCCCGCCGCCCAGAAACCACCGCACGCCTGACCGATCCCACCGGTCAGTACTTCGAAGACATTTACCGCACCCGGTTTGAAGACGGACTGTGGCAGCCCTCCCAAAACGCTGGCCTGCAGCTCAACTCCGAAACCCACGACGCCACGGTCTCCCGCTCGGCTGACGGTAAGCAGATGTTGGTGTACCGCACCAACCCCAACCTCACCGGCGGCGACCTCTACCTCACCCACAAAACCGACAAAGGATGGGGCCCGCTCGAGAAGCTCGGCGACGAAATCAACTCGGTGTACCAAGAGCCCAGCGCATGCCTTTCGGTGGATGGCGACGTGCTCATTTTTGCTTCGGACCGCCCGGGCGGCTACGGTGGTAAGGACCTGTACCGCGTGCGTCGCTTGCCCAATGGCGATTGGAGTTTGCCCCGCAACCTTGGCCCCACCATCAACACCGAATTTGACGAGGACGCCCCGTTCCTCACTGCGGACGGCGTCACCCTGTACTTTGCCTCCACCGGTCACCTGACCATGGGCGGGTACGACCTGTTCCGCAGCGACCAAACCGAACCCGACGTCTGGACCAAACCGGCCAACCTCGGCTATCCGGTCAACACCGTGGGCGACGACATTTACCTGAGCCTGGATGCTTCGGGCACAGTGGGCTACTTCTCTTCTGCGCGCCTGGGCGGATTGGGGAGCTTGGACCTGTACCGCGTGCGCTTTGTGGAACGCGACAAGCAATTCATTGTGATGCACGGCGAAGCCATGGACCCCTCAGGCGTTCCGGTGGCAGCCACCATCACGGTGCTGGACCAGCAAAGCCAAGAAGTGCAAGGCATCTACAACGCCAAGGCCGAAACCGGCAAGTTCATCCTGGTGCTGAACCCACTGGTGACCTACAAGCTCTTCATTGAAGCCATCGGTTACCAAACCCTGCAAGACGAAATCTACCTCACGCCCGAAGGCAAGGAGGTGAGTGAAACGCGCACCGCGCCTTACATCCTATCGCCCCAACGATGAAGCGGCTGTTGACCATAGCATCCCTGTTTGTGGCCACGTGGATGGCGGCCCAAGACGCGCAGTTCACCCAGTTCTATGCTGCGCCCACCTACCTGAACCCGGCGTTTGCGGGCACCACCACGCAAAGCCGCATCTCAGGAAACTACCGCCTGCAATGGCCGGGCATCCCCGGTGCGTTCCGGGTGGAAAACATTGCGTTTGACCGCTACCTGCCCAGCATCAACTCGGGCATGGGCTTTTTGGTGACCCGTGAAAAAATGGGCACCGGCGGGCTGCAGAACCTCACCTTTGGGTACCAGTACGCCTACGAGGCCCGCATCACCCGTGAGCTCTTCTTCCGCCCTGCGTTGCAATTTGGATTTACCCAGCGCTCGATCAACTTCGGCGACTTGATCTTCAACGACCAGCTGATCCGTCCGGACGGCGTGGCCACCTTGGAGACCCCTATCACCGATCCGGTGACTTTCTTTGACCTCTCTAGCGGAGCCATGCTGAACACCTCTACGTGGTGGCTCGGCTTTTCGGCCCACCACCTGAACGAGCCCGACGAGAGCCTATACGGCAACAACCCGGCGTTCCTGTTCCGCAAGTACTCGCTCCACGGCGGCTACCGCATGAAGCTCCGCAAGAAGTTCAAGCATTCGCGCACCTACGCAGTAGCAGCCTTCAACTACCGCGCACAAGGCGATTTTGACCAGCTGGATGCCGGCGCCTACCTGGAACTGGATCCGTTTGTGTTTGGCATCTGGTACCGCAGCCTGCCCATCAAGTCCAACCGCGAAGGCTACTTCAACCACGACGCGGTCAACCTGGTGGTCGGCTTCCACGCGGGCAACTACAAGTTTGGGTACTCTTACGACATCACGGTGTCCCAACTGAACGTCGGCCAATCCGCCGGCTCCCACGAGCTCTCACTCAGCTACGCGTGGGCCAACAAACGCGACCCACGGTTGAGCAAACGCCGGATTATTCCCTGTGCAAAGTTTTAACGCCGCAGAAGCTGCGCTTCACAGTGGTTAGTGGAAGTCCAGTTCCAAACAAACAATCGCACCCCCGTCGGGATGGATGTCTGGCGGCTGTCAAGTATCTTCCGCCCATAGCTGTTCAGAGATGCGATTGTTGACCTCCACACTTTTGGTCTGTGTGGCCCTTTCTGCTGTGGGCCAGAATGCCACGTTTGTGCGTCCCGGTGACGCCCCTATCCGACTTCATGAAAACGACGGGACCCGCGCTGCTGCGTGTCCGCCTTCCACCGCCATCCGTGATTTGGAGTGGAACAACGTGCGCGCGCTGCTGGAAACCGGCGGCAGCATGTGGCAGGACCGCGCCAACTACCGTGCGGCGTACGAAGTGCCCAAGAATGTGGGTGTATCGGTGGTGTTTGCCGCTGCGCTTTGGATGGGCGGGATTTCTCCGGATCAGCAGTTGAAGCTGGCCGCGGTGCGCTTCCGTCAGCAAGGCAACGACTATTGGCCCGGGCCGCTGACCAACGACGGTTTGGCCGAAATTGACGAGACTACCTGTTTGGAATGGGACCGCTTCTTTGTGTCTGAACGCCAAGATTCCGAGCGCCACCGCCAATACTGGGACTGCGTCAACGACCCTACGTGCGATCCGGACATCGAATTCCCCGACGGCTACATCATGCCCGAGTACTTCAACGAGTACCCGGCCATCGGCAACACCGCACTCAACCAAGACCTTTACTTGGCGCCCTTCTACGACTACGACGGCAACGGCTTTTACAACCCCACCAACGGCGATTACCCGTGGTACGATTTCCTCCAGGAGATCAACTGCTTTGAGCGCCGTCGTGAGGATCCGGTGCCCCTGTTTGGTGACCAGACCTACTACTGGATCTTCAACGACAAGGGCAACATCCACTCCGAATCGCAGGGCGAGCCGATTGGCATGGAGATCCGTTCGCAGGCCTTTGCGTTTGCGACCAACGACGAGATCAACAACATGACCTTCTACAACTACACGCTCATCAACCAGGGGACCCAAACCCTGACCAACACCTACTTCGGGTCTTGGGTGGAGAGCGATGTGGGTGGACACGTGGACGACTACGTAGGCTGCGATGTGCAACGCGGTTTGGGCTACGCGTACAACGGCGATGCATTTGACGAGCCAAGTTCGCTGTCGTTTGGCTATGGGGAGAACCCGCCGGCCTTTGGGGTGGACTTCTTCGAAGGCCCGTTCCAAGACGAAGACGACCAAGACAACCCGCTGGTGGAGGACTACATCGAAGCCTCTGACGGTGCAGGTATTCCCTACCGCGGCATTGGCATCGGGTACGGCGACGGGGTGATCGACAACGAGCGCTTTGGCATGTCCAAGTTCGTGTTCTTCAACTACCAAAACGGGCCCAACGGACCGCCCACCACCGCCACCGACTACTACAACTACCTCACCGGTTTTTGGAAGAATGGCCAGCGCATGGCCTACGGTGGAAACGGCCTGACCGAATTGAGCGGTGCCGACCTAAGCGTGGCAGCCAACTACATGTTCCCCGGCGACACCGACCCCTTTAACTGGGGTACAGAAGGGGTGAACGTAGAAGACTGGACCGAGCAAACCTCCGGCAACCCACCTGGCGACCGCAGCTTCATCCAATCCGCAGGACCGTTTACCTTGGAGCCCGGCGACTACAACAACATTACCCTGGGTGTGGTGTACGCCCGCGCCACCGCTGGCGATCCGTTTGAATCGGTGGAGCTGGTGCGTTTGGCTGACGACAAGGCGCAGGCGCTGTTCGACAACTGCTTCAACTTGGTATCGGGCCCCGATGCGCCGGACGTGACCATCCAAGAGATGGAGAACGAGCTCATCTTGTACCTGACCAACGACAACCCCATCAGCAACAACTTCAACGAGGATTACATCGCGTTTGATCCGGGCATCCCCGGCGAGTTGCAAGACGGCACCGCGCTGGATTCACTCAGCCGCAGCTACACCTTTCAAGGCTACCAGATTTACCAGCTGGCTGACGAAAACGTATCCGTGTCGGATTTGGAAGACCCCGACAAGGCCCGTTTGATATTCCAATCGGATGTGAAGGACGGCATCACCCAAGTGATCAACTACTCGCTGGATCCCGAAATGGGCTTGCCCGTGGCCAAGTTGATGGCCGATGGGGCCAACGAAGGCATACGCCACAGCTACCGCGTGGTCAACGATGCATTTGCTTCTGGCGACAACGCCCTGATCAACCACAAGACTTATTACTTCGTAGCGCTGGCCTACGGCTACAATAACTACCAGGAGTTCGACCCGGTGTTGGGCATCGGTCAACCCGAGCAATACAAGGCTTCGCGCAAGGGGGCTACCGGCGCCATCCGCACGTATGCTGCCATCCCGCACAAAGTCAACCCGGAGAATGGCGGCACCCAGGTCTTCACCTCCTACGGTGACGGTGTGGAGATGACCAAAATCGAAGGACGTGGTAACGGTACCAATGAATTGGAGCTGACCGAAGCCACCAAGGCTACCATCTTGGCCAACGGCTTTGCCGACGAAGTCACCTACGTGG
>CAXPZW010000014.1:0-26894 GCA_964221845.1 Luminiphilus sp. | reverse complement strand
GTGAACTACCACCCCGAACTCGAAAAGCGTTGGGAAGGCGAAGGCCCCATCCTCAGCGACCTCGAATGGGACGTAAAAACCTACTTCGGACTCGGCGGTGCCATGCACGATGCGGCCATCGCAGCGTGGAGTATTAAAGGGTACTATAACTACGTACGCCCGGTAAGCGCCATCCGCTACATGGGTGAGATGGGCCAATCCAGCGACATCATGTTGCCCAACTACAACCCTGCGGGCTTCCCGCTGGTGCCCGGCTACATTGAGCTGGTAGAAGAAGGCGACGAGCTGGCCGGCGAGTTTGGCGAGAACGTGGACGAAATCAAAATCCTCGCATGGCGCGGACCCGACTACATCACCAACCCGTTCATCGACGTCGCAGGTGTGGGTTGGATCTTGGCCAAAGACTGGTGGCCGTACCAACGTCCGAGCTTCGTAACCCCCCCTTTTGCGGGCTACGTTTCGGGCCACTCGACCTACTCGCGTGCTGCCGCAGAGATCCTGACCAAAATGACCGGTTCGCCATACTTCCCCGGCGGCTTGGGCATCTTTGATTGCGATCAGAACCAATTCCTCGTGTTCGAGGAAGGGCCCACCACCGATGTGCAACTGCAATGGCCTTCGTACCGCGATGCGTCAGACCAGTGCTCGCTCTCACGCATTTGGGGTGGCATTCACCCTCCAGCGGACGACATCCCCGGCCGCATCATCGGCCACGACATTGGCATCGAAGCCTTTGAATTTGCCGATAGCTTTGCCAGCGGCAACCGTCCATACATCACCGAGAAAAACACCTCCGTTGCCACGGTGACCGACTCAGAAGCCCTGGGCACCTTTACCATGAGCGTGACCTTCTCTGAGTTGATGGACACGGGAGTTGCTCCTACCCTGAGCTTCACCAACGATGATCCTTCGGCCACCCTCGCGCTGGCTGCAGAAGGTTGGGACAACGCCTTTACCTACACCTGGAGCTTTGACGTCACCGACGCCGACGAGACCCTCTCGGCCATCCACGCCAAAGTGGACGGCGCGGTCAACTGGAGCGGAGTTGCTCAAAAGACCGGCCTGCTTGGCAACGCCTTTAACATCGACACCCACAACCCTGAAGTGACCGCCACCGGCATGGCGGCTGCCATTACAGACGCAGCTGTTGCTACCGGCATCACCTGGGAGGTGACCTTCGACGAAGCCATGGACACCGGCGCTCATCCGACCATCACCCTGTCCGCTGGCGCAGGTGCAGACAACATTATACACAACACCGACGCCAGCATGTGGACCACCGAGGACACCTACATGGCTGCCTTTGACGTGACCGACTCGAATGTTGACCTAACCGACATCACCGTAGCAGTAGCCCTGGCACGCGACGCCGCTGGCAACCCGCAAGTGATGGCCCCCGAGGCCGGCATGCTCACCTTGGCCCAACGCAACCCGGAAGTGACCGGCGCAGCAGCCAACATGGTGGTGGTTAGCGATGCTTCAAACGGCATGGAAGTGACATTGGACATCACCTTTGATGAGATGATGGACATGGGCATGGCTCCAGCGATTGCCTTTACCGGCGCCGACCCGTCAGCCAGCTTGATGTGGGAAGAAGCCGCCAGCATGTGGATGGACGACATGACTTACCGCTTCTCGTTCACCGCTATTGACGCCAACGAAGCCCTGAGCATCGACGCCGAAATCACCGGTGCGCTCGACCTCGATGGCAACGCCAACAGCGTTTCCTTGAATGAAGGCGCCCTTGTGGTGGACACCGAAAACCCATCGGCCACGCTTGGTGCGGACAGCGATTGGATCACCGATGCCACCACCACCTGGGGCATCACGGTGGACTTCTCCGAAGCCATGAACACCGATGCCGCTCCCACCTTCGCCTTCCCCGTACAAGACCCTTCCGGCACCATCGCATGGAACGAAGACGCCAGCGCGTGGAACACCGACATGCAGTACTACGCCGCGTTTGACCTCACCGATGCAGGTGTGGAAACCGACGATGTGATTGTGGAAGCCTCAGGCAACACCGATGCTGCGGGCAACGCCATGACCACTGCGGTGGCCGAGGCGCTGTTCTCGATCGACACTCGCAACCCGCTGGTGAGCTGGAACTCAGCCAACACTTACGTGGTGAACGGTTACAACGTGGGCGACGAGGGCTTTGTGATCCTCACCATCTTCGACGAGGCCATGGACATGGAATCCACCCCTGCCCTGACCTTCCCGGTTGAGGACCCCACCGCCAATGGCCTGACTGCCAATGCTGCCGCCAGCGGCTGGATCAGCAGCACCACCTACAGCCACGCATTTGATGTGGCCGGTGCCTTTGGGTTCCTGAATGACATTGACATTGCCATCGACGGTGCGCTCGACGCGCAGGGCAACCCCATGGAAGCCCAAACCGTGGCCGACTTCTTTGACATGACCGACCCATCGGTAGGCGTGGAAGAAGTGGAAGGCGTGGCCTTTGGCAACATCTACCCCAACCCGGCTACTGCAGGCCAACCGCTCCAAGTGGAAGTACTGCTCGGCGGCCAAGTGCAGGTAGACGTACTGGACGCCACCGGTCGCCTGGTGACCTCTGAGCAACTGCAAGCTGTAGCAGGCGCGCCGCTCCAAGTGGCCACTGC
Organism: Luminiphilus sp.; assembly: GCA_964221845.1. Lineage (GTDB taxonomy): Bacteria > Bacteroidota > Bacteroidia > Flavobacteriales_D > Sanyastnellaceae > CAXPZW01. Next base: position 24,267 of record CAXPZW010000014.1, on the reverse strand, counting down.
CGGCTGGAGCGCGGGCACCTACCTGCTGCGCCTGGAGCGCGACGGGCAAGCCCAACACTTCATCGTAGAAGTGCGTTAAGAAAACTTCAAGTCTCACGTGAACGGCCATCCTGCGGGGTGGCCGTTTTCGTTTTGCGGGTACCTTCGTGGGCATGTTTGACGCCGTACGCACCTACCTCGATCAGATTGCTTTGGAACTGGACCAGATTCCGGCTGAACGCAAAGCGGTCCTTGACGGGCTTGCAACGTTCTACCGTTCCTCGGAGTCCAAGGCCTTCAACTTCATCTGTACCCACAACAGCCGCCGCAGCCACCTGGGACAGATTTGGGGAGCAGCTGCTTGTGACTACCACGGCATTTCACGCATCGCCAGTTTTTCTGGAGGGACCCAGACCACGGCCATGAACCCGCGCATCGTTGCCGCGCTGGAACGCGTGGGCTTGCAGGCAGAAGGTGTACCTGGTGTGAACCCGCGCTACCACGTGCGTTGGAGCGAAGGCGAAGGCGTGACCTGCTGGTCCAAAACCTACGCAGACCCCGTCAATCCTGAGAGTGGGTTTTGCGCGGTCATGACCTGTACCGATGCCGATGAAGGCTGTCCAGTAGTGCTGGGGGCCGCGGCGCGCATCTCCCTGCCCTTCATCGATCCCAAAGTAAGCGACGACACTCCTAGCGAGGCCTTGACCTACGATGCCCGCTGCCGCCAAATCGCCCGGGAAATGCTCTACGCGTTTGGGCAAGTGTGATCACCACAACAGATTCGCTCGCTGTATTGGGGGATTTTGGATCGGCCTGTCCTTAGACTTGGCCCTCTGCCGGTGTACCGGGTTCTACCTCGTTGAGGTACGAACACAGGTTTTGCACCACCATGTCTTTCTTCTCCAGCTCTTCGCTCAACAGGGCATTCTGCAGTTTGAGGGCTTCGTAGGCATCTTCCAACGCTTCGACTTGGCGACGGCGTTTAAAAAAGCTGCCAAGGACGCCTCGTCGTTGTTGCAAACGGTCGTTCGGTTTAAAGTTTTCCATGCCTGTAAGCTACCCGTGAAGCTGCCGGTTTCAACCCGTACCTCAGCAATTGTACTGACAGTGTGGCGTTCAAAAGCCCGCAACCAGCTGTGTTTTCAACGGATTGTGCGACGAATGCGAATAAACGTTGCCCCCCTCTAAGGGACTTAAATCTGGCCGCTTACCCAGAAGTTTACAAGGAAAATTCCCCACCTCTAATCTGTTTTGGCTTTGAGTATCAACAACCCGCTCCAAACGGGTTGACCTTCACCTCAAGCGAAGCATTTGATCCCAACGACGATGGACTGCTCACCCGCAAGGTGAAGGTTGAATTGGAGGTGGATGTGTACAAAGAAACCGATCCCGACCACGTCCGCCTCCTGATCATCAACGATGGCGTGCTGGCTTTTGCGCTGCCGGACTAGGCGATTCTGACTCAGGGGCCATCCGGTAGGTGTACCCCTTGTTCTTGCCTTCGGCAGGCACCATTTCCATGATTTCCCACGCCACGAGTTGGGCGAGCAGGTCTTCGGTTTGGACCGGATCGAGTCCCGTGATGCGCGCCGCTTGCATGAAGCCTACACTGCCCTTTTGATGCAAGTAGTGGAAGAGGGCTTCTTTTTGCTCGTCGTATTCAAACTCCCAGCGGTCGCGGCTGTCTTGGTGTTGCCAGACTTTGAGGATGACCTGATTGGCCATGAACACCTGGTCTTCTCTGCGGATGTAGGCGCGCCATTTCTCTTCGGCGACCTCGGCAAAATGCGGACGGCGGTCCGAGGCTTCGACCCGTACTTCTAGCACGCGTTGATAGTCCACCTGCCACACCTGTGTTTCGTAGGGCACGGGTGGGTCGGAATACATGGTGGCCGCGGCTTCAATCATGTGGTGTTCCTCCTCCACATTCACCCCGGCGATGGTACCGTTGTCCTTGACTCCAATCAGCAAGCGCCCACCGTCGGTGTTGGCAAAAGCCACCAACGTCTTGGCGATTTTGCGCGAATCGTCGATGCGCAGCTTGAAGTCTTGCTGCTGGTGTTCGCCTTCTTCGATGAGTTTGAGGATCCAGGCCATGGTGCCATTGTGGGTCGCGGGGGGTAAACGAAAGCTACAAATCACGCACAGCAATCCACGCCAGCGGGATGCTTTCTCCATGAAAATTTGATCTTTTTTGATCGGGGCCGCTGTATATTGGGGATCCTTCCTTGCAAGGGGGCATTCAGAAACTAAACCATCTCCATGAAGTCAACGCTACTTTCAGCACTCCTGGCGCTTTGCACACTCCCGCTTTTGGCCACCAGTGACCCCGTATCCGCATACGATCCACTCGAGGTGTCCTTCTACAATCCCAAAACCCTTTGGGACGTGAATACCCAGCAAATGCTGCGCTACGAGCCGGCATGGCAAGCGTTCACCGCGCAACACGACAACTGGTACGTGTACTTCAACGAAACCAACGGCCAACCGCACCGTGCCTATGGCAAGGCCATTCCAACAATGGGTGCGACCATTGAGCAGCGCGCATGGAACTTCATCAGCACTGAGCTGAGCGGTTTTGACCTCCCTGTAGAGGAATTGAACCTGCGCACCGTCGCTCCAGCCAAAGACTTGACTTACGTGCACTTTGACCAAGTCCACGACGGTCATCAGGTGCTCAACGGCGGCTTTGTCCTCAAGTTCTGGAACGATCAGATCATCATGTGGGGTGCCGACACCTACACGAGCATCACGGCCTCGTCAGAAGCCACCTTGGACGCCTTCACGGCACAACTCATTGCCGAAGGTGACATGACCAACACCATTGTCGCTACCGAAGTAGACCAAGACTTGGGCTGGGTAGCCCTGCCCGGTGCACAGGATGTGCGCCTCGTGTACCAAGTACTGGTGAAGACCGCAAACGCCAACGGCGTACCAGCAAACTACTACACCCTCGTGGACGCGCATTCAGGCGAGGTACTGTACCGCCAAAACCGCGTGAAGCACATCACCAACTGCCCCAAGTGCAATCACCCCGAGAAAAAGGCCCACAGCCACGACCGCGAGGTACGCACCATGGGCATGATGGACGTGGACGGTTCGGTTTCCGCTGAAGTGTACCCCACGAGCATCCTGGAGGACACCGAAACCCTCGGCCTTCCCCACCTGACCATGAACCTAGGAGGTGCCAGCGTAACCACCGATGCCAACGGCTCGTTTGCTTCGGATGAGACCGGCCCGGTAAACGCGAGCATTCCACTCTCGGGACTGTGGTGCGACATTTACACCGACGGCAACCAGCCTTCATTCACCACCACCCTTGCCGATGGCAACAACTTGGTGTCGTTTGACGGCGAGGCCAACATCCGCGAGCTCAGCGCCTACCGCAGCACAAACATCATCCACGACCACGTAAACGTTGTGCTGCCCGATTGGGACGGCATGGACTTCTCGCTGACCACCAACATCGATGTGTCGGGTGAGTGCAACGCGTTCTACGACGGTGCGTCGATCAACTTCTACAACATTGGCGGTGGTTGTAACGCTACCTCACTGCTGGCCGACGTGGTGTACCACGAATACGGCCACGGCATCAACAACGAGTACTACCAAGACAACGGTGGGTTCTTCAACAACGGCTCCATGAACGAAGGCTACGCCGACTTCTGGGCCATCCAAATCTCGAACAACCCCAACTTGGGCCAAGGCTTCTTCACCGATGATGTCGACGGCATCCGTCGTTACGATGTAGACCCACAGGTGTACCCCGTGGACATTGCCGACGGCGACGTACACGGCAACGGCGAAATCATCTGTGGCGCATGGTGGGACACCCACTTGCTCATGGGTGAAGACTGGGAAACCACCCTGCCACTGTGGGTACAAGCATACCCCGGTTTGCAAGCCACCGCGTTTAACGGCAACGAAGGCGAGGCCTTTACCGATGTCCTGCTTGACGTATTGCAAGCAGACGACGACAACGGCGACATCAGCGACGGTAGCCCCAACGGTTTTGCCATTATAGAAGGGTTTGACATCCACGGCATTACCCTGCTGGCCAACGCCGACTTTGAGCACGCCGACATCTTGGCTGCCGAAGCAGACGAGACCATCACCATCGAAGCCAGTTTGGATGTGACCTTCCCGTTCAGCGAGTACATCGAAGCTGCGCGTCTGTTTTACCGCGTCAACGAAGGTGCCATCACCGAGGTGGACATGGTCAACGTAGACGGCGATGACTTCTCAGCAGAAATTCCAGGACAAGAGCCCGGCACCTTGATCGAGTATTACCTCGGCACCTTGGACATTTACGGCAATGTGGCCAACGTATTGCCCGTGGGTTCTAATCTTGATGATCCCAACGTGCGTTACTACATCATCGTAGGCGCCACCGAAATCGAAACCCACGACAACGACCTCACCGAAGACTGGGGCCCGTGGGAAACCGGCGTGGCCGGCGACTTGGCCACCACCGGTCAATGGGAAGTGAATTTCCCCATCGGCTCAACCAGTGGCGATGGCACCGACGGACCGCTGGTTGCTCCCAACTCGCAAGTCACTCCAGGCATTGACGGCGAGCTGTGCTTCCTGACCGAGCAATCGGGCTCATTCGGAGACAGCATGGGTACCAACGACGTGGACGGCGGACACACTACCCTGCGATCGCCCGTGATTGACTTGACCGGCCGCGAGCACCCCATCTTCAGCTACTGGCGCTGGTACGTGAACGCCCCTGCAGGCGGCGCAAACCCCGGCACCGACTGGTGGCAAGTGCAGATTTCGGATGACGGCGGCGACAGCTGGGTGTTTATCGAAGAAACACGCACCCAGGAAAACAACTGGCGACGCAAGGCTTTCCGCGTGGAAGACTTCGTAGAGATCAACGATCAGTTCCGCATCCAAATGATCGCATCGGATTCGGTATTCGTAGGTGAGAACTTGGATGGTGGCAGCTTGATTGAAGCAGCTGTGGACGACATCTTCCTGTGGGACCTGCCATCGGTAGGCGTGGAAGAACAAGCCGATGCCGGCCACCAATGGAGCATCTTCCCCAACCCGAGTGAGGGCACCTTCACTCTCAACTACGCGTTCGAACAACCCGAGAACGTACAGGTAGAGATTACCAACGCTGTAGGCCAAGTGATTTTCCGCGAGGTGTGGAACCAAGCACAAGGCAACCGCACCCTGCACCTCGACGGGGCAGCCACCGGTTTGTATCACGTGCGCATGACCCGTGATGGGGTCACCACCGTGAAACCACTGCAAATTATTGCCCCTTAATCGGCAACCCAACGCATTGAAAAGCCCGTCTCGTGCGGGCTTTTTTTATGGAAGTACGCTCCAGAGCAGCGGAGCACGTTTGTTGGGGGTGAGGTCGTGCGAGGTCAAAGAAACTTGCCGCATGCAAGCGTGCAGCAGCCCCAACCACAGGGCTGCCCATCTCATGTCCAGCGGGCCAATTCGGTGATGCGTCCTTTAACCTTGTCGCCAATTTTGACGGTCACCTCCACATCGCGCGGCACGATGACGTCCACCCGCGATCCGAATTTGATGAAGCCGCACTCTTGGTTTTGACCCACTTGCTCACCGGGTTTGGCGTAACACACAATGCGGCGTGCCACCGCCCCAGCGATTTGGCGGAAGAGCACGTTGCCTTTGGGGTGCTTAACCACCATGGTGGTGCGCTCGTTTTCGGTGCTGGATTTGGGATGCCAGGCCACCAGAAACAATCCTGGGTGGTACTTGCTGTAGGTCACCTCTCCTTCTACCGGGTAGTAGTTGGCGTGCACGTTGAGCGGGCTCATGAAGATGCTGATCTGCTTGGCAGGCGCATCGATGGCCTCGTGCTCATGGATGTCTTCGATGGTCACCACCTTGCCGTCACAGGGCGAGACAATGGCGCCGTCATCTTGGTTAGGGGTGCGGTGTGGAATGCGAAAGAATTGCCACACCAAAATGGCAAACACGCCGGTGGCCAGCAGGCCCAGTCCCCACCACAAGGGACCCGCCGACCAATTCAGGCCAGCCAACACAGCAACTACAACCAACGGAAGCGCTCCAAGCGCCATCAAACGGTATCCTTCGCGGTGAAAATGCATGGGAACAAGATAGGGGTTGAGGCCGCGTTATCCGGCCACGCGTGAAATGTAGAAATACACAACGGGGAGGGCAAACAGCAATCCGTCAAACCGGTCCAGCACGCCGCCGTGTCCGGGCATGAGGTTGCCACTGTCCTTGACGCCAGCCTGGCGTTTGAACAGCGACTCCAAGAAATCTCCGGCGGTGCCAAACACGCCCATCAGGCCGCCGCACACCATCCAATCGATGGGGGCCAACACGTCCCAAAATTGGCTGATGACCCAACCGGCAAGCACGGCAAACACCACCCCGCCCGCAAAGCCTTCCCAGGTTTTGTTGGGCGAAATGGACGGGGCCATTTTGTTGCGGCCCAGGAATTGGCCGGTGAGGTAGGCAAAGGTGTCGTTGGCCCAAATCAAGAAGATCAAGCCCAACGCCAAGGTGTAATCGTATTCGCCGCTGAGGCACATGACCAGCAGGAGAAATGAGAACCCGCCGCCCACGTATACCGCGCTTGCCGCGGTCAGGGCAGCATCTCCAAATGCGTTTTTGGTGTTGCGAAAAAGCTGGGCGGCAAAAATCGCCACCACAAGTACACCCAACCAGATCGCTCCAGACATGGGAATCACGTCAGAGGCCACCAAGCCAATCACTCCGTAAATGGAAAGTGCGCTGATAATGGCCAGCACTCCAAGCGATTTGCCTTGGCCGGCTTTGGTCGCCAGCTTCACCAACTCATCGGTACCGATGGCCACAAACAGGGCAAAGAGCCCCATGGAGGTCCAGTACCCGCCCAAAAACGCGGCAAGCACGGCGGCCACAAAGACCACCGCGCTTGCAGCTCTTGTCATCAATTTTTGAATGCGGGTCGGTGCCTGCTCAGTCATGGCTAGGCTTCCGGAGTGGGATTGGGATCGGCCTCAGGAGCATCAGCGGCGCCGGTGTCCAACATGCCAATCTCTTCGACTTGCCCTTTTCCTTTGAGGTGGAACACGGTGGTGCCGCGCTTTTGGAAAGGACGGATGCCGATGATGCGTTCCAAATCGTCTTTGAAAAGCACCTCTTTCTCAAGCAGCTGACGGGCCAGAGCCTTGAGCTTTTCGCGGTTCTCGCCGAGCAAAGTCAGCGCGCGCTCATACGAAGCTTCGATGATCTTGCCGACCTCTTCGTCCATGATGCGAGCAGTGGCTTCTGAGTACGGCTTGGTAAAACCGCCCTCGCCGCGCGAGTCGTAGTAAGAAATGTTTCCAATGCGTTCGTTCAGTCCGTATACCGACACCATGGCGTAAGCCTGCTTGGTCACTTTCTCCAAGTCGCTGAGTGCGCCGGTAGAGATGCGGTCGAAGATGACTTCTTCCGCAGCGCGTCCACCCAAGGTGGCGCACATCTCATCCATGATCTGTTCGGTGGTGGTGATCTGACGCTCTTCTGGCAAATACCAAGCTGCACCCAACGATTGTCCCCGTGGAACGATGGTCACCTTCACCAGCGGCGAGGCGTATTCCAGCAACCAGCTCACCAATGCGTGACCGGCTTCGTGGAAGGCAATGGTTTCTTTTTCGGGGGGAGAGATGATTTTGGTCTTCTTCTCCAATCCGCCTACTACGCGGTCCACGGCGTTCATGAAGTCTTGCATGGTCACCAGCGTCTTGTTGTGACGCGCGGCGATGAGTGCTGCTTCGTTGCAGATGTTGGCGATGTCCGCGCCCGAGAACCCAGGGGTTTGCTTGGCGAGGAACTCCACATCCACGGTGGTGTCGATCTTGATGGGCTTGAGGTGCACCTCGAAGATGGCTTTGCGCTCGTTCAAGTCGGGCATGTCCACGTAGATTTGACGGTCGAAACGACCGGCGCGCATCAACGCGCTGTCCAGCACGTCTGCACGGTTGGTGGCCGCCAGGATGATCACCCCGCTGTTGGTGCCAAAGCCGTCCATTTCGGTCAGCAGTTGGTTCAGGGTGTTTTCGCGTTCGTCGTTGGAACCGTAGTTCATGTTTTTGCCACGGGCACGGCCGATCGCGTCGATTTCATCGATGAAGATGATGGCCGGTGCTTTTTCCTTGGCTTGCTTGAAAAGATCGCGCACGCGGGATGCACCCACGCCTACGAACATCTCCACAAAGTCGGAACCTGAGAGCGAGAAGAACGGTACCTGCGCCTCGCCAGCAACAGCTTTGGCCAAGAGGGTTTTACCCGTTCCCGGAGGGCCTACCAAGAGGGCTCCTTTTGGAATCTTCGCACCTAGCTCGGTGTACTTCTTGGGGTTCTTGAGGAAGTCTACGATTTCGGTCACTTCTTCTTTGGCGCCTTCCAAGCCGGCCACATCGTTGAACGATACGTTGGTGCTCTTGCCTTTCTCAAAGACCTGCGCACGCGACTTGCCGATGTTGAAAATCTGACCGCCGCCGGCACCGCCGCCGCCCAAGCGACGCATGATCAGTACCCAAGCCGCAATCATGACCCCGAGCACGATGATCCAAATCATCAGCTGTTCGCCAAATTCGTTGCGGTGGCGGTTGAAGTTGTCAAAGTTGTAGGCCTGGCTCACCTCATCCACCTCCACAGCTCGCTCAGGAGTAGACACGTTGAAGTGGTAGTGCGGGCCCGCGCCTGAGCGCATAAGGCCTTGGTTGAGCTCGCCTTGCTTTTCTTCGCGGCCCTTTTTGTTGAGGTAGACCTCAACCATACGACCGTCGTAAACAATGGTTTTCTCAATGAGCGAGTCGGCGGCGAGCACCTCGAAATCAGCATAAGTGATCTCACGACCTTCGCTGCCCTGATTCAACATCATCATGCCGATCAATACTGCGGCGATGACGGCGTAGATCCAGTAGAAGTTCAAGGACTTCTTAGGCGGCTTGTTGCCACCTGGGCTGCCTTGCGGGCCCTTGTTTGTGTTCTGATCAGACATAGGTGTCTCTTTCAGCGGGTGTTAGGTTGCGTACTCAATTTCCTGACGCTCGGCGTCGGCCCAGAGCTCTTCGAGGCCGTAGAATTCTCGGGCTTCGCGGTAGAACACGTGTACCACCACGTCCGAGTAATCCAACAGCACCCATTGTGCTTGTCCGTACCCTTCGGCTTGCCAAGGGCGTTGGCCGAGGTCGGCGCGTGTGCCTTTTTCCACACCGCGCGCAATCGCGCTTACTTGGGTGGTCGAATTTCCGTGGCAAACCACAAAGAAGTCGGCAACAGCGTGCGGAATCTCACGTAAGTCGAGGACGACAATGTCTTCGCCTTTCACGTCTTGTATCCCATTAACTACGCTTGTTACCAATTGTTCTGCCAACGAGGGGCCGGAAGTTTGTGTCATGCAGAGCAGGGGTCGAGTATGTGTCAAAAATACGATTTCCCGCGCAATTCGATTTGGCCGCAACCCCTTGATATACCTACCTTTAAGCCCCAAATGGACCCAATTCTGGAGGGCTTTCAGCTCATCCGTCTCACGCGTACTGATTCCACGAACAACTTTGCGGCCAAACTGCAAGAAGCCGGAAGTGTGTCCGGTCCTGCCGCCATATTGGCAGAATTCCAGACTGCAGGTCGCGGCCAACGCGGCGCACAATGGGAATCTGAGGCCGGTGCCAACCTGACCTGTTCGCTGTTGCCCGGCGGCACTTGGCCCGCCCGAGCTTCCTTTGCATTGAACATGCGTGCGGCAGTGTCCATTTGCCAGGCCATTGAGCCTTTTGTGCACCACGCACGCGTACAAATCAAATGGCCGAACGACATCCTGATCAACCGCCAGAAAGTAGCCGGCATCTTGGTGGAAAACCAATTGGCCGGCGACACCGTTGAGCAAAGCATCATCGGCATCGGCTTGAACTTGAACCAACTCACCTTCAGCGCACCGGGTGCCACCTCATTGGGCACCTTCAGCGGGCAACGCCACCGTTCTGAAGACGTGCTGCGCGACATCCTCTACCACTGGAACCGCTGGGAAGACCAACTCGAAGAATTGCAGCGTGCGTTCATGCAGCGCCTGTTGGGGACCGACGCCGCTGAGCCTTACGAAGCCGCAGGCAAGCGCTTTCAAGCCCGCATCCAAGCCATCAGCCCAGAAGGCGTACTGACCCTGTGCGAGCCCAAAGGAGACTGCCGGGAATTCCGAGAAAAAGAAGTGCGCTGGTTGGGCGGTCAGAACTGAGCCACCAACTTGTCAGCGATGTAATCGAACAGGTTCTTCAACGGCTTTTCAATCATCATTTTCATGAACGGATTCACGTCCGCGTCGATCACTTGGTGTGCATCGGTAGCGCCTTCGCCGGGCTTCAGGTGCACATCCAAGGTGAACGGAAACGGGCTGGCCGCACCGGACTTCATGTGAATGGTGTTGCCGGTTTGACCGGCGTGCTCCAATTGGATGGTGTAGCCGCCCTGCACTTTGAAGGAACAGGTTTTTTCGTCGGCTTTCCAGTCAGAAATCTTGTCTTGCGGCAAGAGGTTGTGGAAGTTGTTCATGTCGGCCAAGTAGGCCGATACGGCAGCACTGTCAGCAGGTACGGTCACCTGCTTGCTTTCAATTTTCGCCATGGGGTAGATGTAGTGGTCAGGCGTTTTCAACCTCGGCGCTCCAAGCGGCCGGGTCTTTGCGCCATTCGGCTAGAGTTTTCATGTGGCGGTCCTGAACGTATTCGGTCTCGAGGGCCTTTTCCAGCAAGGTGGGGTAGTTGGTCAGGGTGACCAAGTCGACGCCGGCTTCTTCAAAGCGCTTGGCGGCGTGTTCAAACCCATAGGTAAAGATGGCCACCATGCCGTGGATGCGTAAATCTGCGGCGCGCAGGGCGTCCACCGCGGTCAAGCTGCTTTTACCGGTGCTCACCAAATCTTCAATCACCACCACGGACTGGCCGCTCTCGAGGTGTCCTTCGATCAGGTTCTGCATACCGTGGCCCTTGGCTTTTGAGCGCACGTACGCGAACGGCACGCCCAACTCCTGCGCAATCAAGGCGCCCAAGGCAATGCCTCCGGTAGCCACACCCACAACCGCATCGGGTTTGCCGTAGCGCGCTTCAATCAGCGCGGTGGCCTCCTGACGGATAAAGGTGCGGATGGCGGGGTAAGACAAGGTTTTGCGGTTGTCGCAATAGATGGGCGACTTAAGTCCTGAGGCCCAAGTAAATGGGTCTTCTGGCCGTATTTGAATGGCCTTTATTTGGAGCAGAAATTCGGCTACTTTTGGCGCCTGTTCTCCGGTATCAAGCATAGCGGCAAATGTATAAAGTTTTCATCGGCAACGCCCCGCTTTACTTCTGCACAGAAGCACAATCTCACGCCCTGCCCAAAGGAGTGAAACAACTGCGTCGTAAGGAGTTGGATGCGCCCAAAAAAGCCCTGGATGTACTGGCCAAAGAAGCCAAGCAGCAACAGGCTGGATGGTGGGTCAAAGCCGGCAAAGACCACCAGACTTTTGAACATGTGCGTGGCGCCCTGCGGGAAATTCCAGCAGCCGGCGGTGCCGTACGCAACGAAAAAGGAGAGCTGCTCTTCATTTTCCGTCGCGGCCATTGGGACCTGCCTAAAGGCAAAATCGAAAAGGGAGAAGGCATTCCGGTAGCCGCTACCCGCGAGGTGGAAGAAGAATGCGGACTGAACGACGTGCGCATTGTGGCCCCACTCGAGACCACCTACCACATCTACCGGTACAAAGGAGATTGGGCCATCAAGCCTACCTACTGGTTCCTGATGGAGCAACACTGCGATGCGGTGCCAGTTCCCCAAGAAGAAGAGGACATTACCAAGGTGGCGTGGTTGAGCGCCAAGGCATTCGCCAAAGCGTCACCCACCTTCCCCAACATTGTATTGGTCGCTGAAGAAGCGTTTCAACGCCCCATGTGAGGCTTGGTGCGGCCCTGGTGGTCGTTGCGCCATTTGACAATCAAGCGTTCCACTTCACCCAAACCGCCCTCATCGGGCGCACCTACGTGTGCCGCGGCCCAATTGCCCTCGGGATCGATGATGAAGTATTGGGGAATGCTGGTGAGCTGGAAATTGTCCTGGAAGGTCGCGTCGGCCGGTCCGTACCCGAACATCCAGTCAAAGTCGTGGTCGTCGTAGAAGTTGGTGAAGGTCTGGAAGTCGGGGTCCATGGAGATGCTGATGATTTCGGCATCCCGCTGGTACTTGCGGTAGAACGGGCGCATGACCTCCATCTGGGTTTCGCAATTTCGACACCACTTGCTAAAAACTTGCACGTATACAAAGCGGCCTTCGAAGCTGCTGAGCTCCACCATGTCGCCTTGCACATTGCGGTACACGAACTCCGGCGCAGAGGTCCCGATTTTACCGAAAGTCATGCGCTTGACCAAGTGCTCGGCCACGGCTGAGGCTCGGCCAAAGTATTCGGGGTGGGCGGCCATGTCTTCCAGTATACGCAGCGGAATCCGCTTGTCACGGCGGCCGTGGTAGTACATGTGTTTGAGGTTGGTCAACAACGCTGCGCTGCGCACCTTTGGGTCCTTCAGCATGGGCAATGCTGCACATGCTTCATCCAACAGCACCGCATCGCGGTCCCGCATGACGGCGGTGTACAGCGCGGGCAGGCTGTCGTTGTCCAAAGCAGCTTGCAGCCACCCTTGATACAGCTGGTCCAAGGCGGTGATGTACTCGGGGTGATCCCACTGTACGGGACGGCCCTCGAAGTAGCGAGCATAAATCTCTTGCTTGCTGCGTCCCGCGCTGACTTCAGTAGTGGCCAATGCGTAGTCAATGTAGTCGGCCATCCAAAGGTTGGAGCGTTCTTCGGCAAGGGTCTTGGCCTGAATGACTTTGAAGTTGTCGATGCGCATCAGGAAATCCTGGTTCTCACCGCCGCCCACCGAGTCCTGCTCAGCAGGCAATAGGTTTACCGAAGACAAGCGCTCGCGGTTGGAACGCACATAGCTGCTGGACCCTGCGTACCGGGCCGCTACCAAGTCGGGTAAAAACTCCTTGAAGAAGAATTCGTACTGGCGGTTGAATCCGGCCACTTGCAAGTTGATGTTTTGGGCATTTCCGCGGTCAAACTCCAGGTCTACCTTCATGTGGTTGAAGGTGCGAGGATCCTTGCGTTCAATGGTGGGTACCGTGACATTGTAACCGCCATCGGGAGCGAGGTACAAGGTGGAGACCACCCCGTTTACGTGCAAAAAAGCAGTGGTCACGGTGTTGACCTCCACTTCCATGAAGAAGTTTCCGTAGTCGTCGGCTTGGGTGCGGGCAAGCACGGTGCGCTTGCCGCTGATGCCGTCGTCCAGTTTGAGCAGCGTAATGCTCGCGCCGGGTTCGTGGGCAACACGTCCTTGAACAATGGCCGTAGCGGCCCAAACAGAGGAGGCCAGAATCAGGCCCATAAAAGCTGCGATCGCTTTATGCATGGATGGCAATTTGCGGTGGAATAAAGCTGTCCACGTTTCCGCCGTTGCGCAGTACTTCGCGCACCAAGGTGGAACTGATAGGGGCGTATTCCGGGTCGGTGAACATGATAACGGTCTCGATGCCCTTATCCATATACCGGGACATTTGGGCAATCGTGCGTTCATACTCAAAATCCCCGCCATTTCTGATTCCGCGCAGCATAAAGGTGCCGCCGCGTTTGCGGCAGTAATCCAAGGTGAGTCCTTCGTACCAATCACATGTCACCGTGGGCAAGTCCGCGAAAACCGTCTCGTTCCAGGCCATGCGCTGCTCCAGTGGGAACATGTACTTCTTGGCAGAATTCACACCGATGGCCACCACAATCTCGTCGAACAAAGGCACGGCACGCCGAACAATGTTGGCATGGCCACGGGTGATGGGATCAAACGATCCTGGAAAAATCGCAATGCGTTTCATGCGGGCAGGGTTGTGTTCACGAAGATACCGAATGCGCCCGGGCCTCATGCTTCCGGCTTGGAGAAGAAGGAGAAATACACCCCGCCATACTTGCGGGTTTGGTCAAACCCGGGAGTGGCTTCAAAGCGGTGGTCTTGGCCATGCTCGAGCACGAGTTGACCGCCGGGATTGAGCAGTGTAGACGCCCATACACGCTCAGGCAATTCGGCCAGTTTCGGGTGGGCGTAGGGAGGATCGGCAAACACCAAATCCGCAGAAAGCGTGGTCTTACCAAGCCAATCGAACACGTCGGTGCAGAGCACTTGCACTTGGTCCAATTCAAACTCGGCAAGCTGTTTTTTGATGGCGCGTACATTGGCGAATTGCTTCTCTACGCTGACCACACTGGACGCACCCCGTGAGGCCAATTCGTACGCAATGGCGCCGGTTCCGGCAAAGAGATCAACGGCGTGCAAACCGTCGAAATCCACACGGTGTTGCAACACATTGAACAGCGATTCTCGTGCAAAATCAGTGGTAGGACGTTCGGTAAACCGCTTGTGGGGTTGGTAGCGCCGGCCCTTGAGCGATCCGCCTATGACACGCATACGTACTGGTTGAACAGCGGGGCGAAGTATTGCTTTTTCACCCGACTCAGGCCCAAGGCCATGCGCTGGAAATCCAGGCCAAAGTTGAGTTCAACCTGGGGGAAATGTTCTTTGAGCACACCGAGCAACGGGTCGTTGGCCTCCACCTGACCGGTGAGGCGTACCTGTACATCCCCTGCCTGCAGGTTGTGCTGTTGGCAGACGTTGAGGGCGTGGTAGAGCACATCAAACGCACCCGCGGTGGTGAAGTGGTTGTGCAGCAAGAGGTCTGCCCCGTTCCACAAAAAGACCGACAAGCCGGTGGCGTCTACGTCCAGGTGCAGTTGGTGCCCGCGCACAAAGCGGTTCTTGCGTTGGACGGTTTGGATCCAACACGCCGCCGAGTGGGTGGTCGTCGCGTGGGGGAAGGAGGCGTGCAGCACTTCTTCCAACGCGGGATCCAATGCAAAGGCATACACGGCCTTGAGGGTTTCCACAGGCAAACTGCGGACGTGGGCGACGTCAGCTCCGAACGAGAAACCAGGGAGGTCTGCGGCGGCCTCGGACAAGGCCTGCGGCACCAACGCAAAGGGGATGCGGTCCACACCCAAACTGACCGATTGAAAACGGCTAGCCAAGGGATCTTCGGACAAGAGTCGGCCCAACAATACAGGTACGGTTTCTCCTTCCGAAATGGGCAAACGGCCAGCGGCGAGCACAACATTGCGCTCGGTTTCAATCAGGGCGTAGGATGCAGCATCGGGGGTCACCCTAAGCGCCAAGTGGCAAGCTTCGGCTTGCTCGGCGGTGTAGGTGGCGTCGAGGAATTGGACCGGATTACTCCCGAGCCCAGTTTCCATCGGTTTTGGCTTCGATGAGTGAGCCGAACATCAGGGTGTCGCGCTTCACGCCTTCACGACCGAAGGGGTTGGCGTCTTTCACCACAATGGTGGGCAAGGTCAAACCAGCCTCTCCTGAAGGAATGCTGCTTGACATCATGATGAACTTAGAACCGTTCGCCAGCGGGTGCGGGTTGAACGGCAGTTGAGAGATCTCGATGGCGGGAAGCTCTTCTTCGGCGCGCTTGTCGTCCGAAAAGTACTCGTCGTACACCGACACGAAGGTGGTGTCCTGCACGCGGTAGTTGGTTTCGTTGGCGCGCATCATTTGCTCCAGCTTGGCAGCGCTCACCTCGTAACCCAAACGCTCAGATTCGAGCTGGGCCACTGAGTCCAAGTCGGCACGGCCAATTACAAAACCACGCTCGAAGTACTCTTCGAATGTACCGTCACGAATGGTGTCGTTGGCCTCTGGTCCTACGCGGCGCAGGTCCCACTTACCGATGCGGAACACCTTGGGGATCGATGGCTCATTGATGAAGGCTAGCAAGGTTTCGAACGACTCGGTGTAGGTGCCGTTGACTTTCACGTACTGCTCTTGGGCGGTGCGGATGTCAATCAGGCGTTGCTTGGTAACCTCGCTGTAGGCTTTAAAATCTTCTTGGAACTGGATCTCTTCGTCAATGACGTTGTCCAGGCTATAAATCAAGAACACAGCGGCCACCAAACACAAACCGCCCACCATGAAGGCGAGGCCTTTGCGA
This sequence comes from Luminiphilus sp., assembly GCA_964221845.1. Taxonomy (GTDB): domain Bacteria; phylum Bacteroidota; class Bacteroidia; order Flavobacteriales_D; family Sanyastnellaceae; genus CAXPZW01. The sequence continues at coordinate 8,232 of CAXPZW010000014.1, read as the reverse complement.
ATCTTGTGGGCCACAATCGGCAGAGCCAGGATACCGGCCAGGATCAAGAACAGCGCACCAAAGAGCATCTCTTGCGGTTGCTTCTCCAATCCGGAGCTGCGCAAGTACATGGACAAAAACAGGAACCCGGCAACGAGCAGGATTACCGAAAGCACGTAGTTCCAAATGGATTTGATGATGTCGTTCATCTTGCAGGGGTTTCGATCATGCTGTGAAAGTGGACAAATCTACAATAATTGTCGTTGTTTGTCGGGTGGAATTCGGGGCCATCTGACACAGGTCTAAACCGCTTGCTGGCCCGCTCCCATCCCACTTCTCAAATTCCCCCAGTGCTCGACCGCGAAGGCTTCACATACGACCTGCTGCACCGCTTCCCGTTTGACCCCACAGACGGTCAAAAACGCCTATTGGAAGTGGCGGCGCGCTTTGTGACCAGCGACTACCCCAACTGCACACTGGTAGTGCGCGGCTATGCGGGAACCGGTAAAACCACCTGCATGGGTACCCTGGTGCAAACCTTGAGCAAGCACCGGGTCAACACCGTCCTGCTGGCCCCCACCGGACGCGCCGCAAAGGTGTTCAGTCGTCACGCTGGAAAAGCCGCCTACACCATCCACAAACGCATTTATGTGCAGCAACAAACCGGCTCAGGATTTCGAGTCCAAGTGGCGCACAACCCGTTCACCAACGCAGTGTTCATCGTGGATGAAGCCTCGATGATCGGCTCGGGCGGACTGACCGAAGGCTTTGGCAGCCGGGACTTGTTAGAGGACTTGCTGATGTACGTATTCAGCGGTCAGGGGTGCCGGCTCATTCTGGTGGGCGACGGCGCTCAGCTCCCGCCTGTAGGCAGTCCACACAGTCCTGGGTTGGACTTGGAGTACTTGACCGGGATGTACCCCATCACCGCAGCCCGGGTGGAACTCACCGAGGTACGTCGTCAACAGTTGACCTCGGGCATCCTCTACAACGCCACCATGCTGCGTGACCAATTGCTGCAGGGCGCCAAGGGCTATCCGCAGCTCGACGCCGGGCCGTTTGACGACGTGATCCGCATCGACGGCACCGAACTGCAAGACGCCCTCCAGGACGAGGTGGACAAAGAGGGCATCGAAAACGTCATGGTCATCACCCGTTCAAACAAGCGGGCCAACCAATTCAACCAACAAATCCGCGCCCGCCTGCTCTGGCACGAAGAAGAACTCAACGGCGGCGACCGCTTGATGGTGGTGCGCAACAACTACACCTGGCTGGAAAACGACCAGCTCAAACGCGCGTCGTTCATCGCCAACGGCGATACTGTAGAAGTCCAGCGCATCGTCCGCTACGAAGAATTTCACGGGCTGCGCTACGCGTGGGTAGAGGTGACTTTTGAAGACTATCCAGACATGCCGGGCTGCGAATTGTGTGTGCTCTTGGACACGCTCACCTTGGATTCGGCCAACCTGCCCATGGCGCGCATGCAGCAACTCTTCGACCAAGTGGCCCTCGGCTACCTGGACGAAGGCAGCCGTCGCAAGATTGCGGAAGCGGTGAAAAAGGACCCCTACTACAGCGCCCTCCAAGTGAAGTACGGCTACGCGGTAACCTGTCACAAATCCCAAGGCGGGCAATGGCCCGTGGTGTTTGTAGACGCCGGCTACCTCAACGAAGATCACCTCGACGCCGAGTACTACCGCTGGTTGTATACCGCAGTGACCCGGGCAGAATCACGCCTCTACTTGGTCAATTTTCCCGAGGCCATGTACCAGGATGAAGGATTCGCAGACATTTAGGACTTTTGCCCTCCGAACATTTCGCACCATGGAAACCATTACCGTACAGCAACTCAAAGCCAAACTCGACGCCGGCGAGGACATCCAAGTGATTGACGTGCGTGAAGAGCACGAGGTGATCGAATACAACTTTGGCGCCCAACACATTCCCATGGGCGACATCTTGGGCCGCACCGAAGACGTGCGCCGCGACTGCCCCGTAGTGGTGCACTGCCGCTCCGGCAAACGCAGCGCCGCAGTCATCTCCGCCCTCGAGCAAAAGCACAACTACACGAACCTCATCAATCTGGATGGAGGCGTGCTGGCGTGGTACGAAGCGTTTGAGGGATAGTGCACATTGCATAGTGCGTCGCAAAGGAATCCTTCCCTTGCACTAATCCCTTGCACTTCCACTTGCACTCCAAAGAAAAAGCGGCGCCCATCCGGACCACCGCTTTCGAGTTAGGGGGGTATGTTATTGCGTTAGCGTAGCAGAGCGGCAGCGGGCTCAGGTACTTCAGCTCCTGGGAGGGCGTAGACCACAATGGCGATACCCATCACTGCCACAAACCAGTAGGCCAGGTTGATGAGGATGCCAGCAGCGTTGCGGCGTTCGAACAGCAGGTTGCTCACCAGTACAGGTGCACCTACATAGCCGAAGGTCATGAAGCCGTGGTAAGCCGCGTGCATGATGAAGTTGCTGTCTTCACCGTGTGCGTGGTAGCGCATAGCAAAGTAGTAGCTCAGGGTCAGGGCCATGAGGAACGCCAGGCCAAAGATCACCGGCATGTTTCCGCCTTTGACATCTTCGTCGGTGAAGTTCAGGCTCTTCATCCAAGCCTTTCCAAACACCTTGGGGTGGTACCAGACTAAGCCCACCAACATAGGCACAAGCGCGCCCAGAATGATGCCGAGCCAATTGAGTTCGTAACCGTAATAACCAGTCATAGCAAATAGGATTTTGTGATCAGAAATTAGGCATTTCAATGCATTAACGTCCTGTACGCGTGTCTGCTGTGGAGAAGTCGTATACTCGCGCTGAACAAGTTTATTGATCCATGCTCCAACGCATTTCCCTCTTCCTCAAAGGCATCGCCATGGGCGCGGCTGATGTGGTGCCGGGGGTTTCAGGAGGCACCATTGCCTTCATCACCGGCATTTATGAAGAACTGCTCCAATCCATCAAAGGGGTGAACCTGGGCCTGCTGCGCACCCTGCGCAAAGAAGGCTTGGCCGCGGCTTGGAAACAGGCCAATGGCAATTTCCTAGTCACCCTGTTTGCCGGTATTGGACTGAGCATCGTGACCCTGAGCAAGGTGATCACCGGATTACTAGAGAGCCACGCACATCTGTTATGGGCCTTCTTCTTTGGGCTGGTGGTAGCCTCGGTGTGGCTGGTCGGACGGCAAGTGGAAAAGTGGAATTGGAAGCCAATTACCGGCTTAATTGTGGGCACTTGTGTGGCCTTTTGGATCACGACGCTCCCTCCCTTTTCACCCAATGGAGAGCTCTGGTACCTGTTTGTATGCGGAGCAATTGCCATTTGTGCGATGATCCTGCCCGGGATTTCCGGCAGCTTCATTCTGTTGTTGCTGGGGGCCTATGCCACTTTCATGAATGCGCTTTCAGAAGGCGATTGGATCAAGGTAGGTGCCCTGGGTGCAGGAGCCATCTTGGGCCTGTTGCTGTTCTCCCGCGTGCTGACCTGGGCCTTTGACCGTGCACGTAACCTCATCTTGGCTGTGCTGACTGGATTTCTGATTGGGTCGCTGAACAAGCTCTGGCCTTGGAAAGTGGTGAATACCGTGTACGTCAAACATGCCGGTGAGGCCGACGAAAAATGTGTAGCGTTGACCGAGACCAACGTGGCGCCCGACGGCTTCCTACACTTTGAAGAACTCGGGACTCCAGTCGCCGAAAACACCTTTGAAACCGCAGGCTTCATCACCGCAGACCCGCAAACCGGGCTGGCCATTGCCTGTGCAGTGGGAGGACTGGTGATCATCCTGGGCCTGGAATGGGGCGCCCGCAAACTGGGCATGGACCAATGAGAAAGTTCGGGTTGATCGGTGGGGCGTTGGGGCACAGTTTCTCTCCCGGTTACTTTGCTGAGAAGTTCGCACTTGAAGGCATCACCGATGCGCGCTACGACGCCTACGAGCTGGGTGACATTGCCGAAGTCGAACAGCTGCTCCGAGACCCCGAATTGGTGGGGTTCAATGTCACCATTCCGTACAAGCGCGCCATCCTCCCCTATTTGACCGATGTAGCCCCTGAAGCTGCAGCCATTGGCGCGGTCAACACCGTGCACCTGACACCCGAAGGTCCAGTCGGGTACAACACCGATGTGACGGGTTTCCGCGACAGCCTCAAACCCGTGCTGCGCAGTCACCACCAACGCGCGCTGATTTTGGGAACGGGTGGCGCAAGCGCCGCGGTGTTGCACGTCCTGCGTCACTTGGGACTGCAGTGCGTGTACGTGTCCCGCACACCCAATGGTCCCGACCAAGTGCATTACCAAGACCTGCGCGCCGAGGCGATGGACCACTTCAAACTCATTGTGAACGCCACTCCGGTGGGGCAGCACCCTGACACTTCCTCGCGCCCTGACATTCCTTATGAAGGGATAGGCAAGCAGCACATTCTGATGGACCTGATCTACAACCCCGAAACCACCGCATTCATGCAGGCCGGGCTGGACCAAGGTGCCGCTGTGCTCAACGGATTGCGCATGCTGCATGGCCAAGCCGAAGCCGCTTGGGACATTTGGAATCGCTAAAGGTCAAGTTTGGGGACGTAGTGTTCAAGGCGGGTGTCGTCACGTACCACCTCGATGTAATCAATGTAGTCGAGCCCAACCCTTTTCCAGAGTTCCACGTAGAAATCCTCGACGGCAAACAGGCTGACGAGGTACCCCTCAAACTGCCGGTTGCCCAAGTGTTTACCTAGCGTGCGCAACCATTGCACCTGGACGGGTTTGTCTTGTTTGGAAAACGTGTCTGCGGTGATGCGCTGCATCGTGCTTACTTTTCGACCATGATCAACCAACGTGTGTGGTTCTGGGCCTTGCTGTTGGCCGCCGTGACCACGTATGGACAAGATAACCGCGCCGACCGGGTTTCGGTTGCCCTCGAGTGGGAATTTCAAGAACTGGATACCCCGGGGTGGATGCCTGCGACAGTGCCCGGATGCGTGCACACCGACTTGATGGCCGCCCGTGGACTCGCAGACCCGTTTGTGGGCCAAGGCGAATCGGAATGGGCCTGGGTGTCGGAAGCCGATTGGGAGTACCGCACCAAACCCTTCGACCTGCCCCGCAACCTGCGCAAAGCCGACCGGGTATTGCTCGCGTTCCAAGGGCTCGACACCCACGCCGAAGTCTACCTCAATGACCAACTCGTCTTGCGCGCCAACAACGCCTTTTTGCCTTGGGAAGCCGACGTGTACGAGCATTTCCAGCGCAAGGACAACGTGATCCGCGTGGTGTTCCACTCTCCCCTTTCAAAAGGAGAAGAACTGGTGGCTGCATGCACCCATTCTCTCCCCGGCGCACCGGTGCGAGCGGTCACCCGTAAGGCCCAGTACCAGTACGGTTGGGATTGGGGTCCCACCTTGCCAAGCATGGGCATTACCGGAGAAGTGTCCTTCCTGCGCATCAACGGCCCACGCATCCTGCAACACACGGTGCAAACCGTTGAAGCCAATGCCGAAAACGCCACGGTTCGCGTGCGTTACGACATTGAATCCCCCCAAACGGGCACCGCCTTGCTCCAGGTGAAATGTGGAAACGGTACCAACCAAAAAGAAGTGGCCTTGGGCGCAGGCATTGGTTCTGTAGAAGTGGACGTCAACCTCACCCATCCGGAGCGTTGGTGGCCCCGCGAAATGGGCGAGCAGACCCTCACCCCGGCTGTTTGCACCTTAATCCTTGGTGAACGCTTGGTCGTAGACACCCTGCACATCGGCATCCGCACCGTGGAGCTCGACACCACCGCCGACCAGGTGGGCCAGCGGTTCATGCTGCGTGTCAACAAAGTGCCGGTGTACTGCAAAGGCGCCAACTACATTCCGCAAGACGTCTTTTTGCACCGTGTGAGCGAGGCCGACTACCGCCAACTCATCGGCGATTGTGTGGCCGCCAACTTCAACATGTTGCGCGTCTGGGGCGGAGGCATCTACGAACGCGAGGTGTTCTACCACCTCTGCGATGAAGCCGGCATCCTGGTGTGGCAAGACTTCATGTTTGCGTGCGCCATGTACCCCGGAGACGACGCCTTTGTGGACAACGTATCCCGCGAGGCCAGCTACCACATACGACGCCTGGAAAGCCATCCGTGCATGGCACTGTGGTGCGGAAACAACGAGGTGAGCGAAGGCTGGCACCGTTGGGGCTGGCAATCCAAATTGACACCAGACGACGCCAAACAAGTGTGGCTCTCGTACCAGCGCTTGTTTCAAGCGGTGTTGCCCAACTTGGTCGGGCGCCATTCCACCTTGCCGTATTGGGAAAGTTCGCCTTCGCTGGGCCGTGGAGATGCACGCTTCCAGTTCCAGGGCGACGCACACGATTGGACCGTGTGGCACGACGCTGCGCCGTTTGAACGCTTCCAAGCGGTCATCCCGCGCTTCATGAGCGAATTTGGATTCCAGGCGTTGCCCTCTGGGGGGGCCTTGGTTGCCATGTCCGCAGACTCGTTGACACTTGGCCATCCAGACCTCGAGGCGCACCAAAAACACCCGCGCGGATTTGAACTCATGGACACCTACTTCACGCGTGACTTTGGCGGGGTGCCAGACAACCTAGACGATTACCGCTACCTGAGTCAATTCCAGCAAATGCGTGGCATGGGATTGGGACTCCGGGCGCAGCGCATGGCCTTTCCGGTGTGCGCCGGATCGCTGTATTGGCAGCTGAACGATTGTTGGCCGGTAAGCTCGTGGAGCAGCATCGATGGGCAAGGGCAATGGAAGCTCCTGCACCACGAGGCCAAGCGCAGCTACGCTCCGTTCTTATTGAATGCCCATGCTGAAGGAGACACCATTTGTGTGGATGTATCCATACCCAACCTCCCTGAATTGGCCGGCCAAGCCATTTGGGCCGAAGGACGCGTCACCTTCCAAACCTTTGAAGGGGACATTTTGGCTATCGTGCCGGTAAGGGCGCCAGTAGTGCCTACGATTGGCAATCGGATTTTGGAGTTTCCTTCCCAGCGCTTTTTGCTGGATTCCACTGCGGCCAGTGTGGCGTTGGTGGTGGAGTTGAACGTGGCCGGCGAAGCACTGGTAGACATCTTCTACCCTTCTGCGCCCACACATTGGGATTTTCCAGAGGCACACATCGACGTCCAAATCACCCCGAATGGACCGGGGGAATGGCGCATGTCATTGCGCAGCGATGTGTTTGTGGCAGGGGTAGAAGTGAGCGCAGCCGTTCCCGGCCGCTTCAGCGACAACGGATTCCATTTGCGTCCGGGCTTTGCGCACGAGGTGGTGTTCACCTCAGAGGCGCCCACCGATGATCCCGGGCTTGGTTTTCGCCATTTGGGAGAGGTGCTGCAGCGCCTGCGCTAAATCCCGATCGTGATTTTCTCGAGGGTCTCGCCGGTGGGTTTGAGGTCCAGACGAACACTCTCCTCCACAGGACCGTCTTTGGCTTGCACGCGCACCCGGTAGGTTGCGTTGCCCGGGAGGCTCATGCGCACGACCCCGTTTTTGTCGGTCTTTTCGGTAGCCAAAATGCGCTCGCCGTAACTGGGGAGAATCTCAACGGTGACGCGCGAAGCGGTACTGCCGTCGGCCAAGGTCACCTTGCACTCGAGGGTGGCAAACCCTTTGCTGTCGTACCCGCTTGAAATCAGCGAGTACTCCGACACGTTGATTTGGTAGATGTCGCGTTCCCCATAAGTATCCTCATACTCGGCGGCAATGAACATGGTCTGATTGTCACTGGTCAGCGAAAAGGTCGACTCTTCGTTGACCGTGTTGATCGGATAGCCCAGGTTGATGGGCAAGCCCCACTGGCCGTTGACGAACTCGGTCTTGTAGATGTCATAGCTGCCCATGCCCGCGTGGCCGTTGGACGCGAAATAGAGCGTCTTGCCGTTGGGGTGAATGAACACGAATTTTTCGTCGTCAATGGTGTTGATCACCTTGCCGAGGTTCTGCGGGTTGCCCCAGCCTTCGCCTTTGCGTTCGGCCATGTAAATGTCGCCCTGCCCCTCGCCGCCAGGACGCTCAGAAACGAAGTAGAGCTTCTCGCCATCGGCCGTCACGCTCACCGAACCTTCGAAGTAGGAAGTGTTGATGGGACGGTCCAAGCGTTCGGGGGTACGCCATTCCTGGTCGTGCTTGTCGTAGCTGGAAATGAAAATGTCGCCCGCACTTCCGCGGTTGTTTTTGTAGAGGTACATGCGACGTCCGTCTGGGGTGACGCTCAGTACCGCATCGTAGGTGGGGGTGTTTACCTCACCGTCTGCCG
>CAXPZW010000013.1:0-30324 GCA_964221845.1 Luminiphilus sp. | reverse complement strand
GCTCAAGAAGGTTTCCACGTAATGCTCTCCTTCGGCGGTTTGGAAGACTTTGTGGTCAAACCACGCCTCCAAAGCCAGGGCACGTGTGGCGAGCAGAAGTACGGCAGCAAGCAAGGGGATTCGCATAGTGTGAAGGTACGAAGCCTTGCTCTAGCAACCCATCAAGGGCCGAGGAATCGCCTATCGCAGCTGCTCTAGATAGGAATGTTTGATCGGCGGGATTTGGAACCGTTGAAGTTGGGTGAGTATAAAAAGTGTCCGTAGTACACTTAGTTTGGTGGATAGGCTTTATGAGGCTAAGTTCGCGTGAATCTTGCGCGGAGCGCAGGGGCTAAAGAACCTTTATCGAAACGACTTGGACATGGGCAAAAAAGTCAATTTCATCGCCTTGGCGCTGTTGGTGCCACTCATCTGGATTTTGGGAACCTCCTACGAAGCGGCCACCGACGCTGCAGCGCTGGAAAACATCGACGGCGGGGACACCGCATGGATGGTAGTTGCAAGCGCATTTGTGCTCTTGATGACGCCCGGACTGGCCTTCTTTTACGGAGGTATGGTCGACCGCAAGCACGTGATTTCCACAATGCTGCAAAGCTTTGTAGCGCTGGGCGTGATCAGTGTGTTGTGGGTCCTGGTGGGCTTTAGCCTGTGCTTTGGCGAGAGCTTTGGGGGGATCATTGGCAACCCGGCAACCTTTCTGGCCTTCCGCGGGGTAGGCCTGAGCCCCAACGCGGATTTCGCGGGCACGATTCCATTCCTGCTGTTTGCGTTGTTCCAACTCAAGTTTGCCATCATCACTCCGGCGCTGATCACCGGTAGCATGGCGGGGCGTATTCGGTTCCGCTCGTACATCTTGTTCATGGTGCTGTTCAGCATCGTGATCTATGCTCCACTGTGCCACATGACCTGGCACCCAGAAGGTTTGCTGCGCAACTTGGGCGTGCTTGACTTTGCAGGGGGAACCGTGGTACACATGTCGGCGGGTTGTGCGGCCTTGGCGGGTGCCATCTTCTTGGGACGTCGTCTGGATTCAGCACCCACCACGCCTGCAAATGTGCCGTTCGTGATCTTGGGCACGGGCTTGCTTTGGTTCGGGTGGTTTGGATTCAATGCAGGATCTGCCTTTACCGCAGGAGCAGATGCGGTTATCGCCTTTGCCAACACCAACCTCGCCTCGGCCACGGCCATGATCACTTGGCTGTTCTACGAGCGCTTCCAAGACCGCAAGATGTCGGCTGTGGGCGCATGCATCGGTGCGGTCGTGGGTCTGGTGGCCATCACCCCAGCTGCGGGCTTTGTGAGTTTGGGGGACAGCGTCTTGATCGGATTCATTGCTGCACTTATCAGCAACCAAGCCATCCGCCGTTTGGAGAACGGTAAGGTAGACGACACCTTGGATGTGTTTGCCAGCCACGGCGTAGGCGGCATGGTGGGCATGGTGCTCACCGGCGTGTTTGCTGCGGGCGTGGGCCTGGTGGACGGCCACACCGAAACCTTCCTGTCGCACTTGGCCGCGTTGGTTGGGGTGGGGCTGTTTGCTTTTGCAGGCAGCTACGGCCTGTTCTGGGTGGTCAATAAGGCCATTCCGCTGCGCGTAACGACCAAGCAAGAGAAAGAAGGCCTGGACGGCACCCAGCACGGGGAGCGCATCTAGACGTTACCCTGACGGTAGGTCGTGGGTTTGGCTGTATCTTGTGGTCAAACCTGTAACCTGTGATGAAGCATTTCTTGGTAGCCCTTCTGGCCGTGGCCAGCGTGGCGTGCTGTGGCCAGTACGTCCCTCAAACCCCGTATGGCGTTCAACCTCAAGACCCGGCCTGGGTGCACCTGATGTACCAAGGGGGCGAGCTAGAAGCCGTTCGTGCGGCCTACGAAGACCACTACAAGTCGCACCCCTTCGAAAAGAACCGCCACACCCAGTACTACAAACGCTGGATGCGCAACCAAGCCTTTGGCACGGCCGGTAATCAGCTCCTGCGAGACTACCGCACCGAGCAGGAGTACCTGGATGCACGTGCTGCAGGACGCAGTCAAAACGGCGCTTGGGAAGAGATGGGCCCGTGGCATTACGACCCGGAGGTGGCCATGGAATTCTTCGTGCAAAGCCCCGGAGCGTGCCACGTGTATACCGTGGAGCAAGCCCCTTCTAATCCTGATGTGGTGTACGCAGGAACAGCCACAGCAGGCTTGTGGAAGTCCACCGACAAAGGCCTGCATTGGGAGCTGTTGACCCGCGATTTGGTGGTGACCTCGGTGTATGCCATCGCGGTCGACCCTGCCGATGCCAACCACGTGTACTTTGGGGAGGGCAGCGGTCGCATCTGGCGCTCTCAGGACGGCGGGGCAACTTGGAACCTGACCGGAGATGCAGCCTTTCAAGAGAACATTTACTGGGTGCGTGAGCTGCGTTTCTTGCCCGGTTCGAGCTCGGAGATGATTGCCGCTACCAATGGCGGTCTGTTCACCTCTTCAGACCAAGGCGACAACTGGACCAGCACCCAAAGCGGGGAGTTCATGGAAATCGAATTCCATCCTACAGACCCGAGCATTGTATACGCGGTCAAACTCCTCAACAACCAAACCCGACTCTACAAGTCCACCGACGGCGGATTGACCTTCTCGCAAACGGGCACCGGCTGGCCGATTGCGGGTATCGACCAAGACCAACGCCGCTGCGAAATCGCGGTTTCCGCTGCAGCACCAGACAATGTATACGTGCTCGCAGCAGGTTCGGCCAATGAGGGGAGTGGCCTCTATGGCATCTACCTCAGTACCGATCTGGGCGAGAACTTTGAGTTTGTGTGTTGCGGTGAAGGCCCCGGCGGCGTACCCAACACCACCGACAACCCCAACACCTTGGGCTGGAGCGAATTTGGCGATGGCGATGGCGGCCAGTACTACTACGACTTGGGTTTGGACGTATCGCCCACCAACCCGGACCTCATGCTCAGCGCGGGTATTTGCGTGTGGCGCAGCGAGGACACCGGTGCCAACTGGGAGCTTAACGCCCACTGGGTGACCTGGGCCGGTGCCAACACCGTGGATCGTTACACCCATGCCGACGTGCACGACGTGAAGTTCTTTGAAACCGAAAACGGGGTAGACCTGTGGATCGCCTCAGACGGCGGACTGTTCTACTCCTCCAACCAGGGTGACAACATAGAGCCGCGCATGTACGGCATCCACGGCACCGATTTCTGGGGCTGGCAAGCGGGCGCCAAACAAGGCGACGTGATGCTGGGAGGCACCTACCACAACGGCACACTCATCCGCAACGGCGACCTGTACTACTGGGGCCAAGACGATCCCGAGGCCGGTGGCTGGTTGGGCGAAGGCGCCGGCGACAACTTTCGCGGCTTTGTGAACCCCGGAGACGCCACCATCGGTTACCACGACTGGGGCTCCTTCAGCTTTACCGACGATCGCTTTGTGCGCATTACCGGCCGCCCGTTTGATTCCACCAAGCTCCCCAACACCTCGTACTGGTGGGGCGAGTATGGCAACCTGGAATGGGACCCGCGCTGTTACAACATCATCTATTCTCCAGTAGGCGATCAGCTCTACCGCTCCACCAATGGCGGGGCGGGCTTTGAGCTCGTCCACACCTTTGACGGCAACCTGGTGACCAGCGTCAAAGTCGCTCCCCGAGACCCGAACACCTTGTACGTCGTGTGCCGCGTGGCAGGAGGCAATTGGAACATCTACCGCACCCAAGACAGCGGCTCCACGTGGACAGACGTGACGCCTTCCAACTCCGAAGTGGGCTTCCAAAACGGCCGACCCAAGTACTTGGACGTGGACGGCACCGACCCCAACCGCTTGTGGTTTGTGATTGTGGGCGACCACACGGCCAACAAAGTCTTTACCTCCAGCGATGCGGGCGATTCGTGGACCAACCTCACCACAGACGCCATTGACAACGAGTTCACCGTGCAGCTGGTGCACCAACGCGGCTCCAACGGCGGCGTGTACCTGGGCACCAACCGCAGCGTGTGGTACCGCGACAATTCTATGGAGGATTGGGTGTACTACGGCCAAGACTTACCGGCCGCCACTTCGGCCACATTCATGCAAAACAACTACTGCGAAGGCACCGTGCGCTGCGCCGGACCTCGCGGCGTGCACAAATCTTCTTTTTACACACCTTCAGCGGTGCAGGCTGCATTTACGGCGGATCGCTTGGAGCTGAATGTGGGGGTGACCTGTGCTCCCGAGCCCATTCGCTTTGCGGACAACAGTGTGGTGCTGTGCGACGGCGCTACCTATGCTTGGACCTTTGAAGGCGGCACCCCGCAATCCGAGGGTGGGGAAGTGGTACTGGTCGACTACGACACCGAAGGGGTGTTTGACGTCACCCTGACCGTGACCGACGCCGAAGGCAACACCGACACCTTCACCTGGGAAGACATGATCACTGTGGTGGACGAGCCATTGCCATTCCCGCTGGTGGAAGATTTCAACGATTCCTTCCCGCCAGAACACTGGAAACTCTACGATCCCGAAGGCGGCGGCACTTGGGAACACGGCACCGTACTGGGCGAATCCGAAAACCGTGTGGCCCAATTCCCCAACTACTGGGTCAACACCCAAGGTCAAACAGACCTGCTCATCCTGCCCGCGCAAGACCTCAGCGACGTGGACGATGCACTGCTCCACTTCGACGTCTCCCACCAAGTCTACGCCGACTACATCGACGGACTCGAAGTCCTCTACAAAACCGATCCCGATGACGAATGGGGCGTACTGTACAGCAAGAGTGGCACCGACCTGGCCGTAGAAGACAACTACGTCTGGTTCTGGTACGACGAAGGCGGCGAACTGCTCTGGCGCACCGACACCGTGCAACTGGGCGCCTTCGCAGGGGAGGAGTGCTTGACCTTGGCCTTCAGCAACCTCGGCGGCTACGGCAACCACACCTGGATCGACAACGTGAACCTGCACGTGGACGGCACCACCTCAGTGCCTACTTACAGCTCACCAGACCAACTCCTGATGTACCCCAATCCGGCCACCGACCAGGTCACCGTGCAATTCCCGGCGGCGTGGGGCACCATCCCCTTCACCGCCTACAACGCCCAAGGCCAACTCATCCACACCGGCAACCTCACCTCCGGAGAAGGCTGGAGCACTCAGCACCTGCCCCCCGGCATCTACCACCTGAACTTCACCATCGGCCACCAACACCTCACCAAACGCCTCATCCACCACTAACCCAAATTCCTCCCCCAATTTCTTGCCCCCAAAACAAAAAACTCCCTACTTTTGCGCACCCGCAAACGGTGAGATGGCAGAGTGGTCGAATGCGGTGGTCTTGAAAACCATTGTACCGCAAGGTACCGGGGGTTCGAATCCCTCTCTCACCGCCACTTGCACACAGAAAATCCCATCCAGGAAACTGGATGGGATTTTTTATGCCCCAGCCGAGTCCAAGTGGGCACCACTTGAGGGAGGACTGGGGCATAAAAAATCCTGTCGGCGATAGCCGGCGTAGGATTTTCTGAGTTCAAGTGAGCCGCCCCCCACCGGGATCATGCAATAATCCCTCAGACGTCTCAATCGGCTTGACCTTCTGCAACTGAAAGCTGCCAGCGAAGCACGGCAGCGCAACTAAAACCCAAGTGAGTATCACTTGAGGGAGGACTGGGGCATAAAAAATCCTGTCGGCGATAGCCGGCGTAGGATTTTCTGAGTTCAAGTGAGCCGCCCCCCACCCGGATCATGTAACAATCCCCATCTGATTGAGCTCCTGCAACGAAAAGCTGCGAGCAAAGCGCCGCAGCGCAAACAAAAGCGTCTCAATCGGCTTGACCTCCCGCCAACGTAAGCAGCCAGCGAAGCGCGGCTGCATTCCCCCAGCCGATCAAAAACCAGCCCCGTCCCCGACGCCATTGAGCAGGCCACCAACAAAAAAACGCCCGGCAAAAGCCGGGCGTTTTCCATGTGCATATAGCAACCTTACTAGTGCACAACAACCCGCACAAGCTGCTGGCTTGTGCCGTTGGTAATGCGAACAAAGTACATGCCTGCACCCAAGGTCGAGGCGTCAAACTCGGCATGCGAGAGGCCGTAGATCTCCTTGTTTTCAATCTCACGGCCGGTAGCGTCCAAGAGCGAGAGTGTCAGTGCTTGGTTGGCGTCTACCAAGATGTCTACGTTGATCAGGTCGGTAGCAGGGTTCGGGTACACCAGGATTTGATCGGTGTTCTCCAAACGGCTGCCAGCGCAGCTGCTAGAGCTGCTGTTTCCAGCAGTGAAGCTGCATACCGGTGCGTACGTGCTGGACTCGCCAGAACAGTTGGTGCGCACTTGCCATTCATAGGTCACGCCATTGGACAGTCCCGTGGCGGTAATGTTGGTCGAGGTGGTGGTGGCTTCTGAGCCCCACGCGGTGCTGCCTTGTACACGCAGTTGCACGGTGTAGCTCACCGCGCCGCCCATGGCGTCCCAGTTCAGGTCAGCGCGTTTGCGGCGGATGCTGCTGGCAAAGGTGCCAGTGGGCTCGTCGCACGTGCCGGTGCTGCACGGTGGGCAGCTTGAGCCGCCACAATCCACGCCGGTTTCATCGCCGTTTTGGATGCCGTCGTCGCAGGTGGCGGGACAATCGGGGCAGTTGGCACCGCCACAGTCAACACCCGTTTCGTCGCCATTTTGCACGCCATCGTCACAGGTGGGCTCGGGACAGGCTGGGCAGTTGGCACCGCCGCAGTCCACGCCGGTTTCGTCGCCGTTTTGGATGCCGTCGTCGCAGGTGGGGTCAACTGGTGCGCCACAACCGCCAGAAAGGGTCAGACCGTGACGCGCGCCGCCTGGCGCAAACAACGCGTCCATACGCAGCGATTGGCCTTCGGTGAACAGGTTCATGCAGGCGTCGTCTGAGTAGTCCATGTAGTTCTGCACCATGTCGGTGGTGCCGCAGCTCACGTGCCCCAGAGCACAGCCGTAGTTGGGGCCGTCCGATGTGGGGGTGTCGCTCACAAAGTCGTCCACGCTACAACCGCCATCGCCCCAGATGTGGCGCAAGTTTAGGTAGTGGCCCACCTCGTGGGTGGTGGTGCGTCCGAGGTCAAACGGCGCTGTGGCCGTACCGATGTTGCCGAAGTAAGCGTAGTCTACCACAACACCATCGGTCAGCGGATCACCGCCTGGGAATTGTGCGTAGCCCAGCAGGCCGCTGCCTAGGTTGCACACCCAGATGTTGAGGTAGGACTGGGTGTCCCAAGGCGCGAGCCCTTGGCCAGAAGTCTTCATGGCATCGTTGGCCGAGAACGAAGGCTTGTTGGTAGAACGGCGGCGGATCCCGTCGGTGGGGTTGCCGTCGGGGTCTACCGAAGCCAAACAGAACTCGATGTTGGCATCGATGGCTTGCGACCAGGTGTTGTCCGCGTCGCTGTTTTGGCGGCGGAAGTCCTCGTTGAGGATGTCGATCTGGCTTTGGATTTGCGCATCACTGATGTTTTGCGCGCCGGTTTTGTAGATCACATTCACCACCACGGGGATGGTAACTGTGGTTGCACCGCGTAGCTGCGGGGTGTTGGTGTACTCGCGGGTGAACTGCTCAATGCGGTCCATGTTGTCGCGGTATTCTGGATGCTGCTGCAACAGGCGGTCCAGGTTGCCCATGGTGTGGCAGGTGCGCTCTTGTGCCACGGCAGTGCCGGCCAACAGCAAGAGCAAGAAGGAAAGGAGTGAAAATCGTCTCATACAGCACGTTTTAATAAAGGTGTTCAGAAGCTAGGGAGATTGATTTGGGATTCCAAGTAGATGCGCGTGCAATGGGCTCATTTTGATGGTTTTGTGGATGGAAAAGGGGTGTTATGTTGAAAATGAGGTAGAATTCAAGTCATATCGCTTGAAGCTTCATGGACACGTTTCCAAGTGCTGGGCTTGGAACTGGATCGGAAAAAGGGGCGTTGGACAGAGGTGAGATTTTCACCCTTTTTCACCCAAAAAGTCTCCGCCAATCTCCCCATTCTCCCGACCTTTACAGGCAAACCCCAGCAATGTCTGGAACCCTCACACTTCCCCGCATAGAGCAAGAACGCGTCGTGATCATCGGCTGCGGTTTCGCCGGGCTCAAATTGGCCCGCACGCTCGATTCTCGGCAGTACCAAACGTTGGTGTTTGACCGCAACAACTACCACACGTTTCAACCGCTGATGTACCAAGTGGCCACCGCCGGCTGGGAACCCGAATCCATGGTCAATATGCATCCGCCAATCCAAACTGCCCTACCCCTGAACCTCAAGCCGAATCCGAAGTTGTAGCAGTGGAATGATCAAGGCCTATTTCCTCCCCGGCATGGCCGCCGACCGGCGGTTGTACTCCAAAATGACCATTGAGGGGGTGGAACCGGTGTTTATCGATTGGCCGCAGCCCTGACAGGCCAAGACCCTGACCGATTACGCACATGTACTGGTAGACCGCTTCATAACTCCTCAAGAGCCCCATGTACTTGTCGGGAGTTCCATGGGCGGCATGATGGCTGTTGAGCTCGCGCATTTGACCTCACCGGTACACACCTATTTGCTTAGCGCTCCGGCCACGCGCCGGGAGTTTCCCCAACTACTCAACCGCGTCCGGGCCTCACGCTTGCACAAAGCGCTGGGCCCCAAGATCGTCTTCCGCATCAACCGCTTGGCAGACGTCTTCATGGGCTTCAAGACCGAAGAGGACCGCGCGCTATTCTACGAAATGCTTGAAGGCTACGGCCCGGAATTCTTGCACTTCGCGGTGAATGCGGTGTTGGAATGGGACCGGCAAGAACCACCGGCGGCATACACCCAGATACTGGGCTCTGAAGACAAGCTCTTCCCACCCAAACGGGCTGAGGCCCAGGCCCATGTGATTGAAGGCGACGGGCATTTTACCACCTTTGAGTATCCCGACGAATTGAGTGCGCTGCTCAACCACGCATTTTCTGAACTGCGCCCGTAACCCTGCAGGCTTGGGGATAGTACACTTGTTCAAACGCCCCTTCCATGAACCGTTTGCTTCTTGTGATGGCCGTCTTGTGCGGCTCTGTGGCCCAGGCCCAAACCCACCAAGTGATTCTCTTGGGTGGCGATACGTTGCTGGGCGACCAGTTGACCTGGCACCGTCCGGTGATGCAGACCCCGTACTTGATGCTGGACTCCACGGAAATCCTCTGGACCGAAGTACAAGAGTTCGGGAACGGCTTTCTGTGGTTCATGAACGAACGTCCCGCAGAAGAGGAGGTCTGCCTTCTGCGCCGCACCATGCAATGCTCCTTAGACTTGTATGCAGAGGTGACCGAAGAAGAAGTGGCCAGCTATCCCATCATCCAAATGGGCGCCAGCATTCGCTCGAACGAAGCGGCGCTTCCGTTTACCCATTACACGGCTCCGGACGGCGCGCTCAAAACGGCCAACTACCGCAACCTCCAAGCAGATGCGGGCATGTATCCTGTGTCGGCCATGGCGCTGCGCGAGTACAAGTGGTTGACCATCGCCCAATGGGCCACGTTTTTGGGGGGAATAGGCTTGACCTCGTACGCGGTATCGCAAGACGAATTCTCGGCGTCAATGGTATTGGGCATCACGCTAGGAGCGGGCAGCACACTGTTCGCCAAGCCCAAGCGTGAACGCCTGTGGCAAGCCGCGACCTACTACGGCGTGGAAGCCGAACCGATCGAGTAATCCTTACTTTTTCTTGAACGCTGCGATGGCGTTTTTGCTGAAGTCGCTGAGGACCAATTGGCCGCTCATGGCTGCGCGCTCGCTGAGCAGGGTAGCCCAGTGCTCGGTGCCTTCCCAGAAGATCTTCTTGAGTCCAGCAAGTGCTTCAGGGTTGGAGCCTGCGAGCTTGGTAGCGAGGGTGGCGATGGCTGCGTCCATGGAGGCTGCGTCTTCGTGCACTTCGGCGTAGAGGCCATGACCAGCAGCCCATTCGGCGCTGCGCCATTCGGTGGCGTTGATGGCCAATTGGCTCATGGCCGAGGTGCCCACTTTGCGCTCCACGGCAGGGCCTACCACAAACGGGCCGATGCCCACCGCGAGCTCAGAGAGCTTCACCGCAGCATACTTGGTGGCCAAGCAGTAATCAACAGCGCTGGCCACGCCAACACCGCCGCCAACAGCCTTGCCTTGCACACGGCCAATGATGAGCTTGCCACAGGTGCGGCAAGCGTAGATCACGCGGGCAAAGCCCATGAAAAATTCCTTCCCGGTATCCAAGTCCTCGATGCTGCTGAGCTCATCAAAGCTAGCGCCAGCACAAAAAGCACGCTCTCCAGCGGATTTGAGTATGATCACCAGTACGTCCTTGCGGGCGCCGGTTTCGCTGATGGTGGAGGCGAGTTTGGAAAGGATGGCCGAAGGGAGCGAGTTGCTCAGCGGATGACCAAATTCAATGGTGGCGATGCGGTCCTGCACCGATACCTCTACATGTCCTTGTTGGGTAGCGTCCATGGGGTAAAAAAAAGGCCCCACGTGTGCAGGGCCTGTTGGGAATGGGGTTGACTTAGCGTTGCGAGAGGTCCACGTAATCACGCACGTTGGCGCCGGTGTAGATTTGACGTGGGCGACCAATCGGCTCGCGGTTCTCGATCATTTCTTTCCATTGGGCAATCCAGCCTGGCAGGCGGCCCAGGGCAAACATCACGGTGAACATCTCGGTTGGGATGCCCAGTGCGCGGTAGATGATGCCGCTGTAGAAGTCCACATTCGGGTAGAGGCCGCGTTGAACGAAGTACTCGTCTTTGAGGGCCACTTCCTCGAGTTGCTTGGCGATGTCCAATACCGGATCGTCCACGCCGAGTGCTTCAAGCACGTCGTCGGCCGCTTTCTTGATGATGCGGGCACGCGGGTCGAAGTTCTTGTAAACGCGGTGACCGAAGCCCATCAAGCGGAAGCTGTCGGACTTGTCCTTGGCTTTGTCCACCCATTTCTGGAGGCCGCCGCCGTCTTTGCGGATGGTTTCGAGCATTTCGATCACTGCCTGGTTGGCGCCGCCGTGGAGGGGACCCCACAGTGCTGCGATACCGGCAGAGATGGCCGAGTACAGGTTGGCTTGCGAAGAGCCCACAATGCGTACGGTGCTCGCTGAGCAGTTTTGCTCGTGATCGGCGTGCAGGATGAGCAGTTTGTTGAGGGCGTCGTTCACCACTGGGTTCACCTCGTAATCCTCAGTAGGCAGGGCGAACATCATGTGGAGCCAGTTTTCGGTGTAGCTGAGTTTGTTCAGCGGGTAGGTCACCGGGTGGCCCATGGTGAACTTGTAGGTCATCGCGCTCAGAGTCGCCATTTTGGCGATCAAGCGGTGGATGGTCAATTCGATGTCCTGGATGGGACGGTTGGGGTTCTGCGACTCTGGGTAGAAGGTCGAGAGTGAGGCGATCATCGCGCTCAGCATTCCCATAGGGTGCGCACCAGAAGGGTATGCCTCGAAGAAGCGCTTCATGTCCTCGTGCACCAGGGTGTGGTGCTCAATGGAGGTGCGGAAGTAGTCGAGTTGCGCGGCGTTGGGCAGGTCGCCGTTGATCAGCAGGTAAGCGACCTCGAGGAACGAGGCTTGCTCGGCGAGTTGCTCAATGGGGTATCCGCGGTAGCGCAGGATGCCCTTTTCACCGTCCAAAAAGGTGATGGCACTCGTGCACGATCCGGTGTTCTTGAAACCCGGGTCAATGGTGATGAATCCGGCGCTGGCGCCGCGGAATTTGCTGATGTCAATGGCTTTCTCACCTTCAGATCCGGTGATGATGGGCAGTTCGTATTCTTGTCCGTCTAAAATGATGCGCGCAGTCTCGCTCATGGTGGGTTGGGATGTTAGGGTCTGCCTTATAAAAAGGCACGCAAATATAGCGACAAAAAGGCGCATTTTTTGAGCGCTGATCGTCACATTTTCAGAACCTTAACATCACGAAAAAGGGGGATGTTCAATCCCCCTAATCCTATTGCGGTACGTGCTGTGGAGTTAGCTCCAGCTGGGCACGAAACTGTCGCGGTATTGTTCCCAAGCGGGTTGGGTGTTGATGGTCTTGTGCTTGTCCTCGTTGAAGAATTTGAGGTAGAGTTCGATTTGAGGAGGCCCTTGGTATCCGCGGATGGGGGCGATGATGTTCTGCGTCTCATCCAAGAACACGATGGTTGGGTAAGCGCTCACGCCGAATGCACGGGTGAGTTGGTGCACCCCGTTGCGGCCCTTGCGTGCGGGATCGTAATCGGGATTGGTGTAGGTCTTGTCCTTGTAGGTCACCGGGTCTGGAGACTCGGCGTCGAACTTGACCGCGTAGTAGTTGGCGTTGACGTACTTGACCACCTCGGCGTGGTGAAAGGTGTTCTTGTCCAGCATTTTGCAGGGGCCACACCATTGGGTGTAGACGTCAATCATGATCTTTTTGGGGTTCATCTTTTGGGCGGCCAGGGCTTCTTCCATGGTCATCCAGTGGATGGGGCCTTCTTCGGCCACAAGCTCAGTTTCGTTGGAGGTGTCGCCCGATGAAGGTGCAGCCTGAATCAGTAAGAAAAGCGGAGCAGCCAGGGCGAACAGAATAATAAGTCGTTTCATAATGCGATGCGAAAGCGGTTTGGATCGCTAACGTCAACAAAGGTGCCAAAAAAAAGGCGTCCACGGGGGACGCCTTTGTCTGATAAATAGGAAGGGCATTACGATACCCCGTGCATCAATTTGTTCAATGGCTTGCTCAAAAGCGCGATCAACAAGGCTATGGCGATCAGCACATATCCAATGGTTGAGAATACGCCTACGTATTTGTTGAGGCCTTTTTCAAGCCTCACTTTCTGTTGTTGAGCAAAGGCGTCTTTCAGGGAAGCACCAGCAGCACTCAGTTTGGTAAACTCACTTCGGAAATAATTCCATGATTTAAGATCTGGTTGAGAGTCCTGCGTAAGGAGCGATAATGCCTTCTCGTTTTGACCAGCATTACCATGGTTTTCAAGCATCCAAGCAATGTTATCAGTGATGTTCTCATCAAAGCTGTTTACCACAGAGTCCACTTTCAAATGATAAGCATACCGTTCCCCCAGTGTTCTCCACATTTGAGGATTGAGCCATTCTTTAGGGTCTGTAAGGGTGTCATTGGTAGGACGATTGGCTTTCCATTCATCAAATGATCCATTGTTATAGTTGTCACGGAAATAAACCCAGTCCGCAACATCGAGATAGTGACCGTAAGAAATGTTGGCACCTTCGCTTTCTGCCAATGGCTTCCAATCTGAAAGGTTGATTGAATTATCTCCCAACATTTTGATGGCTTCTTTAACCGTAGTTTCGGTTGTGAATTTGTCGCTGTCGCTTGAATCACTGCCGTGTCCTCCACCTGTAAGAGTAGCAATCTGCCCACCCAACAAGTTTGCAATCGCAAAGCTCAAGAACCATCCACCCATAGCGGTACCCGCCATGTGTTTAGGAGAAAGCTTGGTTACCATCGAAAGGCCAATAGGAGAGAGGAACAACTCACCGGTAGTGTGGAACATATACAGGAACACCAGCACCAACAGTGGAACTTGGAAATCCGATTGCATAGACAATCCCACCAGGGTTAACAAGAAACCAATTCCCAACTGAAGGATACCCAGGGCAAACTTCATGGGAATGCTGGGGTTCTTGCCAATGTTGGTCAGCTTGATCCACATCCACGAGAAGATCGATCCGAAGACGATGATGAAGAACGGGTTGAAGAACTGGGTCATGGACGCAGGCATCACCCATCCGAAGATCTCGCGGTTTACGTTACGGTCAGCAAACAGGGTCAGTGAAGTACCTGCCTGCTCGAAGCATGCCCAGAACACTACGTTGATCAGGATGAAGATCACGAGGGCAATCATGCGATCACCCCATTGTTTGCCTTCTTTGAAACCGGCTGAAATCAAGCTGTAAGCCACGTAAATGAACAAGGCCAGGAACAGGTAGTTGAGCACTTCGTTGTTGGCGATCAACAAGTAGCACACGGGAATCAGCAGCAAGGAAGCTACGGTGATTACTTGCACCATGTTCAATGGGCCGAGCACCTTTTTCTTACCAGCTTCGGTCACCTCCAGGCCGTCAGAGGCCGCGTAGTTGTTCTTGCCGAATTGGAAGATGAAGAGTCCCAACAGCATTCCAAGTCCCGCGAGTGCGAAGCCGTATTGGAAGCCGTATACCTCGCCGATGTAAGCCACAATGGTGGTGGCGCCCAGTGCACCGAGGTTGATACCGATGTAGAAAATAGTAAAGCCGGAATCCCGTTTCTCGTCTCCGTCCTTGTAGAGCTTTCCGACGATGGTGGAAATGTTGGCTTTGAAGTATCCATTACCAATGATGATGGCGCCCATACCGAGCAGTAGGAACTCTTCGGTTCCACCCAAAATCAGGAACTCCCCGATGGCCATCAATATGGCACCGAGCATAATGGCGTAGCGGTAACCCAGGAAGCGGTCCGCCATTTTACCACCCAATACAGGGGCGGCGTACACCAAACCGGTGTAGGCACCGTAGATGAGGCTCGCCTCGGCGTCGCCTTTCATCAGGGATTTTACCAAATACAGGGTGAGCAGGGTGCGCATGCCATAGTAGCAGAAGCGCTCCCACATCTCAGAAAAGAACAGCGTGCTCAGTCCCTTGGGGTGCCCAGCAAATAGTTTATCGTTCTCGCTCATGGATCTAGGTATATCGGTTTTTGGATTGCGGTAAATCTAGGCAAAAGCCCGTAGGTCAGAGGTTGGCGTTCAGGAACGCCGTCATCTTGGTGAACAAGTGCAAGCGGGTAGGCCCGCCGTAAATGCCGTGGTTCTTGTTGGGGTAGATGAACAGGTCAAACGGCTTGTTGGCGTACACCAGTTGGTCCACCATCTGCATGGTGTTTTGGTAGTGTACGTTGTCATCGGCCGAGCCGTGCACCAGCAGGAACGGGCCTTTGAGCAGGTCCACGTGGTTGATGGGGGAGTTGTCCTCGTACCCGTCTTCGTTTTCTGCTGGGGTGCGCATGAAGCGCTCGGTGTAGATGGTGTCGTAGTACTTCCAGTTGGTCACCGGGGCCACCGCAATGCCTGCTTTGTAGACGTCTGCGCCCTTGGTCATGCAGAGCGAGGTCATGTAGCCTCCATAGCTCCACCCGTGCATGCCGATGCGCTCGGCGTCGATGTAGTTCTCCGAGCCCAGGTGCTTGGCAAAGTCAATGAAGTCTTCGGTCTCGAGCTTGCCGAGTTGCATGTAGGTGCTGTGCATGAAGTCACGGCCGCGGTACATGGTGCCGCGCGGGTCACACGATGCCACGATGTAGCCTTGTTGGGCCAGCATGTGGTGCCAGAGCATGGTGGAACCGCCCCAGCTGTTGGTCACCGTGTTGTGGCCTGGGCCGCCGTAGATGGCGACGAGTACGGGGTATTCTTTGTTGGGGTCGAAGTTGGCTGGTTTGATCATCCAGCAGTTCAGATCGTCGCCAGCGCGGTTCTTGAAGGTGAAGAACTCCTTTTGGGTCAGGTTGTATTTGCCCACCGTCTTTTTGAGGTTGGCGTTGTCCTTCAATACGCGGATCTCCTTGCCCTTGGCGTCGTGCAGAGTGATATAGTACGGGTTGTTGGCGTCTGAATGGTAGTTGATGTAGTAGGCAAAGGTGTTGGAGAATACTGCATCGTTGTGCCCGGGGCGGGTCGAGAGCTTTTTGAGGTAGCGTTTTTTGATGCCTTTGGCGTACACGTTTTGCTCAATGGCGCCTTCTTCACTGGAGGTGTAGTAGAAGATGCCCTTCTTTTGGTCGATGCCTTTGAATTCGATTACATCCCATTCGCCTGAGGTGAGTTGTTGCACTTGGTTGCCCTGCATGTCGTAGAGGTACAGGTGGTTGTAGCCGTCTTGCTGGCTGCTCCAGATGAAGCGGTCTGTTCCGAGGAAAGTCAGGTCATCGGTGATGTCGATGTAGGTGCGTGCGGTCTCGGTGAAGATCTTGGTGGTGGGAATGGCACTGGGCGAACGCGTGGCCAAATCGGTCAGGTGAAACTCCAAGTTGTTTTGGTGACGGTTCATTTTCATCACGCAGAGCCCGTCGTTGTCGTTGCTCCACTTGATGCGGGGCACGTACATGTCGGTCATGTCGCCTAGGTCCACCTTACGGGTGGTTTGGGCGTCGAGCTCGTGGATCCAGATGCTCACCTTCGAGTTTTCTTCGCCTGCCTTGGGGTACTTGAAGGTGTACTGGTCGGGGTAGAGCTCGGGGCCGTACATGGCCATTTGGAACTCGCGCACGTTGGACTCGTCAAAACGGTAGAACGCCAGGCGGTTGCCTTCAGGGCTCCACGCCATGCCGTTGTGGAAGCCGAATTCCTCTTCGTATACCCAGTCTGGGTAGCCGTTGATGATTTCGTTGATGCGGCCGTCGGTGGTCACTTGCGACTCGCTGCGGTTGGTCATGTCGGCCACAAACACGTTGTTGGCGCGCACAAAGCTGACATGAACGCCATCTGGCGAGAAGCTGGCCAAGCGTTGGAGGCCTTTGTCAAAGTCGGTGAGGGGAGCGGTTTTACCGGTGTTGAGGTCGTATACGTAATAGTTGGCCTCGAACGAGTAGCGGTAAATGCTACGGGTGGCGGTTTGGATGAGGACTTTGCTCTCGTCGGCATTGAATTCGTAGCCGTCGATGGAGGTGGAAGCATCGCCAAAAATGGTCTTAGAGGTGGCGATGGTCGACACTTGCTTGCCAGTGGCGTAAGCGTACTTGACGATTTTGGACCCTTCGGCCTGGTCGTACTCCAGCGAGGAGTAGTGGACGCCGTCGTTCATGGAATTCACGCCCGAGACGTATTCTGAACGGAATTCTCCACTGTACCAGATGAGCTCGTTTGTTAGTTTCGCTGTGGTCTTTCGGGGAACGGTGTTTCCCGGTTTGTCCGTTTTTTGAGCCGAAGCAGGCAGGGCCAGGAGAAGCAGCGCTCCAGCCGTGAGCAGAAAAGTCCTTGCAGTCATGCGAATAATTCAGGTTTCGAAAGGGGGCAAAAGATAACCAAATCATCCTTGGCCCATGTCCATGTCAAACACGAACCGTGCCGCTTCCTTGCAGGCAACCTTGACTCCCGAAGTGCTGGAAGCCCTGCGCAGCGCGACTTCCAACGAAGCCGTATTGACCGATGCCGAATCCCGCGAGCGCTACGGTGCAGACGAAACCGAGGATTTGTGCTTCCCGCCGCACGCAGTAATCAAGCCTGCCAATACGCAAGAAGTATCGGCGGTCATGCGTATCTGCCATGCACACAACATTCCGGTTACCCCCATTGGCGCACGCACGGGGTTGAGTGGAGGCGCGCTCAGCGTGAATGGGGGAGTGGGCCTCAGTCTGGAGAAGCTCAACGCCATTGTTGAGATCGACACGCGAAATCACCACGTACGCGTGCAGCCGGGCGTCATAACCCAAGTGCTTCAGGAAACCGTGGCCGAACATGGCTTGTTCTACGCGGTAGACCCTGCTTCGCGCGGCACCTGCACCCTCGGCGGAAACCTGGCTGAAAACAGCGGCGGTCCACGCGCGGTCAAATACGGTGTGACCAAAGATTGGGTGCTCAACCTGGAAGTGGTATTGCCCAACGGCGAGATCATCCACACCGGTGCCAACACGCGCAAGAACAGCACCGGATACAACCTCACCCAACTCATGGTGGGCAGCGAAGGGACCTTGGGCATCATCACCGAAGCCACACTCAAACTCTTGCCCAAGCCCACGGCGGACGTGCTCTTGTTGATTCCATTCACCTCTGCAGAACAAGCCTGCGGAGCGGTTGCGGCCATCTTTCAAGCCGGCATCACCCCAAGTGCCTTAGAATTCATGGAACGCGACGCTTTGGATTGGACCCTGGAGCACAGCGACATCACCCTGTCCATTCCCGACGAGGTGGGCGCGCATCTATTGGTGGAGCTGGACGGCCACCACCAAGAAGTGCTCATGACTGAAGCTGAACGGGTGCTCGAAGTGGTGGAGGGGTTTGGCGCGTTGGAGGTACTTTTTGCCGACAGCGCGGCCCAAAAGGACAACCTCTGGCGCTTGCGTCGCAAAGTGGGGGAGGCGGTCAAGGCCCACTCGGTTTACAAAGAGGAAGACACCGTGGTGCCGCGCTATGCCTTGCCAGACTTGCTGCGTGCGGTGAAGGCCATTGGTAAACGTTATGGCTTTAAGAGTGTATGCTACGGCCACGCCGGTGACGGCAACCTGCACATCAACATCATCAAAGGCGACTTGGACGACCACACCTGGAACACCGAATTGCCCAAAGCCATCCGCGAACTGTTCACCGAAACCGTAGCCTTGGGAGGCACCCTCAGCGGGGAACACGGCATCGGTTGGGTCCAAAAAGGGTACATGGATGTGGCGTTTTCGCCTGAGGAACTCACCTTGATGCGGGCCATCAAGCAGGTGTTTGACCCGACGGGAATCCTCAATCCGGGGAAAATTTTTCCGGATTTGTCGAAAACCTAAGTGTAAACTTTACAGCAAGTTTTGCCATTCCAACAAACGGGTTACATTTGTTGAGAACGAGGGAGTAGTTGGCCCTCGTATGTGTTTTAAGTTAGTTGAGATGGGATGTGGGGCAGCTGCCCCAATCCAAGAGTGATTTAAAATAGTTTTTAGTTTTTCAGTTTAAGCCAAAAGCCCCGCCTAGCGGGGCTTTTTGGTTTTTGGCCATCGCCTTGTCAAGGCCAATCACAAAGCCACCCGAGCCATCCACAAAGTCAAACGCATGTCGGTTGGGATGACAAGGATCAAGCACTGACCTTACACGAGTCGTTTGAACGCAAACGGCAGCGAGGTGGATGCGGGGGCGGCAGGGCCGGCAGCCCACGGGAGGGAACCCGCGCCGGACCGAAACAATGTCCCCTCTACACAGAATCACACCATTCATCCCCAAGTATTCCACACCGCGTGGAAATCCTTCGCCCCACAACCCCACCATTCCCATTGTTCCCCCACGCGATTCACTAGTTTAGCACCCTCAAACAAGCACTATGGCAAACAACCTGCTTAAAGGAAAGAAGGGCATCATCTTCGGCGCCCTCAACGACATGTCCATCGCCTGGAAAGTGGCCGAACGTGCCCACGAAGAAGGCGCTGAGTTTGTACTGACCAACGCACCCGTAGCCATGCGCATGGGGGCCATCAATGACTTGGCCGCCAAATGCGGCAACGCCCCGGTGATTCCAGCGGACGCCACCAGCGAGGAGGATCTCGAAAAGCTGATCCAAGGCGCCATGGACCATTTCGGCGGTAAAATCGACTTCGTCCTGCACTCGATTGGCATGTCGCCCAACGTGCGCAAGGGCAAGCACTACACCAATTCGAACTACAAGTTCTACCACCAGACCCTGGATGTGTCGGCCATCTCGCTGCACAAGACCTTGGCCACAGCCATGAAGCTGGACGCCTTGAACGATTGGGGTTCGGTGGTGGCGCTCACCTACATTGCGGCGCAGCGCATCTTCCCGGATTACAACGACATGGCCGATGCCAAGAGCTTGTTGGAGTCCATCACCCGCAGCTTCGGTTACCACTACGGTGTGGCCAAGAAAGTGCGTGTGAACACCATCTCGCAATCGCCCACCATCACTACCGCGGGTAGCGGGGTGAAAGGGTTTGATGAGTTCATCAGCTACTCAGAGGAGATGTCTCCGCTGGGCAACGCTGACGGCGGCGCATGTGCGGATTACTGCATCACCATGTTCAGTGACCTCACACGTTATGTAACGATGCAGAACCTGTTTCACGACGGCGGCTTTTCGAATACGGGCGTGTCGCAGTCTGTCATCGAGCGCTTTGCCAAAACCGAAGAGTAATCTACCAGAGATAAACACGGAAAAAGGGGCGCTGAGAACAGCGCCCCTTTTTTTTGCAAACCAATTGCGACCCATTACGTAACCGGAACATTCCGACCAACGACACGACCATGATCGTATTGAAATTTGGCGGCAGCTCAGTGGCTTCCGCAGACACCATCAAACAGGTGCACCAAGTCCTCGTCCCGCGATTGGGCAGCACCCGGATGTTGGTGGTGTTTTCAGCCTTTCAAGGCATCACCAATCAACTGCTGTCCACTGGCGCTCAGGCCGCTGAGGGGAACCCGCATTACCGCGACGCGTTGCTGGACATCCGCAACCGCCACCTGCGCACCGCTGCAGAACTACTCGGTCCAGAGGCCAGTCGCGCCTTGGAGCCCGATCTCGAGTCCATGCTTACCGACCTGGACAACATGTGCTACGGCGCCTATTTGGTACGTGAATTGAGCCCGCGCACACAGGATTACATCGTGTCGTTTGGAGAGCGGTTGAGCACCACGATCATTGCTGCATACTTCGATCAACAAAACGTGCCCACACGCCTGGTGCAAAGCACCGAACTGATTCATACCGACGCCCAGTTCACCAACGCGCAAGTGGATTTGACCGCTACCTACGCGCACATCCAACAGGAACTCGGAGCCGAGGACAAGCTCATGGTTGCCCAAGGATTCATCGGATCCAACGGGGCAGGAGAGACCACTACGCTTGGACGCGGTGGTAGCGATTACAGTGCAGCCATCTTTGCACACGCACTTGAGGCTGAGGCCATGGAAAAGTGGACCGATGTGTCGGGCATGCTCACCAGCGATCCGCGCATTGTGCCTACCGCACGCGTCATCCAAGACATCACCTACGCAGAGGCCATGGAGCTCTGCCACTTCGGCGCCAAGGTGATCTACCCGCCCACCATTCACCCATTGATGGAGAAGGGCATCCCGCTGCGTGTACGCAACACCTTCAAGCCTGAAGACGCCGGCACGACCATTGGACCTAACGGCGCCAGCGAGGGCAGCATCAAGGGCCTCTCCAGCATTGGCGGCATTGCACTGATCACCCTGAGCGGTGGAGGCATGGTCGGAATCCCCGGCTTTTCGCGCCGCATGTTCTCTGCGCTGAGCTACCGCGACGTAAACGTCATTCTCATCACCCAAGCCAGCTCGGAGCACTCCATCACCGTGGCCATCGAGGAATCACACGTACCTCAGGCGGTATCGTGTTTGGAAGAAGAATTTGAACTGGACATGTCCCGCGGGAAAATCAATCCCGTAGGTGTGGAGACCGGCCTCAGCATTGTGGCCTTGGTCGGCGACAACATGCGCCACCAAGTAGGCCTCTCGGGCCGGGCGATGTACCAGTTGGGCAAGAACGGCATCAACATTTTGGCCATCGCGCAAGGTTCCTCGGAGCGCAACATCTCCCTTGTTATAGACAGCGCGGATGGGGCCAAGTCGCTCAACACCTTGCACGAAGGGTTCTTTGACGCCGAAATCAAACGACTGCACTTGTTCCTTGCGGGTGTGGGCAACGTAGGAGGGGCGCTCATAGCGCAGCTTGCCGCGCAGCAACAAACCTTGTTGGAAGAGCATGGACTGCACTTGGTCGTCTCAGGCATGGCCAACAGCCGCAAGCGCATCTTGGATGCTGAAGGCATTGACCTTTCCACTTGGGAGGCCCGTTTGGCGGAAGGCGAAGACACCACCATTGACAGCTTTGTGGAGGGCATGAAAGCCCTGAACCTGCGCAACAGCGTGTTTGTGGACAACACCGCTCACGCCAACGTGGCCGAGGTCTACGAAACCGTGCTGGAGTCCAGCATTGCGGTGGTCTGTTCCAACAAAATCGCCGCAAGCGCGAGCCAAGAACGCTACCAAGGTCTGCTCGACCGCGCGCGCCGATACAACACCCAATTCCGCTTTGAAACCAACGTGGGTGCGGGCCTGCCCATCATCGATACGTTGCAAAACCTGATCAAAAGCGGCGACCGCATCCGATCGGTGCAGGCGGTGCTCAGCGGCAGCTTGAACTTCGTGTTCAACAACTTCTCGGCCGACACCACCTTTGAGGCCGTGGTACGCCAAGCCATGGACGAAGGCTACACCGAGCCCGACCCACGCATCGACCTCAGTGGGGTGGACGTGCAGCGCAAAATCCTCATCCTCGCCCGCGAGTCGGGACACCGCATGGAAATGGGAAACGTGACCAACGTGCCCTTCCTGCCTGCAGCCCTGATGGAGGGCGATGTGGATGCCTTCTTGGGAGGACTTCCCGGGATCGAAAGCATGATGCAAGAGAAGCTCGCGGCCGCGGCAGCTCGGCAACACAAACTCAAGTACATGGCCCAGTTCAAAAACGGCCAGGCCGAAGTGGGCCTGCAGGAAGTGGGCCCCGACCACCCGTTCTATGCCATCGAAGGCAAGGACAACATGGTGGTGATTTTCACCGACCGTTACGCCGAGCAACCGCTAGTGATCAAAGGTGCAGGCGCCGGGGCAGACGTGACCGCCAGTGGTGTTTTTGCCGATATTATTCGCATCGGAAACGAATAGCATGCACGAGATACGCCTGTTTTGCCCGGCCACTGTGGCCAATGTCAGTTGTGGGTTCGACGTCCTGGGCCTGGCCTTGGAGGACGTGGGAGATGAACTCTTCCTGCGCCGTGTGGAGCGGCCAGGGGTACACATCATCGGCATCACAGGTGCAGACCTGCCGACCGAGCCTGAACGCAACGCAGCAGGCATTGTGGCCCAGTTGATGCTCCGCGACGCCGGTGTGGATTGGGGCATTGAGATGGAGATTCACAAAAAGATCAAGCCCGGCAGTGGCTTGGGCTCCAGCGCTGCCAGTGCTGGAGGAGCCGCAGTAGGGGTAAACCTGCTGTTGGACCGACATTTTGATCGGCACCAGATGATCCGCTATGCCATGGAGGGCGAGTTTGTAGCGTGCGACGCGCGCATTGCAGACAACGTGTCTCCAGTTGTGATGGGCGGTTTTTGCCTTGTACGCAGTTACGATCCGTTGGACGTTGTTCCGTTGCCCGTACCTGAGCAACTGCACTTGGTGCTGTTGCATCCGCAGGTGGAGCTCAAAACCAGCGAATCTCGCGCCGTGCTCCCCGGACAAGTCCCGCTGAAGACCGCTACCCGCCAAACAGGCAACCTGGGCGGGTTGATTGCCGGACTCTACAAGAATGACTACGAGCTGATTGCCCGCAGTCTACAAGACCATTTGGCCGAACCGTTCCGTTCTCCGCTGATCCCGCATTTTGACGCCGTACGCGCTGCAGCCATGGAAGCAGGAGCGCTGGGCGGAGGCATCTCGGGCAGTGGACCCAGCATGTTTTACCTCTGTCAAGGCGCAGAGCGTGCTGCGGCCGTGGCCGGTGCCATGGAGCAGGTGTTCAAGCCCACTGGCATTCCATACAAACTCTACCAAACGCAAGTGGCGCGCGAAGGCGCCCGATCCAGCATCGCATGACGTTTTACAGCACTTCCCGCCAAAGCCCCGACCTCGGATTTGGCCAAGCCGTGATCCGCGGATTGGCGCCCGACAACGGGTTGTACTTCCCCCAAGAAATTCCCCAGCTGCCCGCGGACTTTTTCAAACGCATGCGCGGCATGTCGCTGCCGGAGATCGGTGTGGAAGCCCTCTGGCCCTTTGTCCAAGCCGACCTCAAACGCGCAGACTTTGAAGCCTTGGTGCACGAGGTCTTGAACTTTCCCATTCCCTTGGTGGAAGTGGAGGACGACATCTACAGTTTGGAGCTCTTCCACGGGCCCACCTGTGCGTTCAAGGATGTAGGTGCACGCTTCATGTCGCGCTCGCTGGCCGCTGTGAGCGACCGTAACGTAACCGTACTTGTAGCCACCAGTGGCGATACCGGTTCGGCGGTGGCCAATGGCTTTTACAATGTGCCCGGGGTAGAGGTGGTGCTGCTGTATCCCAGTGGAAAGATCTCGGAGATCCAAGAGCGCCAGCTGACCACCATGGGCGGCAATGTGACTGCGCTTGAAGTGGACGGCGTGTTTGACGATTGCCAACACATGGTCAAGCAAGCCTTTTTGGATGACGCCCTGCGTGAAAAGCACGGGCTGACCTCGGCCAATTCCATCAACGTGGCGCGTTGGCTGCCCCAGATGACCTATTACTTCTGGGCGGTCGCGCAAGCCCCCGAGCGCCCGGTGACCATTGCTGTGCCCAGTGGCAACTTTGGCAACCTATCTGCGGGCATGCTGGGTGCTGAAATGGGCTTGCCTGTCTTGCAATTCATTGCGGCCACCAATGCCAACCACGTGGTGCCGGACTTCCTTTCTGGAGAGCCTTACTCACCGCGCCCAAGTGTACCTACCCTAAGCAACGCCATGGATGTGGGCGCCCCGAGCAATTTCGTGCGCATGCAGCACCTCTATGGCGAATCAGACTCCGCACTTGCCAGTGATGTGCAAGGGTTCTGGATGGACGATGAAGCTACATTGGAAGTGATGAAGGCCGTCTTCGACCGCACCGGATACACCCTCGACCCCCACGGCGCCATTGGTTACGAAGCCCTCAAAATGCGCCCAGAAGGGTCAGTAGGCATCTTCTTGGAAACTGCTCACCCGGCGAAATTTGGGGACGTGGTGGAACGCGCCACTGGCGCTGCTCCTGAGCTGCCTGAACGGTTGGCGGCAGTGCTGGACAAAACGCCTGAAAGCGTGCGCATCGGAAACAAACCCGAAGACCTGCGCGCTTACCTCGAATCGCGTTGATCGCGCGCCTGCGCCTGCAGGTATTCCCCGTAGCGCTCCCGGATGGCTTGGAACATCAACTCGGCCTGGAAGCGGTAGCCGGCCTTGGTGAAGTGAATCTTGTCGCGTTTGGCGAGTCCTGCAGATTCCCAAGCAGTGATGCTGCCCAGTCCTCCCATGATTTCAAACAGGTCCCACACCGCGCCGTTGTGCTCCTCGGCCAGCTCGTACATGGCCTCGCGCACTTGGATGGCATTTTTATTGGCGTAGCGGCGGCGGTAGTAGCTGTCGTTGTTGGTCAAAAACAGCAACTGGCAATCCGGATTGGCCCCGCGCACATGCGCAATCAGTGAATCGTAATTGGCCTTGAAGGTCTCCTTGGAAAACGAGGAGGTGGGCTTGTACGCATCGTTGATGCCAATGCCGAAGATGGCCAGATCTGGGTTCAGGGTTTGGAGTTGTGCGGGCAGCTTTTCGCAGCGCAAGTAGGAGGGGACGCTTGCACCATTGACGCCAATGGCGTGGTAGGTGATGCCGTTGTCGTCGTTTTCCAGGGTTAGGCCTTGCAGCGTAAAGCGGGTTTGCAGCGAGTCGGTTTGGGCGATGCCGAGCCACAAAGTATCGCAAGGTTCCGCCAGTTCAAATTCGGTGAATCCGGCTTCGAGGTCTACCGTGACGTTGACCACTTGGTTGCGCGCATCCAGCTTGGGCAGCAAGGCGGTGGAGTCTTGAAAGTGGAAGACTTTCACTCGGTTGAACGGGTAAATGGTGGAGTCAGGGTCGAACGCCCACAGTTTGATCACCGCTGAGGTGTCGGACGTCCAGGCGTTGTAGCCGCTCATGCCCCAGTCGCAGTGGTCTTTGCGGTTGGAGTTTTTGCAACTGTCCCAAGCGCCTGAGTGGCGCACCGCGTAGTTGGGCGGGCCGTTGGTCTTGGCCAGTTTGTAGGGGAACAGAAAGCCGCGTTCGCCCTCGATGCCCGGGGCCAATGTGAAGAGGCGTTCGCGCAGTGCGTTGCTCAGAATGCCGGCCTGCACGTGCGAGCCGCCCATGTGGAGCACCGTCAGGTTGGTGTCGCCTTCAAACACCAGTTGGTCCAGGCGCGCAAACAAGCGGTTCCACCCGGCGCTGTCCCCTCGGAAATCAAGGGTGTTCTGGTCGTATTCGATGAAGGAGTACTCTGGAAACGCACGCACCATGGAGGTGGAATGCCCGGCCACTGCAGCGCGTGCCGGTACTGGTGGCTGAGGCCACACCGCGGCGATGGTCGCAAGGGCAACCAGCAACAGGGCGGGGAAGATCCATAGGCGTTTCATCAGGGACAAAAATGCGAGTTGAGGGGCACAAAACCGGTTGGATGCTGTCGGCTTTTCCTGTCATCCATGGGAGGATATCCACAAAGCATGGGCCAGAGGCTGTCAACTACAAAACGGGTGGCGGTGTGATTGTTGGTTTGCGGGGTGGGGAAGAACTTTGCCACGTGTGATCCGCACAAGGTTTGGCAGGCGGGGGCGGGCGCCCACCAAGGCATCGCGGGAGGGCGGGGCCTCGACTTTCTCACGGCTTTTCCCCTTCCTCCACCTCCAACGGCGAAGGATCCTTTTGAGTCGGAGCAGTCTGTTTTTGATCTGGAACCGCTTCCACGGGATCTTCCTCAGGTTCTACTCCGCGCCAGGCGTCGTATTCCAAATTGATGGCCCGCACGAATAGTTCGGCAATGCGGCGGGCGCCTTTGGGGGTGAAGTGGGTGTAGTCCTTGGCGGCGAGTGCAGGTTCGGCTTCCACCCAAGAGACCATGGAGTTGCGGCCGCCCATCACTTCGTACATGTCCCAGAAGCCGCTGCCGGTATTGAAGGCCGCTTGCTTGAGTGCATCGCGCACATCTTCCAGGAAGGGGCGGGTCACATACGCGGTGCCATCTTTGACCGCCATGTCCGAAGGGCCAATGACGATCACGGCCGCATCGGGCTCAATGCTCTGTAAATAGCGGATTTGCGACTCAAACCACTTGCCGTAGCGCTGGGCCACTTCCACCTCCTTGATGTGCGGTACATAGTTGCCACCAAACTGCAGCAAGTACAGGCCGTTGTTCAGTTTGCCGATGTGGGCACTGAGCTGGGCTTTGCTGACTTTTTTGAAGATGGTACCGCTGGAGCCGCGCATGCCGATGTTGTCTAAATACAGTCCACCGCCAGCTTCGAGCGAAACGCCGTAAATATTTGGGCTGTCGCTGCCGGAAAGGGCAAACTTGAGCTCGCCAGGTGTGCCGCCGAGGTCCAGGTTCAAGCGGCCGTTGGGCCCGTTGGGTTCCAGCACCGACTCATGGATGAGCACGTCATCGGCAAACACCTGCAGGTTGCAGGTGCGTCGGTTGCCGCCGTATAGAAGCGTGGCTTGCGTGTACTTTTTGTTGCGGTTGTAGGTGCTGCGGTTGGGAGCGTAACTGAACCAAGCGTCTACCACGCTGTCGCCTACCAACGAATCCGGACAAGACGGGGTAAAGCGGCTAAAGGTCATCAGCACGCCGTAGTCCTTGTGGGTGACAGTGGTGTCTTTGCGGCCGTAGCGGGTGTGGCGGGTCCAGTTGCCACTGTCGGTTTGTTTGATGGCCAGGGTAGGAATGACCTCAAAAGCGGGGAGCAATCCTGGGCCCTTGCCGCCAAAACGATTCTGCAGCTCATTGCGGACGTATCCCGAAATGCGGTCGCCTTCGATTTGACTGTCGCCGTAGTGCAGCACGCGCACCTTTTCTCTGGAAGACTTGTTGGCCAGCTTTTCAAAGAAGCTGTGCAGCACCACAGGATCTCCATCGGGAAACTGTATGCGCATCAGGGCTTGACGACGCGCGGCTTCTACGGCCGCAATGCTGTCTTTCAAGGCCACCGAGTCCACCTCCACATCAAACGACTCGAGGTAGGCCTCCACGTCGCCAATGGTGATGTTCTTGAGCGAGTCCTCCTCGGTATCTGGCATCCACCCTGCGAATTGCAGGCTGTAGTCTTCGGTCACCGCAATGCCATCGCTGGGGAACAGCAACGAGATGCACGCACAAAGCAAGGCCACAGCAATCAAGGAAAAGAGGGTATATGCAGGTTTCCACATGGGGCGTAAAGTTGCGCCAATCCACCACAGCGCGGGCAGGCGTGGGAGGGAAGATATTCACCAAGCCCCGGTGGTGAAAGGACTTCAGAGTAGACGTGGTTTTTTTTCGGGTATTCACCCAAGGTTTTGCCTTTCGGTTCACGTGTACATCATCGAACGCTAAACCTCACCCATGATTGCCTTGACCTCGCGCCTCTTGCTGGCGCTCTCCTGCTGCCTGTTTGCTTTGTCTACTCAAGCGCAATTGGTTTCTGTTTTTTTTGAAGAGTATTACTCGGATGACGGTTCTGTTGCCGGGTATCCTGAAGGATACACCACCTATCGCATTTACGCTCAACTCAGCGGATCCGAATACAAGTTGGGTTCGGTCCTTTCTTCCAATACTGAGGGTGCTGACCTGTTCATTGGGGTTGAAGATGGGGGGATTTGGAACTCCAGTTTTGGCGGCATGCTGGGCAGCGAGATGAACCCTGAACTCTACACGCTATTCCCCAAGGTCGAGTACGATTCGTTTGTGACCATCAACCGGACTTCGATGGAAGACGAGGGCGACCAGCTCATCTACAACATGAACGCGGACGAATGCGCCCAAATGCAAACCTCCTTTGGCATTCCTGCTAGTAGTGAGATCGGGGAGGACGGCGATGTCGATGTGATAGGGGAAGATTTGTGGTTTGAGATGACTGCCGCATGGACAGCCGTTGATATGTCGGAGCCCTCAGAGAACAACGAGCCTGTGCCGTTGGCGCAACTGACCACCAACGGCACCTTGCACTGGCGTCTCAATGTCCTGGTTCACGAGACCGTAGACGATGTGGACAATTCCATTGGCTATTACCATCCGCATGCTGACCTTGCAGGGGGCCCCTATGGGCAAACCAAAGGTTTGGTGGGCAGTGCGTACAACGAAGTGATTTGCGGGGTGTACGAGCAGTGTTACTTGCCGGCAGACTTTGATCAGAGTGGAATTGTGGACGTTCCTGACGCATTGGCCCTGCTGGCCGAATACGGTTGTCAATCGGATTGCCTAATGGATTTGGACGGCGACGGACAGGTACAAACCTCCGACCTGTTGGACCTCTTGGCCCAACTTTGGTTCGGCTGCGATTGAGCCAAATAAACCGCGACGCCCCATGGTTTTTGCAAGCAGGTGCGTTGTTGGTAATAGAGATTGCAATCGCACGCAAAGAGCGCTCACTCTTTTCGTTCTTTTAATTAAGGTTTGATGCATCTCGCATCAGAAAACCGTCCTTATCCTTGGACGGTTTTTTTATGGCTTAGTGGCCGAGAGGACAGTAGGACCATACCCTCAGCGGATCACATGCAGGTGGGTGTCCACTGCTCCGGTCTGCTCGGTGCCGCAGTCTACTTCGTAGGTAAACACCGCGTAGTAGGTGCCGTTCTTGGCATCACTGCTTCCGGCTTGGCCGTTCCAACGCGGGGCGTTTTCCTTGTCCGAGGCAAACACCAAATTGCCCCACCGGTTGAAAATTTGTAGTTCATACACCGCCATGACCTCCACCAAGTTGAACTCGGGATCTTCCGAGAGGTAGGGGCCGTATTGGGCGTTGAGCAGGTCTCCGTTTGGGGTGAAGATGTTGGGCAGGGTCAAGGTGGTCAGGTCCAGGAAGAAGTCCTCTGTCACCACCACGTCCACATCATCGCTGTCTGTGCAGCCTGAAGCGGTGTTGGTTACTGTAATCACGTAAGTGCCCTCAGCATCGGCTGTAGCATTGACGGCATTGCTACCTTCAACGATGTTGCCCAAGTCCGTGCTCCATTGCACCGAGGTGTTTTCTCCGGTAATGATGGGGTTGAAGACCACCAGTGGTTCTCGGCAGGTCAAGGTGTCGGTGACTCCGGCGTCTACAGTAGGTGTGG
Organism: Luminiphilus sp.; assembly: GCA_964221845.1. Taxonomy (GTDB): domain Bacteria; phylum Bacteroidota; class Bacteroidia; order Flavobacteriales_D; family Sanyastnellaceae; genus CAXPZW01. Next base: position 844 of record CAXPZW010000013.1, on the reverse strand, counting down.
CAAAGTTCTCGTTGACCGTAACCGAAGCTTCACTCAAACAACCGTTGTCCGGATTCTCAAGTGTCAGGGTGTAGATACCTCCGGCGTCCACCACAGGAGTAAGGCCGTCTTCGCCAGAAACGAAGTTGCCGGTATCGGTGCTCCAGGTGGCCTCAAATGGACCGCTATCGGTGTTGGCATCCAGGGTCTGGGTAGCGTTGAGGCAATCGATCTGGCCCACGGGGTCAATGCTCAAAGCCAGGGGTTCGTTGTCGGCTTCCACCGAAACGGTAACGGTGTCCACGCAAAAAGCGTTGATGCTGGCAATCACCGTGTACTCCCCGGCAGCAGCGGCGTTGATGGATTGTCCAAAGATGCCCGAGGCAATGGAACCGCCGTTGGTGGACCAGTTGTAGTCCACGTCGCCGGTGGCGCTGTTGTTGGCGGTAAGCACGATTTCATCTTGGTCGCAGGTGATGATGCCGTTCACGGGCACATCCACTTCAAAATCCCAGTTGCCGACCACTTCAAGTGTATCAGTATCGGTACAAATGCCAACAAACGAGGCTTCTACGATGTAGGTGCCTGGTTCGTCAATCAATGGGGTAGATGAGCTGGAACCCAGCACGATGTTGCCGTCTGGTGTTTGCCAACTGTAGCTGACCGTGTTGTTGAAATTGATGTCAGAGGACAGGAAGATTTCCGGTTCGTCGCAAGAGAGTTCGGCGGTGGTGTCGATGGTCACCACCAAGTCCTGTACAGTCACGGTTACCGTGTCAGAAACAATGTCATCGCACAAATCCACGTAGGATACGATGTATTCGGTGGTTTCGCTGGGGGAGGCCACAGGGGTTTGGCTGGTGGG
>CAXPZW010000012.1:0-288921 GCA_964221845.1 Luminiphilus sp. | reverse complement strand
CAGAGCGACTTGGTGCTGGAAATGCCTGTGCCCATTGACGCCCCATACGAGGAACGCGAATCCGAGCTCAACGCCATGAGCTGCGTGTGGCTGGTGGACCCGGCCCAATGGACCAACGAACTGCCCGGGTTCAACGTGGAAATCACCAACGGCGAAACGGTTTCTGAAATGCGCATCGATGCCGACGTAGACCTCTTTGGCAGCGAACCGATTGAAGGGGTGTTTGACCTGGTGGGCATCGGCGGCCAATTCGATTCCAGCGAACCGTACGACGAGGGCTACCAAATCCTGCCCCGCTACAGCGAAGACATCACTCCGCTCTTTGACGCAGACTTCACCATCGACAACCCGCTCAATACCGTCACCCTGCAAATCACCGAGTCCGACACCTGTTTGACCCCAAGCATGGACGAACTCTGGCAGCCCGTGTGGCAAGCTGTGGGCGACGACGCAGACTACACCTGGACTGCAAACGGCGAAGTGTTGAGCACCACCTCCACCCTAGACGTACTGCCCACCGGGTGGAGCATGGGAGACGACCTGGAGGTGACCTTGGCCGCCACAGTCGACGGCTGCACCTACCTCATCACCCACACCTACTGTTCGCAGTGGGCCGACTTTGTGCCTGAAAACGCCTTTGAGGTGTCGGTATTCCCGAACCCGGCCCCAGAAACTGTGCGCCTGACCAGCGACCGTACGCTGGACCGCGTGGACGTATTCACTGCAGACGGCCGCTGGGTGGAACAGCACGCCCTACGCGGGGTGAACGCCACGTTGCCCACAGCGCACTGGACGCCCGGCAGCTACGTGCTGGTGCTCCACGCCGGCGACCGCACCACCCGTGTGCGCATCCTTCGCTAATCTGGCCTTGGGCCACTTCCCAATAAAAAAGGCGCTCGGTTACGAGCGCCTTTTTGCTGTTCAGGTAGCGGGGCTAGCGGCCAAAGCGGTAGCCCAGTGATACGCCGCCGAAGCCTTGGGCTCCTGACGATCCGTGTTCGTTCATGACGTAGTTGAGGGTGGCTTGCATGCCGGTGTAAAAGCGACCGCCCAAGTGGGCCTTGAAGCCGGTGGTAACACCTGCGCCAAAGATCAACTCGTTTTGCTCAATGGTGCGCGCTTCGCCTCCAAAGCTCATGGCTGTGGTGTTGACCGAGCTCACCGACAGGTTGGGGCCTAAAAACAGGCCCATGCGCTTGCCACGCTCACCCATGGGGTACAGGCGGACTTCCGGCTGAACATGGATGATTTGGGTGTCGCGGGTTTCGCCGTTGGTTTCTGAGGACTGGTTGAACTGGCTGGCGCCGAGCACCAAGGTCCAGCGGTCTGCCATGGGCGCTTCAAGTTGGAGGCCTTGGCCAAAAGTGGCGGTGCCTTGCGAGGGGTCGTCTACCCAACCTTGAGCGCGGAGTCCGTAGCTGAGTTCGGCTTGGGCTTGACCGGCCAATGCGGCCAATACAAAACATGCGGTTACGAGGATTCTCATGGGATGATGGGTTTCACGGTTTCACTTGTCCTGCATGCCAACGCCGTGCCTCAACGGCCTGAACCACGGCTACTTTGAGCATTTGGCAGGCTGAAATGAGGATCCGGCGCGAACAACCGTTTGCACTGTTTGTAGAGAAACAGGACCATGTTTGGTGTTCTTCTGACAATAATCCGCGCCCAAACGCATTAAATTGGCCCCTTTCAAACGCCTGCATGCAAGCAATTCGATTCAACACCAAGGACCGTCCGGAGTTTGTTCGCGTCCTGCACAAGCGCGTGAATGCCTACTTCAAGGAGAACGGCATCACCCGCCACGCGAACCTGAGCATGAAGCTCAAGACCGTGTTTTTCGTCACCCTGTACTTGGCACCATTGGTACTGATGCTCACCGGAGTGATCGCCAGCACCTGGTGGAACCTGGTGATGTGGTCTCTGATGGGGCTCGGCATGAGTGGCATTGGCCTGAGCATCATGCACGATGCCAACCACGGCTCTTACTCACGCAACCAAAAGGTCAACAAGGCCTTGGGCTGGCTCCTGAGCTTCGTGGGAGGTTTTCCCATGAACTGGAAGATTCAACACAACGTGCTGCATCACAGCTTCACCAACGTAGAAGGCCACGACGAGGACATTGAGCTCAACGCCATGCGCTTCTCACCCGGCCAAAAGCGCCGTTGGGTACACCGCTTCCAACTCTTTTACGCACCCATCCTCTACAGCTTTATGACCTTGTACTGGATGAGCGTCAAAGACTTCGACCAAGTCTTCCGCTACAAGAAAAAGGACCTGCTCAAGAGCCAAGGCTACACCTTGAAAAAGGCACTCAGTCAAGTCATCGTCACCAAGCTCCTGTACTACTTTGTACTGATTGCGCTCCCGCTGTGGTTGATCGACTTGCCATGGTGGCAAACCATGATTGGCTTTTTGGCCATGCACCTGATTTGCGGACTCATCCTGGCCCTGATCTTCCAAGTGGCACACGTGATCGAAGAGACCGAATTCGTCAAAACCGAAACCGGTAGCCTCGAAAACAATTGGGCAATCCACCAAATGAAAACCACCGCCAACTTCGCCAACCGCAGCCGCGTGTTCAGCTGGTTGATCGGCGGGCTCAACTTCCAGATTGAGCACCACTTGTTCCCCAACATTTGCCACGTGCACTACCGCAAGATCTCCAAGATCGTGCAGGAAACTGCCCGTGAGTTCAATGTGCCTTACCACCACCACCGCACATGGGCAGGCGCCCTGAAGAGCCACTTCAGAGTGTTGCACCAACTGGGTACCGGTAAGTACGATCGAAACCTCAAGACAGCGTAAACACGCTGGATTTTATAAAGCCTCGGCATGTGCCGGGGCTTTTTTTTGGGCATTTGCATAGCCCCTTGCACTATGAGCTTGCACTTGCACTTGTGGTGACACCACACGTAATGCACTTCTTTTCTTTCCACGAGCAGAAAGAAAAGAAGCAAAAGAAATGCCCGACCTTCATAAATCCGACTACGGCTGCTAGCTGGCCTGCGCGGGGCTCGGGAATTTCTCGTGCTTTTCGCCAGGCACCAGAAAGTTCACCCCCTCGCCCTTTTCGCTCCGGCCAGCTGCATCCGTACGCCGGAATTTCTGGAGGTCAAAACGGTGGACCGAGCAGTACGTTGTTGAACAGCGTTTGGACTTGGCAGAGGGTCGATCGTTACGTCCTTGAACGACGTTGGGACTTAGTAGGAGGTCGATTGAACTGCTGGCAACTCGGCGCTGCGCTGGAGTTGCAGGGCATGCGCTTTGCGGGTTCGGGCGCCACTATCGCACTTCTGTGAGTTCACCTGCAACTTGCATTTTGCCACTGTGCGTTCGCCTACCCTGCGAATAGCGTCGTTTTGCTGGTCCGGCCCCCAACCATCAACCTCCTGCGTGGTCACCTGCAAATAGCAGCGTTCTGCTCCGCCTCCAGTGTACTCGAGGCGACCAGATGGAGGAAAACCTGCACGTCCGAACTCCCGCTAGTCCCACCTGCAAATAGCCCACTCTTCACTTTTCACTCTTAACTCCCCCACCTAAAAGCCCGCCTTGCACTAAAAACTTGCACTTCCACTTGCACTATAAAAAAAGGTGCGTCCCCTATCGGAAACGCACCTTTTTGGTTAAGTCCGCTGGCTGTGCAGCGGTAGGTTAGGCAGATCAGGGGCAGTCACTGCCGAACACTGCGAGCATGGCCAGCAGGTCAGAGGTGCCAATGGTGCCGTCGCCGTCGAGGTCGGCAGGGCAGTCGTTGACTACGTTGTCGAACGTACAGCTGCCGTCGTCGTCTGTGGCATCCATGTTGTAGTTGTCCGCTGCGGCGTAAGTACAACCTGGGATGATGCAAGAACCATCGTCGATGGTCGCAATCGGGTCGTAGTTGGTCGCTGCGGGGTTGGTACAGCCTTCGTATACACACGACCCGTCATCGATATAAGCGGTCTCGTCGTAGTTGAACGCGGTGGCGTCGGTGCAGCCTTCGATGGGGCCTTCACACGGGGTGCCGTAGTCCACGGTCGAGGCGTGCCAGTTGTTGCCATCGTTGTTGTCCAGGTTTGGATCGTTGAGCTCCAGGGTTGGGCAGTCGCCGTCGGCTTCCAGTGGCCAAGGTGCGGCGTCATCGTAGGTGACGATGTCCACTTGGTTGCCAAAGGCATCGGTGATCTCGATGGTGGCGCCGCTGTTGCTGAGGTTGCCCCATTCCATTTCCCACAGGTTGGTGCAGTCACCGGTGTAGGTGGTGGCATCAATGGCGATGATGCCGTACTCGCCTACAGGCAGGATTGAACCGGCCGGGAAGGTGAAGGTGAAGCCCGAAGCAAAGGTGAAGCCGCTCAGGTCGACGTCAACCACGTCGTTGTTATAAATCTCTACAAACTCGTAGATGTAATCGTCTGCAGATACACCGCATGGGTTGTACTGGATCTCAGTAATGACGATCGCTGGCAGGGTGTAGTAGCAGGTGCTGTTGTCGGCGTTATTGACCTGAGCGTCGTAGTTGAGCGCGGTCACGTCGTCACAACCGGTGTAGATGCACGAGCCGTTGTCGATGCCAGCGGTGGCGTCGTAGTTGTCTGCCGCAGGATCAATACAGCCCGGGGTGTTCGAACAAGAACCGTCGTCTTCTTCGGCCTCAGGGTCGAAGTTGGCAAACAGGTTGTCGGTACAACCCAGCTTAGTGACATCTGCTGCGTCGCGCGGGGCAAACTTGAACTGGCCAAAGTCGTAAGCATTCGGACCGGTCACGCGGTAGGTGTCGCCCTCAACCAAGGTCAAAGTCAGGTCGCCGATGGCGTCGTAACCCAGGTCGTAAACGCCGATCTGACCGGTGCCATCATCGATGGTCCAGTTGCCAAAGCCCGCGTCCGCTTGGGCTACTTGACCGGTGGCCTCGCACAGTACGCTCTCCCATTGTTCGTCCGCCATGGCGCCGGTGGTCAACACCTCTGCGGCAGGCAGTGGGTTGGCGGTGCTTTGGAGTACGGCAACCGTGTTTTGGATTTGGGTACGTCCGAAGAACTCCACCAGTTCACCAAACACGTCCAGCTCATCGCCTTGCGACACGCCGGTGCCGATCACCCAGATGGCGCTGTAAGGACCAGTGCCGTCTTGGATCACGTATTCGTTGGTGTAGACCGCAGTTACCACACCGTTGGTGGCCACTTGCTCCCCTTCGGTAGCTACGGTTTGGCACTCAACAATGGTGTATGAGGTCGAAGGAGGTGCAATCGAGTTGGCTGCGCCTGGGGTTCCGTTGTCCACGTAAGAAGCTTGCCAGTTGGCAGCATCGGCGTTATCGGTGGTGAAGTCGATCAGCTCCAGTGATGAGCAGAAGCCATCAGCAGAGATGGGCCATGGCGAGCTGGCGGCGTAGGTCACCTCGTCTACCACAATGCCCAAATCGTTGCTCAGGGTGATGGTCTCGCCGGTGTTGTTGATGCCGCCTGAAGTCCATTGGATGACTTGGTAGCTCACGCCTGCCCAAACGTCAGCGGTGGCGTCTACTACCACAACGATGTATTCGCCATCAGCCATGGTTACCGCGCCAAAGGTGTGGTCCACGGCATTGCTCAGTGTCCAACCGGTCAGGTCAACGCTTGCACCCGAGTTGTTGTACAGCTCGATGAACTCGTACACGGTATCGTCGCCTTGCGTGGTACACGGGTTGTAGTGGATCTCGTTGATCACGATGTCGTCCACCATGAACACGCAGCTACCATCGTCGTAGGTGGCCTCTGGGTCGAAGTTCAATGCAGCAGGATCGGTACAACCGCCGATCAAGCAAGAGCCGTCGTCGGTAATGGCACCGGGATCGAAGTTGTCCGCAGCAGGGTTGGTACAGCCGTCGGTGTCGAGGGTGTAACACGAGTTGATGGCACCAGGGGTTCCGTTGTCCGGACCACCGGTGGCACACCAGCTCTCAGCGAGGCTGTTGTCGAGGGTCTCGTTGATGAGCTCCAAAGTGGGACCAAAGCCGTCTGCAGCTACGTCCCAAGGGGTAGCATCGTCGTAGGTCACCTCGTCCACAATGTTGGTGAGGTTGTCCAACAGTTGGATGGGGCCGTCACCGCCGTTGGCCAATGAACCACCTACCCACTCAAATACTTGGTAGCCGCCACCTGCGAACGTGGCCGCGTTGAGTGCAGCTACGATGTACTCGCCGGCAGCAATTTGGTCGCCCATGCCGAAAGTGTAGAACACGCCGTCGTCATCCTGCAGAACAAAACCGTTCAGGTCGACAGTGGTTGCGCCGTTGTTGTAGATCTCGATGAACTCCCAATCGGTGTCGGGGAAGCCCGCGCCGTCGTTGCCGTTGTAGTGGATCTCGTTGATGATGAGCTCGATTGGGGCGAAGATGCAAGTGCCGTCGTCTACGGTCGCTGTAGGATCGTAGTTGATGGCGGTGTTATCGGTACAGCCTTCGATGATGCAGGAGCCGTCGTCGTCGGTTGCCAGGTAGTTGTAGTTGGACGCCGCAGGGTTGGTACAGCCGTTTACGGTCTCACATACGCCAGCATTGTAGGTGTGCAGGCCCAGGTCGGTCCACACGTCGTTGCCGTCTACGATCCATTCTGAATCGGTGGCATCGGTGCCCGCAGAAGCGATCCAGTTACCGCCGTTACCGTTGTTCACACTGTCCTTACGACGCAGGGTGTTGTTTAGGGTGGCGTTGGCCACTCCCGCTACATCCCAGCCCGAACCGGGGTCGCCATTGGTCAGGCCAATGATGTCCACCAACACGTAATCCGACTCGATGCCGAAGGCCAGACCAAACGCGTCATCCCCGTTAGACAGGAAGTTGTTGGTCTCGTCGGCCTCAGCCAAGATGAGGGGATCTGCTGAGCCGTGGGAGATGATGTAGACCTCACCAGGTGCAATGCTTGCGCCGGGAGCGAAGGTGTTCCAGAACTCAAACACGCCAACAGTGGTGGGATCGTTGCTGATGTTGGGGTAAGCCCAGCCGTCCAGTGATACGGTCAGCGCGGTGGGGTTGTATATCTCCAGGTACTTGTTGTTGCCTGACCCTTCGGCGTATTCCGAGAAGAACAGGGTACACGCCGTGCCGTTGTTGTAGGTACAAGAACCGTCGTCCACAGTGGCCAGCGGGTCAAAGTCCACCGAGTTGGAATCGGTACACCCTGGAGTGAACACGCACGAGCCGTCGTCGTACTCAGCCGAAGCATCGTAGTTATCGGCAGTGGCGTCAGTGCAACCACCTACCCCTACGGTGATGGTACCCACCATGCCAGATGCAGCGTGTGCCCCAATCGAACAGTTGTAGTTGTATACCCCGGGTACGGTGAAGGTGTACTCACCAATGCACACGTCCGAACCGGAAGCGGTCACGGTGGCCAAGAAGAAGTTCTCGGGGTTTGCGTAAGTGCCCGCGCCGATCACGTCGGTGGTGCCGTCTACGTTGTGGGTGCCGCCTACGTTCTCCCAAACTACCGTCTCGCCGGTGGCGATCACCAGGTCTTGTGGGCTGTAGAAAAAGCTGCCGGCTTGCACAACGGTGCCTGGCAAGTTACAGGCGTTGTCGTAGGTGCAAGAGCCGTCATCGATGTTGGCTGCAGGGTCGTAGTTGGTGGCCGCAGGATCGGTACATCCCGGGGTGCCTCCGCTTGAAATGCCGTACAGCTCTACGAAATCGATGGCCACATCTTCGTCGCCCGCGTCGAGGCCTTCGAAGGTGATGCGGATGTCCATCAAGGAGCCTGTGCCCGCAATGGAAGCCATGAAGGTTTGGAAGGTGGGGGTCAGTGGTGTGCCATCGCCCATGCCGTCGAAGTTGGTGTCTTGCGCAGGCAGGGTGTTGGTGGCGCCCTGGGCGGCAAACTGCAGCACGTCGGTAAACGCACCCGAGTTGTCGATGTCCACAGCTACCGTCAGGCGGCTATCTGCGTCCCAATCTTGGGCGGCGTCACCGGCCGCATCCTCGGCCACCATCAGGCGCAGCTCCAGAGCGCTCTGGGTGGCAATGTTGACGTCGTCAAAGGTGATGGTCAAGACCGCTCCACCGGTGACCTCAGCATCGGTGTCCTGGGCGGCGAAGAAGCCAGTGTTGTTTTGTCCGGCCACCACGTATGCGGACGAAACCGAGTTGGATGGGATTTGGGTGAAGAAGTCACCGCTGCCGTCTGAGAACTGAGCGCCATCGGTGGTGCTCAAGATGTACGCCGAACCGGCGCCGTCGGCTTCAAAATCCTCGTTCCAGAATTGGGTCTGGGCCGAAGCCGCGAATGAGAATGCCACGGCCACAGCCAATGCCATCATCCGCCAAACCATAGTTGGGAATTTCATGTTGAAAGTGATTGGTTAATTGAATGCGTAAAGGGTCAAAAGCGGTAGCAATATACCGCGCTTATTTGGGACTTCCATTGGGGCTGAAAGCTTTAATCATAGCGTAAAGCACGTACTCGGAACTTAACCCAATCTTAACCGACAAATCTCGGAACAGGCTCAGTCAAATTGCAATTCCAATTGGTCCGGCAACAGCCGAAAACTTAAGCGGTGAACAGGGGTCTCTCCAAAGTCACGGATGGCTTGACGGTGCTCCTGTGTGGGGTAGCCTTTGTTGCGGTCCCAGCCGTATTGGGGCCAACGTGCGTGGAGCTCTTTCATGAGCTCATCGCGGTGGGTTTTGGCCAGGATGGATGCGGCGGCAATGTTCTTGAACCGGCCGTCTCCTTTGATCATGCAGGTATGCGGAATGTCCGGGTAAGGACGGAAGCGGTTACCATCAATCAACAGCGCTTCGGGCTGGGGGTCGAGTTGAGCGATGGCGCGGTGCATGGCCTCAAACGAAGCGTTGAGGATGTTCATGGTGTCGATCTCGTGCTGGTCCACGATGCCGACGCCCCAGGCGATGGCCTTGCGCTCGATGATGGGGCGAAGTTCGTCGCGCTGGGCCTCGGTGAGCTTCTTGGAGTCGTTCAACCACTTGTGGCGAAAGCGCGGGGGCAAAATCACCGCGGCGGCCACTACAGGCCCGGCCAAACAGCCGCGTCCTGCTTCGTCGCAGCCTGCTTCTACTACGCCTTTTTGATGCCGGGTTGCCAATCGCATACCCCAAGATGGAAAACGGTGCTCCGCGCGGCAAGTTTAGCCCGGCAGGAGTTGTGAAACACTTCTCCACAGCCCTTCTGCGGTGCGGTCCCAGCTGAAATCGGCGACGCGTTGCAGGCCCTTTTTGACCAGCTCGCCCCGCAGGGTTTCATCGGTCATCAAACGCACCATTTGCTGGGCAAGCGCTTCGGGGTCAAACGGGTCGGCTTGCAGGGCGGCGTCTCCCGCGATTTCAGGCAACGCCGTGGCATTTGCGATGAGCAGGGGGGTGCCGGCAGCAAACGCCTCCAGGATGGGAATGCCGAAGCCTTCGTAGTAAGACACAAACGTCATGGCATGCGCCGAGGCCACGGCAGCATTGAGCTTTTCAGCATCCAAGCGCCCGGTGAACACCACGCGGTCTTTGTTGGAAAAGCGCTCCCAAGCGGCGGTCATGGTGCGGTTCCAGAACATTTTCTCGCCCACGATGAGCAGCTTGGCCTCTGGGGCATCCGAAGCACAATAGCGGTCGAACGCCGCAAACAACCCTTGCAAGTTCTTTCGCGGGGTTTGCGCGCCCACGTAAACGAAGTAAGGCTGGCCATCGGTCCACGCATCGCGGAAGGCCTGCTTTTCGGGCTCAGCTATGGGGCGGAAGGAGTCGTTCACCCCGTTGTACACCACGTCAATCACGTCTGGATCTACACCGTAGCGTTCGGCGATGTCCCCCTTACTGAACTCGCTCACAGTCACCACCCGTGCCCCCTTGCGTGCGAACTTGGGAAAGTGCGAACGGTAGTATTTGGACTCCCACTTGGGCAAGTCCTCGGGGTAGGCCTCGAAGTTCAAATCGTGGATGACCGGCAGCTGCTTCACGTTGGTCCGGAGCGACAGGTAGCCGTCCGGAGACAGAAACACATCGGCATCCAACTGCTTGAGTTTGCGTGGAATGCTGAAGTCGAACCACCACTTGTACAACACCGGATGGCGCGCTTGGGGGTGGACCACATGCGGCTCCACATTGCTGGCGTACACAAACTGATCGTCAAACTCGCGGTCAAACAGTAAGTGGAAGGTGTGTTCAGGATGCGCCTGCACCATGCGGCTCAGCGCTTGGTGGGCAAACCAACCGATCCCCCCGAGTTTACCGGGCAGCAACAAACGGGTATTGACTGCAATGGATGCCATGCTTTGAGGGCGCAAGATGGGGCCATTCCCGGCAGGATTCCAACTTCCCTTCTCCACAACAGAATGCCTACCTTGTGAGCAATATCTTTTGCTATGAAACTCCTCACGCTCGCCGCGCTCCTGCTTCCCCTGATGGGCTGGACGCAAACCGTCCTCTACGAAGAAGATTTTGGAATCGATGTGTCCGACTGGGTCCTCAACACCAATGACCTTGGTGGCACCACAGGAGGCGACAACAGCTGGGTGATCAATCCGTCGTACAACGGCGGCTCGGGTACGGTGGTTTGTTTGGGTATTCCCTTCACCTTCACCATTCCCAACACGCCCAACCAACCGGCCACGTTGGACCCCAACCCCAACAGCCACTACCTCCACATCACCAGTACAGCAGCGGCAGCTTCAGGCATTACATGCTGCACGTTCCAAGCCGCTGACGGCTTTTGCGCGTTAGACGCCAGCCACTTCGCCTCCATGAACACCGACATTTCTACCCTGGGTTCAGACAACATCAGCCTGGATTTTTGGTGGCTGTGCGCTGGCAGCGCGAGCAACTTTGGTGAGGTGTATTATTCGTTGGATTCTGGTGGATCCTGGACGCAAATCACCTCTCCAGACGTGGTTTACTTCAACCAATCCACTTGGACCCAAACCGCGCTCGAAGTGCCGGAATTGGCGAACCAACCCTCGGTGCGTTTTGGCTTCCGCTTTGTGAACAACACTACTGCATTTGCCAGCGACCCCGCCTTTGGCATCGATGAATTCAAAGTCATTGCTGTGGCCGCCGCCGACATCGAAGGCTGCACCGACGTGAATGCCTACAACTACGATCCGGAAGCCACCGTGGACTCGGGCTGCTGCTTTTACCTGGATGTGGAATCCCTCTGCGGCCCTGGCACGCACTGGGATGCCGACCTCGGGTACTGCGTCATCACTTGCCAGGCCGACTTCAATTACGACGGCACCATCGGCACACCGGACTTGCTGGATTTCCTAGGGGAGTTCGGTACGGATTGCCCGTGATCAAGTCGTGCGTGTGATGCTTCGCCGCTCAATGCGGCCATCTGCCTACATCTCCTGCAGCACCAGCATGCCCTTGTGTCCTTCCAACGAAAGTTCGCTGTGAAAATCGGGATAGGACTGGAGCCATTCGCCTGAGAAATCCAACACTTCCATACCGGTGACCATGCCCGATTTAGGGCCTCGATGTGAAGGCATCACCAGCCGGATTGCGCCTCGCATGCAATCCAGCAGTGTACGCTTGGTCCAGCGGGTTCGCCGGTGATCCTGGCCAAATCCAGAGGTGCGCCGCAGCGCACTCCCGTTTCCTGTGCCTTTCGCTGTGCTCTACACCGGTGTATGTAGCAATCAAACCATTTATGCCCTGGGACTCGGCAAGTCTGCTTGTTTGTGGTGGGGTAATGGTCACTAGAGGGAGGCCGCGGACTTGGTGGCACTTCGCCTGCGGCGGGTGTGTTCGGCGGTAGGAGTTACTGGACTTGGCCTCGGAGGTTGGAGCACTTCGCCTGTGGCGGGCGTGACTGGCGGTAGGGATCACTGGACTTGGCCTTGGAAGTTGGAGCACTTCGCCTGTGGCGGGCGTGACTGGCGGTAGGGGTCACTGGATGAGGATTACTGCGTGATCCTGGCGGGGGTGCTAGACAACCAACACCACAAAAGCCAGTCTGGCCGGGGGCCAGCCTTGGGCTTTTTTTGTGCCCTAGCCCTTGCTCAAGTGAACTTGGACGCGGTCTAGGGCACAAAAAAAGCCCGCGCTACGCGCAGGCTTTTGTGGTGATGGTTGTCGGGATGAGAGGATTCGAACCTCCGCTCTCACGCCCCCCAGACGTGCGCTTTAACCGGACTAAGCTACATCCCGAACGGGGTGAATGGGTGGGCAAAAGTAAGAAGTCTTTTTCGTTTCTGGTGCGGTGGGGGTTAGGAAACCGGGATGGGGTTCATGAGTAGGATGAGGGCGGCGCCGGCGAGGAAGCCGATGAGGGCGAGCCAGGCGATTTTGCGGAGGTACCAGACGAAGCTGATGCGTTCCAGGCCCATGGCGACTACGCCGGCTGCGGAGCCGATGATGAGCATGGAGCCTCCGGTTCCGGCGGCGTAGGCGACGAAGTGCCAGAGTGGGGCGTCGAGGTCGGCGGAGTACATGCTCATGGAGGCTGCTACCAGGGGGACGTTGTCGACCACGGCGGAGCCGGCGCCGAGGAGCATGACTACGACGTTTTGGTTGGGGACGGTGGTGTCGAGCCATTGGGCGGCGAAGTAGAGCTGGCCGATGGATTCCAGTGCGGCTACCCCGAGCAGGATGCCGAGGAAGAACAGGATGGACGGCATCTCGATCCTGGTCAGGGCCTTGTGGACCGGGCTGTGGTGGCCGGCGCTGTCGCCGTGGCCGACGTTGGTGAGGTCGACTTTGCGGTTGGATAGGACTTCGGCCACGATGCCTACGATGGCCAGTGACAGCATCATGCCTACGTAAGGAGGCAGGTGGGTAACAGTTTTGAATACAGGTACAAACAAGATCGCCAGCAGACCAAGGGTGAGCATGGGGCCCGAGTAGCGGCTGGATTCTGCGTTGGACTCCATGGGGTCAAAGGTGCCGCGGAACGCAGGCAGGAAGCCAGCGAGTGCGGTGGGCACAATCATGCACACAGTGGAGGGAAGCAGCAGGTTGCTGATCAGGTGGCCGGTGGTCACCTTGTCGCCAATCCAGAGCATAGTGGTGGTCACGTCTCCAATGGGTGACCAGGCTCCGCCTGCGTTGGCTGCGATCACGATCATACCGGCGAACCACATGCGCAGTTTTTGGTCCTTGACCAGTTTGCGCAAGATGGTAATCAGTACGATGGTAGCCGTTAGGTTGTCGATCACCGCCGAGAGGATGAATGCCAGAATGGACATGATCCAAAGCAGGTTGCGGCGTTTGTTGGTGCGGATGAAACGCTTGAGCGCCGCAAAGCCGTCGAAGTAATCGATGAGCTCTACGATGGTCATGGCGCCCAGGAGGAATACCAGGATTTCTGCCGTTTTGCCCAAGTGGTGCAGCAAGGTGCTTTCCACCAAGTGGAGCTTGTCGTCGTGGCCCATGTCGGCAAAACCGGGGATGAGCCCTGCGCCTTCACCGTGGCCGAGTTCGCCAAACCAGTAGGCGATGTCATCGACCCCGAGGGCAACCAGTGCCCAACAGATGGCCATCATGGCCACCGCGGGAATCAATTTGTCAATCTTGAGGGTGTGCTCAAGGGTGATGGCCAGGTAACCCAGCGCGAATACGACGATGATGGCAGTAACCATGGATCAGACGAGTTTTTGGAGTGCGATTTCAAGGCCCTTTTTACTCAGGCCGGTTTTGGCACTGTGCGCCGCATGAAGCTCTTCCATGGCTCGGCGAATGGTGCGTGAGGTATCTTCAAAAATGCCGGCGTCGGTCATGTCCACCTCTTCGTTGGACATCAGGTACGCAAACACCCGGGCCATGCCGCAGTTGGCAATGAAATCCGGGATGATGGCGATTTGATCGTCGGCGTGATCGGCCACGGGGCCGAGGAAAATCTCTGGATCGGCGAACGGTACGTTGGCGCCGCAGGCCACCACCTCAATGCCGGTGGAAACCATGGCGTCTACCTGCTCGCGGGTGATCAGGCGAGAAGCGGCGCAGGGGAGGAACACCTCACTCTCGAGGTTCCAGATTTGGGCGTTCACTTCTTCAAACGAGCGCATGTTGTCGGCGGCCAATGCGTTGCCGTTCTTGTTGAGGAACAGGTCGCGCACTTCTTCCTTGGACATGCCGTCGGGGTTGATCAAACCGCCTACGCGGTCGATGATGCCGACCACTTGGGCGCCCCATTCGCTGAGGTACCATGCGGCGGCCGAACCCACGTTGCCCCAGCCTTGCACCACCACGCGCTTGCCTTGGAGCGAGCCGCCCCAGATGTCGTAGTAGTGGCGAACGCTTTGCGCCACGCCAAAGCCGGTGATCATGTCCGCCACTTTGTACTTGCGGTTCAGATCGGGGGAGTATTGCGGGTCTTCCAGCACTTTGATTACGCCCAAGCGCAGGTTGCCAATGCGGCGCACCTTCTGGGCTTCGTTGGGTTGGAAGTGGCCGTTGAACACCCCTTCTTGCGGGTGCCAAACGCCGGAGTTTTCGGTGATAGGAATCACCTCGTGGATCTCATCCACGTTGAGGTCGCCGCCGGTGCCGTAGTAGTGCTTGAGCAGCGGAGTTACCGCAGCGTACCAGCGTTCGAGGACTTCTTGTTTTCGGGGGTCGCGGGGGTCGAAGTTGATGCCGCTTTTGGCGCCGCCGATTTGCGGGCCGCTGACGGTGAACTTGACTTCCATGGTCTTGGCCAGGGATTCCACTTCGCGTTTATCAAGGCCAGCGCGCATACGGGTGCCGCCGCCAGCTGCGCCGCCGCGCAACGAGTTGATCACCACCCAGCCTTCCGCTTCGCTCAGCGGGTCTTTCCATTCAAAGACGACTTCGGGTTGCTTGTTCTCGTAGGTTTCCAGCAGGTCTTTCATCGGGTCATATTGGGCGCGCCAAAGGTAGTCGTTCAAAAGGCATCTTTGACCGTTTACAAGCAGGCAGTTCGCCCACCGTCAACCGGCAGGTTGATGCCGTTGATGTAGCTCGCAGCCGGTGAGGCCAAAAAGGCAATGGCTTGGCCTACTTCCTCGGGCTGGCCCACGCGTTTCATGGGGACTGCGCCGGCCATGGCCGCGTGCACATCGTCCTGAGATTGGCCGGTCTTGGCCGCTTTGTTGGCAATGATGCTGTCCAGTCGCGCGGTGGCGGTGGCGCCAGGGAGGACGTTGTTGACCGTGATGTTGTCTGCCCCCAGCTCGTTGGCCAGGGTCTTGCTCCAGTTGGCCACAGCGCCACGGATCGTGTTGCTCACGCCCAAATTGTTGAGCGGCTGTTTGACCGAGGTGCTGATCACATTGATGATGCGTCCGTATCCGGCTTCGCGCATGCCCGGCACCAAGGCCTGCACCAATTGCTGGTTGTTGATCAAGTGTTGGTTAAACGCGGTGCGAAATTCCTCAATCCCTGCGCCAATGGCTTGGCCTCCGGGAGGGCCTCCGGTGTTGTTGATCAGGATGTGTACGGTGTGGTCTTTGGCAATGGCAGCGGCCACTTCGCGCACTTGGCTAGGTTGGCCAAAGTCTGCGGTGAAGGAGCGGTGGTGGCCGTCTCCGCGTGCACTGGCCTCGCGCACAGCGGCTTGCAGGCGTTCTTGGTTGCGGGCCAGGAAGAAGACGTTGGCGCCGAGTTCAGCCAGTTCCATGGCCGCGGCGTATCCGATGCCTTGGGTGCTTCCGCAGACCAACGCATTTTTTCCGGTGAGATTCAGGTTCATGTGGGATCTTTTCGACTTCAAAAAACGGAAATTGTCACAGAGCCGTATCTTGAAATCACGATGAAACGACTTCTGCTTTGTTTGGTCCTGCTCGGTGCGATCGCATGCGACTCGCCCAATGCCACCACTGACGGGGACACCCCGGGAATTGACCTGTCCACCCACACCTTGGTTCGCGTCATGGAAACCGGGTACCAAATGGCCATCCCTGTGCCGTTGACCCTGGCGGCCAACGACGTTCCAGGTGCCGTGTTCAACGCCGCTACAGGCGTGTTGGAGGTGGACGCCGGTCCCTCCTTCCAACTCGATGTGGTGGAAAGCGACCGCGAGGTTGCCGAGGTCAAAGCCGAACTGGCCGAAGACCAACTCTTCACCTGGAAATTCCAAGACGAATCCGACACCGGGTTCATCGCACAAGCGGTGCTGCCCAACGGCGAATCGCACTACTTCCACATGTACACCTGGATTTCCACCACCGGGCGCAGCTACCTGGTACGTTCACGCGAGGGCCAAAACTTTACCTTGGCCGATGTACGCACCATGCGCACCTCTGCCGAAGCGATCGTGCTGAAACCGTAACTTCGCGCACCGACGCCATTGTACTGAACAACTAACCTCGACCCATGTCCCGCTTGCTGTTGAGCTTGATTGCCCTGCTGACCGCCTCCTCTCTTTCTGCTGTCACGGTTGAAATCTCTGGCATTTACCAAGGCCAAGACCTCTTTGTGCGCAATCCCAAACTGGACGACGGCTCCGGCCACTGCGCCGCACGCGTGCTAGTCAACGGCCAACCCACTGCCGACCGCCTGGACTCCCACGCGTTTGCTGTGGACTTGGGTGCGTTTGAGCTGGCCCTGGGCAGCCAAGTGGTGGTGGTGATCGAAACCAAATCGGACTGTGGGGTCAAAGTGATCAACCCTCAAGTGCTGGAAGTCCGCAGCACATGTACCTATGCCTTCAGCGGCTTGGACCTCGAAGGCCAATCCCTCTCTTGGAAAACCAACGGCGAAAGCGGCGCACTGCCCTTTGTGGTGCAGCAATACCGTTGGGGACGCTGGTCTGTGGTGGGTGAAGTGCCCGGCCAAGGCGGCGGCGTGGAGAACAGCTACACCATTCCGGTGGACGTGCATCACGGTGAAAACCGCTTCCGCATTTACCAGCAAGACGACGAATCGCGCAACTATAGCGACCCCATCACGGTGGTCAACGAGATTGTCTCGGAGGTGCGCATCACCACCGAGAAGGTCAAAAAGACCCTCGACTTCTCTGAAGAAACCGAATACGAAGTGTACAACGCCTACGGCCAACTGGAGCTGGAAGGCAGCGGCGCTTCGGTAGACGTCAAGGACCTGGACAAAGGCACCTACTACGTCAATTACGGCAATCACACCGGCGAGGCCTTCCGCAAACGCTAAGCCCCTACCCCATTCCCATGCGAAAGATCGAACACCTCGGCATCGCCGTGCGCGACCTTGAAGCCTCCAACGCGCTTTACACTGCCCTGTTGGGCGTACCTCCCTACAAGGAAGAAGCCGTGGAAAGCGAGCATGTGTTGACGTCCTTTTTCCAAGTGGGTGAGACCAAAATTGAGCTGTTGCAGGCCACCGATCCCAGCAGCGCCATCCACAAGTTCATCGAAAAACGCGGCGAAGGCATCCACCACATCGCCTTTGACGTGGAAGACATCCATGCGGAAATCGAACGGTTGAAGGGCGAAGGGTTTGAGATGATTCACGAAACGCCCAAAGCCGGTGCGGATGGCAAAATCATTGCCTTCCTCCACCCCAAGACCACCGGCAAGGTGCTGGTGGAACTCTGTCAGGACGCCTGATTTTACTTACGCCGACGACCGCGGCGCATTTCTTTCCCCCACAATTCGTGCTTGGTGGTGCCGTCGGACTGGCCCACGCAATCTTGCGCTTTGCGCTTGTCGAACAGCAATACGCGCAGGCTCACAATGATGGGCCGGTAACGCGTGCTGAACACCTGCGTGGTGGACTTGCCGTCGTCAAACTTTGCCAGGGTCAAAATCGGGGTCTCGATCGAAGGAATGATCAACACGCCCCCTTCAGGACGCCAGCCAAACCCGAACTTCCAATGGATGTCCGCGGTGAGATCCGGCGGAAACGCTTGAAGCATGCCGGTGGTGGGGCCCTCGTAGGTCACCCAGCCTCCCAAACGGTAATCCAAGTTGGCGCCTGCGGAGTTTTGAATGAAGGTGTTGTCGGTGAGCTGGATGATGTTGGAGAAGTTCACAAAGCCGGTGACCCGGTTGAATTTGAACTCACCGCGGTTGTCGACCTCCAGGAGGCCCGTGTCGGTCAGGACACTGCCTGTGAAGTTCTCGCGGCCACGCAGCTGTTTGAAGCCGATGCCGGCGTCAATGTAATCCAACAAGTAGTAGTCGATGAACCAGTGGCGCCCCACTTCCAAGTACACGCCCAAACTGCCCGCGGCGTTGAAATCGCCGATGTAGAGGGTATCGGTTTGGCCTTCGGTTTCGGTGCGCAGGCGCTCGTTGAAGCGACCGGCTGCGGTGGGGATCATGTAGGTCAGCCCCGGGGCAAAGTGCCATCCTTTGTGCAGGTAGCGTCCGCCGTCCAAGTTGTACAAGGGGCGCAATTGTCGGCCGGATTGGGCCACCGAAGAAACCGTGAGCAGCAGGGCTGCCCCAAACAGAGGGAGTCGCATACCTCTATGATACGCCAGAATCGGGGCGGATGTTTTGATCCGCCGCGAGTTTCAGCCACAATGCGCTGTGGAAATCAGGCCTCGAGCTCGGCCAGGATCGCGTGCTCCACCTCTTCAGAATTCCACACCGACTCAATGTCCGGGCGGTCCATGACGCGCTTCATGATGGCATCTTGCACCTTGCCTTGGGCCAGCGCCTCGTGGTAGGGGATGTGCGAGAAGGTGACCTGCCCGTACAGCGGCAACCACCGCTCGGGGTGTTTGGCCGAGAAGTGCTTCTCGATCTTTTTCTGCAACAGGAAACGCGGGTCTGCAGTGAGGTCGCGCATCTCGATGTAGTTCTGCAGGGCGAGTTCCTTGATGCCCTCGGCGGCCGGAACACGCAGGCGGTTGAACTCCTCAAAGGTCCTGGCCCAATCGCGGTTATTGGCCTCGAACACGTCGTCAAACACGCGGCAATCCTCAAATCCTGAGTTCATGCCTTGTCCGTAGAACGGCACAATGGCGTGCGAAGCGTCGCCCATAAGCAGCACCCGGTCTTCAATGTTCCAGGGCGAACAGCTGATGGTCACCAGCGAACTGGTGGGGTTGGCGTGCCAATCGCCGATGAGGTCGGGCATGAGGTCCAGCGCATCGGGGAAGACCTCGGTGAAGAAGTCCATGACCTTTTGGTCGGAGTCCAGGCTGTCAAAGCTCACCGGCCCCTCAAACGGGAAGAACAGGGTCACCGTGTAGCTGCCGTCCAAGTTGGGCAAGGCAATCAGCATGTACTCGCCGCGCGGCCAAATGTGCAGGGCGTTGACCTCCATCTTGTGGGTGCCGTCGGCATTGGGCGGAATCTCCAGCTCCTTGTAGCCGTGGGTGAGGTAGGTCTGCGAGTAGTTGAAGCGGTCGCGGCGCTGCATGCGACTGCGTACAGCCGAGAATGCGCCGTCGGTGCCAAAGATGCGGTCGAAGGTGTGCTTCTCGCGCTCGCCCCTGACCGTGTGCTCAAAGGTGACCTCGCCTGAGTGCACATCGATGTCGCGGCACTTGCGGTCAAAGTAGAGCGCGGCGTTGTCCAGCTCGTCCACCTTGCGGAGCATGAGTTGGTTGAGCCCGCCTCGCGACACCGAATAAATGGCTTGGCCTTCCTTGCCGTAGGGTTGGTAGGTGAGCGTGCCGTCTACCGCGTGCATCACGCGTCCGTGCATGGGGATGGCCATCTTGCGCACCTCGGCATCGAGGCCCACGCCCTCCAGGGCTTTCCAGCCGCGGTCGCTGAGGGCGAGGTTGATGGAGCGACCGCCCACCAATTCCACGTTCCGCACATCCGGACGGCGTTCAAACACCGAGATGCGCAACCCTTTTTGTGCGAGGTACATGGCGTGCAAACTGCCCACCAGACCTGCGCCAATGATGCCAATGCGGTCTTCCATGACGGGCGTGTTTTATGCGATGGTGGCCAGAGCCTTGTTCAGGTCGGCCTTCAAATCTTCGAGGTCCTCAACGCCCACGCTGAGGCGAATCAGGGTGTCTACCACGCCGGTCTTCTCGCGCTCCTCCTTGGGGATGGAAGCGTGGGTCATCGACGCCGGGTGGCCAATCAGGGACTCCACCCCGCCGAGCGACTCCGCACAGGCAAACAGGTGGGTGTTTTTGAGTACGGTCACCGCGTCATCCAACTTGCCGCTTTTGAGGGTAAACGACACCATGCCGCCGAAGGTGCGCATTTGGCGCTTGGCCACCTCGTGGTTGGGGTGGTTCTCCAAACCGGGGTAGTACACCTTGTCCACCGCGGGGTGGTCCACCAGCATTTGCGCAATGGCCGACCCGTTGTGGGCGTGGCGCTCCATGCGCAGGTGCAGGGTTTTGATGCCGCGCAACACCAAGAAACAGTCTTGCGGGCCAGGGGTGGCACCGGTGCTGTTTTGGTTGAAGTAAATCTGCTCGGCGAGTGCGTCGTTGTTGGTGATCAGACAGCCCATCACCGTATCCGAGTGGCCCCCGATGTACTTGGTGATCGAGTGCATCACCACATCCGCGCCCAAATCCAGTGGGTTTTGGTTGTAGGGAGAGGCAAAGGTGTTGTCTACTGCTACCAGCGCGCCCGAGCCTTTGGCGGCTTCGCAAATGGCGGCAATGTCAGCGATGTTGAGCACCGGGTTGGTGGGCGTCTCCACCCAAATGAGCTTCACCTTGTCGTTGAGGTGATCGGCCAGGTTGGCGACGTCCGAGAGGTCCACAAAGCGGGTGCGGATGCCCAAGCGCTCGTAGGTCTTGGTGAACAAGCGGTAAGTACCGCCGTACAGGTCGTTGACCGACACCACTTCGTCGCCAGGGTTCAGGGTCTTGAGCATGCAATCGATGGCCGCCATGCCGCTGGAGAAGGTGGCTGCGTGCTTGCCGTTCTCGATCGAGGCAAGGTTGGCCTGGAGTTGATCGCGGGTGGGGTTGTGGGTACGGGTGTACTCCCAGCCTTTGTGGCCGCCGGGGCCGTCTTGCACGTAAGTGGAAGTCTGGTATATGGGCGTCATGATCGCCCCGGTGTGAGGGTCGATGGTGAGTCCGCCGTGGATGGCTTTGGTGCCGAATTTCATCGTAATAATCGCGTTGGGAATTGCCCGGCAAGATAGCATTTCCTGTTGCCTCCTTCCCAGAAACCGACAAATGTCAGCCCGCGGCGGTAGAAGCTTTGTTTCGCTGCACGCGTCGGTACCAACGCGGGAGGATGAGCGCCCCCATGATCAGGTAGATGAAGTAGGTCAAAAAGCGCCACAGCAGCGCAATGAGCAGTACCTGCGCACCGATGGTCACAATGTCGGCAAAGAAGATGCTGAAGAAGTACTCCGCCACCCCGCTGGACCCGGGCGTGGGGCTGATCAGCATAATGACCCACATGACCATTTGGCGTCCGTAGACCACCCCGTGGTTGATGGGCCCCACAAAGGCCATGATGATGAAGTTGAGCGTCACAAAACGCGCGGTCCAAGACAGCACCGTGCTGCCCATGGCTTTGACCCAGTAGCTGGCCGGGCGGCCTTTGAGCTCCACACTGGCGATTTCGATTTCCTGTCCGGCTTGGGTGATGTCCTTGCGCCACCTGCGCAGGATGGGCAACGAAAACAGGCGCATCAGCAAGCGTTTGAGTCGGCGGGGGAACAAGAACAGCGAGCTGGTGATGGTCAGGGTCAACAACACGATGAATCCGTACCCGAGGTAGAACAGGGTTTGCACCGCCCCTTGCCCAAACGACCCGTCCGACCAGTCGGCCGGGTACAGCGCATCGCCGCCAATGAGCAGAAAGACTATCGGGACCGAGAGGATGTAGAACAACTCATCCATCATGGCCGTCACAAAAATCGTGGCCGTGGCTTTGCCCAGATTGAGCCCCTCCTTATTCAAAAAGTAAATGGCCACCCCCGAACCGCCCACTACCGACGGGGTGAGCGCAGAACTGAACTCCCAGAGCATGACCACCTGGAAGGACTGCTTCCAACTGAGTTGCTTGTCGGTCAACACGCGCATCCGATAGGTATACCCCGCCTCGCGCAGGATGACCATCAGGAGTGCGCCTACCAAGGCCCACACCGCCCAAGCATCAAATTCCTGTTCACCCAGCAGTTGCCAACTGGTTTTGCGCAGGTAGGTACCGGTTTCGGAAGGAGCAAAATCTTCGGGGTCGCTGAAATCTATGGTGCCGTTGGCGTTGCCGTCCACCCATTCCCATTGGGCTGTTTGGCCCTGGGGAACTTGGACAAACTTGACCTCGTCCAAGGTGCGCCACATGAGCCAGCCCGCAGCGGCCAGGCCCAACAGTACAGGCAAGATCAGCCGGCGCATGGAGAGCTGGCTGGAGATCTCTTGCTCCTGCTGTTCGGCAGTCTTCAGTTCCTCAGACATCGGCACAAAAATAGGCCCTGCTACTGAGGTTTTTCCTGATCGAGGGCGGGTTGTTCTGGCTGGGTGTCCCAGTTGCTTGCCCACGCTTGGTCGGGCAAAACACGAACAGCCGTGGCCGGGGCAAGGCCCTCGGACGGCGACCACAAATAGTGCGCGGCCATCCCACCGCCGAGCAGCAGCACCAACAAGGCACCGGCTGCACTGCGCCAGAAGAGCACGCGCCGCTCACGTGCCTTGATCATGACCAGCGCGCTGTCCCAATATTCCTGGCGGTACTCCAGGCCATCGGGGACGGGCTCGTTCAGCGGCTGAAAATCAGCTTGCTTTTTCATTGAAATACGTTTCTCAGTGCGATTCCCGCACCATTTCCCGAATGCGCTTCTTGGCCATGCTGTAATGCCATTGCGAAGTGCCTTCTGAGATGTCCAACAGGGTGGCGATTTCGTGGTGTTTGTACCCGTCAATCGCGTAAAGGTTGAACACCTTTGAGGTCATGGGCGGCAACTTTTTCAGTTTGCTCTTGATCAGCTCCAACATGTCCTCCTGCGCTTCGGAAAGTTTGGTTTCCAGCCGCGTGGCGTTGGACAGGTCTTCGCGGGCCTTGAGTTCCATGGTCTCGCGGTATTGCTTGGACCGTCGGCACTCGTCAATGATGCTGTTGATCATCACTTTTCGGCACCACAACTCAAAAGGCACATTGCTCTTGTACTTTTTGAGGTTGAAGATGATCTTGGTGAACCCCCATACACGCACGCTTGGGCAAAAACCTTGGGTGGTTTTGAAAAAAATTCTGGAAGTAGAAGATATGGGTTTTCTGGGCCTACGCCTCGCTCCACACTTTGGTGCCTTCGGTGCAGTTGGTGCAGATGTCAATTTGGGAACGACTGGTGAGGATGGCCGCGCGGAATTCCCGGTAGGTTTCGCCCTTCCAAATGGCGGCAAACGGGGTGGATTTGAGGTCGCCCATGCGGTGGGTGGCGTCTTTGTCAAAACAGCACGGCACCACCAATCCGTCCCAGGTGATGACCGCGCCTTGCCACATGCGCCAGCACTGGTTCAGCAGCTTGTTGCGGATGGCCCACGTGCCGTCGGGCAATTGGCGATAACGGCTGTACTTGGGGTTCTCGGGAATGAGCGCGTTGCCGTATTTGTAGTCGTAGACCTGGGCGGTTTTGAAACGCACTTCGTCGACCCCTAATTCTTCTCCAAGCGCCAACATGTCGTCGATCTGGTGTTCGTTGTGGCGCACCACCAGGCATTGGAGGATGATGTGAGGGGCAGCGGACCCTGCAGCTTCCCGCGCGGCCACCACGTTGCGCACGCCTTCCTTGGCCTTTTCCAGATCGCCGTGGATGCGGTATTGCTCGTAGGTGTCTTGGGTACTGCCATCGAGCGAGACGATGAGGCGGTCCAGCCCGGATTCCACGGTTTTGCGTGCGTTTTCGGGATGGAGAAAGTGGGCGTTGGTGGAGGTGGCGGTGTAGATGCCTGCGTCGTGGGCCTCGCGGATCAGGGCCAGGAAATCCGGGTGGATGTATGGCTCACCTTGAAAATAGAAGGTCATGTACCCCACGTGGCGCTGGACTTGGCGCAAGATGTCGCGGAAGAAACCGGTCTTGAGGTTGCCGGTCGGGCGGGTAAACTGCTTGAGTCCCGAAGGACACTCCGGACAACCCAGGTTGCAAGCGGTGGTGGGCTCGATGCTGAGCGAAAGGGGTTTGCCCCACACCAGCGGTTTTTTGAGGAGGCGAGACAAGTGGTAGCTCGACCACAGCAGTCCAGCGTTCCACACCCGGGCGGGGGTGGCACGACGGAGCAAAGCACGTTGATCGGCAGTAAGCAGTCCCATGGAAGCAAAATTCGGGATCGCGTTGCACTTGGCCGCACGCAGAGTGTGCTACCTTCGCCAGCATGATCCTCATTGAAGACACCCTGATCAGCGAAGAGCTGTTTGACCGCAAGTTTGTGTGCGACCTCTCGGCCTGCAAAGGCGCGTGTTGCGTGGAAGGCGAAAGCGGCGCCCCGCTCCAAGAGGATGAACTCGAAAAACTGGAGGCCGCGGTCCCCGCCGCCCTCCCTTACCTCCCCGAAGCAGCCCAGGCCCGCATTGCCGAACACGGCCTGTACGAGATGGACGTGGACGGAGATCTGGTCACCCCACTCATGGGCGAAGGCAAGGAATGCGTCTACACCGTCTTTGACGACCACGGCGTGGCCAAATGTGGACTGGAAATGGCCTACCGCGATGGCAAAACCGGCTGGATGAAACCCGTGAGTTGCCACCTCTACCCCATCCGCCTCAAGCAGCTCAAAGACTTTATGGCCATCAACGTACACCGCTGGAAAATCTGCCAGCCGGCCTGCGATTGCGGCGAAAAGCTGCAAGTCCCGCTGTACAAGTTCTTGCGCCAAGCCCTGGTACGCCGCTTTGGCGAAGACTGGTACCAACAATTGGAGCTGGCCGCCGACCTGCGCAACAAGGCCTTCGAGCAAGGCGACATGTAGGAATTTGACCTACACTCCCGCACGGCATTTTTTCAGAACGTGGTCACTTCCGCTTAGAACTGACCCTGTTTTCTGCTGCTGTGTCCATCAAAACCACATCCGAAACCGTCGAACTTGCCAAGCTGCGCGCATTTTCGGCGCGCATCGAATAAATACCGGCGCACAATGGCGTTGAGGTAAGGCAAGAGCAGCTCATACAACCGCTTCTGGGACTTGCGGTCGCCCTGGATGCAAGCATCCAGCAAAGAAGTGGGTATGAGCTGCGTACGTTGCATGTTGAAGTCATTTCCCGGCAAGGAAATGCCCATAATTAGGGTTTAGGGTTGACACGTGCAGTCCTCGTCAATCACTCCGCCAATAAGCGTATTGTCAATGGATACCCAACAGCTATCGCCGATGTTTCCGAGGTCGGGGCAATCGAACCCGTTGGACTCGTTTTCGATACACTCACAATCGTCGGAAATGATTCCCCAACCATCCTCACAGGGGTCTCCTACGTTGCCATTCAGTCCGGGACAGTCCCAGCCCGAAAGCGGCGTCAAATCCAATTCAACGCAGTGCGAACACACCACCGCATTTCCTTCATACGCAACAATACAAATGGTGTGAACCGCTACCTCTGAAAAGGTGTGTTCCATCGTCCATTGTGAGGTCGGCGGGACCACCATTCCATTCACGTACCATTCGACGAAATAGGCAGGTTCGGGAAGTGTGTTGTAGGTGAAAATCCAGTTGAGCGAATCTTCTCCGATGGTGTAGGTCAGGCCCATGTCGCACTCCTCATCGTCGATGCAAGTGCAATCTGAGGAGATCACGCCTTCACCATCCGGGCAAGGGTCCCCGATGTTT
This sequence comes from Luminiphilus sp., assembly GCA_964221845.1. Lineage (GTDB taxonomy): Bacteria > Bacteroidota > Bacteroidia > Flavobacteriales_D > Sanyastnellaceae > CAXPZW01. The sequence goes on along the minus strand of CAXPZW010000012.1, from coordinate 263,383 downwards.
CCACCCAATTCAGGGCAATCAAAAGGCAATGAGAACGGAATGCATGCGCATGTAGTGTCTACCAAGCCAAATGTGTTGTCGGTGACACAGGTGTCGTTGAAATTGAGTTCGAGGTCTTCGCAGTCGTAGGTCAAGACTACGCCCCCGGGAGGCACTTCGGTGTCGGACGAACTGTCGTCGATGTCGGACTTGGTACAGGCCACAACGCCCAAACAGAGCGCTACAAAGCCAAGGATGTGTTTTTTACCGATCATGGGTTCGGATTTCAAGTTACAGTTCCTGATGGGTTACAGTGGGAGATAGGAGGGCGGGAGTGGATGTGTGACAGGTGGGGCGCTAATTTTTTTTTAGCGAAGGGTGAGGGAGTGAAAAGTGAAGAATGGCTATTTGCAGGTGGAGCCTTGGGTGGTGGAGTGGAAGTGGGAGGGAGGCCCTTGCCTTTCCACTACCCACGTATACCCGGGTATAAACGTTTATAAACGCTTCCCTCCCGACTAACGCGATTCCCCTCGGCGTTCTTCGCCGCATGCAAAACACCCTTCCTCTTCTGACCAAGACCTACGCCGCGGCTGTGTTTGGCGTGCAGGCCACGACCATTACGTTGGAGTTTCACATCCACCGCGGCATTCACTTTTCGCTCGTGGGGTTGCCCGACAGCGCGGTGCGCGAGAGCCAGCAGCGGGTCAAGGCGGCCATGGAGACCTCGGGCTTTGCCTGGCCGGGCAAGCACATCACGGTCAACATGGCGCCGGCCGATATTCGCAAAGAGGGGTCGGCGTTTGACCTGCCGATTGCGCTGGGAATTTTGGGGGCGACCGACCAGATTCCGGCCGATCCGTTGGGCGAGGCCATGGTGATTGGGGAGCTGGCGTTGGACGGAGAACTGCGACCTGTGAAAGGCGCTTTGCCGGTGGCGTTGCAAGCGCGGAAGGAGGGGTACAGGCGGCTGATCCTGCCGGCGGTGAACGCACACGAAGCGGCCATGGTGGAAGGGTTGGAGGTGTACGGATGCGAGACCCTCTCCGAAGTGGTGGAAGTGTTGAAGGAGCAGCCCGAGCGGTTCCGGGTACTCCCACGCCCATTTGGGCAGGCCACCGAAAACGGCAAACACTTGGTGGACTTCCAGGACGTGAAGGGGCAGCAAACCGTGAAGCGCGCCTTTGAGATTGCCGCGGCAGGTGGGCACAACCTGATCCTCATTGGTCCTCCGGGGGCGGGCAAGACCATGCTCGCCAAGCGGCTGGCCACCATCCTGCCGCCACTCACCTTGGAAGAGGCGCTCGAAACCACCAAAATTCACTCGGTAGCCGGGCGGCTGAAGCAGGGCGAGGCCGTGCTGGAAACCCGCCCCTTCCGCGCGCCGCACCACACGATTTCTGACGTTGCCTTGGTGGGCGGCGGCGGCAACCCGCAACCCGGCGAAATCTCCCTCGCCCACCACGGCGTGCTCTTCCTTGACGAACTGCCGGAGTTCAAACGCACCGTACTCGAAGTCATGCGCCAACCCTTGGAGGAGCGCGTGGTAACCATATCCAGAGCACGGGTGTCTGTGGACTTTCCTGCGGCGTTTCAGTTGGTGGCCAGCATGAACCCTTGCCCCTGCGGCTTCTACAACCACCCCACCCGCGAATGCACCTGTGGTGGCCCCGTGGTGCAGCGCTACCTCAACAAGGTCTCCGGCCCGTTGCTGGACCGCATCGACCTGCATGTGGAGGTCACCCCCGTCAGCTACGACGCCCTCTCCGACGCACCCAAGGGCGAATCGAGTGCCACCGTGCGCCAACGCGTGGTCCACGCCCGCAACCGCCAGCGCGAACGCTTCAAGGACCGCATGCACCTGCACTGCAACGCCCACATGGACGCCGCCACCCTCAAACACATCTGCGCCCTGGACGTCCCCTGCGAAAAACTCCTGCGCACCGCCATGCAAAAGCTCGACCTCAGCGCCCGCGCCTATGACCGCATCCTCAAAGTAGCCCGCACCATCGCCGACCTGCGCGATGCGGACGAGATCGAGAGTGGGGATTTGGCGGAGGCCATACAATACCGGTCGTTGGATCGGGAGTCGTGGGCCGGATAAGCCGGAGTTAAACGTGTATACTTTTCACTCCGCTCACCCCATGTGCTGCTCAATACCATCAATCAGCGCATGAATCACCTTAATGTGTATCTCCTGAATCCGATCCGCATACCCGCTCCATGGCGCGCGGATTTCGACGTCGCAGAGGGGGGCGAGTTTGCCACCGTCTTTGCCGGTAAGGCCGATGACGTGCATGCCTTTGGCTTTGGCGGCCTCGGCAGCGAGCAGGACGTTGGGGGAATTGCCTGAGGTGGAGATGGCCAGCAGGACGTCGCCTTTGCGGCCGATGCCTTCTACATAGCGGGAGAAGACGTGGTCAAAGCCGTAGTCGTTGCCCACGCAAGCCAAGTGCGAGGGGTCGGCGATGGCGATGGCGCCAATGGCCGGGCGGTTGTCGCGGTAGCGTCCGGTGAGTTCTTCGGCAAAGTGCATGGCGTCACACATGGAGCCGCCGTTGCCGCACGAGAGCACCTTGCCCTGGGATTGAAAGCTTTGGACCAGCAGCTGTACAGCGCGGTCAATGGCCTCAAAATTGGCGGGGTTGGCCAAGAAGACGGTGAGCACCTGGTGGGCCTCGGTAAAGTGTTGACGAATGCGATCGGACATGGGCCGAAGTTCTGCAAAAAATCGGGCCGGGCCCCCACATCAAGTTCCCCCGCCCAAAATTCCCCTCCAAACCCAAGCCGGATCACTTGGTAGCCTGCACCCACAGCCGGATGCATGGATACTTGTTGCAAACGAACTAACCTTGCGATATCCGGTTATCTTTGAGCGCCTTGCTCGAAATAAAGACCATGAGAAACCTGCTAACCGTGCTCTTTGTGGCGGCCGTCTGTTTGGCCACCGCACAGACCACCACCTTTCCGGTGAATGGCACCGTGGACAAACACACCACGTACACCGCCTTCACCAACGCCACGGTCCAAGTGGACCCCTCCACCCAGCTCCAAAACGCCACCCTGCTGGTGAAAAACGGCCGCGTAGTCGCCGTGGGCACCGAAGTGGAGCTCCCCGAAAACACCCACACCTACGACCTGGAAGGGCTGCACATCTACCCGTCTTTCATCGATTTGCACTCACAATACGGGTTGCCGCGCAAAGAGCGCAAGCCGTGGGAGCCTTACCCGCAATACGAGTCCAACACCAAAGGCGCCTACGGCTGGAACCAAGCCGTCAAGCCTGAAACAGACGCCGCAGCCATCTGGACGGTGGACGAAAAGAAAGCCAAAGGCATGTTGCAAGCCGGGGTGGGCGTGGTGCTGACCCACCAGCAAGACGGCATCTTCCGCGGTACCGGCGCTGTGGTCATGCTGGGCAACGACGAAAACACCAGCCTGATTCAGGCCGGCGCTACCACCCACGCGTCTTTCTCCAAAGGCACCTCGCGCCAGAGCTACCCTGGGTCGCTGATGGGCAGCATTGCGCTGCTGCGCCAGACCTACATGGACGCCGACTGGTACGCCACTGCCGAGGACCGCAGCGAAGCCAACCTCTCGCTGGACGCCTTACTGGAGCAAATGGAACTACCTGCGTTCTTTGAAGTAAGCAGCGCCATGGACGCCCTGCGCGCCGACAAGGTGGGCGACGAGGCAGGCATCCAGTACATCTTCAAAGGCAGCGGCGACGAGTACAAGCGCCTGCCCGAAATCCAAGCCACCGAGGCCGCCTTTGTGCTGCCCCTGGACTTCCCCAAAGCTTACGACGTGAGCGATCCGTTCAACGCACGCATGGTGTCGCTCGCGGACATGAAGCATTGGGAGCAAGCCCCGACCAACCCCGCTCGCTTGGCCGATGCCGGGGTGACCTTTGCCCTAACCATGGACGGGCTGGGCCGCAAGCAGTTTTACGCCAACTTGCGCAAGGCCATGGAATACGGTTTTACCCGCGAGCAAGCCTTGGCCGCACTCACCACCACACCGGCCGCGCTCATCCAACAAGAGGCGCAACTGGGCAAGCTCGAAGCCGGGTACCGCGCCAACTTTGTGATTGCCTCCGGCGATATTTTTGGCGAGAAGACCGTCATCCACGAACACTGGGTGGCCGGCGAACGCCACGCGTTCAACGCCTGGAACACCTTGGATCTGAGCGGCACCTACGACCTCTCGGTGGGCGATGTGACCTACAGCTTGGAGGTCAAGGGCAACCCGGGCAAGCACAAAGCTTCCTTTGAAGTCATTGGCGAGAAAGAAGACGAAGACGGCAACATGGTAGCCGACACCACCACTGTAGAGGTCAAGCTGATGCAGGAAGACCGGTTGGTGACCCTGTCCTTTGATCCCGACGACACCCACCACCAAGGCATCCTGCGCCTGACCGGTAATGTGCATTCAGAAAGCCGCATTTGGGACGGTAAAGGCCAACTGCCCGACGGCACCTGGACCGACTGGGTTGCCGTACGCGCCGCCCGCGAAGAAAAGTCCAACGAAAGCATGGCCAGCGACTCCACCGCCGCCAAGCCCTGGGGCGATTTGATCTATCCGCTGATGGCCTATGGACGTCCTTCCATCCCTGAGCAAAAAACGCTGCTCATTGAGGACGCCACCATTTGGACCTGCGAAGAAGAAGGCAAGATTGCCAACGGCCAAGTGCTGATCCACGAAGGCAAAATTGTGGCCGTGGGCAAGGACCTGCGCTGGGCCGAGCTGCTGCCCAAAGGCACCGGTGAACCCGCCCGCATGAACGCCCGCGGCAAGCACGTGACCCCCGGGGTGATTGACGAGCACAGCCACATTGCCCTGCGCAGCGTGAACGAAGGCGCCCAAGCCTCTTCGGCCGAAGTGCGCGAAGGTGACGTGATCGACGCCGAAGACATCAACATCTACCGCCAACTGGCCGGTGGGGTGACCGCTGCGCAACTCCTGCACGGTTCGGCCAACCCGATTGGTGGGCAGAGCGCGCTGATCAAAATGCGCTGGGGTGTGACGCCTGAGGAAATGAAAATCGCGAACGCTCCCGGCTTCATCAAGTTCGCCCTCGGCGAGAACGTGAAGCAAGCCAACTGGGGCGACTTCCAAACCGTGCGCTTCCCCCAAACCCGCATGGGTGTGGAGCAGGTGTACTACGACCACTTCATCCGCGCCCGCGAGTACAACCAGGAATGGAGCATGTACGAGCAAGCCGTCAGCAAGCTCAGCCGACGGGACATTCGCAACGGCAACCTGCCGCTGGCCCCGCGCCGCGATCTGGAGCTGGAATGCCTGTATGAAATTCTGGACTCTGAGCGCTTTGTGTCCTGCCACAGCTACCAGCAAGGCGAGATCAACATGCTCATGCACGTGGCCGACAGCATGGGCTTCACCCTCAACACCTTCACCCACATCCTGGAAGGCTACAAAGTGGCCGATAAGATGGCCGCGCACGGCGCCGGAGGATCGTCCTTCAGCGACTGGTGGGCGTACAAGTACGAGGTGAAAGACGCCATCCCTTACAACGGGGCGCTCATGTGGGAGCAGGGCGTGGTCACCGCCTTCAACTCCGACGACCGCGAGATGGCCCGTCGCCTCAACCAAGAAGCCGGCAAGGCGGTGAAGTACGGCGGCGTTCCTGAAGAAGAAGCGTTGAAATTTGTGACCCTCAACCCGGCCATCCTCCTGCACCTGGACGACCGCATGGGCTCACTCGCCCCGGGCAAGGATGCGGACATTGTCATCTGGAGCGACCACCCCTTGAGCATCTACGCCCAAGCCGAACACACCTTTGTAGATGGCCGCATCTACTACAGCCAGGAGGACGACGCCATTTTGCGCACCTACATCCAGGCTGAACGCGCCCGTTTGATCCAACTCATGCTGGGCGCCAAACAACGCGGGGAGCCGACCCAAATCCCCGTGTACAAAACCGACCGCCACTTCCACTGCGATACCATGGACCGATGAAAAAGACGCTTGCACTCCTCCTTATGTTGGGCGCTGCCTTTGCACTCACTGCGCAGCTCACCCCCGCCCCGCCTCAATCGGAATCCATCCTGATTCTGGGTGCCACCGCGCACCTGGGTACCGGCAGCAAAATCGAAGGCGCTGCCGTGGGCATCAAAGACGGCAAAATCACCCTGATCACCTCCGAGTCCAACGCCAAACGCCGCGAGTGGGACCGCGTGATCGACGCCAAAGGCAAACACGTGTACCCGGGCTTCATCGCCCCCAACTCCACCCTGGGCCTGCAGGAAATCGGTGCGGTACGCGCCACCCGCGACCAGTACGAGGTGGGCACCTTCAAGCCTAACGTACGCTCGCTGATTGCCTTCAACACCGACTCTGAAATCCCTCCTACGGTGCGCTCCAACGGGGTGCTGATGGGCCAAATCACCCCGCGTGGAGGTGTGATCTCGGGTTCGTCTTCGGTCATGCACTTTGACGGTTGGAACTGGGAAGACGCGGTCATCCGCGCCGACGACGGCATCCACCTGAACTGGCCGCGCATGTACCACATCCACAGCGACGGTGAGAAGAACACCATTGCCAAGCGCAAGACCTACGACCAGCAAAAGCGCGAGATCGAAGACTTTTTTGGGCGCGCGCGAGCCTACGGCAAAACCACTCCCACCGAGACCGACGTCAAAATGGAGGCCATGCAAGGCCTGTTTGACGGTTCGGCCACGCTGTACGTGCACGCGCAAGACGCCAAGCAAATCAGCGAAGCGGTGCACTTCAAAAAAGCCTGGGACATCACCAACATGGTCATCGTGGGAGGTTACGACAGCTACCTGGTGGCCGACCTGCTGCGCGACAACAACGTGGCGGTCATGGTGCGCCGCGTCCACCAAGTCCCCCGCTATGAGGAAGACGACGTGGACCTGCCCTTCAAACTCCCCAAGCTGCTCTCGGACGAAGGCGTGACCTTCTGTTTGGAGAACTCAGGCGACATGGAGCAAATGGGCACCCGCAACCTGCCGTTCTACGCCGGTACGGCCAAGGCCTACGGACTCACCTACGAGCAAGCCGTGCAGTCCATCACCCTCAGCCCAGCGAAAATCCTGGGCATCGATGCCATGTACGGCTCGCTGGAGATTGGCAAGAGCGCCACGCTGTTCATCTCCGACGGCGATGCGCTGGACATGATGACCAACAACGTGACCACCGCCTTCATCGACGGGCGGGAGATCGACTTGGACAACCACCAGAAAGAACTCTACCGCAAGTACAAAGCCAAGTACGACGCGCAAAAAGCCACCAAGCAATAAGACAAAAGGCCGCTCCAACTGGAGCGGCCTTTTTGTTCAGACACCGTCGCCAAACTGCTAGCGCCCGAGGGCCAGCAGCATGTTCTTCGGATAGCGCAGCGCATACTTGAAGGTCAAGCGCTCGCTTTTACCGGGCTTCACTGTCAACTCCCATGACAGCCGGCCGGTGAGTTCGTCTTCGTGTGCGCCGTCCAGCGACACGCGTTCCACTTCAATATCCTCGTTGTGGGTGAGTGGCAATTGATCGTCCACCACAATGGTGATGGCCTCTTTCTTGGCATTGCGCACGGTGATCTCAAACTCACGTACGTCTTTGCGTTTGCTGCCAATGAAGCTGGCGCTGCTCTTTTGATTCAGGCGCTTGCGCTCCACCACAATGTTGGGGTCTGGGCCGAGGCTCAGGCTGAGGGTGTCGCTCAACTGGCCCATGTCCAGCTGGTTTTGGCCCACGTAGGTGTCTTCGAAGTAGATGTTCATCTGCCCGGTGAGCAGGTCGTATTCCTGCCAGTCGGTCAAGCGCGCAGTGAGGAAGGCGGTAGGATCCAACTTGGGGGTCACTGCATACAGGTACTCCGCGTCCAAGTCCAACTCGCGGATGGTCACCGCGTACTGGCGCCCGTCTGAAGGAATGTCGTAGCTGGTGTCAATCTTGAACTTGGTCTGGGTGGGCGAATGCGACACGGTCACCGAAGCGTGGTTGGCCACCGGCGGCGGGGCAAAGTAGGTGGCGCCTGTGTTGGGCGCAGTGGTATTGGAGGTGTACCCGTCCAAGCTGCGCATGCGTGAGTAGGAATCAGACAGGGTCTCTTCCTCGGCCACGGCAATGTCCAGGGTCATTTGCGGCGGTACCATTTGGATCTCCTCCTGGCGGTAGCTCTGGATGGTGACCGCGCTGAGTTGGGCGGTTTGGTCTTTGAGCACCACGTTCATCACCGGCGCACTGATAACCATCTGCACGGTTTGGTGACCGATGTAGGACCAGGTCAGGTACTGCCCGCGCTCGGGAATGTCCAGGGTGAAGTAGCCGTTCACATCAGTGTTGGTGCCCACCGCATGGCCGTTCACCTGCACGTTGGCACCGATCAGCGGCTCACCGTTGTCGTCCATCACTTGGCCGCGCACTTGGCGGATGTCCGCGTTGTAGGCCTGCGATTGCAGGTACTGGTTGGGGTTGGCCGCCACCTGCTGCTTGTACTGCGGGGTGTTGCCGGTGACGTACCACGGGATCAGGTTCTGCTTTTTCTTGTTGAGGTTGGGGTTGCCGGTGGCCACCGTGAGGTTGACGTTTTCCCAGTCCTCACCGGTGTTTTGGTAGACGTTGGCTTTGTACTCCAGCTCCAAGGGTTCGGCCACGCTTTCTACCCGAGCATCGTAGCTCGGGAACCAGCCCGCGCCTTGCACTTGGTAACGCAGCGACAAGCGCGCAGAGGTTTGCTTGGGTGCCTGCACGCGCACCAAGTACTCTAGGGTTGACTCGGTTTGCAGCGGCGGGAGCATGCTCATTTTGGCATCGATGCGGTAGATCTCGGCTTGGAGGGTTTTGACCTTTTCCTCGATGGCCAATTGCTGCTCGCGGATGTCAGTGAAGCGCTCACGCAGGAAGGTGGCGGCTTCAATCAGATCGGCCACTTTGACCCCGTCGTCCTTGGAGCCAAATTGTTGGTTGCTTTGGAGCATGTTCAACTCGCGGTTGTAAATGTCTAGGAAGGAGTTCTCGACATTAATTTGGTGTTGGATGATCGCGCGCTCCTCTTGCAGCTTGACGCGGATGCGCTGGCTCTCTTGCCCGGCGATGGTGTCCACTTGGTAGTCGTAATACATGGCCAAAATGGAGAAGTCACCCGTGCCGTTGAAGCGGATTTGGTTGGGATCGATGCCGGGGTGGAGTTCGGTAAAGCGGAGGATGGAGGTACCGGCGGGGATGGTCGCGCGGGACTGGCGTTCTACTTGGGCGCCTTGTTGGTACACCACTACATCGGTGATGGTGCTTTGCAGGTCGATTTCGTTGTCCTTGGCGACCAGGCCCAAGGTCAGGGCCACCAACAGGCAGGTAAGGAAGGATTTCATGACGGTGTGATTTGTTGTTGTTTGGATGCCCTCCCGTACACCATTCCACAAAAACGGTTCATGCGTCTGCTTAAAAAATGGGGGCGATTGTTCACCGCGGCATACTCCTTGCCTTAGAAAGCGCGTCTATTCAATAGCTTTGCACCCATGAGCGCACTTGTTAGAACTGGCCTGGTAATGGCCCTGATGGCCACGCCTTTCCTCTCCCATGCCCAGGATGACTCCGACGGACCGTGGTGGAAAGGCCTGTTCAAGCAGGAGACCGTAAACGAGTTGGAAGAAGCCCCCGAGGCCGCCCCCACCCCGCCGGTCACACCCAGCGCGGACAAGTCCAAGACCAAGCCCACCGAGGGCCTGGATGACACGCGCGCGCTGGACACGGACACAGTCAACCTCAGCGGTCCGTTTACCCTGCCCAAGCACCCGGGCGTGGTGACGGTCACCACGCCCGCTGCGGTAGATTCACTCGACGCCTTCCGCAAACGCAACCCGCTGCCCATGCAGGGCTACCGCATCCAGATTTTCCAAGGCTCGGTGACCGAGGCCAAGGAGGTACGCAGCCAGTTTGTGGCCACCCGCGCCAAAGACCCGGTGCACCTGGTGCAAACCCGCCCCTACTTTGCCATCCGCATTGGCGACTTCCGCACCGAGTTGGACGCATACAAGCGCTTGATGGAGATACGGGAAATATACCCGGGGGCGTATGTTGTGGCAGATCGGATTGCGTTGCCGCCGTTGCGCTAAAACAGCAGGTCTCTCTTCCACATGGAGAGGAACAACCTCCCAATTGTGCAGGGTTTGACCTAGTAGGAGATGACCACAAACCCTGCTTCGCCAGCTACCCCTGGGTACGGGCTCACTTCAACGTCGTCACCTGCACAATTGTTGATGTTGATACAGGCGCCTCCAGGATTGCATAAGCCCGCACCTGAGCCGCCGAACCCACTGTGGCTTGAGATTCCAGAACTCTGCACAGACTGGTGCAAGATAGTCCCTCCTGTTGCGCAGCATCCAGAAACAGGAGTCATGTAATCCGCAGGGATATAAGACCTTCCCTCAGGTGTACTGAGTGGTGCCGTGTAATTCACTTGCAATCCATCTGACCCGGAAGTTCCTGCGGACCACCCTGGACAATCTGATTGCGCTGGCCACGAACAGCAATTCACTGTTCCTGGACCCCCTCCTTGGCCACCTTCAGCCTGGGCCAGTGCCGTTCCATCCAACTCAAAGGCACTTACCCCCCCGGGTTGACCTGCTGTTCCTGTATTTGGAGCAATCCCAAACCCGCCTTGACCGCCTTCGCCACCAGTGCCAACAACAACCGTGTAGACCTCACCTGGGGTGACAGAAATCGCCGTACGCATGTAGCCTCCGGCACCCCCGGTCCCACCAGCAGCACCAGCACCTTGGACGGTGGGGCTGCAAGGACTTCCGTCAGCACTGATGTAACACGATGTTCCGGGTGAAAAAAGTCGGTAGCCCGAAGAAGAACCGCTGCCACCGCCGCCGCCCCACAACTCAAGCACGATTTGATTGACGCCTTCTGGACAGGTCCAAACCGTGGATGCACTGAATCCAATGCGAATACCTTGCACAGCGCCGGATCCTGATTCCGAAGGCAATGCTGGCAGTCCAAGATTCACGGACGTCCCGTCAGAAAACAAAAAGGAAAGGCTATCCTCGACCAGCGTCACTCCCTCTACAGATACACCTTGCTCTCCTGGAGGGCCTATTGCCCCAGTTTCTCCTTGCGGTCCTTCAGGGCCCGCTTGCTCACTGGTTTTGGCATGCAAGGCATAAGGTACACTGGCCAAGGCACTGGTGCCCATCAATTGGTAGCCTTCTCCGTTTTGGATGTCCAGCTCAATTTGTAAGAAGAACGGTCCGTTGGCCCAATCGACTGCAGAAAGGCTCCCCAGCGTTGCAGAACCAGCACCCACCAACAGGTTGGCCAAGCCGAAATTGTTCGTGGTCGCCGCTTGCTCTTCCACATAGACGGCGGTGCCGTCCATAGCGCCCTGAAGCACACTCAAGCGGAAATCCACCGATTGGTTGGTCAAGGGGTTGCCTGCCAGATTCCGAGCAACGGCTTGAAAATTGAACTGAAAAGGAGACTGGGCTGTCAATGTTGAAGCCATCATCATTCCTGCAAAAGCCAGTATCTGGTATTTCATCTTTCTCTTCAATTGTAACGCACACAAGACGTTGTAAACGGTGGTATCGCACTAAGCGCTATCGCAACACTTAACTTCAGCGATACAATAGCATCATTCATCTATCGACTTCCCACGTTTAAAGATACGGAATCGAGGTAGAGGCGAAGTTGATGACAAAAAAAGGCCGCCCTTGGGCGGCCTTCCTATGTGATTGCAGGCGCTGGTTAATCTTCCAACGTCTGTTTTACTTCTACTTCTTCGTAGGCTTCGACCACGTCGCCCACTTTCAGGTCGTTGAACCTCTCGATGTTCAGACCGCACTCGAAGCCTTTGGCCACCTCTTTCACGTCGTCTTTGAAACGCTTGAGTGAGCCGAGCAGGCCGGTGTACACCACCACGCCATCGCGGATGATGCGCACGTTGCTCGAGCGCAGGATCTTGCCGTCGGTCACGAAGCAACCCGCAACGGTACCAATCTTGGAGATCTTGAAGGTCTCGCGGATTTCGGCGGTACCGACGATTTGCTCCTCGATCTTGGCCGAGAGCAGGCCTTCCATGGCTTCCTTCATTTCCTCGATGGCCTGGTAGATCACCGAGTACATGCGGATTTGGATGCCTTCGTTTTCGGCGAGCTTACGCGCAGCGGCCGCAGGTCGCACCTGGAAGCCGATGATGATCGCATCCGAAGCCGACGCCAGCAGGACGTCCGATTCCGAAATCTGACCCACGGCTTTGTGGATCACGTTCACCTTCACCTTCTCGGTCGACTGCTTTTGCAACGAGTCGGTCAGTGCTTCCACCGAGCCATCCACATCGCCCTTCACAATCAGGTTCAGCTCCTTAAACTCGCCGAGCTCGATACGACGACCGATCTCCTCGAGGGTCAAGTGCTGCTGTGCACGTACGCTTTGCTCACGCTGCAGCTGTTGGCGTTTCATGGCAATGGCGCGTGCTTCCTTCTCATCTTCGAGCACGTAAAACTTGTCACCCGCGTTGGGTGCACCGCTCAAACCGAGCATCGATACTGGAGTGGCCGGTCCGGCCTCATCCACGCGCACGCCGCGCTCGTTGTACATGGCTTTCACCTTGCCTGACCATTGGCCCGCAAGTACAGCGTCACCTACGCGCATAGTACCTCCTTCCACCAGCAGGGTGGTTACGTAACCGCGGCCCTTGTCCAGGGTCGATTCGATCACGGTACCCTGGGCGCGTTTCACAGGATCGGCTTTGAGCTCGAGCAGCTCGGCTTCCAGCAGGACTTTCTCCAACAGCTCATCGATGTTGGTACCCATCTTGGCCGAGATGTCTTGGCTCTGGTATTTACCGCCCCAATCCTCCACCAGGATATTCATGCCCGAAAGCTCTTCCTTGATGCGGTCTGGGTTGGCGGTGTCGCGGTCAATTTTGTTGATGGCGAAGATCATGGGGATCTCTGCTGCTTGCGCGTGGGAGATCGCCTCCTTGGTTTGTGGCATCACGCGGTCATCCGCGGCCACCACAATGATCGCCAAGTCGGTCACCTGGGCACCACGTGCACGCATCGCGGTAAACGCCTCGTGACCAGGAGTATCGAGGAAGGTCATCTTACGACCGTCGTCGAGGGTAACCGAGTACGCACCAATGTGCTGGGTAATACCACCGGCCTCACCGTCAATCACCTTGGTGTTGCGGATGTGGTCCAGCAGCGAGGTCTTACCGTGGTCTACGTGACCCATCACGGTCACAATCGGTGGACGATCGGCCAGGCGCTCTTCGTTGTCTTCTTCAATCGGAATGGACTCCTGTACCTCGCCGGAGACGAACTCCACTTGGTAACCGAACTCCTCTGCAATGATGCTGATGGTTTCCCCATCGAGGCGCTGGTTGATCGAGGCAAAGATGCCCAGAGACATGCACGCAGCAATGATGTCGGTCGCAGGGACGCTCATCATGTTCCCGAGCTCGGACACGGTCACAAACTCGGTCAGCTTCAGTACTGTTGCTTCTTCCTGCAAGCGTGCCATTTCCTCGGCCGTGCGTTGCTGGCGCTCTTTACGCGCGTCGCGACGACGTCCTGCAGCAGCGTTCTTCTTGCCACCGCTGAGACGCGCGAGGGTCTCATTGATTTTGTTCTTGATCTCCTTTTCGGTGAGCTCGGGCTTCTTGGCGCCGCGATCGTTGCGTCCTTTGCCGCGTTGGTTGCCACCGCCGCGTTGATTGACGTCCACCTTGGAGATGCGCTTGCGAGGGCGCTTCTTCTTGCCGGTATCGGTATCGCTCGAAGAGGCCACCGGCTTGGGCTTCTTCTTGGAGTCTGGCGGCAGCTCAATCTTGCCCACCACCTTGATGCCTGAAAGCTTCTCGGCCTTGGCCTTGATGGTCTCCATCTCTGGCTTGGCAGGTGCTTCTGGATCAGCCTCCTTGGGGGCTTCCTCCTTCTTGGCTTCTGCAGCAGGGGCTGGCGCTTCTTCTTTCTTGGGTTCCTCTTTCTTCTTGGCCGGCTTCTTCTTGGGCTTGGCCAGCGCGTCGAGGTCTACAGTACCCACCACTTTGGGGCCGTCGGCTTTGGCAGCAGAGGCCTTGATGGTTTCGTCCTTGGGCTCCTCTTTGGCAGGTTCAGCGGGTGCTTCTGCTTGGGCGGCGGGAGCTTCGGGGGTATCCTCGGCGGCAGGGGCTTCAGGGGCAGGTTCGGGTTCGGGAGCGGGCGCGGGCTCGGGGGCGGCTTCTGCTTCGGGGGCAGGAGCGGGCTCGGGCTCAGGAGCTGGCGCAGGCTCAGGTTCTGGCGCAGGGGCAGCAGGTGCCTCCGGCTCAGGCGCAGGGGCTTCTGCGGCCCCAGCTTCGGCTTCAGCGGCTGCTTCTGCAGCGGCTTCTTCGGCCTTCTTCGCGGTCGAATCGATGGCTACAGCCTCGCGCTGTTCGCGCTGGCGATTGGAGATGGCCTCGGATTTCTCCTTGACCGCAGCATCCTTCTGGAATGCTTGCTCCAACATGGCGTAGACATCCGGTTCAATCTTGCTATTGGGCTTTGCCTCGATCTCGACCCCGCGGCCTTCGAGATACTCGGCAATGGTCTGAATCCCGACGTTCAGTTCCCGTGCCACTTTACTTAAGCGCATTGCTTTTCCTGCCATAAAACTGGTTCCCTAGTGGGTGTAATGTACTGGTTGGACGTGAGTCCGGTTTATTCAAATTCTTCACGCAAAATGCGCAGCACGTCGTCGATGGTTTCTTCCTCGAGGTCGGTGCGTTTGATCAAGTCGGTACGCGGCAATTCCAGCACGCTTCGTGCGGTATCGCAACCAATGCCCTTGAAGGCATCGAGTACCCATGATTCGATTTCGTCCGAGAATTCCATCAAGTCCACATCGTCGATGTCGGCGTCTGTTTCTCGGTACACGTCAATTTCGTAATCCACCAAGCGGCTGGCCAGCTTGATGTTGTGTCCGCCACGTCCAATCGCCAGCGATACTTGATCGGGCTTGAGGAACACGTCGGCTTTGCGGTTTTCCTCGTCCAAGGAGATCGATGAGATCTTGGCCGGGCTGAGGGCGCGTTGGATCAACAGCTGCTCGTTGGCAGTGAAGTTGATCACGTCAATGTTTTCGTTGCGCAGCTCGCGTACAATCGAGTGGATGCGGGCACCTTTCATCCCCACACATGCGCCCACTGGATCGATGCGATCGTCGTAAGACTCCACGGCCACCTTGGCGCGCTCACCGGGCTCACGTACGATTTTGCGAATGGTAATCAGGCCGTCGAACACCTCGGGCACTTCCTGCTCAAACAGGCGCTCGAGGAACTCAGGAGCGGTGCGCGAGAGGATGATCACCGGGTTGTTCCCGCGAACGTCCACCTTGGCCACCACCGCACGGATGGTATCGCCCTTCTTCCAACGGTCTTGCGGAATCTGCTGATCGCGCGGCATCACGAGTTCGTTGTCCTCGTCGTCGATGATCAGGATTTCGCGCTTCCAGATTTGGTACACCTCGCCGGTGATGATGTCACCTACGCGCTGCTTGTACTTCTGGTAAATGTGGTCTTTTTCAAGCTCGAGAATGCGGGCCTGCAGGTTCTGACGCATCGACAGCACGTTACGGCGGCCGAAGTCCAAGAATTGGATCTCCTCAGAGAGTTCCTCGCCCACCTCAAAGTCGTCCTCGATGCGGAGGGCTTCCTGAAGCTCTACTTCTGCGTTTTCATCTTCCACCTCGCCGTTGGGCACGATCTCGCGGTTGCGCCAGATCTCCAAGTCACCCTTGTCGACGTTGATGATGATATCGAAGTTATCGTCCGAGCCGTATTTCTTGATGATCATCCCGCGGAAGACGTCTTCCAGGATGCTCATCATCGTCTCGCGATCAATGTTTTTGAATTCCTTGAATTCGGAGAAGGATTCTACCAGATTGACATTCATTTCTCCAGCTTACTTAAATGCAATAACCACTTTCGTTTCTTGTATTTCGCTGTACTTCAGGGTGAAGTCTTCTTCCACCCAGTGCTTGGCCTTGCGGCCCTCAATGCGCTCCTTGCGACGGGTGCGCACAGTAATTTCGGTTTCGTCGGCCGCCACCAACTCGCCTTCGATGGTCTTGCCTTCAACGGGCTTGACCGTCACGCCTCTGCCGACATTCTTGACATACTGGCGCACGTGTTTGAATGCTTCGGTGAGCCCGGGTGACATGACCTTCATGGAGAAATCCTCCACTTCGCGGTCCAAGGACTGTTCCATGTGGCGGTTGAACAGAATACAGTCTTGGATGGAGAAGCCGTCATCGCCATCCATGATGATGGTGATGTCGTTCATCTCTCCCATTTTCAGCTCAACCAGGAAGTGTTCGGTCCCTTCGACCTTTTCCTCGATCAAGCGCAAAACGCGTTCGTAAGTGATCATGCTTATTCTCCGACGTTTGGCAACACAAATGAGCCCAATTGCCTACAAAAAAGAGGGGCTTTAGACCCCTCTGCAATTGTTCACTCATGTTTGCTGACGCAAATATACGCACAATTTCTGAGCCGGAAGCCCCCGCTACTTGCGGGAGGCCTGCTTCATGACGATCACCTCTTTGACCGCCCCATTTTCGTAGATGAAATGTTGCTCGAGCTCGCCGGTTTGCTCGTTCCAGCGCTTGTACGTGCCGTGTTTGCGACCGGCCTTGTACTCGGCCTCCTGCGCCACCTTCCCGCGGCGGTTGTAGGTCACAAACTTGCCGTCCAGCAGCCCGTCTTTGTAGACCTGGTCGCTCTGGGGTGAGCCGTTGGGGTAGAAGTACGACCACTTGCCGTCGGGCTGGCCCGCCGCGTAGGTGCCTTCCATTTCGGTGATGCCGCTGGGGTTGGCGCTGATCCACTTGCCGGTCTTTTTGCCGTTCTCGTCATAGGCGCCTTTTTCGTCGAGCTGGCCGTTTTCGAAGTAGAACTCCCAGTCGCCGGTGCGGTCGTCGTTTTTCCATTCGCCGTGGAACTGCACCACGCCATTGGGGTACCAGCCTTCCCACTCGCCGTGCATCTTGCCGGCCTTGAAGTGGCCGATGTCTTTTTGCGAGCCTTTCTCAAACCAGCTTTGCCACTCCCCTTCTTCGAGGTCGTCCACAAAGGTGCCGGTCATCAGGTCGTTGCCGTTCTCGTACCAAAAATCCCAGCGGCCGTTCTTTTTGCCCTTGGCGTAGGTGCCGGTTTTCCAGTTTTGACCTTCGGGGTAGAAGTACTCCCACTGGCCTTCTTCCACCCCACGCTCGAAGGTGCCTTGCATACTTACGGTACCGCGCGGGAAATGGTAGGTCCAGTACCCGTGCTGTTCACCTTGGTCAAAGGGCCCCTCCATATCGGGCGTACCGTCTTCTTGGAACCACGCCCAATCGCCTTGCTTTTTGCCGGCGGCGTGGGTGCCTTGGACCATGACTTGGCCGTTTCGGAAGTACTGGGTGTACGCGCCGTCCAACACGCCGTCCACGTAGGTAGCTTCTTTCTCAATGGCGCCGTAGCGGTAGTATTCCTTCCAGGTGCCGTGGCGCAGGCCATCCTTGTAGTTGCCGTCCACGCGCAGCTCGCCGTCGGAGTAGTACACCTTGTGGGTGCCGTTGGGCAGCCCGCCTGCGTAGGTGGTTTGCTCCCGGATGTCGCCGTCGTCAAAACGGGTGGTTTCGATGCCCTCGCCGCTGGTGATGGCCACGTTGCCACCGGGCTCCACCAACTCCCAGAGGTAGGTCACGCTGTCGCGGAACTCCTCTTTCATGCGCAAGGTGCCCGCATCGTCATAGGTACTCCAGGTGCCGCATTTGCTGCCGTAGCAGTAGGTGCCTTCTTCCAAAAGCACGCCGTCTTGGTTCCAGGTGCGCATGAGGCTGTCTTGGCGGTTGAGCACAAAGTAGCCCTCGTGCATCTGCTGGCCGTTGCTGTAAAAGCGTGACACCGGCCCGTGCAACTTGCCGCGGTAGTAGTGCGCCTTTTCCTGCACTTGCCCGTTGGGGTACCAGTAGGTCCACAGGCCGTGTTCCACACCGCCGTCGTACACCCCTTCGGAGCGTTTTTGGTCGTTGTCGTGAAAGTCCACGTAGTTCTGCACTTGGGCAGACAGGGAAACAGAGGCCGCCATAAGGCCGCAGGCAAGCAGGATGCGCATCGAGCAGGTTTTCATTCGAAACGAAACTTGGAAGGGTTCCGGTATAAGCACAACGCGAAAATAGCCGAGCGTTACACCCACTTACCACTCACCTCCGCCTAAGAATCCACGGGGTTGTGCACACCTCAGCCTGGGGCGGACTCTACGCGTACGCCAAACTGGCGCACCAAAAACAGCAGCAACGGTGCCGCTGTGATCACCCAAGCGGTGGCCACCAAGAAGGCCGCCACGTTGCGCAGGTCGTCAAACGAGGACACCCTGTTGCGCTGGTCGTACACCAACATATCGGTCCACGAGGCTACCAGAAAGTAGCTGCTTACGGCCAAAAACAACACCGCCAGTCCGTTGATGCCGTTTTCCAAAATGGTCATACCCTCGCCGCTGTGCGGGTCCACGGGTGCGTCGATCACGTCGTCCACCACGGCAGTCAGCACGGGCTTGGCCAAAAAGCGTTTGAGGTTGCGACGGTTGCCGGCTTGCACAAGCAAACTCACTCCTGCCAGCAGCGCAATCACTGCAATGCCGTGGCCGTAGCTGTGCTCATTGACCAATAACACAAACAGGTAGGCCAGCCCAACCACCTCCACGGTGTTGTGCACCCGGTACCACCGCAGCCAGCCTTGGACGTTGTGGAAGGAGGCACTCACAGCTCGTGTTCGAGGGGTTTGAGGACTTTGAGACGCAGGTTGCTCAGCATGAAAATCACCGCGCTCACGCCGGACACCGCCCCCAATATGCCACTGAGAAAGGCCAGCACTTCTTGCCCGTCCAGGTCGCGTCCGCGCCGGATATCGCGGGCAATGTTGTCGCTGACCTCGATGACTACCGCCACGCTGAAGATCACCAACATGGCCGTGCCAATCAGGGCCAGAATACCCACCACCACAGCCCAAACCGGTACGCCCGCAATGCGCATATCGCCGTCTCCGGCGAGTTCCAAGTCGTCCAGCATGCCCGCGGTGCGGTGTTCGGGAAACGCACGCATGGCGCGCACCACTTGGCCAAAGCGCAACAGGCCCCAACCCAGCAGCAGCAACAAGCCAATGGTCACCCAAGCCATGGGTTCGTCGGCGTCGTTTTGGTCAAAAACCATGTACATCACCCACAAGGCAAAGCACAGCACCCCAATGCCAAAGACATGGTGCAGGATGCGTATGGTGTTTAAAAAACGGCGTTGTTTGGCAGTTTCCACAGCCGGAATATCGCAAAGAGGCGAGCAATCGCCCCCCAACTTTCACAAACGTTTCAGGATTTGCGGGAAGCGTGGCGTTCGATCTGCACGCGGTATTCGAACACCAACAGCTGGAGGCCCACCAGCAGCGCACCGCCCTGCAACACCAACCCCCACCACGAAATCGACTCCCCCAACGCCGAGGTCAGGTAGTCGGGAATCCAAGGGCTCTGGTTGCGCAGATCATACACGTTCGACGCCACCCGCACTGCGGTGATGCCCACTGCGGCGTACAGGGCGTAGCGTTGGGAGGGGGTGGGTGGGGTCATGCGACGTTTGGGTTTGGCGTCCCCCTACCAACAGATTTCTGTGCTAAAAGTGCTTGGAGCTTTCCCGAGCGCAGTCCCAACAGCACAAATTGCACCGCGCAGAACACCACGTCTGGGGCCGGGATCATCCCTCGCTGAATTCAGGCGGCACTACCCGCGTGGCCAACAACCGAATATGCATGAAGATGCCCAACACCGCCGCCAGCGCATGCAAGCCGGTCAAGGTGGTGCCCACCACGTCCTCCAAGCGGCCGGGTGGGTATTCGCCATTTTGGATCTCGTACAGTATGAAGGTGAGGACGGCGCTGCCAAAGACTGCCTCAAACGCCAAGGCCACAATGCACAACAAGCTCACCACTTGGATGCCTACTGGCAAGGAGCGCGACTGCTCCAACCCACCGTCCAAAGCGGCATTGCGCTGGCGTTTGGGGTGCGGCCACAGGTGGCGGCGTGCGCTGCGCCACACGAACACCTGTCCAATCGGAAGCAGTGCCATGCCCGCCATCAACACCCAAGGCCACAGGTCGCGCGGCGGTTTTTCAAACACCAGCAAGACAAAGAGGGTCACGGCCGTCAAGGGCAACAATCCCCACAAAACCAGGGTGGCAAAACGCGTGTTGGTGTGCGAGGAATGGATGGGCAGTTTAGGCATACTGCCAAACTACAAACTCAATACAAGAAGTTATTATACGGAAAGCGCTCCACGTGGATCTTGCGCACCTCATCGTAGAGCAGTTTGCGCAGGCCGTCGATGCCGAGCTTTTCCTTGGCGCTCACAAAGGCCACCTTGCTGTCGCTGAGGCGGGCCATCCAGGTTTGCTGGAGCTCGTCCAGGGGGATGTTTTCGCGGGTACGGGGGCTGAGGTCGTCGGCGTCTTGCTCCACAAAACGGTAGGCGTCCACCTTGTTGAACACCACGATCATGGGCTTATCGGCGGTGCCGATGTCCGAGAGGGTGTTTTGCACCACTTGGTAGTGGTCCTCAAAGTTGGGGTGCGAGATGTCCAGCACGTGCATGAGCAGGTCCGCCTCGCGGGTTTCGTCCAGGGTGGACTTGAAGGACTCCACAAGTTGGTGGGGCAGCTTGCGGATGAAGCCCACAGTATCGGCCATCAATAACGGCAGGTTGTCCAGCACCACTTTGCGCACGGTGGTGTCCAGGGTCGCAAAAAGTTTGTTTTCGGCCAGCACCTCGCTTTTGCTGAGCAGGTTCATCAGGGTGCTTTTGCCCACGTTGGTGTAGCCCACCACGGCCACACGCACCAGGGCGCCGCGGTTGCCGCGTTGCACGCTCTTTTGCTTGTCGATCTTCTGCAGCTCTTTTTTGAGCAGGGAGATTTTGTCGCGGATGATCCGGCGATCGGTCTCGATCTCGGTCTCCCCCGGTCCCTTCATGCCGATGCCCCCTTTTTGCTTGGAAAGGTGGGTCCACATGTTGGTCAGGCGGGGCAGCAGGTATTGGTATTGGGCGAGTTCCACCTGCTTTTTGGAGTGGGCCGTGCGCGCATTGCGGGCAAAAATGTCCAGGATGAGGTTGGAACGGTCCAAGACCTTGACTTGGTGGTCGGCAAACTGGTCGGGGTTGAACAGGCGCTCGAGGTTGCGCAGCTGGCTGGGCGAGAGCTCCTCGTCGAAGATGACCATGTCCACTTCCTGCTCGGCCACAAACTCCACCACTTCTTGGATTTTGCCGGAACCGAGCACGGTTTTGGGGTCCACCTTCTCCAGGTTTTGGACAAAGCGCATCTGGGTGTGCGCATCGGCGGTGGTGGCCAAAAACTCAAGCTCGTCGAGGTATTCGTCCACCAATTCCCGCGGTTGCTGTTGGGTGCACACGCCCACCAGCACACAGGTCTCTTCGACCTTTTGGGTCTCGTAGTACTTGCCCATTTATTCCCGGAAGGTCTCGATGTATTTGGCCAGGGCCTTGATTTCCTTGGCCTCCAGGCGGTCCTTGTTGGGCGGCATGGTGTTCTTGCCGTAGGTGATGATACCCACACGCTCCTCAAAGGTCATGGTGCTCTCCTTCAGCAGCTTAGCTCCGCCGCGGGACTCATCGCCGTTTTCGCCGTGGCAAATGCTGCACGGCACATACAGGCGCTTGACCCGCGAGGCGGGGATGCCGTAGTAATCGTCGGATTGGGCTTCTGCCGCAGCAGGCGGATCGGTTCCAGCAGGTGCAGGAGCATCGCCCCCGCAGGCCACCAAAACCACCACGCAAAACAGCCAAACGAATTTCTGCATCACATGCCGGGGAACAGCGGACGCGCCACCTCAGGGCCGTAGAACGACCAAGGAATCGCAGCCAGGATGAACAACAGGCCCAGGGTCATCAGGATGGCCGCCGTGCGGTGAGCGGTCCAGGCCCCATCACGGCGCTTGGCACGCGAGTATCCAATGGTGATCAGTGCGATGCCAAGGGTCATTTGCAAGGGGTGCTCCATGGCCCAAAAACGCAGGCCGCGCACGCTCATCCAATCCGATTGGCCCCAGACCTTGTGCCAGCCGTTCATGAAGAACAGCGCAAAGCCGAGCACCAACTGGATGTGGGTCGAAATCAAGGTGAACAACAGCACCTTGCGGTTGCCATTGGTGAATTCCTTTTTGCCCATCCATCCGCGCCAGCTGTTGACCAGCGCAAACACGAGCAGAAGCAACACCACCCAACGCAGGGTGCTGTGCAAGTGAATCAATCCTGTAGCCATAGGTATCGTTTGGGCCGCAGCCCGGGTTTACTTTTTGATGCGCTCGGAGTACGAACCGTCGCGCGTGTCCACTTTCACCCAGTCGCCGGTGTTGATGAACAACGGCACGCGAATTTCTGCGCCGGTATCAATGGTCGCAGGCTTGAGCGTGTTGGTGGCGGTATCGCCTTTGATGCCGGGCTCGGTGTAGGTGATCTCGCATTCAACATGCGGAGGCAGGTCCACGTTCAAAATGTCTTCCTCTTCGGCGTGGAACATCACTTGACAATCCAAGCCATCCTTGAGGAAACCAGGGGCGTTGATTTTCACCTTGGGCACAGCCACTTGCTCGTAGTCCTCCATGTTCATGAAGTGGTACCCCATGTCGTCGTTGTAGAGGTACTGGTAGTGGCGGGTTTCGATGCGGACGGTCTCGATCTTCACCCCAGCGTTGAAGGTGTTGTCCAGCACCTTGCCGGTGTTGAGGTTCTTGAGTTTGGTGCGCACAAAGGCCGGACCTTTACCGGGTTTCACGTGGAGGAACTCGATGACTTGCCAGAGGTCGTTGTTGTACTTGATGCACAGGCCGTTCTTGATGTCGGAAGTGGTCGCCATTTCAGGGAAAATTTGCTCCCAAAAATACCGCGCTGCTTGAGAATATCGTTGCGGGAGGCGGTTTTTCCCTATTCCAGCAGTACGCGCACGGTGAGCACCTCGCCGCTGGCAAAGGCCACCCGGCAGAAGTAGATGCCCCGTTGCAGGGTGCGTACGTCCACCGTAATGGCGGTGGATTGGGCGCTTGCTCTTTGCGGACCTGTAGCGTGCAGAACGGTGCCAGCGAGGTCCATAAGCTCTGCGTTAAAAGCTTGATTTGCAGGACTGGTGACCTCCAACACAAACCGGTCGGTCACCGGGTTGGGTGCCACACGTGCAGTGGGTTTGGAGGATTGGGCGCACGCCAAGAGCGGCAGCGCCAAAAGCGCTATGGTCCAGAAGCATCGCATTGTTCAGGTACCTTGGTATACGGCAAAAACAGTGCCCGGGTTGGCCGTCAGATGTTAAAACCGCCAGCGCAGTTGCACCTTGAGCTCGGTTCGGGTGTTGCCCTCTATGCGGTTGAGTCCCGAGCCGATCTCATTGCGATCGGTGTAGTACCACTGCGAGTAGCGCACCCACAGGTCGATCTTTTTGTAGATCCGCCATTTGGCCATCACGTAAAACCGCGACCCACGTCCAAAGTATGGGGGGATGGACCAGGAGTACAGCACGTCGTTCTCAAACGCGTACACGCGGGAGTCCCAGCTGTCGGCATCGAACAAAGCGAAGCGCAAGGCCAGGGTCACCGGCCAGTCCATTTTCTTAAAGATCAAGTCTTGGTAAAACAGGAAGCCCTGCTCGGTATCCCCCTCTCCCACTTGGGCCCGCACCCACTCTGCGCGGGATTTGAGGCGCACGCTGGGGGCGACGTAGTAGCTGGCATTGAGGCGCACCTGTTGGCGCAGCTCTTCTCCGGGGGTGTCGATCATGGCTTCGGTGCCGGTAATGTTGCGTTCGCGTACCCGGCGTCGGAAGCGCACGTAGAATTCATTCTTCCGTGAGGGCTTGTAGTTCAGCTGCACAAAATGATCCACCCCTTGCGAAGGCGCGTCCACCCGAAAGCGCAACCATGGGAAACGGAACTGATCGGCATAAGCAGCTACCCGCCATTGTTGACTGAGCTTCCATTCGAGTGCGGTGTAAATCCCGCTTTCGTTGGCCGGGCGTGAGAGCTCACCAAAGGGCAGGCCCAACATGTTGTGGTAATCCCGGTCGTAGCGGCGGTACACCACCGATGCGCTCAAGTTGGGATGCAACGCCAAAAGCGCGCCTTGGATCAACGCCGTCCCGCCCGAGGCGCTGCGGGCCACCTCACCAAACAGGTTCAAGCTCCCGCGCAGGTAATGGTAATCCGCGCCAATCACGGTGTTTTCGTTGGCGTTGAAGTCAAACTGGTTGTAGGTGGTCAGGTTGCGCACCACATCGGCGTCGTAGTCCGAGTAAATCCCGGTCACCCCCACGCTGAATCCGCGGGTGTGGTAACGCACGTTGCCGCCCATGTGCCGCTCGCGGATGGCGTCGGCATCGAGGATCTCTCCGGCGGTGCGGTGCAGGCCCGTCAATTGGAAGGAGGAGATCTGTTGCTGGTCCGGGTTGGACAGTGAATCGGGTTCCACCACGTTGGCGTCGATGCCTTTGGAGGAGTAAAAGCCCGTTGCCGTCCAATCGCCTTTGCCCAGGGTGAAGGCCGCGCCGCGCATAAACCGGTTCTCGTCCACCGAGGTGTACGGGCGGATGCCACGGCCGCTGCGTTTGACGTTCATCACGTACGAGCTCTTGCCCAGACCCAATCCGCTCCATGCAGTGACGCCTTGGCCAAATTGGATTTGGTAATCGCCCACTACCACGTCGCGCACCAGGCCTTCATCGTGGTAATGCAAGTGGCCGGAGTAAAAGTCGAATCCATTTGCGTTTTGGCCTTGGAAGAACTCCTCACCTGGATCCTTCTCGGCAGTAAAGCCCAGGCTGAAATGGTCTTTGTACCGGTAGCGGTACCGCACAAGCACACGCCCGGGATCGCCCAAAAAATCGTTGGTGGACACCGAGTCGTCCCGGTTGCGGAAGCCGTCGGCCTGTTCAAAGGTGTAGTGGTAGCGCATGACCAGGTCGTGCGTGCCGTGGTTGAGCAGTTTGCTGAGGCTGAGCTGCTCCAATTCGCTTGGCGGAGCCACGGTCACAAAGGGCTGAATGTTGCGGATGGTGCGCACATCAAACCCTTCCACGGCTTGCAATTCGTAAATGCTGGTGAGCTTGCCGTATTGGGCGATGTGCCCGAGCAGATTCAGAATCTGAATGTCACTGAGCATGAGCAAATCACGCAGTTCCTCTTCGGTGGCGCCGTTGAGGTTGAGCGGGCGCTCAAGGTAGTCGCTGAAGCGGTCAAACAGGGTGGTGTAGTCCAGCTCCACGTCTTCATCCAGGAGCTCGGCGATGGCTTCGATGCGCTGTTCGATGATGAGGGTGCCTTCGTCGTCCTGTGCCCAGAGGAGTGTAGGGCAAAGCAGCACCAGGGTCAACAGGCCTTTAACGCACCGGCGCATAGCTCAAGGTGAGTTGCGGCGCAAAGCCAAGTTGGTTGTGGTAGGCCGCGGCAAGGTCCAATCGGAAGTCCCCGGCGAGGTACCCCACACCAAAGGAAGTCAGCGCAGGCGCACTGCCCACCCCGGCCATCAGCACTACCCGGTCCACGGGTTGGTATTGCAGCCCGGCGCGCAGTTGGGGGTCTTCGTTGAGTTCCTTCCACACCTCTCCTGAGAGCTGGACCGCATCCGAAAACCGGTACATGGCCCCGCCCTTGAGCACAATGGGCAAGCGCTCATCCCCAATCTCCACATACTGCGAACGGGTGGGGTTGAACAAGGCACCTGCCAAGGTGAGGTTCTCGGTCATTTGGTAGAGAAAGCCGATGTCGCCACTGAGGGTGGTGGCGTTGCCGTAGCCGTTGCCTATGCGCAGGCTGTGGAAGTTGAGCTTGACGCCCGCAGACACCTTTTCACCCAACACGCGGCTGTAGGCCAGGCCGGTGGTTTGCTCGTTGAACACCGCGTTGCCGTAGCGCACGGTGGTCACCCCCAAGGTGCCCCCGTTTTCAAAGCCATAGCTCACGGCCACCCCGCCAATGGACAGGTCGGCCAGGGCAAAGCGGTTGTCGTAAAACACCCCGGCGTTGATGCCGGTAGCGCCCGACCAGTCCAACCCACCCGGGTTGTAAAAGGCCGACCACACCCCCGACTGGGCCACCGTAGCGTGCCCCAACGCCGCCTGCCCACCGGTCAGGTGGTAGTCTTGGCCCGCGCCCCAAAAGGGCACAGCCAGCATGCAAATCAGCAAGAGATGTTTCACGCCGTGAAAATAGAAAACAAGGCTGCGTGAAAGCCGCCATTCACCAAGTGATCTGCATGAAATCAACACACAACATATTCAACGAAAATACCCTACCTTTGCCCCCCATTTTTCCGGCCATGCGGGTATGGTGAAATTGGTAGACACGCCAGATTTAGGATCTGGTGCCGCGAGGCGTGGGGGTTCGAGTCCCTTTACCCGCACCACAAAGTAAAATCCGCCGGAGAGGTACAAATACGCACATGGAAATTACACGTGACAACATCGACGCGCTGAACGCCAAGCTCACCGTCAAAGTCGTGGAAGGCGATTACAAGCCTGCCGTCAACGCCGCATTGAAAGATTACCGCAAGAACATGACCTTGCCCGGCTTCCGTCCTGGCAACGTGCCCATGACTGTGGTGAAAAAGCGCGTAGGCAAGGCCGTACTCGCTGAGGAGATCAACAAACTCCTGAGCGAATCGCTCCACAACTACATCACCGAAAACAAGCTGGAGGTATTGGGCCAGCCCATGCCGGTGGAAAGCGATGTGGAAGAAGGTGATTGGGACAACCCCACCGAGTTCACCTTCAACTACGAGATGGGCCTCGCCCCTGAAATCGAAGTGAAGCTCGACAAGGTCAAAGAGACCTACTACAGCATCAAGGTCGACGACAAGATGGTGGACGAAGAGGTCAACAACCTCGCCCGCCGCTTTGGCAGCCTCTCGGAGCCCGAGAAAAGCGAAGACAGCGACATGCTCATGGGCACCTTCATCCAACTCACCCCCGAAGGTGAGATCCTGGAAGGCGGCATCCTAAACGACGGCACCGTATCCATCGAGTTCGTAGAAGACAAGAAAACCAAGAAAGCCCTGGTAGGCCTTGAGAAAGGTGCCGAGGTAGACCTGGACCCCAACAAAGTATCGCGCGACCACGAAGACCTGGGCCGCATGCTCGGCATCTCGCACGACGAGGTACACGACCTGTCCGAAGGCAACTTCCGCTTCCGTGTGAACGAAATCCGCCGCCTGGCTCCTTCGGAGATCAACCAAGAGCTCTTCGACAAGGCCTTTGGTGAAGGCAACGTAGAAGACGAAGCCGGCTTCCGCGCCCGCATCGCCGAAAACATCGAAAACGCCCTCAAGCGCGACCAAGACTGGTACTTCAAAAACCAGCTGAGCGAAAACCTGATCGAGCACTTCAACCCCGAACTGCCCGACGCCTTCCTCAAGCGCTGGATCAAGGCCACCAACGAGAAGCCCCTCACCGACGAGCAACTCGACACCGAATACCCCGGCTACGCCAAAAGCGTAAAATGGCAACTGATCGAGGAGCGCATCGCACGCGCCAACGACGTCAAGGTGGAATACCCCGAGATGCTGGACCACGTGAAGGCCAACCTCGCCGGCCAGTACGCCCAATACGGACTGCCCCTGGACGAGGAGACCTTGGAGAAGTACGCCGCCAACGCCCTCAGCAACAAGGAGGAAGTGCAGCGCATCTTCGAGCTCATCCGCGAGGAGAAGGTCATCGCCTCAGCCAAAGAGCTGATCAAACTGAAGGAAAAATCCGTGAGCATTGACGAGTTCAAGAAGCTGGTCAATCCGGATGCCGAATAACTAGGGCTTAGTGGAAGTGCAAGCGGTTAGTGCAAGACTGCATGAGCCCGAGGCATTGCCCGATTGAAACTCAAATTACCTAAAGGAAAAGCCGCTTTCGAGCGGCTTTTTTTTGTGGCGTACTTGGCA
This sequence comes from Luminiphilus sp., assembly GCA_964221845.1. GTDB lineage: Bacteria > Bacteroidota > Bacteroidia > Flavobacteriales_D > Sanyastnellaceae > CAXPZW01. The sequence goes on along the minus strand of CAXPZW010000012.1, from coordinate 235,450 downwards.
GTACGCGGCTAGTGCAAGGGGTTAGTGCAAGTGCAAGGCTTGTGGGTGTTCGGATTAGTGGGGTCGGGCGGACACTAGCGGGAGTGAAAAGTGAAAAGTGAGAATTGGGTGTTTGCGGAGGCGGGATGGGCTGGAGGCTCTTCGGTCGTTGGTGTCGCTTGGGCGCGACACGCTGGTGCGACGTCGCGATTTGCAGGTGATCTTGTGGTAGGGTACTGGCTGGTGAACCATCGCCCACAAAAAAAGCCGCATCAGCGGCTCAATACTCTACAATCATCCTCAGCACAAGCGAACCCCACGCCCCCACTCTTCACTTTTCACTTTTCACTTTTCACTCCAAAGCGCCTTGCACTAAATCCTTGCACTTCCACTTGCACTTAAAAAAGCTCGCCTTTTTTATTCGTATTCCTCTGCTCCTTCCAAAATGTAGTTCATCTGATAAACGTCATCCGCGTTGAGTGCGAGTTTGCCGCGGAAGGTGAGGCGTTCGTCGGTTTCGTACATGCGGTTTTCGTTTTTGAAACGCAGGTCTACGACCGATTCGGGGCCGGCGCCGCCGCAGAAGAAGCAGTTGGCGAAGGGGTAACGGCTGAGTACGTAGAAGTTCTCGTCGTAGTCCACCGGGATGATGTAGCCGGTGATGTAGACCTCGCGGCCAGCCAAGGCCCTGACGTTTTCGCCGAAGGTGGGTTTCCAGTAGTAGGCGTCGAGCTCTTCCACGTAGACGTCCTTGAACTCCACGTCAGTGAGTTGCTTCCAGGTGAGTTCTTCGATGCCGTCGGCGTTGAGGATGTCCACGCCGAGGTCTTCAGCGGCCACCACCTTGTCCAAGCCCACGGGGTCGTTGGAGGTAGGGTCGATGAAATCGGGGGCGTCTTCGGCGTCGGCCGAGGCGGTGAGCACCTCTACGTTTTCGCTGGCTTGGGCTTCGGCCTCCACCACCTCCGAACGGGTCTCGGGGGAGATGTTGGTGGGCGGTTCGTGCTTGCACGCCGAAGACAGGTTCAGGGCCGAAATGCCGGCCACGGCCAAAATCCACATCGAAATCGTTTTCCGCTTATCCATCAGCCAGGGTGTTTGAAATGTCAATGCGCATGGCTTTGACTGCAGGCAAGAGTGATGCCAACTTGCCTACAAAGATAGTGATCAGAAGCAAGAGCAAATCCGTCAGGGACGGCGCCAAATCCGTGAGCCCGTAGTGAAAGCGGTCCTCCAATACGGCAGACAGCACCAGCAATCCAATCCGTGAGAGCACCCAGCCCACCACAAAGCCAATGAGGCTCATCAGTGCCCCTTCCATCACAATCATGGTCAGGATGGTGCTGCGGCGTCCGCCCATGGTGCGCATCAGCGCAAGTTCATAACGGCGTTCGCGCAAGGAACTGTACAGCGCAATAAATACGCTCACCGCAGACAGGATCATGATCAGCACGCCAATGGCCGTGAAGGCATCCATGCCAATGCCAAAGTTCTTGTTGAGGCGGTTGACCTCAATGGCCGGCAGCGATACCATGATTTTGGAATCGCGCAGCATGCCCGGAATGCGCACCGAGGCCAGCAGGTTGGAGGTCTTGACCAGTGCGGCGGTGATTTCCTTGTCCTCTTCGGCCAGAGGCGGCTCGTCGGGTTTTTCGTGCACGCGCCAGATGGACGGGATGTTGCAAAGCACCAAATTGTCCACCACCGTTCGGCTGGGTTCAAACACCCCTACCACCTTGAAAGCGTGGTTCTTATGGACATCTGTGGTGTCATCCAACCCGTGTGCACTGAAGAATGTGTCCCCCAGTTGCAGGCCGGTTTCTTGGGCCACTTTACTCCCGAGGGTGACTTCAAAATCCGCTTCGTAGAGTCGGCCTTGAGCCACGGTGGCACTGTAATGCTCGGCGTAGGCGTGTTCGGTGCCCACGATGCGGTACTTCTGGAAGTTGTCGCCGTAGGACATGGGAATCCACTCCTTGACCATGCCTTTGACCATGGGGTTCTTCAGGAAGCGTTCGGTTTCCTGCAGGTTGATGTTGCCGGTGGGCGCGTCCACTTGGTACACGCTCGACAGGATCAGTTGCAAAGGCGAACCCTTGGCACCGAGCACCATGTCAATGTCTTTGATGTTGCGGTCAAACTGCTCTTGAAACTGGGTTTGCACCGTGTAGAGCAGGCTGATCATGCCCACGCCAAAGGCCATCAAAATGATGCTCAGCGCGGCGCGCAGTGGCTTGTGGCGGATGTTGGCCACACTGATCTTCAGCAGGTTCACAGCGCAACGGTATTGGCAATGCGGTCTTTCAAACGCTGGTCGTGGGTGACCACCACCAAGGTGGCGCCTACGTCGGCGGTTTGTTCACGCAAGAGGTTCATGACTTGGGTGGCGTTGGCGTCGTCCAAGGCCGAGGTGGGCTCGTCGGCAAACACCAGCTTGGGGCGGTGCATGAGCGCGCGGGCAATGGCCACGCGTTGCTGTTCACCCACGCTCAAATTGCGCGGACGGCTGCCGGCTTTGTGCCCGAGTTGCAAGCGCTCCAGCATTTCCTGAGCGCGGTTGCGGTCGGGCGCATCGCCGTTGAGGTACTGCGGCATGCACAGGTTGTCCATCACACTGAGCGCATCCAGAAAGTGGGCGGTCTGAAACACAATGCCCACGTGCTCGCCGCGGTGGCGGTCGCGTTGGGCGTCGGAAAGGGGAACCATGTCGCGCCCGGCCACCTCAATGCGCCCGGATTGGGCCGAGCGCAAGCCCGCGAGCAAATGCAGCAGGGTGGTTTTGCCTGTACCGCTGGAGCCGAGCAGCAGCAATTCTTCCCCGGCACCGGCACGCACCTCCGGAAAGGAAAACGACGGACCGTCAGGGTAAGAAAACGTAAGCGGTGAACTGTGCAGCATGGGTTGGTTTTGCGACGGTCAAATCTAACCACTTTCGGGGGAGCGATTTGGCCAAACTTTGTTCAACAGGTGCAGTGCGATTTGTTCGTGATGCCCCGAAAGCCCCGTCCCGAGCCGCGTTCGTAGAGCCCGCAATTTTCATGACACTTCCGCGACTATTTAGAACGTTTTTAAATTGGAAAGGGCCTCTGAAATTCAGCGTTCCAGCCCTCGCTAGACGTTAAAATGACGTAATTTTGGCCGCGATTTTAGCAGGGTGAAGTGTGCCCGGTAATCATCGAATTATGTCTCCTGTGCTGAACGAAACTCGTTTATTCCACAAGCTCTTCCGTACGGTCGTTTTGGCCGCACTTGTAGCGATTCCAACCCTTTCCTTCGCCGGAATCTTCGACGAAGGCGATTACGACAACGGGGAAGCCCTCTTCAAGGCCAACTGCGCGTCTTGTCACAAACCCACCTCAGAAAACCTGGCAGCCCCTGGCCTTGCCGGCGTCGCTGAACGTTGGGGTGCGTCCGAAGAGCTCTTGGTCACTTGGATCCAAAACCCACAAGCGGCCATCGCCACCGGCGACCCGTACATCACCGGCCTGGTGAAGCAGTGGGAAGCCTCTTACGGCATCATGAACGCCCAGCTGGTGTCCGAAGGCGACATCAAGGACATCATGAACTACGTGATGAACTACGTAGCACCTGATGGCGCTGGAGCCGGAACCGGCGATGCGTGCCCTACCATCCACGACGCCGTGGAAGAGGAGAGCGACAACACTGCCATTTGGTTCCTGATCTTGGGGGTGTTCTTCCTGATTGTGGCCTTTGCCGCTGCAGGCGTGAACCGCTCACTTAAAAACGCCATCGCCGAGCGCGAAGGCAAGGAGACCACCGAGGTGCCCACCTACGCAGAAGCGGTACGCATCTGGGTGACCGGCAACCGCGCGTTTGTTTCTATCATCGGCTTCTTTGTGGTAGCCGTGCTGGTGACCATCGGCTATGGAGACCTGATGAGCGTCGGCGTTTACGAAGGCTACGAGCCCGAGCAACCCATTTGGTTCTCGCACGCCATCCACGCCTGCCAGAACGAAATCGATTGCGAGTACTGCCACCACACTGCCCGCGAATCCAAGCACGCCTCGATTCCTTCGACCAACATCTGTATGAACTGCCACAAAGGCATCAAGAAAGGTTCGGTCTCAGGCACTGAGGAAATCTCGAAGATTTACGCCGCCATCGGTTTCAACCCCGAGAACGGTTCGTACTACGGCGTAGAAGAAGGCCAAGAGAAGGACGGTTTCAAAGAGCCGCAAGACTCGTGGACCGGCGAGCCGGTGAAGTGGAACAAGGTACACGTCCTGCCCGACCACGTTTACTTCTCGCACGCGCAGCACGTCACCGTGGGTGGCCTCGACTGCCGCAACTGCCACGGCCCTGTTGAAACCTACACCGTTGGTCGCCAGGCCACCGTGGAGGAAGTCAACGCCCAAACCGACATTCCTGGTCTGATCCAACTCTCGAAGCCTACCCTGACCATGGGCTGGTGCATCGAGTGCCACAACAAGGCTGAGATCGACCTGACCAGCAGTGACTACTACGTGGAAATCCACGAACGACTCAAAGGATCTGAGCGCGGCAACCTCGAGTTGCAACGCATCAAAGACGACGAAAAAGTAACGGTGAAAGAACTTGGCGGCTGGGAATGCTCCAAGTGCCATTACTAAGAACCAACGCTGAATACTCTGATGGCCCAGACGAAGCGATACTTCACCGGAGTTCCTGAATTGCAGGATGCACCGGCCTTCCGCGAAGCAGCGGAAAACGAATTCACCCCAACCCAAACCGTGGATGAGTTCCTGAGCGACAACCGCTTGCAGGAAACCAGCACCGGACGTAGGGACTTCTTGAAATTCCTCGGGTTCTCCGTAGGCGCCGCCACCTTGGCTGCGTGTGAGACGCCGGTGGTCAAGTCGATCCCCTACGTAAACAAGCCGGACCAAATCACCCCCGGTATCCCCAACTACTACGCCAGCACCTTCTACAACGGACAGGACTACGGCAACGTATTGGTGAAAACCCGAGAGGGCCGTCCCATCTTCATCAAAGCCAACAAGGCCGAAGGTTTGGGTTACGGCGCGGTCAACAGCCGCATCAGCCAGTCGGTACTGGAGTTGTACGACAACACCCGTCTGACCGGCCCGATGAAAGGCGACACCGCCATCAGCTGGTCTGACCTCGACAAAGAAGTGTCTGCAGCCCTCCAAGGCGCTACCGGCAAGGTGGCCGTGGTGAGTGGCTCGGTCATCTCCCCTTCTACCCAACGTGCGATCAACGCGTTCACCGAGCGCTACCAAGGCCGCCACGTGATGGTAGACAGCTACTCTTACAACGGCATCCGCCGAGCACACCAAGCCACCCACGGTACCGACGCCATTCCGCAGTACCGCTTTGACCAGGCCAAGGTAATTGTCTCGATCAACGCTGACTTCCTCGGCACTTGGATGACCGCCAACAAATTCACCAAGGACTACGGCATGCGCCGCAAGCCCGAAGGTGCTTGGATGAGTCAACACATCCACTTCGAAGGCAACATGTCCACCACCGGCTCCAACGCCGATGAGCGCGTGACCATCAAGCCAAGCGAAGAAGGCCTCGTTGCAGCCGCCCTGTACAACGCCATTGCCGGCGGTGCCAGTATAAACCTGCCCGAGAAAGCCGCCGCCGCTGTCAAAGCAGCCGCTGCAGCCCTCAAAGCCAACCGCGGCGAGTCGCTCGTGGTTGCAGGCAGCAACGACCTGAACGTACAGCAACTGGTCAACGGCATCAACCAAGCCCTGAACAACTACGGCAACACCTTGGACGTGTCCAACCCGTCGCGCCTGTACATGGGTGACGACGCCGCCATGGCTTCACTGGTGAACGACATGAAGAACGGCCGCGTAACCGCTCTGGTGGTATACGGCGCCAACCCTTCATACACCTGGTACGACGCCGAAGGCTTCAACGAAGCATTGGCCAAGGTCAAAACCACCATCTCATTCAACGGCAAGGCCGACGAGACCGGTGCACGCTGTACCTACAAAGCGCCGGATCACCACGCGCTCGAGGCCTGGAACGACCACATGCCGTTTGACGGCCGCGTGGAAATCCAGCAGCCCACCATTTCGCCACTGTTCAGCACCCGCTACGCGCAAGAGAGCCTGCTGACCTGGGCCGGCGACACCACCGATTACTACACCTACATGCGCCAGACCCACAATTCTGCGTACGTAGCTGACGGCATGCTCACCGACGAGTCGTGGAACATGGCCGTGTACAACGGATACTTCAACACCACCGCAAGCGTACAAGCTGTGGCCGCCGAAGAGGGCGCCGATGCTGACGCTGCTGCTCCTGCCGCTGCGGCCTTCAACGCGGGCGCTGCCATCTCAGCTGTGAAAGCAGCCGCTGGCAAAGCAGGCAAGTACGAGCTGTCGGTGTACCAAAAAGTGAGCGTAGGTGCTGGCGAGCACACCCCCAACCCTTGGGCGCAAGAGCTGCCAGACCCGGTGACCAAAGTCACTTGGGACAACTACGTAACCATGTCTGTCGCAGATTGCGAAGAGATGGGCCTCAACACCGTCATCGCCCAGCGCGACCCAGCGAGCCTGGTAACCGTGACTGCCGGTGACAGCAAGGTGACCCTGCCTGTGTTCCCGACCCCAGGTCAAAAGCCAGGCACCATCGGCATCGCCCTCGGTTACGGCCGCGGTGCGGGCAACGAGAACATCGGTAACGCTGCATACGACATCGTAGGCGGCATGGACGGCTCCTTGGTGATGGACGAGAACGGCAAGCGTGTTCCTCGCGGACAACGTGCAGCCGGTCTGGTAACCGAAGCCAACGGCCTCCCGGTTTACGCCAACACCAACGTTTCGATCGAAAAAGCCGAAGGCACCTTCGCGCTGGCCACCACCCAGATGCACCACACCATCATGGGCCGCGACTCGATCGTGAAGGAGACCACCCTGGGCACCTTCCTCTCTGAGAAAGACAAGCCCAAAGGCCAAGCGTCATTCAACGAAAACCACGTACTCATCACCCACGACGGCGAGATTCCAACCAAGGAGTTCGACATGTGGAATGAGCACCCCATTGAAGTGGGCCACCGATGGGGCATGACCATCGACTTGACCACCTGTACCGGTTGTTCGGCCTGTGTGACCGCGTGTCACCTGGAGAACAACGTACCGGTTGTAGGTAAGGACGAGGTTCTGCGCCACCGCGACATGCACTGGATGCGCATCGACCGCTTCTTCTCTTCGAAGTACCGCACTGTTGAGGAGACCCAAGAAGCACTCGAAATCGGCGCCATCCCTGCCTACATCGACATGGAACGTCCCGAGGAGAACCCCGAGACCGTGCACATGCCGATGATGTGTCAGCACTGCAACCACGCACCGTGCGAGACCGTTTGTCCAGTAGCCGCGACTACCCACAGCAACGAAGGCATCAACCAGATGACCTACAACCGCTGCATCGGTACCCGCTACTGCGCCAACAACTGCCCGTACAAAGTGCGTCGCTTCAACTGGTTCAACTACATCGACTTCAAGAAATTCCAGAACATCAACCCGGCGCAGGATTCACTCGCGCGCATGGTCCTCAACCCAGACGTGACTGTACGTTCACGCGGGGTGATGGAGAAATGCTCGCTGTGTGTACAACGCATCCAGTACGGCAAGCTCGAAGCCAAGAAAGCAGGTCAGCCTGTTGCAGACGGCGCCATCGAAACCGCATGTGCTGAAGCGTGTCCTACCCACGCCATCCAGTTCGGTGATCTGAACGATAAAAATTCAGGTGTGCGCGCGATCTCGCAAAACAACCGCGCATACCACGCACTCGAGGAAATCGGCGTACAGCCGAACATGTACTACATGACCAAGGTGCGCAACAAAGCGGAAAACAACGCCTAATCCCGGAGCACGATGCAAAAAGAAGCTGCAATTCGCGAACCGCTTATCCTCGGTGACAAGAGCTACGGCGACATCACCAACGACATCGTAGGGCCCATCGAAGGCCCCGCGCCACGGGCGTGGAAAATCATGATCACCATCACGGGTCTGATTGGCCTGTATGGGATAGGCTGCATCACTTACCTCCTGGGTACAGGTGTGGGTGTATGGGGTCTGAACAAAACCGTAGGCTGGGCCTGGGACATCACCAACTTCGTATGGTGGGTAGGTATCGGTCACGCGGGAACCCTGATTTCGGCAGTACTGCTGCTGTTCCGCCAGAAGTGGCGCATGGCCATCAACCGCTCTGCAGAGGCGATGACCATCTTCGCGGTCATGATGGCGGCGATCTTCCCGGGGATCCACATGGGTCGTATCTGGGTATCGTACTGGGTACTCCCGCTGCCGAACCAATTCGGTTCGCTGTGGGTGAACTTCAACTCGCCACTCCTCTGGGACGTATTCGCAATCTCGACCTACTTCTCGGTATCTCTGGTGTTCTGGTACATCGGCCTCATTCCGGATTTCGCGACCATCCGCGACCGCATGAAAAAGCCGCTGCCCAAGAAAATCTACGGCATCTTGGCCTTCGGTTGGTCGGGACGCGCCAAGAACTGGACCCGCTTTGAAGAGGTATCGCTGGTATTGGCCGGTGTGGCTACCCCACTGGTATTCTCGGTGCACTCGATTGTATCGATGGACTTCGCAACCTCGGTGATCCCGGGATGGCACACCACCATCTTCCCGCCCTACTTTGTATCGGGTGCGGTATTCTCCGGATTTGCGATGGTACTCACCCTGCTGCTGATCATGCGCAAGGCCATGAACCTCGAGGCCTATGTACACGTGAAGCACGTGGAGTACATGAACATCGTAATCATCGTCACCGGATCGATCGTAGGTGTGGCTTACTTGACCGAGCTCTTCATCTCGTGGTACTCGGGCGTTGAGTACGAGTCGTACGCGTTCATCAACCGCTTCTCAGGCCCGTACTCATGGTCGTACTGGATCATGATGACTTGCAACGTGATTTCTCCCCAGCTGTTCTGGGTGAAGAAGTGGCGACGCAGCCTGACTTTCACCTTCTTCATGTCGATCATCGTGAACATCGGTATGTGGTTCGAGCGCTACGTGATCATCGTGACCTCGCTGCACCGCGATTACGATCCTTCGAGCTGGGGTGAATTCCACGCCACTCCGATTGACATCGGCACCTTCCTGGGAACCATCGGGATTTTCCTGACCCTGTTCCTGTTGTTTGCCCGCTTCTTCCCGGTACTCGCCCTCAACGAGCTGAAGACCATCCTGAAGTCTTCCGGAGAGAACTTTAAAAAAGAACACTGATAACGCCGCGTAACGCGTAACGATAAACCCACATTCGATGGCCACCAAGAAACTGTTCCATGCGATGTACGACGACGAGCAAAAGCTGATGAATGCAGCCGAGCACGTCATCGAGAAAGGCATGACCGTCACCGAAGTGTTTTCACCCTTCCCGATTCACGGACTCGATCCGATCATTGGTGTGAAACGTACCCGACTGGCAATTGCCGCCTTCATGTACGCTTGTACCGGTACCACCCTCGCGCTGTTGGGTATGTGGTACTTCATGATCTCCGATTGGCCCATGAACATCGGTGGTAAGCCCAGCTTCTCGCTGATCGAGAACTTGCCTGCATTCGTGCCCATCACCTTTGAGTTCACCGTACTCTGCGCGGCGCACGGCATGGCGATCACCTACTTCATCCGCAACAAGACGTTGCCCGGCATGCCTGCCTGCAACCCAGACCCCCGCACCACCGACGACAAGTTTGTGATGGAAATCGCAACCGACGAAAACCACGGTGTGGACGAGGCGACCATTGAGGCCAGCCTGAAAGAAACCGAGATGATGGAACTCAGCATCAAAGAAATCGCCTGATGAAACGATTCGGACAACTCCTTCCTGCCCTTGCAGTGGTGGCACTGCTGGCTTCGTGTGGCAAAGACCCCAACAGCCCAGGCATCGAGTACATGCCAGACATGTACCGCTCTCCGGCGATTGAGGCGTACGTCGACTACGGACAAGATCCGTGGAAAGTGGGCGACTCCCTCGCTGTGGTACAACGCAACACCCCTTCTGCCATGAAGCCGGTTGCGGGTACCATCTCACAAGACCGCAACGGTGTAAGCATGAACAGCATGCCTTACCCCTTCCCCAACACCACCGAAGGCTACGAAGCAGCAGGCGTTGAGCTCAGCTCGCCGATTGCCACCACCGAAGCCAACATCGCCAAAGGCGAGGTGCTGTACAACCGCTACTGCGTGCACTGCCACGGCGAAAAAGGCGACGGCATGGGCAAGATTGCTCAGAACGGCCACATCGAGGGTATTCCTTCGTACGCCGGCAAGCTGGTAGACCTGCCCGTAGGCAAGATGTACCACACTCTGACCTACGGCAAGGGCCTGATGGGTTCGCACGCGAGCCAGTTGAGCTCTCTTGAGCGTTGGGAAGTGATCGAATACGTGAAAGTGCTGCAAGGCACCTCGGTACTCGAGAGCGACAACGAACCCCAGCCAACCGGCACCATGGTGGATGCCGGTTCTGAAATCCACGATTCAGACGCACACGGCGACGACGCCGCGACTGCAATGAACCACTAAGCCCGGACGAGAAGAATTTATTTCCATGGAATTCCAGTTTCCCCGCCGACTCAAAAATGCAACCTTCGTCATGATGGCGCTTGGCCTGTTGGCCATCATCATCGGATGGATTGTTGAACCCACCGGACACGGACACGGCGGCCACACCCGTTGGTGGGCCAACGTGCTGGTATGCGGTTTCTTCTTCTTTGCCGTAGCCTTGGGCGCGATGTTCTTCTACGCCCTGCAGTACGCCACCGAAACCGGTTGGTCGTCGCAGGTGAAGCGCATCTTCGAGGCCATGTCTCAGTACATCCCCATTGGTTTGGGCATCATCCTGATTGTCCTGATCTGCGGTGCTGCACACATGCACCACCTCTACCACTGGATGGACACCGACATCACCTATGAATACATGGTACCGGGTGTTGACGGCGCCGCGGCTGAGTACACCAACGACGGCACGGTGGCCGGTGCGGTGGAAAACCCCGACTACGATCACATCATCGCTGGCAAGAAGCCTTACTTCGGTTGGTTCTTCTGGCTGCGTACCATCATTTACTGCGTCACCTTCGTGGTGTTCATGCGCCTGTTCCGCAAGTGGTCGCTCCAAGAGGACCAAGCACCGGACCTGGACCTGCACTACAAGCAATACCGCCGCTCGGCGCTGTTCCTGGTGTTCTTCGCCTTCTTCAGCTCGACCATGGCGTGGGACTGGTTGATGTCGATTGACACCCACTGGTTCTCGACGCTGTACGGCTGGTACATCTTCTCAGGCATGTGGGTGAGCACCATGATCTTCGCGACAGTACTCATCCTGTGGCTGAAGAAACGCGGCAACCTGCCCAAGGTGAACGACTCACACATCCACGACCTCGGTAAGTGGGTATTCGCCATCAGCATGCTGTGGAGCTACTTGTGGTTCTCGCAGTTCATGCTCATCTGGTACTCGAACATTCCAGAGGAGGTGATCTACTTCATCACCCGCCTGGGCCCTGAGTTCAAGTGGCCATTCCTGATCACATTTGCGATCAACTTTGCGGTGCCGTTCTACGTATTGATCGCCCGCGACGCGAAGCGAAACCCAAACTTCCTGCTGCCGGTAGCATTTCTCATCTTCGTAATGCACTTCGTAGATGTTTACCTGTTGGTAGTACCAGGAACCGTTGGACCACACTGGGCCGACAATGGATTCATGATTTACGAATGGGGCATGTTCCTCGGTTTCCTCGGCTTGTTCATTCAAGTCACCATGCGCTCGCTTGAGAAGGCGCCGCTGGTACCGAAAAACCACCCATTCCTGGACGAAAGTGAGCACCACTCCATTTAAGCGGGGACGAAACAGAATTTTGAAATAGAGTACGAGTCATGCTGAAGCTTCTCATTCTTTTGGTCATCATCTTGGGTGTAATTGCCATTGCGCAATTGGCACGCGTGTATGAACTGACCTCAAACCTTCGCAAGAACCGTGAGGAAGAGATTTCTCACGCGGACAACCGCCTCAATGCGGTCCTGTGGATCGTGTACATGGTGGTGTTCTACATCGGTTTCATCTACTTGATGGTCGTGTACGGCAAGCCTCTCCCTGAGGCCGCCTCTGAGCACGGCAAGGACGTGGACATGTTGATGAACGTCAACATGATCATCATCCTGATTGTGTTCTTCGCGGTCAACACCCTGCTGTTCTACTTCTCTGCCAAGTACTACCACCGCAAGGACCGCAAAGCCACCTTCTTCCCGCACGACAACCGTCTGGAGCTGATCTGGACCGTGGTTCCTTCGATTGTACTGACCTTCATCATCATCTACGGTCTGCGCACCTGGAATAAGATGACCGGCGACATCGAAGGCAACGACTTCGAAACGGTTGAAGTCATTGGTGAGCAGTGGAAATGGTACGTACGCTACCCAGGCGCCGACGGCGAGTTGGGCATGGTGAACTGGAACCTGGTAGACGGTTCTAAGAACATCATCGGCGTGGTACACCAAGACCTGATCAACGACAAGCTCGCTCAGATCGACGAGACCATGGCGCAGCTGCGCGACGACCTAGGTGCCAACCGCAACATGATGTCTGCTGGACAAGTGGAATCGGTGGAAGATGAGATCTACCGTCTGCAACGCCACAAGCAACGCATCCTGGACATCGAGGATTACGACATTGAACAAGGCCTGACCGGTTGGACCGCTGGCTTGGATGACGTGTTCCCCAAACCCATGGAGCTGCACATGCCAGTAAACAAGCAAGTGCTGATCAAGTTCCGCTCGAAGGATGTGATCCACTCGGCCTACATGCCTCACCTGCGCGCGCAGATGAACACCGTACCGGGTGTACCTACCGAGTTCAAGGTGACCCCCACCATCACCACCGCAGAAATGCGTGAGAAACTGGGCGATCCCGACTTCAACTACGTGCTGCTCTGCAACAAGATTTGCGGTGCGTCACACTACAACATGCACATCCCCGTCATCATCGAATCCGAAGAAGAGTACGCGGCGTACCTCGAATCGCAGGCTGCCGAGAACAATACCTTCGGTGTGATGTCAGGAGTAGTAGAGGCCACCGAGGCCCCTGCTGAAGATGCAGAAACCGAAACCCCAGCCGCTGCACCCGCCGAAGGCGACGCCGCAGCAGCTACCGAGAATACCGAAGAGGAAATCACGGCTGCCCGATAGAAAGACAAGAACGACGAACGATTTAGAAGGCAACATTTAAAAGACCGATCATGGCCGGACATTCACACAAAGAGAGCTTCGTTTCGAAGTATGTGTTTTCCATGGATCACAAGATGATCTCTAAGCAATTCCTGATCACTGCGATCTTCATGGGAATTGTTGCAGTACTCCTTTCCCTGCTGTTCCGTATGCAGCTTGGATGGCCAGGAGAATCCTCTGCATTCCTTCACGGACTCCTGGGCGACCGCTGGGCGCCAGAAGGGGTACTCAAACCAGAAGCATACCTGGCGTTGGTGACCATTCACGGTACCATCATGGTATTCTTTGTACTCACAGGTGGTCTGTCGGGTACGTTCTCAAACCTGCTGATTCCACTCCAAATCGGTGCACGCGACATGGCTTCAGGCTTCCTGAACATGCTCTCGTACTGGTTCTTCTTTATCTCGAGTGTGATCATGATCTACTCCCTGTTCATTGAAACAGGGGCTGCCTCTGCCGGTTGGACGGTCTACCCGCCGCTGAGTGCACTGCCACAAGCCTCGCCAGGTTCAGGCCTGGGTATGACCCTGTGGCTGATCTCGATGACCCTGTTTGTAGCCTCATCGCTGCTGGGCGGTCTGAACTACATCGTAACCATCGTCAACCTGCGTACCAAGGGCATGAAAATGACCCGTCTGCCGCTGACCATCTGGGCGTTCTTTGTGACCGCCATCCTGGGTGTACTCTCTTTCCCAGTACTGGTTTCTGCAGTGGTGCTGCTGATGATGGACCGTATGGCCGGTACGGCCTTCTACCTGTCTGACATTGTGGTCGGCGGTGAGGTGCTGGATGTGACCGGCGGCTCGCCCATCCTGTACCAGCACTTGTTCTGGTTCTTGGGTCACCCTGAGGTATACATCGTTCTGCTGCCCGCATTGGGTATCTCGTCTGAAATCATCGCCACCAACGCCCGTAAACCCATCTTCGGTTACCGCGCAATGGTTGGTTCGATTCTGGCGATCGGCTTCCTGTCGTTCATCGTGTGGGGTCACCACATGTTTGTGACCGGTATGAACCCGTTCCTGGGTGCGGTATTCGTATTCACCACCCTGCTGATTGCAATTCCATCGGCGGTGAAGGCATTCAACTACATCACCACCCTCTGGAAAGGAAACATTCGCATGACTCCGGCCATGCTGTTCTCGATCGGTCTGGTATCGACCTTCGTGACCGGCGGTTTGACCGGGATCATCTTGGCCGACTCGGCGCTGGATGTGAACGTACACGACACCTACTTTGTAGTGGCCCACTTCCACGTGGTGATGGGTCTGTCGGCCATCTTCGGAATGCTGGCGGGTATCTACCACTGGTTCCCGAAGATGTACGGCCGCATGATGAACAACAAGCTGGGTTACGCCCACTTCTGGACCACACTGGTTTCAGGCTTCGGTGTCTTCATCCCCATGCACTTTGTGGGCCTGAACGGTTCACCACGTCGTTACTATTCGTACTCAGAGTTCTCGTACCTGGATGCCACCATTGAGCTGAACGAACTGATCTCGATCTTCGCCATCATCGGCGGTATCGCGCAGCTGCTGTTCCTGTTCAACTTCTTCTACAGCATCTTCCGCGGACAGCCTGCGACCCAAAACCCTTGGGGCTCCAACACCCTGGAATGGACCACGCCTGTGGCCCGCATCCACGGCAACTGGGAAGGCGCGCTGCCAGAAGTACACCGTTGGGCGTACGACTACAGCAACCCGCATTATGAGCAAGACTTTGTGCCTCAGACCGTGCCACTCAAGGCCGGCGAAGAAGAGCACTAGGCCTTATTTGCCCACAGAGAATGTCCGTACTTTGACTCGTCAAATGCGGACATTTTTTGTGCTCATAAGTCTGGTGTGCTGCCTGGGTGTCTCGGCCCAGCAGATCTCGCTCATGGACTCCCTCAGGGATGCCTTCACCCACGAGCCCAAAATCACCGGCAAACTGGACGGGCGGATATCGCTGATCAACGGCAACAGCGTCCGCTTCCAAGGCGTCAAGGCAGGACTGGCCTTTGGCCGCCACGTGGAGGTCGGCCTCAGTTACAACTGGCTCGCCTCGGAAACCACCTCCCCCAAGTACGCCGACTCCACCCACTTCATCCGCTTCCGCTATGTAGCGCCATACCTGCAGTACCGCTACGTGTACAAGCGCAAGTGGCGCATCTCCATCCCCGTGCAAATCGGCATCGGACGTTCCCACTTGGTGGAAGCACCTGGGGGACGCGGCGCCGAACGAAAAGACTACGGCTTGGTCTTGCTCTACGAACCCAGCATGCACGTGGACTACTTGTTCCTGCGCTACTTCAACGTGGGCATGGGACTCGGTTACCGGCTCATGCTGATCAACAACCGCAGCATCCCTTCGCGCTTCACGGCACCTACCCTCGCCTTCCATTTTGGGGTCGACCTGGGACGAATGTGGGCAGATTATCAGCGGCTGCGCTGATCGTCCCCCCGAGCCTGCTATTTTTGAGTTGATGGAGGAATTTGAGATCCACGACGAAGCCAGCAACAACTCCGACGGCGACCTGGAACGCGTTCTGCGGCCCAAACGCTTTGACGACTTCACCGGTCAGCGTCAGGTGTTGGACAACCTGCAGGTATTTGTGTCTGCCGCGCGCAACCGCGGTGAGGCCTTGGACCACGTATTGCTGCACGGCCCTCCCGGGCTGGGCAAGACCACCTTGGCGCACATCCTGAGCAACGAGCTGGGCGTGCACATCAAAACCACCTCCGGACCGGTGTTGGACAAACCCGGCGACCTGGCCGGCCTGCTGACCAACCTGGAAGCCAACGACGTGCTATTCATCGACGAGATCCACCGCCTGAGCCCAGTAGTAGAAGAATACCTCTACTCGGCCATGGAGGATTACACCATTGACCTGGTGATCGATACCGGGCCCAACGCCCGTACCGTACAGATCGAATTGGAGCCGTTCACCCTGGTGGGGGCCACCACCCGCTCAGGCCTGCTTACAGCGCCGCTGCGGGCCCGTTTTGGCATCAACAGCCGCCTCAGCTACTACGACGCCAAAACCCTCACGGACATCGTGGAACGCAGCGCCGGCATCCTGGACATCCCCATCACCGCCGATGCCGCCTTCGAGATTGCCAAACGCAGCCGAGGGACTCCCCGGATTGCCAACGCATTGCTGCGCCGCGTGCGCGACTTTGCCGAGATCAAAGGCGACGGCACCATCAACCTGGACATCACCAAATACGGACTCGATGCCCTCAACGTGGACGAGCACGGACTGGACGAGATGGACAACAAGATCCTGCTGACCATCATCGAGAAGTTCCGAGGCGGACCCGTGGGCCTCACCACCGTGGCTACCGCCGTAGGCGAACAGGCCGACACCATCGAAGAGGTGTACGAACCCTTCCTGATCCAAGAAGGCTTCATTGTGCGCACCCCACGCGGACGCCAAGTCACCGAGTTGGCCATGCGCCACTTTGGCAAAATCGGCGGGCAAAGCAACACCGGACAACTGTTCTGATGAGCGCCCCGCGCCACGTCTTGGATGACCGCAGCGCGCTGGTCAAACGCCTGGCGCAGTCCCACGGCTTCATGGCCTGTGGCATTTCCAAAGCTGGCAAGCTCGAGGCCGAATCGCGCCGGCTGGAAACCTGGCTCAACCGCGGGTACCACGGCAAGATGGGCTACATGGAAAACCACTTCGAAAAGCGCACCGACCCCACCCAGCTGGTGCCCGGTGCCAAAAGCGTGGTGTCTCTGCTGTTCAACTACCACAACCCCGATACGCCCCAAGACCCCGACGCCCCCAAGGTGTCGCAATACGCCTACGGGCAGGACTACCACCACGTGCTTCGCCGCAAGCTGCACGCACTCAAGCACGACCTAGAAGCCGCCTTTGGCGCCATCGACGGGCGGGTGTTTGTGGATTCAGCCCCGGTGTTGGACAAGGCCTGGGCAGTACAAGCCGGATTGGGGTGGATGGGCAAGCACAGCAACGTGCTGCGCAAGGCAAACGGGTCCTATTTCTTCATCGCCGAAATCATCTCAGACTTGGAGTTGGCTCCAGACGGACCGGTGACTGACCATTGCGGTTCCTGCACGGCTTGCATTGACGCCTGCCCCACCGAGGCCATTGTGGAACCCTACTTGGTGGACGGCAGCAAGTGCATCTCCTACTTCACCATCGAGCTCAAAGACGCCGACCTGCCCACCCAACTGCAAGGGCAGTTTGACAACTGGGCCTTTGGTTGCGACGTGTGCCAACAGGTGTGCCCGTGGAACCGCTTTGCCGAGCGCCACAACGAACCCGCCTTTGAGCCGCACGAAAAACTCATGCGACTGGCCGCTGCCGACTGGGCGGACTTAGAATGGGACTTGTTTCAGGAGATATTCAAAAAAACCCCGGTCAAGCGAACGGGGTTTGAGGGGTTGAAGCGGAACATCCGCTTCCTAAATGAGAGTACGTCGGGTTCGTCCTCAGGCGAGGGCGAGTAAGTGGAATGATTCGTCGATCACATCACCGTAGCGGGCACCGAATTGGTGGAGGCACCACTCACGCAGAGCGGTCAGTTCCTCTTTCTTCACCCACTTGATCGCTTTTTGGAGCTCTTTGGTGAAGAGCATGCGATCAAAGCTCACGTTGGTGAGCACTTTCTTGCAGAATTCAAGCATTTTACTTGCGGTGTTACGGGTTCAATTTACTTTGCAGTGTCACATCTGTCAACCCAAGCCCCACCGTATTATCCACATTCGGATTTTGGGCAGGCGTTTCAATAACGCACAGAAACCGCTCCAATTTTGTAGGACAAAACCCGGTGTCGCCATTTTTAACGCTTCTGACGGGCTTTTTGCTCCAAATGCCCGTCAAACTTGACATTCGTTAACCTTATCGCGCTCCGGAAAAGAAAGAAGTATCTTTGTAGCCCGAATTTTTGTCAGGCTATGGCATCGCAAAAACCGCTACACAACCGCGTCGACCGCAAAGTCCTCCGCGAGCAGCTCGCCCAAAGTGAGCAGGCCCGCACGACAGTATCGTTCTACAAATACTGGAACATCGCTGACGTCCAGCAATTCCGCGACGACCTCTTCAACGACTGGCAGGAGATGGGTGTGCTCGGGCGCACCTACGTAGCCGCCGAAGGCATAAACGCCCAAGTCTCGGTGCCCTCCGACCGGTTTGAAGCCTTCCGCGATCACCTCTACAGCATTGAATGGCTCAACGGCCTGCGCTTGAACGTAGCGGTGGAAGACGACGGCAAGTCCTTCTTCAAGCTCACCATCAAAATCAAGGAGAAGATCGTGGCCGACGGCATCCACGACCCCGCATTTGACGCCACCAACTGCGGCGAGCACCTCAAAGTCGCCGAATTCAACGAAATCACCGACCGCGAAGACACCCTACTGGTGGACATGCGCAACCACTACGAAAGCGAAGTGGGCCATTTCGAAGGCGCCGTTTGCCCAGACGTAGATACCTTCCGCGAAGAAATCGAAGAGCTCGAAAAACTGGCCGAGCAGCACAAAGAAGGCCCCATTGTGATGTACTGCACCGGCGGCATCCGTTGTGAAAAAGCCAGCGCGTACCTGCGCCACAAAGGCTACGACAACGTGTACCAGCTCGAAGGCGGCATCATCGAATACACCCGCCGCGCCCAGGAAGCGGGCCTGCGCAACAAGTTCATCGGCAAGAACTTCGTGTTTGACGAGCGCATGGCCGAGCGCATTTCTGACGACGTCATTGCCCAGTGTCACCAGTGCGGCAAACCCGCCGACGACCACACCAACTGCGCCAACCTGGCCTGCCACACCCTGTTCATCCAATGCGCCGAGTGCGCCGAGAAGTACGAGGGCACTTGCGGCCCCGAATGCCAGGAAATCATCCACCTGTCCGAGGAGGAGCAAGAGGCCATTCGCAAGGCCTGGCAGCAAAACCCCGAAGGCTTCAAAAAAGGCCGCAAGGTCAAGGCGCGATTTTTAGACAACACCGACGGTTGATTACCAGCCGTTGTCTGACGCCGGGGGGTTCATTCTTTTTGTGATATTGGTGGCAACAAACGTTGTTCCTTTGGTGGGTTACTAACCCAACACCCCAAATCGCATTTATGTATACACGCAAAGAATTCCGCAAGTACGCTGTGGGCCACCAAGGCATCCAGGGTACGGTTGTGGACGACGTCATCTCGCACATCTACGGGCCGGAAAACATGACCCGCACCGTGATTGAGGAGCGCAACATGCCCTTCCGTGAAGTAGACGTGTTCTCGCGCCTGATGGCCGACCGCATCATTTTCCTGGGCACTGGCATCGACGATTACATCGCCAACATCATCCAGGCGCAACTCCTGTTCCTCGAGTCGGCTGACGCCTCGAAGGACATCCAGATCTACGTAAACTCACCAGGTGGTAGCGTTTACGCCGGACTGGGCATTTACGACACCATGCAGTACATCAACCCCGATGTGGCCACCATCTGTACCGGTATGGCCGCGTCCATGGGCGCTGTGCTGCTCTGTGCTGGCGCCGCTGGCAAGCGCACCGGCCTGAAGCACTCACGTGTGATGATCCACCAACCCCTCGGTGGCGCACGCGGACAGGCTTCGGACATTGAAATCACCGCCCGCGAGATTCAAAAGCTCAAAAAGGAGCTCTACAACATCATCGCGACCCACTCCGGCCAGACCTACGACAAGGTGTGGGAGGACTCAGACCGCGATTACTGGATGATCGCCTCGGAGGCCAAGGAGTACGGCATGATCGACGAAGTCCTCGAGAAGAAAGGATAAGTCCATGTCTGACGCGCATTGAGGAAGGGGGCCCGTGCCCCCTTCTTTCATTTGCCCCGTAGAATACTTCGTACTTTTGTTCCAGACCCGCATCATTCCATGAACGATCGAGAAATCAGCTGCTCCTTTTGCGGACGCAAGAAGAGCGAAGTCAACATCCTCATTGCCGGCATCACCGGTCACATCTGCGACTCTTGCGTTGAGCAGGCCGGCAGCATCGTGACCGAAGAAATGCAGGTCAAGTCCTCGGACCCCGCCGAGTTGAGCCTCAAGCTCCAAAAGCCCGCCGAGATCAAAACCATGCTGGATGAGTTTGTGATTGGCCAAGACGAGGCCAAAAAGGTGCTGTCGGTAGCGGTGTACAACCACTACAAGCGACTGCTCCAGCCCGACACCCGCGAGGAGGACGACATCGAAATCGAGAAGTCCAACATCGTGCTGGTGGGCGAAACCGGCACGGGCAAGACCCTGCTGGCCAAGACCGTGGCCCGCATGCTCAACGTGCCCTTCTGCATTGCCGACGCCACCATCCTTACCGAGGCCGGTTACGTGGGCGAAGACGTAGAAAGCATCCTCTCACGACTGCTTCAAGCAGCCGACTTTGACGTGACCGCCGCCGAGCGCGGCATCGTGTTCATCGACGAGATCGACAAAATCGCGCGCAAGTCCGACAACCCTTCCATCACCCGTGATGTGAGTGGTGAGGGCGTGCAGCAAGCCCTGCTCAAGCTGCTGGAAGGCAGCGTGGTGAACGTACCGCCCCAAGGGGGCCGCAAGCACCCCGAGCAAAAATTGATCGCAGTCAACACCCGCAACATCCTGTTTGTGTGTGGCGGCGCGTTTTCGGGCATCGAAAAGAACATCGAGCGCCGCGTGCGCACCACCACCATCGGCTACGGATCGGGCATCACCCAGGAAGAAGAGTCCAACCTGCTCAAGTATGTCTCACCCATGGACCTCAAGTCCTTCGGGTTGATTCCTGAGCTCATCGGCCGCTTCCCGGTGCTCACCCACCTGAACCCACTCGACGCCGAAACCCTGCGCCGCATCCTCACCGAACCCAAGAACGCCCTGATCCGTCAGTACGTGCGCCTGTTTGAAATGGACGACGTGCGCCTGACCTTCGACAAGCGCGTGTTGGACTTCATCGTGGAGAAGGCCGTGGAGTACAAGCTCGGCGCACGTGGACTGCGCTCCATCACCGAGGCCATCATGACCGATGCCATGTTTGAGCTGCCCTCTGACGACAGCGTCAAGGAGTTCAAGGTGACCTTGTCGTACGCCCGCGAGAAATTCTCCAAGAGCAAGATCAGCACGCTCAAAGTGGCCTAAGTCCCTGTTGACAACGTGTTCATAGCCTGTGGATAGAATGTGAATATCCTCGGGTTTGCCAAATTGGGCTCGGGAAGCCCCCTTCGTACATTCGAAATGGCGATAAACGAATTTTTTACATGATTTCTTTGAAGGCTGCTGCGCCCCCGGGTTGCAGCAGCTTTCTTTTATCCCCTCATGGCCAAGTCAGCCTCCACATCCAAAACCAAATCCTCCGCGAAGAAATCGGGCGAAACGCCGTTGATGAAGCAGTTCAATGCCATCAAGGCCAAGCACCCCGACGCCATCCTGCTTTTCCGCGTAGGCGACTTCTACGAGACCTTTGGTGACGATGCGGTCAAAGCCTCCAAAGTGCTGGGCATTGTGCTCACCAAGCGCAAGAACGGCGCAGCGGCATTCATCGACCTGGCCGGGTTCCCCCACCACTCGCTGGACACCTATTTGCCCAAGCTGGTGCGCGCTGGACTGCGCGTGGCCATTTGCGACCAACTGGAGGACCCCAAACAAACCAAGACCATCGTCAAGCGCGGCGTGACCGAGCTGGTGACCCCCGGGGTGACCTTCAACGACAAGGTCTTGGACACCCGTAAGAACAACTTCCTGGCCGCCGTTGTGCTCCACAAAAAGCACGCAGGGGTGGCCTTCTTAGATGTGAGCACCGGCGAGTTTCTGCTCAGCGAAGGCACCCTGCCCGAGATGCGCAAGCTGCTCCAGAGCTTCAGCCCCAATGAGGTCCTCTACCGCCGCCACGCCGACCAGGAATTCACCGCAGCCTTTGGCAACCGCTTTTACACCTACCGCCTGGACGACTGGGTGTTCAGCGCCGAATACGCCCGCGAATGCCTGCTGAACCACTTCGGCACCGCTACGCTCAAGGGCTTTGGCGTGGAGCACTTGGACTTGGGCGTACGTGCAGCCGGGGCGGCCCTGCACTACTTGGGCGAAACCAAGAACGACCGCATCTCCCACATCAGCCGCATCCAGCGCATTGAGCAGGACGCGTGTGTGTGGTTGGACGCCTTCACCATCCGCAACCTGGAGCTGGTGGATTCGCCCCACCCCGATGCCCGCACGTTGCTGGACGTACTGAGCCACACCCGCTCGCCCATGGGTGCGCGTTTGCTGCGCAACTGGGTGCTCATGCCCCTGCGCGACCGCACCGCCATCGAAGCCCGCTTGGAAGTGGTGGAACACCTCACCGGCCACCTCGACCTGTGTGAGTCCCTGCACAACACAGTACACGGCATGGGCGACTTGGAGCGCCTCTGCGGCAAAGTGGCAAGCGGACGCATCAACCCCAAAGAATTGGCCCACTTGGGCCGCGCGCTGGCCAGCATGGCGCCCCTCCAATCAGACTTGCGCAGCGCAGGCCACAACGGACTCGCTGCCCTGGCCGACCGCTTTGCTTCGGTGGCAGAAGTCGGCAGTCTGATCGAAAGCCACCTGAGTGAAGACCCTCCCCTGCTGATCAGCAAAGGCGGAGTCATGGCCGACGGCATCCACGCTGAACTCGATGAGCTCCGCGGGTTGGTGCACTCGGGCAAGGACTACCTGGTCCAAATCCAAGAACGCGAAGCCGCCGCCACCGGCATCCCGTCGCTGAAAGTGGCCTACAACAACGTATTTGGGTACTACTTGGAAGTGCGCAACACGCACAAGGACAAAGTCCCCGAAAGCTGGGTGCGCAAGCAAACCCTCACCCAAGCCGAGCGCTACATCACCGAAGAGCTCAAGGAGTACGAAGCCAAAATCCTGGGCGGCGAAGAAAAGATCCTCGCCCTGGAATCCGAACTCTTCCAAACCCTGGTGCAGGACGTCACCGGTCACCTGCACGCCATTCAACAGAATGCGCGCACCGCAGCCCACCTGGACTGCCTGGTAGCCCTGGCCAAGTGTGCGGTGGCCAACCACTACACCCGCCCGCGCCTGACCGACGACACGGCACTGCACATCACCGAAGGCCGCCACCCGGTGATTGAGCAAACCCTTCCCCCGGAGGAGGATTTTGTGGCCAACGACATCACCCTGGATGGCAACGGACAACAGATCTTGA
Source organism: Luminiphilus sp. (assembly GCA_964221845.1). Classification (GTDB taxonomy): domain Bacteria; phylum Bacteroidota; class Bacteroidia; order Flavobacteriales_D; family Sanyastnellaceae; genus CAXPZW01. Next base: position 212,120 of record CAXPZW010000012.1, on the reverse strand, counting down.
TGATCACCGGTCCCAACATGAGTGGTAAGAGTGCCCTGCTGCGTCAAACCGCGCTGATCACCCTGATGGCACAAATGGGCTCGTTTGTGCCCGCAAAAGCCGCCACCATTGGCTTGGTAGACAAGGTGTTCACCCGCGTGGGGGCCTCCGACAACATCTCCTCAGGCGAATCGACCTTCATGGTGGAGATGAACGAAACCGCGAGCATCCTCAACAACGCCACCGACCGCAGCCTGGTGCTGCTCGATGAAATTGGACGGGGTACCAGCACTTACGACGGCATTTCCATCGCCTGGGCCATTGCCGAGTACCTGCACGAAAAGCAAGGCTGCCGCCCGCGCACGCTGTTTGCTACCCACTACCACGAGCTCAATGAAATGGCCGCGCAGTTCCCCCGCATCCGCAACTACAACGTGGCGGTGCACGAGGTGGACGACCGCGTCATTTTCCTGCGCAAACTGCGCCAAGGGGGCTCCAACCACAGCTTTGGAATCCACGTGGCGCAAATGGCTGGTGTGCCCGCAGGGGTAGTGCGCCGAGCCAAAGAAATCCTGGTGCAACTCGAGCGCAGCCACAGTGGCGGGCTCAGCCAAGGCGCCTCAGCCCTGCCCCAAGTGGCCGAACCGCAACCCGCGGGCGCCGCGCAAGAAGGCGAGTTCCAACTCAGCTTCTTCCAACTGGACGATCCCGTGCTGGAACAAGTACGCGAAGAAATCTTGGGGACAGACATCAACAACCTCACCCCCGTTGAAGCTTTGATGAAGCTCAACGAGATCAAGAAGATCCTGACCGCCTCTTCGAAGGATCAGTAAGGGTTGACCGAGATCAACAGCTCAATCGACTTGTAAGGAATGTGGAAGGCCTCGCCGATGATTTCATTGGTGAGTGTGCCTTTGTAGACGTACACCCCGTGGCGCAAGCCGGGGTTGCTCTTGATGATGCTTGTCACACCACCCGACTCTCCGATGGACAGCATGATGGGTGCAAACAGATTGCTGAGCGCTGTAGAGGCCGTGCGGGCTACGCGTGAGGCAATGTTGGGCACGCAGTAGTGGATCACGTCGTGCTCGGTGAAGGTGGGCGCATCGTGGTTGCTGATGCGCGAGGTCTCAAAGCAGCCGCCCTGATCAATGGAAATGTCCACCACCACCGCGCCGGATTTCATGTTCTCCACCATGTGCTCGGACACCACACACGGGGTGCGTCCAAACGGAGCGCGCAACGCGCCAATCACCACGTCTGCAGATTCCAAGGCTTCGGCCAGGACAGCGGGGTTGATGGTGCTGGTCCACAGGCGGTGGCCCAAGTCGGTTTGCAGGCGGCGGAGCTTGTAAATGCTGTTGTCAAAGAGCTTGACGCTGGCACCCAGGCCAAGCGCAGCACGCGTGGCAAATTCACCCACCGTGCCTGCACCGAGGATCACCACCTCGGTTGGCGCCACGCCCGAAATGCCGCCAAACATATGGCCGGGGCCGTCGTTGACATTGCTGAGCAGCTCGCCAGCAATCAGGATGGAGGTGTTGCCCGCAATCTCGCCCATGGCGCGGACGACGGGGTAAATGCCGGTTTCATCTTGGATGTAATCCCACGCGACGGCCGTGATCTTTTTGGTCATCAGCATGCGCAGGCTGTCCTCAGCTTGCACGGTGAGTTGCAGTGCCGAAAACAGGGTTTGCTTGCCCGGCATCAACTGCACCTCATCAAAACTCGGAGGCGCCACCTTGAACACAATATTGGCCTGGAAAACGGTCTTGGTGTCGTAGACGATTTCGGCACCGGCTTCGGAGTATTCGACATCCTCAAAAGAGGCATTCTTGCCGGCGTTGCTCTCCACTTGTACGCGGTGACCGCGACTCACCAGCAGCGCAACCGCATCAGGGGTCAGGGCCACCCTGCGTTCCTGGAATGACGTTTCCTTGGGGATGCCAATGGTCAGCTGCTTCTTGTGCCGGCCGACCTCAAGCATTTCTTCCTGCGGGGCCAACGCTGCTTCGCGGGCCAGGGCCTTGATGGCTGCCTTCTTTTGATCCATTGCGAGGTTTCGGTAAGGGGAAGTTACGGATTTTCAACCGCGGGTGACCTTCACCCAACGCGTCCCCCCGTCGAGGGCGATTTCAACCGTTCCGGCCAAGTCGGGGAGCAATCCGGGGATACGGCCAGGCCATTCCACCAGGCACAACGCGCCGCTGGAGAAATACTCGTCCACACCCATGTCCATGGCTTCTTCCTCGGACGCAATGCGGTAAAAATCAAAGTGGTACACCGGATCTCCGGCTGAGGTACGGTATTCGTTGACCAAGGAGAATGTGGGGCTGGAGACAGCATCTTCTACCCCCCACAGCGCGCACAACGCCGAAACAAGGGTGGTTTTCCCCGCGCCCATTTCACCCTTCAGGGCCCAGACGCCTCCGGTCATGACCTCAGCGATCGCCCGGGCGCAACCGGGCAAATCCTCCAAGCGATCCATACGCATGCGTTCCATCACTAACGGGCAACCAAGTTTATAAAGGGAATCAACATCTCCTCCATGCTTACGCCTCCGTGCTGGAAGGTGTTTCGGTAGAAATTGACAAAGTGGTTGTAGTTGTTGGGGTACACGAAGTAATCGTTCTCCATGGCAAACACGTACGCCGAGCTCACGTTCTCTCGAGGGAGCATCACGTCCTCTGGCTGGCGGAACTCCAATACATTACGCGCGTCGTAATTCAGGTTCTTGCCCAGCTTGTAGCGCAGGTTGGTGTTCGTGTTGCGGTCGCCCACGATTTTATTGGGCTCGTCCACGCGGATGGTGCCGTGATCGGTGGTGATGATCATGCGCGCCCCCGACTCTGCGATTTGACGCATCATGTCAAACAGCGGCGAGTGCTCAAACCAGCTGGAAGTGAGCGAACGGTACGCGGCCTCGTCGTCGGCCAACTCCTTAATGACTTCCATGTCGGTGCGGGCGTGCGAGAGCATGTCCACAAAGTTGTAGACCACTACGCTCAGGCGGTTGTTCTGCAGCTGGTGGAAGTTGTCCGCGAGCTTCTTGCCGGCGCGCAGGTTGGTGATCTTGTGATAGCTCCACGGGAAGCTGTATCCTTTGCGTTTGAGCAGCGCCCCGAGCAATTCACCCTCGAATTGGTTCTTGCTGCCTTCGTCGTTCTCGCCCTTCCAGTATTGCGGGAAGCTGCGTTGGATTTCAAGTGGCATGAGTCCCGCAAACAGTGCATTTCGCGCGTAGTGCGTTGCCGTGGGCAGAATGGCGCAAAACAGCGACTCATCTTCCACGCGGAAGAGTTCGGCCACTTTGGGCTGCAGGATTTTCCACTGGTCGTAGCGCAAGTTGTCGATCACCATCACGTACACCGGGTCCTCGGAGGCATCCAGGATGGGGAACACTTTGCGCTCCATCAGGGTGTGCGACATCACCGGTCCCGCGTCGCGGTCGGCGAGCAGGTCCTGGTAGTTGTTGTGGATGTACTTGCAGAATTGCTGGTTGGCTTCTTGCTTTTGGGTCACGAAGATTTCCTCCATGGCCTTGTCGTCGGAGGCGTCGAAGGTGAGCTCCCAGTGGACGAGTTTCTTGTAAAGCTCGCCCCATTCGTCCATGTCCATGCGGTCCATGAGGCGCATGGCGATTTGGCGGAATTCCTGCTGGTAGCCCGTGGTAGCGGCTTCCGAGCGGATGCGTTGCCCATCGAGGTTCTTCTTGATGGACATCAAAATCTGGTTGGGGTTGACCGGCTTGATCAGGTAGTCCGAAATGCGCGATCCAATGGCCTCCTCCATGATGGACTCCTCCTCGCTTTTGGTAATCATGATCACCGGCAGGGTAGGGTCGATTTCCTTGATTTGGGCCAGGGCTTCCAAGCCGCTGACACCAGGCATGTTTTCGTCGAGGAAAACCACGTCAAAGTAGGAGTCACGCACTTGGTCTACGGCGTCGTTGCCGCTGTTGCAAGTGGTGATGTCGTACCCTTTTTTCTCCAGGAAGATGATGTGGGGCTTGAGGAGTTCGATTTCGTCGTCCGCCCAAAGAATGCGTTCGTTGGCCATAAGCAGAAAAGCAGATCGGGGATTTGAATTACATTCGCCGTGCCTGCATGCGGGCACGACCACGAAAGGAACGAAACTCCCCCCAGAAACATTGAGTTCAGCGGCGAAGAATAAACGAAAAATCCTGAACGATCCGGTCTACGGCTTCATCACCCTGAGGTACGACACCGTGACCGATTTGATCGACCACCCGTGGTTCCAGCGCCTGCGCCGGATCACACAACTCGGGCTGTCGCACTTGGTGTACCCCGGAGCGCTCCACAACCGCTTCCACCACGCCATTGGCGCCATGCACTTGATGCACCGCGCCCTGGACGAGATCCGCAAAAAAGGCCACGCCATCAGCGACGAGGAGTTCAAAGCCGCCACCATTGCCATTTTGCTGCACGACGTGGGCCACGGCCCGTTCAGCCACGCGCTGGAGCACACCATCGTCAGCGGCATCACCCACGAAGACATCTCGCTGATGATCATGCAGCGCCTCAACCAGGAAATGGGAGGCGAGCTGGCCATGGCCACCGAAATCTTCAAAGGCACCTACCCCAAGCAATTCCTGCACGACTTGGTCAGCAGCCAATTGGACATGGACCGCCTGGATTACCTGCGCCGCGACAGCTTTTACAGCGGGGTCACCGAAGGCCAAGTGGGCAGCGAGCGCATCATCAAAATGCTCAACGTCCACAACGACCGCTTGGTGGTGGAGGAAAAGGGCATGTACTCCATCGAAAAGTTCATTGTGGCGCGCCGCCTGATGTACTGGCAGGTGTACTTGCACAAAACCGTGCTCAGCGCTGAGTTCATGCTGGTCAACGTACTGCGCCGTGCACGCAAGCTGGCCCAAGACGGCCAAGAACTGTTTGCCTCGCCCGCACTGCGCCGCTTTCTGTACACCACCCACACCCGCGCAGACTTTGAGAACAAACCCGAGGTGCTCAACGACTTTGTCCGTTTGGACGATTACGACATCCTGGGCGCCATCAAAGTGTGGCAGCACCACCCCGACCGCGTCCTGGCTATGCTGTGCGACCGCTTGGTGAACCGCCGCTTGTTCAAGATCCGCCTGCGCGGCGAGGCCTTTACCGCCGAAGAACTGGCCGGGTACCGCGACCGCATTCAAGCCGACTTGGGCTTGACCGATGAGGAACTCGATTACTTCTTCATCCACCGCAGTATTGACAACCGCGCGTACTCCAAGGCGGCCGAAAGCATCACCATTCAATACAAAGACGGCACCCTAAAGGATGCCGTCCAAGCTTCTGACCACCTGAATCTCGCTGCACTGAGCGAGGTGGTGGAAAAACATTTCGTGTGTTACCCTGAGCCCGGATCAGACCGATAGCTCTTCCCCGTTTTTGTTCAACAGGTGGTATTCCATGAAGGTCACCGTCGAGGAGGGCTCGATGGCCAGCTTTACCCCGTATTTCTTGCGCCAGTCGCGCACGATGCTCTTGCGGAATCCTTTGGATTTGGTGACAAACGCCTCCACCATGGGGTGCAGCACCAAGGTCATTTCCTTGTGGCCGTGTTCGGCCAGGGAGTTGATGGTGTATTCGATGTTGTCGACCATAAGTACCGGAGCGCTGATGGTGCCCTTGCCATCACACGAGGGGCATTTCTCGGCGGTGGTGATGTTGGTCACCGGACGCACGCGCTGACGGGTGATTTCCACCACACCAAAGCGGCTCGGAGGCAGGATGTTGTGCTTGGCGCGGTCGTTCTCCATGGCCTTTTTCATGGCCTCAAACAACTTGCGCTGGTTGCCCCGGTCCTGCATATCGATGAAATCGATGGCGATGATGCCACCCATATCGCGCAGTCGCAGGATGCGGGCAATTTCATCGGCGCACTCCAGGTTGGTTTGCAGGGCGTTTTCTTCCTGGCTCTTGACTCCGCCTTTGCGCCCGCCACTGTTCACGTCAATCACGTGCATGGCCTCGGTGTGTTCCACAATCAGGTAGGCGCCTGATTTGAGGTTCACCTGCTTGCCAAAGCAAGCCTTAATCTGGCGGTGGATGCGGAAGGTGTCAAAGATGTCCTTGACCTTGTGGTACTTGACGATGTTCTCCTTTTCCGGCGCGTTGTTGCGCAGGTATTCGCGGATTTCATCGGCCAAGGGAGCGTCGTTGACGTGGATGGTCTTGAATTCCGGGGTGATCATGTCGCGGAGCACCGCGGAGGTCTTGTCGATCTCTCCCAGCACGCGCATGGGCGGCTTGGAGGTCTTGAGCTTCTGGAACATCTCTTCCCAACGGGACATCAAGTCGCGCAGGTCGCTATCCAGCTCGGCCACTTTCTTGTTCTCGGCCACAGTGCGTACGATGACGCCAAAGTTCTGCGGACGAATACTCTGGATCAGACGCTTGAGGCGTGCGCGCTCTTCGTCACTGGTGATCTTTTGCGAAAGGGAAATCTTGTTGGAAAACGGCACCAGCACCACGTAACGTCCGGGCAGGGTCAACTCCGAGGTCAAACGGGGACCTTTTTGGCTGATGGGCTCTTTGGCCACCTGCACCAGGATGTTCTGGCTGCTGTTGAGTACGTCGCGAATCTTGCCGTTTTTGTTGATGTCTTTGGCACATCGGAAATCGGCGAGCGACGATGTCTTTTGCTTGCCCTGCAACACGCGCTTGGTCCAAACGGCCAGCGACTGGTACTGTGGACCGAGGTCCAAGTAGTGCAGGAAAGCGTCTTTCTCGTAGCCTACGTTTACAAACGCGGCGTTCAAATTGGGGAGCACCTTACGGATTTTCCCCATGTATATGTCGCCGACGGCAAACTCGCCACCCCCCGTTTCTTCGTGGAGTTCGACGAGCCTGCGGTCGTGTGTGAGTGCAATCCGGTTCCCCTTGGGCCCCGAATTGATGATCAATTCTGCTGTCACCTCTCTTGCTTCTCTAATGAATGATAACCGGGCACACCAATCTCGGGGAGGTCGGGTAACCACAGCCAGGCAAGGGAGTCGGAATTAGGAATATGGAATGGAAGGAAGAGGAGAATTACTTCTTCTTCTTGTGACGGTTCTTACGCAAACGCTTCTTGCGCTTGTGGGTAGCCATCTTATGTCGCTTACGCTTCTTACCACTAGGCATAGCTCCTCATTTAATAGTTACTGACTCAGTTTTTTTATTGCTGCTTCCACCGCGCCTTTGACCTGTGGGTCGCCCGCGAGGGGAAGAAACTCTTCATAAACAACAAGCGCCTGAACAGTATCTCCAAGGTGTTCGAGGGCCGCTGCTTCAAAGAACAGCGCATCGTTCAACTTGGGATCCACCTCGCGTGCCTTCTTGGCGCACTCCAACGACTGTTCAAACTGACGTTGGCTGAGGTACAAGCCGCTTAATTCAAACCACACTTCGGCGCGTTCAGGGTCGATGTCCACCACGTTTTGAAAACGCTGGGTGGCTTTGTCCATCTGGCCGCTTTGCACGGCGAACTTGCCGAGGTAGAACTGAGCCTGTGCACTCTCCGGATGCGAATCTGCGTAATCACGCAGTCGCAGGATCCCTTGCATGGGTGCCTCCCCGAGGTTAAGCGAGAGCATGATTTGCTCGAGCTCGGGCTCCTCGCGGAGTTGCGCTTGCGCCTCCTTGGCACTGGGGGGCAACTTGGGCATGATGAACAGAACTGCGGCTATGCCGAGTGCTGCGAATACCACGATGCTCTTCAGTGTCTTGGGCTGCATGCGCTGGGTCAGTCTTCTCCCTTTACATTGTCCTTCACGCGGTCTACGAATACTTTCGCAGGCTTGAATGAAGGGATGTAGTGTGCCGGAATAACAATCGTGGTGTTTTTCAAGATGTTGCGCCCGGTTTTTTGAGCACGCTTCTTGACCACGAAGCTTCCGAATCCTCTCAGGTACACGTTTTCACCGTTTTCCAGTGATCCGCGAATAGCGCTCATGAAGGCCTCGACAGTGGTCTGTACGTCTACCTTCTCGATGCCTGTTTTCTCGGCGATTTGGTTTACAATGTCTGCTTTGGTCATATCTTCCTCGATTGCTATGTTCCGTAGCAAATGTACCTTTAAGGGGCCGCAAAGATAGTTCTTTCTCTGTTAACAATTTCTTTTGCGACTCCTTTGTGTGAACCCCTGAATGACCATGCTTAACGCCCCGGCGCTCACCTCTTGGTACGACACCCATAAACGCGACCTTCCCTGGCGCCACACCACCGACCCGTACCGCATCTGGTTGTCGGAGATCATCCTGCAGCAAACCCGCGTGGATCAAGGGATGAAATACTACCACGCTTTCGTTGACCGCTTCCCAAACGTGCAGGCCTTAGCCGCAGCCGACGAGCAGCTTGTGCTCCGCACGTGGCAAGGGTTGGGATACTACTCTCGCGCCCGAAACCTGCACGCAGCCGCCCAACATATCGCAGAAAATTTAAACGGCACATTTCCAAACACTTACCCTGATATCATCAAATTGAAAGGGGTAGGACCTTACACCGCTGCCGCCATTGCCTCGTTCGCCTTTGGCGAAGCCACCCCGGTGGTGGACGGGAACGTGCAACGGGTCATCAGCCGCTTGCGCGCTATGGACCTGGAGGTAGACACGCGCACAGGGCACCAGGCTATAATGGATGTACTCACGCCTGCCATCGGCACCGTGGACCCCGCCACCTTCAACCAGGCCATCATGGAATTGGGCGCCACGGTGTGCACCCCCAAGAAACCGGCCTGCGCGACCTGTCCGCTGCACAGCAACTGCAACGCCGGCCCTGCCGGCACCTGGGCGGAGTTCCCCAAAAAGAAAGGCAAGACCAAAGTGGTGAACCGCTGGCTTGACTGTTTCCTGTTTGCCTCCGATACGCATGTGCTGCTGCGCAAGCGCGACGCCTCGGGCATTTGGAAAAACATGTACGACTTCCCCACCGCGGAATTTGACGCGGCGCCCACACCTGATGCCACCCTGACCGCGTTCGCCGATCAATTTCCCGGAATGAAAGGGGCCCAACTGGCCGGCATCGCCAAGACCAAGCACGTGCTCAGTCATCGGCGTTTGCATGTCACCCTGCACCGTGTCCACACCAAGGACCCGGCCACTGCCCAGGGGGATGATTTGCACTGGATTGCCCGCTCCCAACTGGACGACTACCCCCTGCCCCGACTGGTCGAACGGCTGTTGGAAAATTGGCACTCTGAGCCCGGCCTGTTCGGGTAGAAACTGCGACTTTTGCAGTACATTCAACCAAAAGAATCCCATGGCCGGAAGCGTCAACAAAGTCATCCTCATCGGCAACCTCGGTAACGACCCCGAAGTCAAATACTTCGACGACGAGAGCTGCATTGCCAACCTCAGCCTCGCCACCAACCGCCGCTACAAAAACCGCGCGGGCGAGCAAATTGACGAGACCGAATGGCACCGCGTGGTGCTGCGCACCGGCTTGGCCAAGGTGGCCGAGAAGTACCTCAAGCGCGGCGACAGCTGCTACATCGAAGGACGCCTGCGCACCCGCAAGTGGACCGATCAAACCGGCAACGACCGTTACACCACCGAAATCATCGCCGAAGAAATGACCATGCTCGGCGGCCGCGGTGACGGGGCTCCTGCTCCGCGTCCTGCTGCCCAGCCTTCGCAATCGATGCCGGCCTCGGGCGCCAGCGGTGCGTCAACCCACCCCCAGCCTTCGGGCGACGATGACCTGCCATTCTAGGTCACCAGAGTTGAACCAACGCCCCCATTTTGGACCCTGCCAGTAGTCTTACCGCTCTTCCCCTTCTGCAAAGCGCCAACTCCACCGGAGAATGGGTATTTGCGCTCCTGGTAATGCTCGTGTTAATCGTGGTCAGTGCCATGTTCTCAGGGTCCGAGGTGGCCTTCTTCTCGCTCAACATCGCCGACCTCGACGAAATTGAAGAAGCCGGCGACCGCAACGGCCAGCGCGTGATCGAACTCCTGCGCGACCCGGACCGTGAAACCGCCTCCAAGCGGCTGTTGGCCACCATCCTGATCGCCAACAACTTCGTCAACATCGCCATCATCTTGATCTCCACCTTCGTGGCCAACTCGCTGCTGACCGGCGTGAGCGAAACCGTGAAGCTGATCATCAACATTGGAGTGGTGACCTTCATCATCGTGTTCTTTGGTGAGGTGATTCCCAAGGTGTACGCCACCATCAACAACCGCGCAATGGCGCGCACCATGTCGTTGCCACTCACGGTGACCAGCAAGGTATTTGCCATCCCGGCTGGATTGCTGATGCGCTCTACCAACTTCATCGACCGCCGACTGGAACGCCGCCAAGGCAAAGCTGTATCGGTCGGCGAGCTGGAACAAGCCCTCGAGCTCACCCAAGACGACGAGCGCACCGACGAGCAGCAAAAGATCCTCTCGGGCATCGTGAGCTTTGGTTCCACCGACGTGAAGCAAATCATGACCAGCCGCCTGGACCTGATCTCGGCAAGCCTGGAAACGCCCTTTTCGGAATTGCTGGAAATCATCCGTTCCTCAGGCTTCTCGCGCATTCCGGTGTGCGAATCGAGCTTGGATGAAATTGTGGGCATCCTGTACGTGAAGGACCTCATCCCCCACCTTGCCACCGATGACTTTGGATGGCAAGACCTGATCCGCAGCCCCTTCTTCGTGCCGGAAATGAAAAAGATCGACGACCTGCTGCAAGAGTTCCGCACCAAGAAGATCCACATGGCCATTGTGGTGGACGAATACGGCGGCACCTCGGGCCTGATCACCCTGGAAGACATCATCGAAGAAATCGTGGGCGAAATCGCCGATGAGTTCGACGACGAAGACCTGCACTACTCCAAACTCGACGACCTCAATTATGTGTTTGAAGGCAAAACACCGCTGATTGACATCTACCGCATACTCGACATCGACGGTGCTCCGTTTGAAGAGACGAAAGGCGAAAGCGACACCCTTGCCGGTTTTGTGATTGAACACGCCGGCAAGATTCCGCTCAAAGGCGAGCGCATCCAGTTCTTGCACTACACCTTTACCGTGGACGCCGCCGACCGCCGCAAAGTCAAACGCATCAAACTCACCATCAACCCCGACGATGAAACCATCGAAGATTAGCGCCCTGATTGCCGGCCTGCTTTTGGTACTGGTGAGTTGCAGCGATACGGCCATCCCCAAACCGCGCGGCTACTTCCGCATCGATCTGGCCGACCACACCTACCGCGCGTTTGCCTCCGACTGCCCCTTTGTGCTGCCCATAGCCGAAAAGGCCTTTGTCCAACGCGAACCCGGCGCCCAGAACGGCTGCTGGTTCAACCTGGTCTACCCGCAGCACAAAGCCAAGGTGCACTTCACCTACACGCCCATCAACGACGATTTGGACCGCTTGGTGAACGACGCTTACGGCTTGGCCTTTGAACACGAAGTCAAGGCCGATGCCATCCGACGCTCGGTCATCGACGACCCTGAGCGCGGCGCTTACGGCCTCATCTACGACCTCAAGGGACACGTGGCTACCCCGCTGCAGTTTTACCTCACCGACAGCACCCAACATTTCTTGCGCGGCGCACTGTACTTCAACCACCGCCCCAACCCCGACTCGTTGGCCCCGGTACAGGAGTGGATCCGCCAAGACATGTTGCACCTCATTGAACACATGAACTGGGCCCCGTGAGCACCCGTGGCAAACTCCTGATTTTCGACGCGGGCAACACCGTGCTCAAAGCTGCCCGGTTTGAAGGCGGCTCCTTGCTGGACGTTACCCGCATCGATTACACCGCTTTGGAAGAAGGGCTCGCACCCTTGCGCTCGTGGGGCGCAGAAGCGGCCATCCTCAGCTCGGTCTCGCACCTCACCGCCGAGCAACTCTCACCCTTGGTGGGCTTGGAAGTGCTGGACTTCAACGCTTCCACCCCCATGCCCATCCGCCACGTGTACAACACCCCGGCCACCGTGGGCGCCGACCGCTTGGCCAATGCCTGCGGCGGAGCGGCGTTGCACCCCGGCAAACACCAATTGATCGTAGACATTGGCACCTGCATCACCTCGGACTTGCTCGAAGCGGGCGAGATGTTTCACGGTGGGGCCATCTCCCCCGGCATCCGCCTGCGCAGCACCGCCATGCACCAATACACCGCCCGTTTGCCCAGGGTCGGAGTCGATGGCGATGTGCCCCACACCGGGCGCTCCACGACCGAAAGCCTGCAATCGGGCATCTACTTTGGCATCTTGGATGAAATCCGTGGTAGAGCTGCACGGTACCGCGAAAATTTTCCAGATCTGGTTGTAGTCCTTACCGGGGGGGATTCCGTCTATTTTGAGAAGGGGCTGGAATGTCCCATTTTTGCACACCCAAATTTGACCCTTGTCGGCCTGCATGAAATCCTGTGTACACAACTGGAAAAGCGCTAGTTGGACCCTCCTGTTTTGGTGCGTCCTGCTGGGAGCGCAGGCGCAAGTAGCCAGCCTTTCCCCCTACTCTCGTTTTGCCCTCGGTGAGCTGCAGTCTCCCGGAACCACTGCCCAGCGCGGCTTTGGTGGCATCACTGCTGTGGACGCCAACCGTTTTTCGGTCAACGGCTACAACCCGGCTTCGTACTCTTACCTGTTCCGTACCGCTTACAACCTGGATATTCGCGCCACCCGCCTTTCGGTGGACGACGGCAACGAGCAAGTGGACCTCTACGGAGGTACGCTCAACTCGGCGCAATTTGGATTCAAGCGTCAGGGCTCCAAATGGGGCTACGGTTTGGGGCTGCGCCCGTACAGCAGCTCGGGCTACGACATTGCCATCAACGAAGAATTGGAGGATGTGGGCGATGTGCTCTACACCTACACCGGGGATGGCGGCTTGAACCAAGCCCACGCAGGGCTCTCGCGCGCCTTTGCCATCAAAGCCAAGTCCGGACTGCTGGAAAGCGCTGCAGAAGGCGACACGCTGGCCCCCATGCACACCATCAGCTTTGGGGTCAACGTGGATTACCTCTTTGGCCAGTTGGCCACCACCCGCCGCGTGCTTTACGCCGCGCCGGGCTACTACGACACCCGCATTCAAAACAACACCAACGTACAAACCCTGAGCGCCACTGCCGGGGTATTGGCGTTGTTCCAGTTGAAATCTGCAAGCAAAGCACTGGGCGCACATACCGACCTGTTGGTGGGCGCCACCTACTCCCCCGAGCGCGCAGCAGGGGTGACCTACTCGGTTTTGAACGAATCCATCTTCAGCACCGGAGGTTCAGAGTTTGTGACCGATACCGCTGCGTACCAACCCAATACCGATGGCACCATGAACGTGCCGGCACGCTTGACCGCAGGCTTGGGATTGGTCCACCAAGACGCCAAAGAGCGCACGTGGACGCTGGCTGCCGACATCAAACTGCAGGACTGGACCACGTTCAGCACCGATTTTGACCTGCTCAGCGAGGTGACTGAACTGCAACAATACCAGGAGTTGTCGTTTGGTGTTTCGGTGAACCCAGCGCTGTTGAGCGAAAACACCGGAGCCCTGCAGCGCGGGACTTACCGCTTGGGCTTCCGCACCGCCGACTCTTACATCACCGTGCGCGACAACCCGATTTCGGAGTGGGCGCTGAGTGGTGGTTTTACCCTGCCGATTTCCAAATCGAATTCAACCAGCATGTTCCACTTTGGCATAGAGTTTGGCTCTCGTGGAACCACAGCGAACAATTTGATCCAGGAGAACTTTATTCACACGTTTGCCGGATTCAGCTTTTCGCCTGTCCGCAGCAACCAATGGTTTGTTGAACGCAAGTATGATTAAAACAACTGTACCGATGACCACGCGTATTCTGACCTTACTCGCTTTTGTATTCGCCACCCTGGGCGCCGTTGCCCAAGGAGACACTAAGTATGGCGAAACCGAAGAACAGCAGATGGCCTGTAAGGAGGCCCTGCAACTGTACCGCACTTACCGCGACCAGAAGCTGTACCACGATGCCTACATGTTCTGGCAACGTGTGCTGACCGACTGCCCAGGCAACGTGTCGCAAAACGTGTACATCGACGGTGCGAAATTCATCAAGAACGAACTCAAGGCCGCCGAGACCAAAGAGCACAAGTTGGTACTCATTGACTCGCTTTGGACCGTCTACGACATGCGCATGGAGTACTTCCCTGCCACCAAGTCGAACCCCAACAACCGTTGCGCCATCTTGGGTTACAAAGCCATGGACTTCGTAGGCATCTACGGCGACAAAAAAGAACTCGAGGCCCTGCCTTGGTTTGAAGAGTCGGTCATGTGTCTGAAGGACAAGAGCCGTGCAGCCTTCCTCTCGAAGTACTACGAGTTGCTCGCCAAGTCTTGGCAAGCCGAAGAAGACAGCACCGCTAAAAACGCCCTCTACGACCGCGTGCTGGACGAGTACCTCATGCTCTCGGAGTGGTGCGACGTGAACGTGACCAACGCCAACGGAACCTTGGCCGACGCAGAAGCCAGCGAGAAGAAGAAGAAAAAGGCCAACAAGAGCCTCGAGTCGTACTCCAAGGCCAAGAAGAACCTCGACGAGATCTTTGTAGCCATGGCCACTTGTGACAAGATGCTGCCTGTGATGGAAGCCAAGATTTCTGCTGCGTCAGAAGACCTGGAGCTCATGAAGCGCGCCCTGCGTTTGTTCAACAAGAAAGACTGCACCGACAGCGACCTCTACCTAGAGATTGCCACCAAAGTGTGCGAGGCCGAGCCTGAGTGCGACTGCAAATACAGCCTGGCCCTGGGTTACGCCAAAAAGGGCGAGAAGGCCACTGCGCTGAAGTACGCCGATGAAGCCGTTGAGATGTGTGGCGACAGCCCTGACAAGCTCGACATCTACATCAAAGCAGCCCAGATTGCCAGCGCCAATGGCCAGCACTCCAAAGCCCGCGGTTACGCCCGCAAAGTGTTGGACATCGATCCCAACAACGGCGAAGCGTACATCGTGATCGGCGATGCCATCGCCGGTTCGTACAAGCAATGTGACGATGGCGGCATCGGCGCAGCTTCAGCCTTTTGGTTGGCAGTAGATTACTACACTCGCGCTAAGGCCAAGGACAGCTCAGTTGCTGAAAAGGCCAACCGACGCATCGCTTCAAACAGCAAGCAGTTCCCTTCACGTGAGGAACTGTTCAACGCTGGCCTCAAAGCAGGATCGGACTTCAAGACCTGTTTCGGCGAGACCACCAAAGTCCGCGAACGTCCTTGATGACAAGGACCTCGAAATACATTCTAAGCATTCCGGCTCTCCTTTTGGGGGCCGGAATGTTTGTTTCGTGCCAAAACGAAATCCAGGAAATCCGCGCAGCCACCGACGCCTTGGAACTTCCGGTTCAAACCACCTACAACGCCGAGTACTTCTACACCGAATCCGGCCAGCTCAAGAACAAGCTGAGCGCCGGTCAACTCGACCGCTACTTGGGCGACGACCCCCGCGTAGAAGTCTCCGACGGGTTTGAAATGGTGGTGTACGATTCGCTCGAAAACATCGAGGCTTGGATCACGGCCGAAAACGGCGTCATGCTCGAGACCCAAAACACCCTCATCGCCCGCAACGACGTGCAGGTGTACAACACCGAAGGCGACACGCTCAAAACCGAGGAGCTCACCTGGTTGCAAGACAGTGCCCGGATTTTCAGCAATACCTTTGTGACGGTGATCTCGCCCAAGGGCACCTTCACCGGCGACGGCTTCACCAGCGACGAGACGTTTGAAGCCTACACCATAACCAACCCCGTTGGCCGCTTTGCCCTAGAACGGGACTCAACCCAGACCCAAGAACCGTGAATTCCAAACTTTTCCGCTACGTAGAAATCGCCTGGCTCGTGATCGGGGTGATTGCCCTCGGGGTGGCCATCTACGAAATCAACACCCTGGGGTTTGACCAGGGCAAGGTGTACTTGCTGTTGCCGGCCATTGCCTTTGTGTGGTTCGGTTTCCGCCGCGCAATGCGCAAACGCATGGAGCGCAACATGGGCGAATAAGCCCGACGCGTTTTTGCTACATTTGATTCAACCCCCCGGAAATTCCCATGGACGACCCCGGCTCGCAGGTGATCCTGCTGCTGATTCTGCTTCTGGCCTCCGCGTTTTTCTCCGGCATGGAGATCGCGTTTATTTCGGCCAACCGCCTCAAGATTGAACTGGACAAAGCCCAGGGCAAGCGAGGTGCACGTCTGCTCTCCCAATTTGTCCGCAAACCCAAGCTGTTCATTGCCAGTATGCTGGTGGGCAACAACATTGCCCTCACGTGGTATTCCATCGCGGCCGGCGCCCTGATTGTGGACTGCGCTTCAGCCTTGGCCACCTCCACTGGCTGGCGCTTCTTCTCGTGGTTTGACGAAGGGGAATACTACTGGCTAAGCACGTTGCTGCAAACCCTGATCTCAACCGTAGTGGTCCTCTTTGCGGCCGAGTTCATTCCCAAGGCCATCTTCCGCTCGAGTCCCAACAGCTGGCTGTCACGCTTGACCTACCCGCTGGCGCTCATTGTATTGATCCTGCGTCCGCTGGCCGTGTTGGTGACCTACCTGAGCAACGGATTCATCCGCAGCGTCCTCAAGGCCGACACCACCACCGAGGAAGCCACCTTTGGAAAAACCGACCTCAGCCATTTCCTGCAAGAAGCCACCGCCGGAGTGAACGACCCCGAAGAACTCGAGCACGAATTCCAGCTGGTCCAAAACGCGCTGGACTTTGGCAACGTGAAGGCCCGTGACTGCATGATCCCGCGCACCGAAATTGCTGCTCTGGAAATTGAAGATTCCATCGACGAGCTGCGCGCGCTATTTGCCGAGACAGGCTATTCCAAAGTGGTCATCTACCGCCAGACCATCGACAACATCATCGGGTACGTGCACAGCTTTGAGCTGTTCAAGCACCCCGAACAAATCAAGAACATCCTCCTTCCTCCTGCCATCGTGCCCGAGGCCATGGGCGCCCAAGAGGTGCTCCAAACCCTGCTTGGCGGCAAGCGCAACTTGGCGGTCGTAGTGGATGAGTTTGGCGGCACCAGCGGCATCATCACCATGGAGGACATCGTGGAGGAAATCTTCGGAGAGATCGAGGACGAGCACGACCAGGATGCCCTGCTAGAGGTGCAACTCGAAGAAAACGAGTACCTGCTCAGCGCCCGCCAAGAGATCGACTACCTCAACGAAAAATTCAAACTCGAACTGCCCGAAAGCGATGATTACGAGACCCTTGGCGGCTACATCGTTTCCCTGTTTGAGGACATTCCAGAGGAAGGCGCGGCCATCGAAGACGGCCCTTACCGCTTGGTGGTTTCCAAGGTGAGCGAGACCCGAATCGAAGAAGTTCACCTCACCGTACAGCCCTGATCCCGCGCGGAATCCCAGTTGAGGCGCATTTTCCCTGTGTTTTCCGTATATTCGCGGTCCGAAAATTTCAAAGCTTTCCACTATGGGAATGATTGGTAACATCCGTAAACAGAGCAACCTGCTCATCATTGTGATCGCCTTGGGCATGCTCCTGTTTCTGGTTCCTTGGGACTCTTTCTTGGCACTGATTGGTGCTGGACAGTACCAGGAATCTGGTGAAATCAACGGCACGGCCATTGGTCGCGTTGAGTACGAGAACCAGCGCGCGATCCGCAGCGCCTTCTTCGGCAACGGCGTGAACAACAGCCAGCTCAACACCACCGTTTGGGAAGATCTGCAGCAAAAGCACATCCTCAACGCAGAGTTCGACAAGCTCGGCCTCTCGGTCAACCAAGAGGAGTGGGACGCCATGATGTTTGGCGACTACATCCCACAGAGCATGCAAACCATGTTCTACACCAGCCTCGGCGGTGTGACCGATGAGAACCGCGACCGCTGGCGTCAGAACTTTGAGTTCTGGGCTTCGCAAGACGATGCAAACAAGGTGCAGATCGACTACTTCGGTAAAATTGATATCACCAAGCAAGCCCGCTTGAAAGAGAAGTGGGACAACCTGATTGAGGCCGGTATCTACTACAATACCATCGATGCCAACCACGCTTACGCGATCAAGAACGATAAGGTCAACATCGATTACGTCTTCGTGAACTTCAACGACGTAGCCGACTCGCTGGTCACCTTCACAGAGAGCGATGTGAAGTCGTACTACAACCGCCACAAGAACGATCCTGAATTCTACCAAGACCGCGAATGCGATGTAGAATACGTAGAGTTCCAAGTGACCCCTTCGGCTGCGGATACCGCCGCTGTATTGGAGTCGATGAACACCCTCGCCGGTGAGTGGCGCGAGACCACCAAAGACAGCCTCTTTGTGGTGAACAACAACGTACAGCCGGTATTCCGTCCGTCATTCTACCTCGGCGGTGAGCTGTCGGGCGATGAAGACGCGCAAATCCTGGCCGCTGAGCCTGGAACCGTTGTAGGTCCATTCCAACCCAATGCCAACGCCCCTTACCGCTTGGTGAAAGTGCTGGAGCGCACCATGCAACCTGACTCTGCCGAGTGCCGCCACATCCTGTTCGGTCTGCAGAACAACCCGGGTATGAGCATGGACGACCTGCGCAACCGCGCCGACAGCGTGCGCTCAGCCATCCAGTCCGGCTCGACCACCTTCGAAGACATGGTGACCGAGTGGACCGACGATCCCGGCTCGAAGAGCAAAGGCGGTGTGTACGACATGTTCGGCCGCAACAACAGCTTCGTGACCCCATTCTCTGACGCGTGTTTCGACAACGGCGTTGGCGATATGGTACTGGTGGATACCCAGTTTGGTGTTCACCTCATCGAGGTCACCAAGCAAGGTGCTGCAGTACCTACCACCCGCATCGCTCAAATCGACGCCGCGGTTGAGGTCAGCGAAAACACCCGCCAAACCCGCTTCAACGAAGCGCGTGAGTTTGCTCTGAACAACAACACCTCAGACAAATTCGCCACCGCGATTGAGGAAGAAGGCATGCCACTCAAAACCGCTACCGCCATCCGTCCAGGTGCCACCACCGTGGGTACCTTGGGTGCAGTGAACGGCCTGGTGCAGTGGGTGTACAACCCCAAGACTTCTGAAGGCGACATTTCAGGTGTATTCTCGGCAGCCAACCGCACCAAGTTTGTGGTGGCCCGCTTGGACAAAGCCAAAGAGGCCGGTGCCCCACCATTCCGCTACGTACAAGAGGAGATGGAGAAAGGCCTGATCGAAGAGCTCAAAGCCAAGTACCTCGCCGAAAAAATGAGCGGCACCGACCTCGGCAAGATTGCTGAAGCCGTGGGCGCACAGGTGAAAAAATCCAACTCGCTCGGTTTGAGCGCCACTTCAATCCCCGGTGCCGGTTCAGGCAACGAGGAGTACGAAGCCGTTGGTTTCGCACTCGGTTTGGACGTGGGTGAAATGTCTACCCCTATCGTAGGAAAGACCGGTGTCTTTGTAGTCGCCCCTAACTCAGAACTCGCCCTTGCTGGTGAGCCCGATTTGGCTTCTGCAGTCACCGAGCAAGACCAGCTCATGAGCAGCTCGCGCAGTGGCGCACGCAGCCAAAACGTGAAGCCGGCACAAACCACTGGTGTATACGGCGCACTCAAGCGTACGGCCAACGTGGTGGACAACCGCTTCCAGTACTAAGAGACTCCCATCCATTATTTGGATGTCAAAAGCCTCGCCTTCGGGCGGGGCTTTTTTTATGGCAAGAGCAAGGATCCATCGCCGTAGCTGAGGAAGCGGTAGTCGCCTTCCAAGGCATGGGTGTACACGCGCTGCCAATCGTCCCCAATCAGGGCCGAAACAAGCAACAGCAGCGTGCTTTTGGGTTGGTGGAAGTTGGTGATGAGCCCTGCCGCCACTCGGAAGCGGTAGCCTGGGGCAATCATCAGCCCAGTGTAGGCCCGTAGACGATCAGAACCCGTGCGGTCAAGGTGAGTCATCAAGGCCCCCAAGGAATCTGCCGCAGATGGGCATTCCCGCGCTTGGTAAGGAAACCATTGCGGCAATTGAGGCAAGTCTCCCAAGCCCGACTCCAAGGCCATCACGCCGAGCCAATACAAGCTCTCAATCGTGCGCAGCGCAGTGGTGCCTAACGGAATGACCGGACCGTCCAAAGCGGCGACCACTGTCTCCAAACTGGTGCGGCTGACCTCCAGGTACTCGCGGTGCATGGCGTGGTCGCCAATGTGCGCAGCGGACAAGGGTTTGAAGGTGCCTGCCCCCACGTGCAACACCACCTCGGTTTGCGAAACACCGCGCGCGGTCAAACCGGCAAATACGGTGTCGTCAAAGTGCAGACTGGCCGTAGGCGCTGCCACCGAGCCCTGCACCCGCGAGAACACGGGTTGGTATCGCTCGGCGTCTTCTTCGGTGGCTTCGCGGTGGATGTACGGGGGCAATGGCATACGACCGGCTGCCTCAATCAGGCTGCTCCACGGATGCCCACCTTCCCACGAGAATGCGATTTGCACGTCATCGTCCCGGCGGGCCACTTGGGTGGCTTCCACACGTAGGGTGTTGCCTTCCACCTCCACATGCATATGTACCGGGCCTTGCTTCCACTTTTTGAGACCACGGACCAGGCAGTTCCACTGGCACGCTTCACGCGCATCCAGGGTTTGTTCCACGGCGCCGGCCTCAGAGGGTTCGAGCAGAAATATTTCGACCACGCCGCCGGTGGCCTTTTGGAAGAACAAGCGCACGGGAAGCACCCGGGTTTCGTTCAGCACAAGCAGGGTGCCATCAGGCAGTTGTTCACCCAAGTGGGCAAAGGTGTGGTCCGAAAGGGTCCCCGAGCGGTACACGAGCAGTTTGGACGCGTGGCGCTCGGCGGTGGGGTGGGTAGCGATGCGATCATCCGGCAACGGATAGTCAAACGCATCGATGGATATGCTCCGGGGGTCGGCCATGGCGCAAAGAACGGCAATGACCAAAAATGGAAAGGGCCCCCAGCGTTCTGGAAGCCCTTTCAAACCTTAACTAAAACTAACTATACTCTTCAATGCGACCTGGAACGGTCGCTTGGTGCATACATGCTTAATACAAGCGGTGTAGGAAACCCCCTACACGTGGGATCACTTTTTAACCAGGCGGTAGGTTTTGCCCGATTGCTCAGCACTGTATCCAAAGGCGTCCAGTACGGTGAGCACATCTTCCAGGCTCATGGCGTCGACCTCTACGTCAAACGACTGGGTCTCGTCGGCCACGGCAGATGCGTCGATGGTCACGTCGTACGCTTTGGAGAGCGACGATGCGATTTGGCTCAACGGCGCATCGGTGAAGGCAAACTTGCCGGCTTGCCAGCTGTGCTCGGTGGTTTGGAAGGTGGTTTCTACCAATTGGCCTTCGCGCACAACAGCGCACTCGCCTGGGGTGAGGGTGACTTCACCTTGAGGGCTTTCTACGCCCACTTTGCCGGTGAAGCAATCCACTTCGAAGCAACCGTCGGTGTTGACGTTGAAGCTGGTGCCCAGTACGAAGACTGAACCGCGCTCGGTGCGCACTTCAAAGTCTGAACCCTTTTCTACCTCGAAGAAGCCTTCGCCCTGGAGTTCTACCAGGCGTTCGGTTTCCCAGGTGTCGGCGTTCCAAGCCACTTGGGCGCCGTCGTTGAGGGTGACGGTGGATCCGTCGGGCAAGGTCACGGTTTGGGGTTGGTCGGCGGCAACAGTAGTCATGTCGTCGCCCCAGAGGGCGGCAAACAAGCCCACGGCCAAACCGCCGGCCACCGCAGCAGCAGCCCACCAACGGGTGTTGCTACGGGGTTGGAGGGTCACCACTGGGGTTTCCTCCTCCTGCTGGATGCGCCCTTGCAGCTTCTCCCAAGCTTCTGACTTGGAGAGGCCTTCTGGCACACACATGCCAGCGAGAATTTCCTTGAATTGATCTTCCTTATTGTGCATACTACACGATCTCTTTGCAGTGGTAGTACAAGCCGTTTGGACAACCCCCTACCACCAAGCGCATTTTTTTTCAGGGCACCAATTCCACGGTCACCGTGGTTTGGCTCACGCCAGTCAAATATCCTGAACCGTTTTCAATGTTGTCGGGGCTGGCCTCGAGGTTTTCGGTGAAATCATCGCCGGGATACAGGAACACTTGCTCGTAGCTTTCCGGCATCGCGTAGATGGTGATCTTGTGCAGGCCGTACAGGGCAAAGTCTGTATCAAACACGGTCTGTTCGGTGTCGTCAAACGGGAGTCCAAAGAACGCATCAAAGTTGCCCGACTCCACCGGAAACGGAATGGGAGGATGCGGCCCCGGGCCAATGGGTGTGGCAGTCATGACATAGAGCATGCCGTCCACCGGTTCCCAACCGATGTCGAGCAACGGAGCACCGGTGCTTTCCTCGTTGACCACGAGTACGTTTCCGGAGATGTTTTCCAGGATGACTTCTTCAGGGACATTGGCCTCGCCGCGCAGGGTGGTGCCGCCTGCCTCCACACGCAGGCCTACATAATCGCCGGGCATGAAAGGCACCTCGGCGGTGGGGATGCTGTAGAAGCCCGGCTCGCCTGCCACGGGTGTCATGGGGTGGTTTTCTCCCAGGTACCAGAGCACCACCTCGGCATCGCTGACCGGTGCTGTGCCTCCGTCAATGCGTTGCACGCGCACATGCTGCTCGGGCAGCGCCGCGTTGAGCACCCCGGTCACCGCGTACCGGTTGTCCTGCGGGCTTTCGGGCCGGCGGCATTGCGTGAGGACGGACATGAGGGCTAGGAGCAGCAGCAGGTTTCGCATCAGAATTCAAGTCTTAAGTGGACGGTAGGCACGCGGCCCAATCCACGGATGTCGCGCACGCCCAATACCGGAGTGCCGCCCGTCTCGCTGGCCAGGAAGTAACCGCGTTGCGCCAAATTGGTGCGGTTGTACACGTTGAACACCGACACGCCCACCTCTACGTTGGCTGCGCCCCAGTTCAGGAAGTAATGCAGCGCAAGGTCGGCGCGGTGGTAAGCCGGCAGGGTGGCTCCATTGAGGTCGCCAAAGACGATGACGTCGCGGGTTTGGCCGGTGACCAACTCCACCTCATAGCTGCCCAGGGCTTCGGTGTAGGCAGCGCCGTTGCCGTAAATCCAAGTGGCGGTAAAACGCCAGCGCGGCAAGCGCAAGGTGTAGACCGCATTCAGCTCGGTGGCGTGTTGGTAGCGGGCCCGCACGTAGGACTGGTCCAAGGCATCAAAGCTGCGGTCGTTGCGGGCAAAGGTGGCGGTGAACCAACCGGTGTGGCGGCCCACGGTGCGTTCCAGGGTGAGGTCCACCCCAAGCACTTCTCCGGTACCGGTGAGAAAGTCGGCATCCAACACATCGGCGTTGCCCAAGCCGACCAGTGCTTTGTCCTGCAAGGTTCCGCTGAGTTGGCGGTAGTAGCCTTCCACATCCACCAACCAATCCTTCCATTCCAGCTGGAAGCCCGCCAAGAACTGATCAGCGCGGAGCACGGGGACTTGCCCGAGGTCGGCCAGTCGCCAAAAATCCGGGGTGTTGAACGCCAAATCCTGCCTGCGAATGCGGCGAATGAACTGGTGGTAACGCCCACCCGCGGCCTTCAGGGTCACCCCTTTCCACGGGCGAAAGGAGATCGAACCACGCGGCTCGGTGTACAGGGTATTGGTCCCCGAGTAATAAGCCATCCGCGCGCCCATCAACACTTTCCACAGCGGGTGGAGCGCCAATTCGTCTTGGACGTAGAGCGATACCGTGTGTGCGCGCTCGCTCAATCCTGTGGCATCGACCCCGGTCTCCAACGCACGGAAGCGGTTGGCTTGCCCGGTATAATCCACGCCGGTCTGCAACAAGTGGCCGTCGAAGTTGAACTCCAAGTGCTGCTTCAGCGACCATTCCTCCAGCAAGGTGTTCTGGTTGGTGAAGGCGCTGTCCACCACCTGCCCAAACTCCAATTGGCGGTCGAGCGCAAACAGGTCACTGTTGTAACGGGAGTAGGAAGCCAGGGTGCTGGCATAGTCGCCTGTGGGTGTGCTGTGGCTCCATTTACCCGAGAAGCCGAGGTTCCCCCAGTCGGCGTTGTCGTTGAAGTTGACCGGATTCCCGTCGCCGTCGGCATCAAAGTCGTAGCCGAACTGCAGGTTGTCGTTGCCGCTGTAAAGGCTGAAGTTCACCTCATCGCCTTCGGAAGGTTCTATACTGATGCGCATGCTGAAGTCCGAGAAGCGGAACCGCGGGTCGGAGGCCTCAAATACATCGGGCTCGTCACTGCTGCCGAGCAGGCTAGCATTGTACAGGTTGTTGAACAACGAACGGTACACCCCAGAGTTCCAGGCATCGGTCAGCGAACGGCGTGCGGACACAATCAACGAAGACGCCTTGTAAGGCAGCGGCGTTTGCAACTGCAAATTGGCGCTGAGCAGGTTGGCATTGAACACTGCCGAGGTTTGCTCGCGGTTGCCGTCTTTTCCGGTGACCTCGATCACGCCCGCAGTCCGTCCGCCGTAGCGCGGCTCAAACCAGCCGCGGTGCACGCGGATGTTCTTGATGCTCTCAGGGTTGAACGCCGAGAAAATGCCGAAGAAGTGGTCCAAGTGGTAGACCGTAAAGCCGTCGTACACCACCAAGTTTTCATCGGCCTCCCCGCCGCGGATGTGGATGTTGCCCGAGGATTCTCCAGTGGCCACAATGCCCGGTTGGTATTGGAGGGCTCGGATCACATCGGGCTCACCGGCATTGGGCACGTAGCGCGAGGCCTCGGCTTGCATGGTGAGCAGTCCTGGGGTGGCGCTGCGGTTGATCATGCGGGTTTGTTCGCCGTAGACCGGCACCAACGGCATCACCGACAGGTTGTGGTCGAGGCGGATCACCTCTGGGTAGGTGCCTGCAAATTGGGCCAACCGCAATTCCAGCGGTTCATACCCTACGTATGTAATACGAATGGTTGCGGTGTCCGAAGGAATGCCACTCAACACGAAGTAGCCCTCCTCGTTGGACTGGACCCCTTGGGTGGAACCGGCCACCACCACGGTGGCAAAGGGCAGAGACTCTCCGGATTCGCGGTCGAGCACACGGGCACGCCACCGCACATTGGTGCGTACCGAGTCAACAGGTGCAGTTTGCGTCTGCTCGAGTGCGGGCAGAACAGCGTACGTGTTGCCCAGCAGCTTCCACTCAAAGTCGGTGCCTTCCAACAGCTGGGACAGGCCACTTTCAAGCGGCACCCCGCGCAGCTCCACGTTCACTTTGGTGCGGCGCAGCATGCGGCCGTCGTAGGCCAATCGGATGTCGTAGTTCTTGCGGAGGGTGAGCAGCGCTTTGTCCAGGCGGGTGTTGACGAAGTTTTCATTGAGCACCACATCAGGCTGGGCGAAACAGAGGCCGGCCAGCAATACAAACGCACATGTTAGCAGTAGAGACTTCAAAGGTCCACACCCAGGTTTTCGCGGATCAGCTGCAAGGCCTTGCTCATGCGCTTTTCTACCGCTTTGACACTGAGCCCAAGGCGCTCCGCGATTTCACGGTACTTGAGGTCTTCAAGTCTGTTCATCAGAAAGACCTCTCGGGGGCCTTCGGGGATGGCGGATAGTACTTGATTCAACTGTTCCTCGTACTCCTTCATCTGCAGCTTGTATTCCGGAGACTTGATGTCGGTCCCCATGACCGATTGGTTCTGGAATTTGTAGTGCAGTTGCTGGCGCTTCAGGTGGTTGATCGCAAGGTTGCCGGCTATGGTATAAAGATAGGACTTTACCGTCCGCTTGTCGATTTTCCCGCGGTTCTGCCAGAGCTTGATGAAAGTGTCTTGGGCAATGTCTTCGGCCACGCCATTGTCGCCTACTTTGAAGTAGAGATAATTGCGCACAGGAACGTACAACTCTTCGAAGAATTGCCGGTATTCCTGATCGGTCAGGGCCTCGTATGCTGGTTTCTGGGACAAGCCCTTGGTTTCCTTGCGTGGTCGGCGCAAGAAAGAAAAAAGCCCGCAGAGTTTGGTCAGCAAAAAATCAACAGTCGGGGAAAAAACGCGCAGAATGGCCGAAAGCAAACTCCTACATTTGGCGCACCCAACATCTCCCAACCGCAATGAACGGTGGAAAAATCCTCGTGATCGGAGCGTCGGGCCAAATCGGGATTGACCTGGTAGTGGCCCTGCGCGCTCAACACGGCACAACGCAGGTGGTGGCCTCCGACATCCGCCCCAGCGAACATCCGGCCCTGCAAGACGGGCCCTTTGAGCTCCTCGACGTCATGGACCGCGAGGCGTGTGCACGTGTACTTCAGTCCCACAACATCCAAACGGTGTATCACCTGGCGGCCATGCTTAGCGCACGCGCCGAACAGCACCCCCTGCTGGCCTGGGACCTCAACATGAAAAGCCTGCTGAACCTGTTGGAATTGGCCCGTGAAGGGGTCTACTCCAAACTGTTTTGGCCCAGTTCCATTGCGGTGTTTGGCCCCTCTACCCCACGCCACCTGACCCCGCAAAACGCCCTGTGCGAACCCAGCACCGTGTACGGCATCTCCAAACTCGCCGGCGAACGCTGGTGCGAGTATTACCACGAGAAATACGGCGTGGATGTGCGCAGTGTGCGCTACCCAGGCCTGATCAGCCACAGCGCTCCTCCGGGAGGCGGCACTACGGATTATGCCGTGGAGATCTTCCACGAAGCCCTCGCCTCGGGCGCATACACCAGTTTCTTGGAAGCCGATACGGCGCTGCCCATGATGTACATGGAGGACGCCATCCGCGCCACCATCCAAATCACCGAAGCTCCGACAGACCAAATCAAGCTGCGCTCGTCGTACAATTTGGCCGGGATCTCCTTTACACCGGAGACCATTGCCGAAGCCATTCGTGCGCACATTCCTGCGTTGATGGTAGACTATGTACCGGACTTCCGCCAGACCATTGCAGACAGCTGGCCCAACTCCATCAACGACCAGGCTGCACGCCGCGATTGGGGCTGGGATCCACAGTACGATTTGGCCCAAATGGTGGAGGCGATGCTCACAGCGCTGAAAAAAAAAATCCTTGAAGTAACCTGAGGCCAAGAATGTGCGTAAAGGAGAACAACCTGTTACACGCACGTTCTGATGAATACGCAAATACTACGTTTCCTGTTGCTCTGCATCCCGCTTGTTTTGGTTGGATCCTTGTCGGCTGTAGCCTCCTCCGGGGGCACCAACACTACTGACGCCAGCGGCTTGCGTCAAGGGTACTGGGTGATCAAGGGCTACATGACCGCCGACGTGAATTACGGCGCCAACGAAGTGGTGGAAGAGGGCACCTTTGTGGACAACCGCAAAGAAGGCCTCTGGAAACACTACACGCCGGGCGGTGAGCTGCGCAGCGAGATCTATTACGCGCGCAACCGTCCAAGTGGCCCATACACCATCTACTACACCAACGGTCAAATCGAGGAACAGGGCAACTGGTCCAAGAGCCGCAACACAGGTGCGTTCAAACGCTTTTATGAAAACGGCAACCCCCAGCAAATCTTTGCCTTCAGCGACAACGGCAAGCGCAACGGAGTGCAACAGTACTTCCACGAAAACGGCCAGCTCGAACTCGAGGTGAACATCGTCAACGGCAAAGAAGAAGGCCTCATGAGCCGCTACTACGCCAACGGCGCTTTGAAGGAAGAAAAAGACCTCTCAGCCGGCGTGCTGGAGGAAGGCACCATCCGCCGCTTTGACCGCAATGGCAACCCCGCCGACCAGGTAGAAGCGCCCGATGTTGACACGCCCGCAGAACTTGAGGACGAAGTAGAAGCCGAAGAAATTCTGGTGGACATCCCCAAGGACGCACCCAAAACCGAAGCCGCGGCCGACGAGCCCAACGGTGCCCACAGCTTCCGTCCAAACGGCTACAACATCCTGTACAACCACAACCGCCAGGTGACCCAAATCGGTGACTTCCGCAACGGGCGCCTCTGGGACGGCAAATGGCACCGCTACAACGCCGACGGCATCTTGGTGCGCATCGAGATTTACAAAGCCGGCCGCTATGTAGGTACCGGTGTCCTCGAAGTAGACGACCAATAATCCCCGAACCATATTTCGAAAGCCAGCCGCTTAAGGCTGGCTTTTTTTGTGTCCTTCCCCCGCGTTCACAGGGCCTCCAATCCAAACCCAATCGACATATTTGCACCATGCCGAACGATCTGCACATTTCCAACAGCCTCACGCGAAAAAAGGAGCGGTTTGAACCGATCAACGCGCCCTACGTGGGCATGTACGTTTGTGGCCCTACCGTATACAGCGATGTACACTTGGGCAACGTCCGCACCTTCTTGACCTTTGACGTTGTTTTCCGCTACCTGAAATTCCTGGATTACAAAGTGCGCTACGTGCGCAACATCACCGACGTGGGCCACTTGGTGGGCGACGTGGACGCAGGGGAAGACAAAATCGCCAAGAAGGCGCGCCTGGAAAACATCGAGCCCATGGAGGTGGTGCAGAAGTACACCGTGGGCTTCCACGACGTGATGCGCATCTTCAACATTGAGTCGCCCAGCATTGAGCCCACAGCCACCGGCCACATCATCGAACAGATCGAAATGATCGAGAAGATCATTGCCAACGGCTACGGCTATGAGGTAAACGGCTCGGTCTACTTTGACGTGCCCAAGTACAACGAAGACCACCCCTACGGCGAACTCTCAGGCCGCAAGGTGGACGAGCTCATGAGCAACTCGCGAGACCTCGAAGGCCAACAAGACAAAAAGAGCCCTTTGGATTTTGCCCTTTGGAAGAAGGCAGAAAAAGGTCACTTGATGCGCTGGAACAGCCCTTGGGGCATCGGATTCCCGGGCTGGCACCTGGAGTGCTCGGCCATGAGTACCAAATACCTGGGCCAGCAGTTCGACATCCACGGCGGCGGCATGGACCTCAAGTTCCCCCACCACGAGTGCGAAATCGCGCAAAACGTAGGGGCCAACAAAGAGGAACGTCCGGTGCGCTACTGGATCCACGGAAACATGCTGACGGTCAACGGACGCAAAATGTCCAAGTCCGAAGGCAACGGCTTCACCCCCGAGGAGCTCATCACCGGCGACCACAAATTGCTGGACAAAGGCTACAGCCCCATGACCGTGCGCTTTTTCATGCTCATGGGCCACTACTCAAGCACGTTGGACTTCAGCAACGAAGCCCTGCAGGCCGCTGAAAAAGGACTCAAGAAACTCATGACCGCCATTGGCACGCTGAACGCGTTGGCCCCTGCTGGCGGTTCGGAATACGACGTGGCGGGCTTGCGTGAGCGCTGTGCCCAGGCCATGAACGACGACTTCAATACCCCCATCCTGATCTCCGAGCTGTTTGACATGGTCAAGGCCATCAACTCGGCCAACGACGGCAAGCTACAGCTGAACGCCGCCGATTTGGATGCACTCAAAGCCGTGGTCAACGACTACGTGTTTGAAATACTCGGGCTGCGCATGGAGAACCCAGGCGGAGAAACCGGCTTGGCCGACGGGCTCATGGGCCTGATCATCGACCTGCGCAAAACCGCGCGCGACAACAAAGACTGGGGCACCTCGGACCAAATCCGCGACGGACTCAAGGCCGTAAACGTGACCCTCAAAGACGCCAAAGAAGGCACAACCTGGAGCTATGACGGTTAAATCCCTGTGGCCGCTGATGGCGGCAGTGTTGGTGCTGGGCAGCTGTGGCGACGATCCCGCCCCGCCCCCACCCCCTAGACCCGCCGAGCAAAAGCCCTCCGTGGTGGTGCCGGAATTCAATGCGGATTCTGCCTACGCCTATGTGGCCAAGCAGGTGAGCTTTGGCCCGCGCAACCCCAATTCCGAAGGGCACACGGCCTGTGCAGAATGGATGGAGGAATTCCTCTCGCAATACGCCGACAACGTCATCGTACAACGCGATGTGGTACAAGCCTTTGACGGGTTGAACATCAACATGAAGAACATCATCGCGCAATTCCAGCCGGAAAAGAAAAAGCGCCTGATGCTCTTTGCCCACTGGGACACCCGCCCCTTTGCCGACAAAGACCCCAACCCCGACCGCCAAAACGAACCCATCCTGGGGGCCAACGACGGCGGTAGTGGCGTGGGCGTGCTCTTGGAAATCGCCCGCCAACTCAAGGCGCAACCCACCGAATACGGGATCGACATTGTGCTGTTTGACGCCGAGGATTACGGCACGCCCAACTTCCCGGGCATCGATAGCGACACCTACTCGTGGTGCTTGGGCTCGCAATACTGGTCCAACCGTCCGCACGTGTCGGGCTACCGCGCCAAGTATGGCATCCTGCTGGACATGGTGGGCAGCCCGGGCGCCCGCTTCCCCAAAGAGGGCACCAGCATGCAGTACGCTTCGCACGTGATGAACAAAATTCACAAAGCGGCACGCACCACAGGCAACAGCGAGTTCTTCTCGTCTTCGACCTCTGGGCCTACCATCGACGACCACAGCTTTGTGAACGCGATTGCCGGCATCCCCTCGGCCGCCATTGTGGAGTTCCACACCGGCATCAATGCCATGGGCCTGAATGGGTACGGCAGCTTCCACCACACCCACGACGACAACATGGACGCCATCAGCGCAGAGACCCTCGGCGCGGTGGGCGAAACCGTGATGCACGTCATCTACAACGAGTAATCACCCTTGGGCCAACTCGGCTGCCTGTGCCAAGAGCGCACGCAGCGGTGCGGGATCAATGTCTGTATTGGGATTGTAGCGTAAGTGCCGCACGAGCTTGAGTTCGGTGCCTTGCAACCAGTGCTCGGGATCGGCCAATCGGTGTCCTTGGGTGAAGCCCACTTCCACCACCCCTTTGCGCACATTGAGGTACGCGAGTGACTTCTTTGCGCGGTAATAGGGCACGCCCCATTTGTACTCCTCGCGCAATCCGGGGCAACATTTGAGCACCTCTTGGCGCAAAAAACCAAGCAGCGCGAGGGCTTCGGGCGTTTGCCGCTCGAAGAATTCCTGGACTTTGGGATGTGCGATGTTATCCACCATGACCTGTCTAAACATCGCGATTTCTCCCCGTCTCCCCAAGGGGACTTCCCCCTAGCTTTACGCAGGTACGCACCTGAACACTTCTGCACCATGAACATTCCTTTGCTGAGCCGCATTTGCGAAACCCCCGGCGCACCCGGCTTCGAAGACCGCATCCGAAAACTCGTGCTGGAATCCCTCAGCTCCATGGACGTGGAGGTCAGCGTAGACAACATGGGCAACGTGACCGCCCTCAAGAAAGGACGCTCAGACACCAAGAGCGCCATGTGTGCGGCCCACATGGATGAAATCGGATTCATCGTCACCCACATCGACGACAACGGCTTTTTGCGCTTCCACACCCTGGGCGGATTCGACCCCAAGACCCTGACCGCCCAACGCGTAATCGTGCACGGCTCTCAGGACGTGATTGGAGTGATGGGCTCCAAGCCTATCCACATCATGGCGCCCGAGGAGCGCAACAAGGCCCCCAAAATCAAAGACTACTTCATCGACCTTGGGCTGCCCAAGGAAGAAGTGGAGAAGATCGTTTCCATCGGCGACGCCGTCACCCGCGAGCGCGGCCTGATTGAAATGGGCAACACGGTGAACTGCAAGAGCATCGACAACCGTGTATCGGTCTACATCCTGCTGGAGACCTTGCGTCAACTGGAAGAACCTGCCTACGACTTTTACGGCGTGTTCACCGTGCAAGAAGAAGTGGGCCTGCGCGGTGCAGACGTATCGGCCATGGCCATCAAGCCCGATTATGGGTTTGGCCTGGACACCACCATTGCGTTTGACACCCCCGGCGCTCCTGCGCACGAACGGGTGACCTCGCTGGGCAAAGGCACCGCCATCAAAATCATGGATGCCCGCACCATTTGTGACCGACGTATGGTGGCCTACATGAAGCAAACCGCAGACAAGCACAGCATCACCTGGCAACCTGAAATCCTGACCGCCGGCGGCACCGACACCGCCAGCTTGCAACGCCAGGTGCCCGGAGGCAGCATTGCCGGAGCCATCTCGATTCCCACCCGCAACATCCACTCGGTGATTGAAATGGCCGACAAGGGCGACATCCAAGCCTCGGTGGACCTGTTGACGGCCTGCGTGAACGAACTCGACCAATACGACTGGAGCTGGAAGTGATTCAACGGCTGCTCCATACCGCCCTCTTCTGTTTGGTGCTGCTGCCCGCTTGGGCCACACCGCAGGAACAAAGCGCCTCAGAACAGGCGTTGTTAGAGGAGGTACGTGGCCTGATCCAAGAGGAGCAACCGCTGCAAGCCCTGCGCAAGCTCAATCAAATCACGGATAACCCCAGCTCCTTCTCGGACCGCACCCGGGCCGATGCCCACTACCAAAAAGGCAAGCTCTACGACCGCGAAGACAGCCCCGAATACGCCCTGCGCCAATACACCGAAGCCCTGGCACTTTACACCCAGCTCGGTTCGGTAGACGGGCTGCAAAAAACCCACTTGGAATTGGGCATGTTGCACGCCAACGCCCACCAGGATACCCAAGCGCTGGAGCACTTCCGCAGTGCGCTCGATTACCTGGGCGAGGCCAACCCCTCTCCTGTGGTGCCCGAGCTGCAAATGATGGTGGGCGAGCTCTACAAACGCCAAGGCAACCTGCCGCAAGCCCAGAGCTACTTGGAAGAAGCCATGGCGGCCTTCAAAACCGATGGCAATCAAACCTCATGGAACGCCTGCGCCTTGCACCTGCTTAGCCTCTACCGCGAACAGCAGACTTACAACCTGGGCGCCACGCTGGCCCTGGAAGGGTACCGCACCAACACGGCCACCGACCGCTTGGCAGACGCCTACGCCTTCACCACCGAACTCTCCCGCTTCCGTGAATTGACCGGCAAGTCCGACGAGGCCATCCACGCCCAGCAACAAGCCGTCAACCTAGCAGTGATGCAAGGCCTTCCGGATCAATGGCGCGCGCACCTCAGACTGGCCAACCTGCTGGCCACTTGGGACCGCGACAAAGAAGCCACCTCTGCCTACGCCGCGGCCATGGAACACGCGCTGGCCGAGAGCAACATCCTCAGCCAACAGGAAGTCAGCCGCAACATTGCAGACTTCTACCACGAGCGCGGCAAAGACAAGCGTGCCTACGCCTACTTGAGCTTCTCGGATTCCCTGCAACTGGTGATCAACGCGCAAGCCGAAAACGCCCGTCTGCAGCGCAACGACATGGCCGAACTCAGCCAACCCATTGCCCTGCCGCCTACCGTGGAAGTGGCTTGGTACCAGCGCACCGGATACTTGCTCGTATTGCTCGGAGTGATCTTGGCCGCGTGCGCGTTCACCTACTGGCAGGTACGCAAAGTCCGCAAGCAAAAGCAGCTGCTCAACTGGAAGCTGTTCCGCCGCACACGCGAGCTGCACCAGGCCCAAGAAGACTTGAACCATTACATCTACCGCTCATCCCACGACTTGCGCAACCCGCTGGTGAGCATCCAAGGCCTGTTGCGTTTGCTGCGCGCCGAGGACCACAGCATGAATGCCCGCAAAAGCTTGTCGATGATCGAGAGCTCGGTGGGGCAGATGGACAACATCTTGGTCAACCTGAGCAAAGCGCTGGACTACCGCAAGCGTGAAGTGAAGGTGGAGAAGGTCAACCTGCGTGCCCTGCGCGACGAATTGGAAGGCAGCACCATCCAAGAACCCGGCGGGGTAGAGATCATCTGGGACATCAAGGAAACTGCACCATTCTACTCAGATCCAGGCCTGATCAAGGTCATCCTGCAAAACTCCATCGACAACGCCATCCAATTCCGCGGCGGCTCGGGAGACGACTACTGTCGGGTAACCCTGTCCACTTCAGACAAGGGCGCCACCATCCACGTGGAAGACAACGGCATCGGCATTGCCGACCAAGTGCAGGAAAGCGTATTTGGGATGTTTGTCAAGGGCAGCACGCAAGCCAAAGGCAGCGGGCTGGGCCTGTACATGGTGCGTTTGGCCTGCGAGAAAATCCGAGCCAAAGTCGATCTGCGCAGCGAAGAACAAGAGGGTTCAACCCTGTCCTTCACCCTGCCCAACTTGGTCTCACAGGGTAGCGGAGAACTGGCGTAGGAAGCGCACGTCGTTTTCGAAGAAGGCGCGCAAATCACCAATCTGGTAGCGGAGCATCGCAATGCGCTCAATCCCCATTCCGAACGCAAAACCAGTGTACACCTCTGAATCAATGCCGCTGGCCTTGAGTACGTTGGGGTCCACCATGCCGCAGCCGAGGATTTCCAACCATCCGGTCCCTTTGGTGATGCGGTAGTCCACTTCGGTTTCCAGTCCCCAGTACACATCCACCTCAGCCGAGGGTTCGGTGAATGGGAAGTACGACGGGCGCAGGCGGATCTTGGCCTTCTTGCCAAAGAACTCCTGAGCGAAGTACAACAGGGTTTGCTTGAGGTCTGCAAACGACACGTCCTTGTCGATGTAGAGGCCTTCAATCTGGTGGAAGATGCAGTGTGCACGCGCCGAGATGGCCTCGTTGCGGAACACCCGACCCGGCATCACAATGCGGATGGGCGGCGGGGTGGATTCCATCACACGCACCTGCACCGAGCTGGTGTGGGTACGCAGCACTACATCAGGGTCCTTCTCTACAAAGAAAGTGTCCTGCATGTCACGGGCAGGGTGCTCGGGGGGGAAGTTCAACCCAGAGAACACGTGCCAATCGTCCTCGATTTCCGGGCCGTCGGCCACGGTAAAACCAATGCGAGCGAAGATATCCAAGATCTCCCGGCGCACCACTGAGATGGGGTGACGGGCACCCAAAGGCAAATCGCCAGTAGGACGGGTAAAGTCCTCGCCGGAAGGGGCGCTGGCCGCGGCGGTGTCAAACGACAGCTTTTGCGACTCAAAACGCGCGGTGATGGACTCCTTGAGCGCATTGAGCTTTTGGCCCATTTCGCGCTTGGACTCGTTGGGCACGTCCTTGAACTGGGTGTAGAGGTCCTTCACCAGCCCTTTGCGGCCCAAAAATTTGATGCGGAATGCCTCCAGTTCGTCGGCGGTTTTGGCCTGAAAGGCGTCCACCTCCGCCAGGAGGGATTTGATGCGGTCTTCCATGCTTACTTGACGCCGACTACGGTCATCTTCATGCGCACGTCCTCGGTGGGACGGTTGGCGCGGTCAACGGTAACCAGGGCGATTTTGTCCACTACGTCCAGGCCTTCGAGTACTTCACCAAATACGGTGTACTCCCCATCGAGGTACGGGTAACCGCCGTTGGTTTCGTACGCCTTGAGGTCTTCTTCGGTGTACTTGACTTGCTGGCCCTCAGCACGGGCAGCGTTGCCCCCTTCTACGCGCGCTTGGAAAGCATCACGTGGGAAGGCCTTGCCTTGCACGATGTAAAATTGGCTGCCTGAAGACTTCTTGCCTGGGTTCACTTGGTCTGGTTGGCGGGCGGCCGCCAATGCGCCTTTCTTGTGGATCAGGCCGGTTTTGATCTCGGCGTCGAGCTTGTAGTCGGGGCCACCTCGGCCGAGTTGTTGGCCTGGGGCAGCATCTTTCGAATCCGGATCGCCGCCTTGGATCATGAATTGGTTCATGACGCGGTGAA
Source organism: Luminiphilus sp. (assembly GCA_964221845.1). Taxonomy (GTDB): domain Bacteria; phylum Bacteroidota; class Bacteroidia; order Flavobacteriales_D; family Sanyastnellaceae; genus CAXPZW01. The sequence continues at coordinate 176,740 of CAXPZW010000012.1, read as the reverse complement.
AGAGCAAATCGTCGTAGTATCCGGTGTAAGCCAGTTTGAGGAAGTTCTCTTTGTGGATGGGGGTTTCGTCGTAGAGTTGAACCAGGATGTTGCCCATGGGGGTTTCGATCTGAACCTGGCCGCTTTTCATGGCCTTATTCTTCACTTTTTCCCAGGCTTTGTCGGCTTCGGTTTGGACGGTCGCTTGTGCTTCCTGCGCTGCTGGTGCAACATTTTCGGCGGTTTGGCCGTCTTCGTCTTGCGCGGCGGCAGTGGCTTCTACGTTGGCGGTGGCATCAGCACTTTGACTGCATGAAGATGCGCTGGCAAAGAAAACTGCGACGGCCGCGAGGGCAATGAAGGTGAAAAACTTGTTCATCTGTGTTGCGTACATTTGTGAATCTACATGCCTTAAAAAGGCGTAGCGAATTTAAGAAAATACCACCGATGAAGAATTGGACTTTGCGCTTTGCTGTTGCTTGTTTCGTGGGATTGATGGCGCTGGGATTTGCCAGCTGCAACAAGGAAACCGAGACCATCGCCACCATCATAGTACGCAATGATTTGGGTGCCGCGGTACCGGGTGCCACTGTGCGTTTGTACGGCAACCCTTCGGGCACCGGCAACACCATCGGTGAAATTCGCATCGATACGGTAGGTACCACCAACGCCACCGGCAAGGTGACCTTCAACCTCAGCGACTTCTACAAAGAAGGCCAAGCAGGTTTCATGGTACTGGACATCGAGGCCCAAAAAGGCGCGCTGTACGGCATTGGTATCATCAAGGTGGAAGAAGAAGCCACCAACGAAGAAGCAGTCGAGATCACCGACTAATCTGCTTTACACGTCTTCTGGAATCACGTCGCGGTCTGCAAAGTAGGCCACGATCCGCTCGCGCATGAGCCGGTCTTGCTGGTCTGGCCCAAGTGAAGGCAGCTGCCTGTTGCGCTCAAAATGGGGCCACCCGTCCTCATCGCGACCAATGAAGTTGTAGTACCCATCGGGCGCAAGCAACGTGCAAATGGCCACGTGCATCAGGGCCACTTTTTCGTCCTTCTTAAAGGTGCGGAAGCCCGATCCCAATTCCTGCACCCCAATCAAAAACAGGATGCCTTGCATGTCTACAGGCTGGCCGGCCCACGCGGCTACGCGTTTGACGGTTTCCTGCCATTGCAGTTCGAAGATGTAATCCATGACCAGAGGTGGCCGTTCAAAGCCGCATTGTTGATAAATCAATGGAAGGTGAAAATCCTCCGGGCACAAAGAGACTAATTTCCCAGCGCAGTTTCAAGCGAAACGCGCTCGAAACGCACTGGAAATCATGATAGCACGCATCCTCGTACTCGCCACCACGGGTTTGCTCTCCTGGAACGCGCTTGTCGCTCAACAAGCACGCTTTGATTATGTGGACCTCAACATGGAGTCCGTGTCTCAGGACCAAGCCGCTTTTCGCCGAGCGGCCGTCCTCAAGGAAGACGGTTACTACCATGTCCACGTAAGGTTCCTCGATGGCCAAACCCGCATGACAGGTCGTTATGCCGATGAACAACTCTCGGTACAAGACGGCTATTTCGAATACTACTTCTTCGGCGGCCAGCCCGAATCGCAGGGCAGCTACCAGACGGGAGAAAAAGTCGGCGTTTGGAAACGCTGGACTTGGAATGGCATGGCCCTTCCCGACCGTCACTACGCCGAAGCCCAAGACCGCTCGCTGGAAGACCGCGCCGCGAATTTCCCTGGAGGGTTTGAAGCGCTCGACGCCTACATCGCCTCCAAACTGGACTACCCGGCCGAGGCCAAAGCCCGCGGCATTGAAGGCACCGTTGAAATCGCCTTCTCCATTGACGAAACCGGCCGCATTCACAACATCCAAGCCCTCTCTACCACCCACCCTTTACTTGCAGAAGCCGGTTTTAGCTTGGTGGCCTCCATGCCTGCATGGGAGCCCGCACGCAAGCGCGGCGAAGGCATCGCCTCGCACTTTATCCTGCCCATAACCTTCGATCTGAGCGACCCGGAGTAACCCTCCCACTCGCTACGAACCGCTGCTGAGGAACAAAATGCCCCAATTGTGGGCAAGGTTCCCGCCGCTTCCCCACCGAATCCTCCTCACGGGTGACCATTCACTCAGTGTAGGGGGATTTTGGCTTTTTCTGTATTCACTTTAGAACCCCCGCCGGACGTGGGTTTGCTGAAGTTGAGTCTTCTATGAACGGCAGAAATGTGACCCCGAATACTCATTTCCGTCTCATGAATGATCACCAACCGAAAAAAAGGAGCGAATTTTGCACCCGCAAATTCAGCAACGCACGAACTGAAGAATGATGAAAAAGCTGATGAACACCCTGCTCGCACTGGGCTTTGCGCTGACTACGCAAGCCGAGAACGCGGTAACCTTCCTGGACCGAAACCTGGAAGAAACCACCGCGGAGCACGCCATGTACCAACGCACCTCAAACCTGTTGGACGACGGCCACTACCACGTGAAGGTCTCTTTCCTTGACGGGCAAACCCGCATGATCGGTCGCTACGCGGACCAACACCTCGACACCGAGGAAGGCTGGTTTGTGTACTACTTCGCCTCAGGCAACCGCGAATCGCAAGGCCACTACCACCAAGGTCAACGCGTAGGCACCTGGAACCGCTGGGACTGGCAAGGCAACGCCCTGTCGGACCGTTTCTACAGCGACAACGCTGCCGCAACCGGTACCACCTGCGACGCATCGATTGGCGAAGGCGACAACGCCATGTCTGCCTACATCGGCACCCACCTGAACTACCCCGAAAATGCCCGTGTACACGGCATCGAAGGCAAAGTACGCTTGGCCTTTAACGTGAACGCAGAAGGCGCAGTGGAAGACGTAGAGGTGACCTACAGCGCGCACCCTTTCCTGACCACTGCAGCGCTGGAGTTTGTGGCCAACATGCCCGCTTGGACCCCTGCCATGCAAAATGGCGTGGCCTACGCCAGCCAGCACACCCTGCCCCTGACTTTCATGTTGACTGCTCCTTCGGAGTAACCCCTGATGCATCCGACCTTTGGCCGTACTTTGCGGGCTGATTCCGCCGGATGCAACGTCAGTTTGTTGTCAACTTCGCCCTGCTGTTGGGCCTCAATTTGCTTGTCAAGCCGTTCTACGTGTTTGGCATCGAAGCCGAGGTGCAAAACCGCGTAGGCGCCGAGACCTTTGGCAACTACTTTGCCTTGATCAGCTTTTCATTCCTGCTCAACATCCTCTTGGATTTGGGCATGGCCAACTACAACGCCCGGCGCGTGGCCCAATTGGACCAAAACCGTCCCTTGGGCTTTGGCCCCATGCTGGGGCTGCGATTGACCTTGATGGCGCTCTACTTGGTGGTTTTGCTTGCCAGTGGAGCGCTGCTCAGTTACACCCCCGATCAACTTACCGTTTTGGCCCTTTTGGGCTGCAACCAAGCCTTGGCCGCGTTGGTACTGTTCCTGCGCAGCAACTTGGGCGGCTTGCACCTGTTTCGCCAGGACAGCATAATCAGCGTGCTGGACCGCCTGGTGCTGATCGCCGTTTGCAGCCTGCTGCTCTGGGGAGGGGTGACCGACAGGCCCTTCCAAGTGGAGTGGTTGGTCTACGCCCAAACCTTTAGCTATGCTCTGGCCGCAGTTGTGGCCTTGGCCATGTTGGGCAAACATGTACGACCGGTCCGCTTGAAGTTCGACCGCGCCTACGCCCGCAACCTCCTGCGCCAAAGCGCCCCGTTTGCCCTGTTGATCTTTTTGATGAGCGTCTACCTGCGTACCGACTCGGTGATGCTGGAACGCCTCCACCCTGAAGGTCCCGAGCAGGCGGGGATTTACGCCATGGCCTTCCGCTTTTTTGAAGCCGGCAACATGCTGGCCTACCTCTTTGCCATTTTGTTACTGCCCATGTTTAGCCGCATGCTGCACCGCAGCCAGCCGGTGTACCCGGTGCTGGAGCAGGCCTTTCGCTTGTTGTATCCGGGAGCAGTACTCGCCGCGGTGATGTGTGTGTACTACCGCCAAGAATTCATGGACTGGCGCTACATCGAGCACACCCAAGAGGCCGCCGGCGTGTTTGGTTGGCTCATGGCTGGATTCGCAGGATTTGCGATGAACTACCTGTTTGGGTCCTTGCTGACCGCCGGAGGGCGTTTGAAGGCACTGAACCTGCTGGCCGCAGCCGCAGTGGTGGGCAACATCGTGGCCAATGCCCTGCTGATTCCCACCTATGGTGCTTGGGGCGCCGCAGTAGCGAGCTGTGCCACGCACGGACTGATGGCCGTGGGACAAATCGCCTTGGCGGTGCGCATGTATGGTTGGCGGCCCGGCGCAGGGCTTGTAGCCAAAGCCGTGGCCTTTGCCGGGTTGTGCATAACCGCCGGTTGGGCCAGCACAATATTGCCCGGACCGTGGCTGTTGAAGTGTGGGGCCTTGCTTTTGGCCGGAGGCGCAGTGGCTTTTTCGCTCGGTTACTTGCGCCCATCGCGCTTGATAGCGCTTGTCAAATCCAGCCGAAAGGACACGTCCCAAGCCTGACATCCGAAATAGTACTTTTGCCCAAAATCCGCGCTGCATGGACGCCAAGCCCACGGGTCAATCCCTGAACGCCTCGAACCTGTTTGTTTTTCTCTTTCGCTGGAAGTGGCACATCGTTGGTGTGTGCTTTGCCGCTGCCGTTGTTTCGGCGGTGATGTCGTTGATGATTGAGGAGAAATTTCGCTCGAGCGTAACCCTCTTCCCCACCGAACAGCACTCCATTGGTGAGCAGTTCCTCGAAGACATCAAACGCAAAGACCTCCTGGAATACGGAGAAACCGAAGACGCCGAGCGCCTGCTGCAGGTGATCAACTCGGACGTGATTCGCAACCGCATCATTGAGCAGTTTGACCTGTGGACTGCGTACGACATCAAGCGCGACGATCCCGGCGCCAACACGCTCATTTCGGAAGAGTACTCCAGCAATGTGAGCGCCAAGCTGACCAAGTTTGGCTCGTTGCGCATTGACGTGCTGCACCCCGACCCCCAAACCGCCAGCGACATGGCCAACGCCATCACCCTGCTGACCGATACGGTGGCCAATCGCATGCGCAGCGACCGCGCCAAGCAGGCGTTTGCCTACGCCAAGGAGTCCTACGAAGGGCTGCAAGCCGAGATCAAAACCCTCGAAGACAGCGTGGCTGCCTTGCGTGAACTGGGCATCTACGACTACCTCACCCAAATCGAAGGCCTCAACGAGCAATTCGCCACCGCGATTGTCGAAGGTCAACCCAATCGCGCTGAGACCATCCGGGCCCAAATGGCCGAAATCTCCAAGTACGGCGCCAGCTACGACAAGCTGCAAACACTGATCGTAAGCGCCTACGAGCGTGAAGCGGTTCAAAAGCGCCGCTTTGAGCTGCTGCGCATTGATGTGAACTCGCGCATGAGTTCCTTCTTTGTGGTGGACCGCGCATCGCCCTCAGACAAGAAGGCCTACCCCATCCGCTGGCTGATTGTAGCCATGAGTGTAGCGGCCACCTTTGTGATGGCCGTGATTGCGCTGTTGCTGCTGGATTCCTACCGTAACCTGCGCAGCGAAGGCACCCTCTGATTTGCTGTCGGCCGCCAACATACGCTGGTTCTATGGCTTGACCGGGCTGTTTGTCGCTGCCCTGGGCATCGCCCTCTACACCGAGCATTACGAAGTGGCCGCTGTGCCCGTGGTGCTGGGTGTGCTGTGGGCTGCCTTCTTTCGCACCGCAGACGTATACCTGTTCATTGTGCTGTTCACCCCGGTATCGCTCAACCTTGAGCAGCTGGACATTGGCGGCATTGGGTTTTACCTGCCCACCGAACCGCTTTTGGCGGGACTCACGCTGTTGCTGTTTTTCAAAGCGCTATCAGACAAGAGCTTCTCAGACGTTGCGCTGTACAGGCACCCGATTGTGGTGATTGTCTTGCTGCAATTGACCTGGACGTTATTGACTGCAGTCTCGAGTGAATTGCCGCTGGTGTCGTTCAAGTTCCTGGCCGCGCGCCTTTGGTTTGTGGTGCCGTGTTTCTTCTTTGCCATTTCGGTATTCAAAGGGAACACCGCCCGGATCCAACGCTTTTTCCTGTTGTACATGGTGCCGCTGGCTGCGGTGATCATTTACACGGTCGTGCGCCACAGCACCTTTGGGTTTGAAAAGGACGCCGGCCACTGGGTGATGGAGCCGTTTTTCAAGGACCACACCAGCTACGGTGCGGTACTAGCCATGTACACCCCTGTACTGTTTGGCATGCTGCTTCAGAAGCGCTTTAACCTGCTGATGAAGGTGATTCTGGGGCTGCTCTTTGCCATCCTAATTTTGGGTGTGGTCCTGAGTTACACCCGCGCGGCTTGGGTCAGCTTGGTCGTTGCCCTTGGCGTATTGGGGGTGTTGTCATTGCGCATCCGCTTCCGCACCATTGTTGGAGCGGTGGCGTTACTCGGGGCGTTTGTGTGGTTTGCACAAGACGATTTGGTCATTGCCCTCGAACGCAACAAACAGGACTCCAGCGACAACCTCAGCGAGCACGTAGAGTCCATCTCCAACGTGAGTTCGGACGCTTCCAACCTGGAGCGCCTCAATCGCTGGAACTGCGCGTTTGCCCTGTTTGCCGAGCGCCCACTGGTGGGTTGGGGACCGGGCACCTACCAGTTCGTATATGCGCCCTTCCAGCGTTCAAAGGACCGCACCATCATTTCCACCAACAACGCCGACGGCGGCAACGCCCACTCCGAATACTTTGGCCCGTTGGCCGAGCAAGGCGTCCCCGGCATGCTATTGATGGTAGCGCTTGTGTTTGTGGTGTGCGCCCGGGCATTCAAGTTGATCTACCGCCTGCGCGAACGCGAGAACCGCATCATCGTGATCAGCGTGTTCCTGGGCTTGATTACCTACTACGTGCACGGCACCCTCAACAACTACCTCGACACCGACAAGGCATCGATTCCGTTCTGGGGATTCACCGCCATCCTGGTGGCAGCCGATCTGTACTTGGAAAAAGGGAATCAGGAAAAGCGACAGCCCAACACAGCAGTGTCGTCCACATAAGGGCTGTCTCCCTTGAAGGCATCCAAGGCGGCCAGCACCTCTTCCACAATCGTTTCAGCAGACTTTGACGCTCCGTCGCGCAGCACTTGCTCCACGCGCACGGTACCGAACTCCTCTTGGGCGTGGTTTTCCACCTCAGTCAGTCCGTCGGTGTAGCACAGCAAGAAGGCGTTTTTTGGCACAGAGACTTCCCCTTCGTCGATGCGGGGAATTTCGTCGAACATGCCCAGCCCGATGGAGCCCAACTTGAGTTCCTCGGCTTGTCCGCCCGGATGCATGAGCATAGGCGGGTTGTGGCCGCAATTCACGTAGCGCAACTTGCGGGTAGGCACGTGGTAGATGGCCACAAAGAAGGTGATGTACTTTTCGCCGTGGGCGCTTTTGAGCACGCGCTCGTTCAGCTCGCGGATGACCTCGCGGAGTTCCTGGCGTTGGTACTTGAACATCGAGTGCAGGCTGGCCTGGAAGTTGGCCATCAAAAAGGCCGCAGATACGCCCTTGCCACTCACGTCGGCAATGCAGAGCATGACCTCATCCTGGTTCAAGGGGATCACATCGTAGTAATCGCCGCCCACTTGTTGGTGGGGGCGGTAATGGGCTGCAAAGCTGTATGCGTCGGTGTTGGGCAGCGCAGAGGGCACCAGCATGGATTGCATTTCGCCGGCGAGCTCGAGCTCTTTGCGCATGCGCTCTTGGCGCAGGTTTTCTTCTTGGAGGCGGCGGTTGCGCACCGCTACAATGAGGATGTTGGTGATGGTTTGGATGAAGTTCATGTGCTTCACCACCGGGCTCATACCCACCGATTCCTCGTCGATGTCGCCCACCATGAGGTAGGCAATGGGGGTGTCGTCCTGGAGGATGGGGATGACCACGTCGAAAGCCTGCTCGGTGGTGGAACCCGAAACCGAGAGCGCCATGTGCTCGTCCTCAAACAAGGCCGTATCCGAAACCGGATCTACCTCGCCCTCAACGCCGTATTGCAGGATGCAACGCCAGGTGTTCTCCCGGTTGTACAGCACCAGCTTGCCGATGCCTAGCGAGTCGCACAGGATTTCGCGGTAGCGTTCGAGCAACTCAGAGGTGTGCTCGGCGGCGTTGATGGTTTGGGTGATGCCCAACAGCGCAGACAGTTTGAAGTCCTTGTCTTCAAGGCGGCGCTGCAGACGGGTGGTTTTGGCAGACATAGGTCAGTTGCGATCGACGTTCGACGACCGCTAAAGGTAGGACAATCTAGCGCTGGCGAAGCAGTCGGCGCAGCGAAGCCATTTCGCGGTACTTCTTGCTGGCCTCTTGAGCCGGGCTGCCAAAGTAGGTCTTGCCTCCTTCTACCGATTTGGTGATACCGCTTTGGCCAAGTACCACAGCGCCTTGGCCGATGACCACATCGCTGGCCACTCCTACTTGGCCCCACAAGGTGGCGTGGTCTTCCACCACCACGCATCCGGCGATGCCCACTTGAGCGGCAAACAAACAATGCTTGCCCACCACAGTGTCGTGTCCGATGTGGACCTGGTTGTCCAGCTTGCTGCCCTGACCAATGCGGGTGTCTGCCGAAACGCCGCGATCAATGGTGCACAGCGCACCAATTTCCACATCGTCCTCAATGACCACAGATCCACAGGTGTGCATCTTGTTGTAGCCGTTTTCGCGCTTTTGGAAGTAGAAGGCATCGGCCCCGATCACAGTGTTAGCGTGGATGGTCACGCGGTCGCCAATGATGGCGTTTTGGTGAATCACCACCCCGCTTTGGATCACACAATCCTGTCCGATCTGGACGTGTGCGCCCACCACTACGTTGGGGGCAATGTGCGTACCCTCACCTACGATGGCCGTGGGGTCAACAGCCGCTGCAGGATGCACCGTTGGCATGAAGTGACGCGTCAGCGCATTGAAGTCCTTGAACGGATCCTCACTGACCAAGATGCCCTTGCCTGCAGGCACATCGGCCTCGGCGTTCATCAGCACCGTGCCTGCGGCACTGCCCAAGGCCTTGTCGTAGTACTTGGGGTGATCGCAGAAGACCAAGTCGCCCGGCTCCACGCGGTGGATTTCATTGATGCCGGTGACCGGGTGGTTGGGATCGCCCAGTACGCGGGCACCGATCAAGTCGGCGAGGGATTGCAGGGTTTGCGGCGAGGAAAATTTCATAGCGTCAAAGAGAATCAAAAAAGCCGCACTCCGAACAGGTCGGAGGCGGCTTTGCTTGCAGGTTTATAGGGGATCAGACCACACCTTGATCGATCATGGCGTCGGCCACTTTCACAAAGCCGGCGATGTTGGCGCCGCGGACGTAGTCCACAGTGCCGTCGTCGTTGGTCCCGTATTTCACGCACTGGGCGTGGATGTCTTGCATGATGGTGTGCAGGCGTTGCTCCACTTCCTCGGCGCTCCAGTTCAGGCGCAGGGAGTTTTGCGACATCTCCAGACCCGAAGTGGCTACACCACCGGCATTGGATGCCTTGCCTGGTGCAAACAGCACCTTTTTGGCGTGGAACACCTCAATGGCCTCAGGGGTCGAAGGCATGTTGGCGCCTTCGGCTACGGCTTTGCAACCGTTGGCCACCAGGGCTTCGGCTTCTTCGCCGTTGAGCTCGTTTTGGGTGGCACACGGCAGTGCTACATCGCAGGCAATGCCCCAAGGACGTTGACCCTCGTGGTAAGTAGCGCTTGCAAAGTGCTCTGCGTATTCGCGGATGCGGCCGCGGCGGTTGTTCTTGAGGTCCATGATCCACGCGAGCTTGTCGGCGTCAATGCCGGATGCATCGTGGATGAAGCCTTTGGAGTCAGACATGGTCACCACTTTGGCGCCGAGCTCGGTGGCTTTTTCAACCGCGAACTGAGCCACGTTGCCGGAACCCGAGACCACAACGGTCTTGCCTTTCATCCAGTCGCCCACGTGGTTGAGCATCTCTTGGGCGAAGTACACGCAGCCGTAACCGGTGGCCTCCGGACGGATCAGCGAGCCGCCCCAGTTGATGCCTTTGCCGGTGAGGACGCCGGTGAATTCGTTGCGCAGACGCTTGTATTGGCCAAACATGTAGCCGATTTCGCGTCCACCCACGCCGATGTCACCCGCAGGTACGTCGGTGTTGGGGCCGATGTGGCGCGCGAGCTCGGTCATGAAGCTTTGGCAGAAGCGCATTACTTCAGCGTCCGACTTGCCTTTGGGGTCAAAGTCAGAACCACCTTTACCTCCGCCCATGGGCAGGGTGGTCAGCGAGTTTTTGAATACCTGCTCGAAACCGAGGAACTTCAAAATGCTCAGGTTGACCGTAGGGTGGAAGCGCAGGCCGCCTTTGTACGGGCCAATGGCCGAGTTGAACTCCACGCGGTAACCGCGGTTGACGTGCGTCTTGCCAGAATCGTCCGTCCAGGGCACACGGAACATAATCGTGCGCTCGGGCTCCACCATCCGCTCAAGGATGTTGTGGGCTTCGTACTGGGGGTGGTCCTGGATGAAGGGAATTACCGTTTCGGCAACTTCTTGCACGGCCTGAAGGAACTCGGGCTCGTGTGCATTCTTGGCTCGGACGGTTTCCATAAACGCGTCAATCTGAGCCTTGTAAGCATGGGACATGTGCAAAGGTTGGTTATCTGCTTTATCGGTGGCAAAATTAGCAGGTTCGCTGAATGTTTCATCAAAAAATCATCCCGGAGAAACCTGCGTCATTCGCGGGATGCAGGCAATTTTAACAACCCGAATATTGGTGTCCGAAATACACTTACCGCCTCCCGCAAGGGCTAGTGACCTTTGGTCTAGCAATTCCGGTTTCACAATCCCTTGGCATCCCGTCACGGGCTGGGGGCAGAAGCACTACCTTTGTACGCTATGGCAAGCATTCGGCAAGAAAAAGTATCGAGCCTGCTCAAGCGCGAATTGGCAGTGATCTTCCAGCGCGAGAGCCGTAATCTGTTTGAAGGCCGCTTCATCACGGTCACCCAGGTGCGCGTGGCGCCCGATTTGGGCACCGCTAAGGTGTACTTGAGCTTCATGGCTGTCTCGGACGCCAAAGAAGCACTCGAACAAGTCAAGCAAAACGACAAGAAGGTGCGTCAAATCCTTGGCAACACCGTGGGCAAGCAACTCCGACGCGTGCCCGAGCTCTTCTACTACCTCGACGACTCGCTGGACTACTACGACGAAATCGACCGACTGCTCAAAAGCTGATCCATGCAATACGATCCCATCAAGCGGACCCTTGGGGAATTCTTCAACCGGGCGCCTTGGATGCGCAGGCTCTTCTATAAACTGCTGGACCTGCTGCTCTTGCGCACCTGGCACGTGCACCGTGAATTGCGCAAGTGGCGAAAAACCGCACCTGAAAACGCCCACATCCTCGACGCCGGCGCTGGTTTTGGCCAGTACACCTACTACATGAGTGGGTGGAGCAAGAAGTACTGCATCCTGGCGGTAGACGTCAAGGAAGAACAGGTGTGCGATTGCAACCGCTTCTTCCGTGAAATCGGCCGCGAGAACGTGCTCTTCAAAATCGAAGACCTGACCCACTTCAAAAAACCCGAGGCCTTTGACCTGGTGCTATGCGTAGACGTGATGGAACACGTGGAAGAAGACGTGCGCATCATGACCAACTACTACGAAAGCCTCAAGGAAGGCGGTCAGCTGATCATTTCTACTCCTTCTGACGAGGGAGGTTCGGACGTGCACGGCGATGAAGAAGAAAGCTTCATAGAAGAACACGTGCGCGACGGTTACAGCCCTGTTGACATCAAGGAAAAACTGAAGCTCGCCGGCTTCAAGCGCGTGAAGGTGCATTACCAGTACGGCACCCCGGGCAAGATCTCGTGGCGCTTGAGCATGAAGTACCCCATGAAAATGCTGAACATCAGCAAGCTGTTTTTCATCCTGCTGCCGTTCTACTACCTGGTCACCTTCCCCATCTCTGCAGTACTCAATTACATCGACAGCCACTCAGCCCACCACACCGGCACAGGCTTGATTGTACTCGCCTACAAGTAGCGTGAATGTTTCGGCCTACATAGCGCGCCGGTACCTGTTCTCACGCAAGCGGACCAACATCATCAACGTCATCTCGATCATTTCAACCGTGGTGGTGGCCGGGGTGAGTGCCGCCATGATCATCATCCTTTCGGCCTTCAACGGGATTGAAGCGTTGGTGGAAACCCTCTTCAGCCGCTTCGAAGCCGACTTGACCGTCCTGCCTGTCACCGGCAAGACCATCCCTACAGACTCCTTGGACACTGCTGACTTTTTGGAAGTGGCCGGAGTGGCCCGCGTTTCACGCGTGGTGGAGGAAGACGCCTGGTTGCAGTACGTCAATCCCATTGGCGAACCAAGCAACGTGGTGGCCACCATCAAAGGCATCGACACGACCTATGCAGCCATGACCCAGGTGGACACCATGATCGTATGGGGTGATTTTTCACTGGGTGAACCCGGGGCGCCGCAAGTCATTCCAGGGTTAGGGGTCTTGAGCGAATTGGGCGTACCGCTGTCCTCTCCCGACCCGCAGTACATCCTGATCAATGCACCACAACGGGGCAAACGCCTGAGCAAATTCAAGGAGAATGCCTTTGCGCGCCATCCGGCGGAGGTGTCCGGGGTCTTCTCCATCAACGCCGACTTGGACGTGCGTTACTTGGTGGCCAGTGTAGACGCCTGTCAGGAGTGGTTTGGCTATGAGAAGGAGGTCAGCGGATTTGAAATCCAACTGGCTCCCGACGCCGACTTTGCTGCGGTCCAAGCCGAAATCGCCGCGCTACTGCCCGAGGGCTTGGCCCAAGTCGAGAACCGCTTTGAACGCAATGCCCTGGTCTACCAAACCAACAAGAGCGAGAAGTGGGCCACCTACCTCATCTTGCTGTTCATCCTGCTGATTGCGGCCTTCAACATCGTGGCCTCGCTCACCATGCTCATCATCGAAAAGAAGCGTGACGTCTTTGTGCTGCGCAGCCTCGGGGTCACCGAAAACGGCATCCGTCGGGTGTTTGTGCTCGAGGGGATTTTCATCTACTTCATTGGGGCCATCACCGGCATTGTGCTGGGCACGCTGGTGTGTTGGGCACAGCAAACCTTTGGCCTGATCCGATTGCAAGGGGCCATGGTGGAATACTACCCGGTCAAAATCGACGCCATGGACATGGTGGGGGTAGTGGTGACCGTGATGCTGGTAGGAATGGTGTTCTCGACGGCGCTGGTTCGCATGCTGCTAAAACGCTTCGCCCTCTAGCTGGCAAAGCGCGCATCGCCAAACTCGCGACGAATCTGCTCGAGCTTCTCAAAGATGGCGGCCGAATCCATTTCGGTGACCAACACCATGCGGTGCTCCTTGAAATGCGGAATGCCGCGGAAGTAGTTGGCGTAATGACGACGCATTTCCACCACACCCAAACGCTCACCTTTCCAGTCCAAGGACATCTGCAGGTGCTGCTTGGCGGCATCCACGCGGTCAGAAATCGTGGGGCGCTCCAAGTGCTCGCCGGTTTTGATGAAGTGCTTGATCTCGCGGAACACCCAAGGGTTTCCGATGGAAGCGCGGCCAATCATGACCCCGTCCACGCCGTACTTCTGTTTGTACTCCACGGCCTTTTCGGGCGAATCGATGTCGCCGTTGCCAAAGACCGGGATGCGCATACGCGGGTTTTCCCGTACCGCTGCAATCAAGCGCCAATCGGCCTCGCCTTTGTACATCTGCTTGCGGGTGCGCCCGTGGATGGAAATGGCTTCGATGCCCACGTCTTGCAGGCGCTCGGCCACTTCTACGATGTACTTGGTGTTGTCGTCCCAACCCAGGCGGGTTTTAACCGTTACCGGCAGGCTGGTGCTTTTGACAATCTCGGAGGTCATGCGCACCATTTTGGGGATGTCCTGCAGGATGCCCGCACCGGCGCCTTTGCACGCCACTTTTTTCACCGGACACCCGTAGTTGATGTCGATGATATCAGGGTTGGAGGCCGCGGTGATTTCGGTGGCTTGGCGCATGCTCTCGATGTCGCTCCCGAAAATTTGGATGCCGATGGGGCGCTCCATTTCGTAGATGTCGAGCTTCATGACGCTTTTGGCCGCATCGCGGATCAGGCCTTCAGAAGAGATGAACTCGGTGTACATCAGATCTGCGCCGTATTTCTTGCAGAGGGTACGGAACGGTGGGTCACTCACATCCTCCATGGGAGCGAGCAGCAAGGGGAAGTCCCCGAGTTCGATGTCGCGAATTTTAACTGACATGGCCGTGGTCTGCGGCTTCCAGCACCGGTGGACCGGAACGGAAATCCGCATATTTGCACACGCAAAAGTACGAAAGCCTTCAGCCCTGTGTTTCGCATCCTGCTTCAAAACCAACACCCCTTCCTCAAAGTGGCCATGCTGTTTTGCATGCTGCTGCTCTTGATGGCCTTGGGCGTGGGGTTGGCCACCGCACTGGTGGCCGGTGTGCAAGGCGTTGACATCGCCACCGCCGCCGAGCGTCTCGCCGACACCACGACACCTGAAGGACGCAACGCCATGCGCATGGGACAAGTGCTGTTTCAGCTTGTGGCCTTTTTGGGTGCGGCTTGGGTGTTTCGCTGGGTGTATGGGCGGGTGAGCGTGCAAGGCTTCTTGCTCCGCGCGCCCAACTTGAACGTCCTCTTCCTCCCGTTTTTGGTGTTGGCCATGCTGTTTTTGGTGGATGCCGCCACGGTAATCAACACCTGGATCATCCCCACAGATACTGCCTTGGGCCAGTGGGCCAGTGCTGCCGATGAGGCCTCGGCCGAACAAATGAATGCACTGCTTGGAGAGGGCCGCGTGCCGCTGTGGCAGCTCTTGATTCTCTCGGCGGTGTTGCCGGCGGTATGTGAGGAATTCTTCTTCCGCGGTGCGTTGCAGATCACCCTGGTGAAAGCCACCAAGAACGTGCACGCAGGGGTTTGGATTACTGCGGTACTCTTTGCCCTGACCCATATGCAGGTTTACGGGATGCTCCCGCGACTACTACTGGGCGGAATCTTGGGGTACTTGGTGTTATGGACCGGCTCGTTGTGGGGGGCGATCATCGTACACGCACTGTACAATGCCACGGTCCTTCTGGTGACGCATTACTTCTACTGGAACACCTCCGAAGACACGCCCGACCTCACCGACGTGGACGCCCTTACTGCATCGCCAGACTACTGGGGCTGGCTGGTGGGCCTGCTGGGCACCATTGCCGTTGTTTGGGCCATGCGCAAGCGCTCCGCCTGGGGCGAACTGGAATCCGAATACGTACGGTTTGAGGAGCAGGACGTGGACGCGTACCTGCAAGAGAAATACGGGCGTTAGCCGAGCAAGGCCTCGGCCACTGCGAGGTCCATGGGAGAGGTGATCTTCACGTTCTCCACATTGCCATCTACCCAACTTACCTTGACACCTGCGGCTTCCACAACTGACGCATCATCGGTGAATCCCTTCGAATAAAGCTGCTCAAAAGCTGAGCGCAGCACCTCCAATTGAAAACACTGCGGGGTTTGCACCTTGCGGTATTCGCTGCGGTCCACCACCTCAGAACGGTCGGCGTGCATACGGCGTAGGCTGTCCACCACGGGCACCACGGGAACAGCTGCACCGTGCTTCTCGGCTTCTCGGAAACAGCGCGAGATCACCTCGTGCGACACCAGCGGACGCACCGCATCGTGCACGCCTACCAGGCCTTGTTCACCCTGCAATCGGGCCAAGCCGTTGGCCACCGAATGGAAACGCGTTTCGCCACCGGCAACCGCACTGTGGGGCACGAGCAAATGGTGCTCGCGGCAGAGGTCGCTCCAGAAATCCACGAATTCAGGGTGGAGTACGACCACGATGTTGAGGTTGGGGTCCCAGCTGTGAAACTGCTCCAAGGTGTGCACCAAAATGGGCCTCCCACGCAGCAGCAGGAATTGCTTGGGCAAATCCATGCCCATGCGGGAACCTGTGCCGCCGGCAACCACAATCAAGTGGCGTTGGATGGAGGAGGAAAGGGTCATGGAGTCAAAAAAAACCGCCTCCCTCAGGAGGCGGTTCTATGCGGTGTGGGAAGAATTACTTGGCAGCTGCATAGCGGCGGTTCACTTCGTCCCAGTTGATGACATTGAAGAAGGCCGTGATGTAATCTGGACGGCGGTTCTGGTAGTTCAGGTAGTAGGCGTGCTCCCAAACGTCGAGGCCGAGGATGGGGGTACCGCCACAACCGATGCCTGGCATCAGCGGGTTGTCCTGGTTGGCCGAAGAGCACACTTCAACCGCCCCTCCGTCCTTCACGCAGAGCCACGCCCAACCCGAACCAAAGCGGGTGGCAGCAGCCTTCGCGAAAGCGTCTTTGAATGCGTCGTAAGAGCCGTAGGCAGCATTGATGGCGTCGGCAACCTCACCGGTTGGGGCGCCACCACCGTTGGGTGACATCACCGACCAAAACAAGTTGTGGTTGAAGTAACCGCCACCGTTGTTGCGCACACCGGCATTGTTCATGTCCATGCCTGAGCAAATGTCCTCGATGGACTTGCCAGCCAAGTCGGTGCCTTCAACGGCCACGTTGAGCTTGGTGGTGTAACCGTTGTGGTGCTTGCCGTGGTGGATTTCCATGGTTCGCGCATCGATGTGGGGCTCGAGGGCGTCGTATGCGTAGGGCAGTGCAGGAAGTTCAAAAGCCATAATGATTTTTTTTTCTGGGTGAGATCAGGTTGAAATCGGTTGCAAAGTTAGGAATTCAGAAACCCGCAAAATGTTCGGTGCTTATTCGCGGTTGGCTGCCAGAGAAGCTTGGAAGAACGAGGAATAATCCCGCAGCACTTCGAGGGCCTTTTGGTAGTCGTCGTCGCGGTGGCGCAGTACGTAGTAGTAGGCACTTTCGTCAAACAGGTGCTTGGCCAAGTAGGCTTTGGCGCGAGCGGCCATTTCGGCGCGGTCGGTGGACGACGGTTTGCCGAGTTCCGGGTCTTGTTCGCTACCGAAGTCCAGCAGCGCGGTCAACAGAGCATCGTCCGCATCGAAGCGCGTGTCGAAGGAAATCAAGTCCGGATACGCCTGTTGCATGGCCTGGCGGTTGCGCACATAGTAGTCCAAGGTTACCGATCGGTACGCCCCCAAGTAGCTGAGCTCAGCGGCCAAGGGTGAACGCGTGGTGTCCAGCGGAATGAAAATGTCTGGGGTGATGCCACCACCGCCGTACACGATACGTCCACCGGGGGTTTCGAAGCGCAACGAATCCGCAAATTCAATGCTGTCTGCGCTCATCAACTCACCCGACTCCAGACGCTGGTGGTAGTCGTCTTCGTAATCGATGCCATCGCCGTAAGGTTTTTGGATGCAGCGGCCGCTTGGGGTGTAGTAGCGCGCCACGGTGATGCGCAGCGCCGAGTTGTCGCGCATCTCGTATTGGTGCTGCACCAGACCCTTGCCAAAGCTACGGCGGCCAATGGTGATGCTGCGGTCGTGGTCTTGCAGGGCACCGGCCACCACTTCACTGGCCGAAGCCGAAGATTGGTTCATCAGCACGGTCACCTCCATGTCGCGGTACTTCCCGCGTTTGCTGGAGTAGGTATTGCGCTTGCCTTGGGTGCGTCCTTCGGTGAAGACGATGAGTTCGTTTTTGTCCAAGAATTCCTCCACGATGTTGGTGGCCGCATCGAGGTAGCCACCGCCGTTGCCGCGCAGGTCAATGACCAGCTTTTGGGTGCCGCCCTCGCGCAGGTTGTCCACCGCCAAGCGGAACTCCTCATAAGTGGTACGCGCAAACTGGTTGATCTTCACGTAGCCTACGTCGCCGTCCTGGTATTGGGCCACCACCGAATAGATGGGAATGCGGTCGCGTTCAATGTCGAAGCTGAGCAGTTCGGCCTCTCCGGGGCGTTGCACGCCGATCTTCACCTTGGAGCCTGAGCGTCCTTTGAGCCGGGTCATGACGTCTTCAGAGGTAATGTCGGCGCCAGTGATGGTGCTGTCGTCCACCAGTACAATGCGGTCGCCAGCAATGATCCCCGCGCGTTGTGACGGGCCGCCGTCGATGGCGTTGACCACCACCAAGGTGTCGTCTTCAATCATGAACTCCACGCCAATGCCGTCAAACCCGCCTTGCATTTGCTCGCTCATGCGGGAAAACTCTTCGGGAGAGATGTAGAAGGAGTGAGGGTCGAGGTCGTCGAGCAAAGTTTCGATGGCGCGTTCAACCAAATCGTCGCCATCCACCGAATCCACGTAATTGTCCTCAATGCGCTCGAGCACTTGGAGGAGCTTGTCTGCATCGCCGCCCGAATTGGGTTGGAAGTCAAACAACTGCGCGTCTTTGCCCAATTGGGTGCCCAGGAAAATGCCCACGATCAGCACCAAACCAATCAGCAACGGCTGAAACGCATTGGGCTTGCGGCGGGGTTCCTGCTCCCGGTCGGGGCGCATGTTCATTTTCTTTTCGTAGTAGTCAACGCGTTCGCTCATGGGGTCGAGAATCGTGCTTGGGTTACAATTGGAAGGGGCCGCCGGTTCACACGTCCGGGAAATGGACCACTTCCAAACCGGCTTCGCGCAGGAAGTCCAGGCCTGTGGAGTCTTTGTATTCGGTGATGTACACCACGCGCTGGATGCCGGCCTGCAGGATCAACTTGCTGCAATCGCGGCACGGCGAAAGGGTGATGTACAACGTGCACCCTTGCGCACCATTGGTGCTGCGGGCCACTTTCAAAATGGCGTTTGCCTCGGCGTGCAAAACGTACCATTTGGTCTCTCCGTTGTCGTCCTCACAGGCATTGGGGAAGCCCCCGGGTGTGCCATTGTAGCCATCCGAGATGATCATGCCGTCCTTGACCAACAACGCGCCTACCTGCTTGCGGGTGCAGTGGCTGAGTTTGGACCATTCCATGGCCATACGGAGGTAGGCCCGGTCGTACCGGCGTTGCTTTTCAAGGGCCGCCGATAGGGCGGTCGATGGGGTGTGGGACATGACACACAAATGTAACGCAACCCACACGCCTTACCATGCCCCATCGCCCAGAAAGGCAGGGATTTTACACTGCTACAGGGTCACAAATCTTCTAAATTGCACCTCATGAACCGCTGGATAGTCTGCCTCATCGGATGGGTAGCGTGGACGACTGCTGCCGGCCAAAGCCTGCACTTTGATCGCTACTCAAAGCCACAGGGTCTGCCCACAACTGGTGTCTACGATGTGGCCCAAGATGTCGAAGGTGCCCTTTGGATCGCCACCGAAGACGGAGGACTCAGCCGCTTTGATGGGCGCACCTTTCGCAGCTACCGCCGCACAGAAGGCTTGCCCGATGCCAGCGTGCGCAGCTTGTATGTGGCCAACAATGGCCGCCTCTGGTTGGGTCTGCCTGAAAGCGGTTTGGCCTACTTCGAAAACGACTCCATCCACACCCTTGCTTTGCCCCCAGGTTACCCGGACTTGCACGTGCGTTGCATGCTGGAGGACGCTGCTGGCCGCTTGGTCATCGGCACAAAATCGGACGGCCTGTTTGTGTTGAATGACACTGCACTGGAACCCATGCAACGCCCGCCGGGCTTGGACGCCACTGTCCGCTGCGCTCTCCAAGATGCCGACGGCCACAGCTGGTACGGAAC
This sequence comes from Luminiphilus sp., assembly GCA_964221845.1. Taxonomy (GTDB): domain Bacteria; phylum Bacteroidota; class Bacteroidia; order Flavobacteriales_D; family Sanyastnellaceae; genus CAXPZW01. The sequence continues at coordinate 157,167 of CAXPZW010000012.1, read as the reverse complement.
CGACCACGGCGTGTGGTGTTGGGACAACTTCGGGTGGCACTATTGGGGGCTGGAACACGGCCTCTCCCACCCGCGAGTGCTGAGCCTGTTGGAAACCGATGACGGCGTTTGGGCAGGCACCGAAACCGGTCTGGTACGCATCCGACGCGAACAAGAACGCGCCGAACCGGCGCGCGCCTTTGACGGCATTCGCATCCGCACCCTGGCCCGTGACCTGCAGGACGAAATCTGGGTGGGCACCAAAACCGAAGGGGTGGCGCATTTTCTGCCGGATCTCAACGCCGATTCGCCGAGTTGGCTCTCGTCCGAACAGGGGTTGCCTGACAACCGCTTCCGCAAAATTTTCACCGACCGCGACGGCACCTTGTGGTTTGGCACTCTCGTGGGCGGGCTTGCAGCACTTAGTGACCGCCGTTTCCAGCATTACACCCAAAGCCAAGGTTTTCCTGAGGAGAGCGTGACGGCTGTGGCTTTGCAAAACGGCACAACCGTGTGGTTTGGCACCCTTTCCGGGCAGGTCTACCGCTGGCAGGAAAACACCTTGGAACGCGTTTACACCAACACCAGCAACGACGACGATGAAATCACCTGCATACGACCGATATCGGATGGTAGCGTGTTGATCGGCACCACGAGTTCAGGCGTGTTGGAATGGAAATCCGAACGCATCAACACGCTGTTCCCGTTCAGCGAAATGGGCACCATTCGCGCCATTGTAGCACGCAGCGATAGGCTCTTGATCGCCGGCGAGGAGCTGACCAGGGATGTTGGATTTGTGTGGGAAGACCCGACTCGGATAGACCCCTTGCGTACGGTGAACACCGCCTTCTTCTCAGCAAGCGCCGACTTGTGGGTGGGCACCCCAAAAGGACTGTACCACTCGGTTTGGAACGCGCAAGCGGGTAGCTATGGAGCGCTGAAAGGCATTCCGGGCACACGCAACATGCCCATCACGGCCATCGCCCAATGCCGCCACGGACACCTGTGGGTCGGTACCGAAGGCGCCGGTGTGTTGCAGGTAGAAGACGACCGCGTGGTAGGCAACGTGGGGCTGGACTTCATGGAAAACTACGTGGTGCATTTTGTAGCCGAAGACGCCCAAGGCGACCTTTGGATTGGCACGCCTGACGGCCTGCAGCACTTGGTTATGGATCCCGAAGGCGCAGCTGTTCTCGACGCCGAATTCTACGACAGCGACGATGGGTTTGCTGGGGTAGAAACCCGCAGAAATGCCGTGGCTGTGGACCACGAAGGCACCCTGTGGTGCGGCACCACAGAGGGCATCAGTCGGGTGCTCGGCACCGGGTATATGCCGCACTACATTCCACCAGCGGTGACCTTAGACCAGGTGCAACTCAACTATGTTCCTGTGGCCTGGGACAGCTTGCTAGCCTCTACCGAAACCCCGGATGTGGTGTGCTTGGAGTCCGACCAAAATCAATTCTCATTTGAGGTGCACGCGGTGTCGCTCACCCAGCCCGAACGCCTGCGATACCAATACCAATTGGTGGGCGCCGATCAAACCTGGAGCCCCGCCACCACCGCCAACCAAGTCTCATACAGCAGCTTGGAGCCAGGCATGTACCAATTGCTGGTGCGCGCCTCGGTAAACGGCACCGCTTGGAGCGACCAACCGGCGGTGGCCCAATTCAAAATCGAACCGCCTTTTTACGCCACTTGGCCTTTCCGCATTGGCGCCGCATTGCTTATCGCGGTGGTGGTCATTGGGTTTGTACGCTTGCGCTTGCAATACCTCCTGCGTGAAAAGCGTAAACTGGAAATCAAAGTGGACGAACGCACCCGCGAAGTCCGCGCAGAACAAGCCCGCAGCGACCGGCTACTCCTCAACATCCTCCCTCGGGAAACCGCCGAAGAACTCAAGACTCACGGCGCCACCACGGCTCGACACTACAACGACGTGAGTGTGTTATTCACCGATTTCAAGGGCTTCACCCAGCTGAGCGAACAGCTCGATTCCAACTTGCTAGTACAAACCCTAGACAAGTACTTCCGGGCGTTTGACGCCTTGACCGGGCAATTCAAGGTGGAGAAAATCAAGACCATTGGCGATGCGTACATGTGCGCCGCTGGCATCCCCACCTCCCAAGCTGATCACGCGGTGCGTATGGTGGATTTTGCCGTTGCCCTGCGCAATGCGGTGCACACCATCAACGCCGAAAACCGCGCCCAAGGCAAGCCCGCTTGGGACATTCGCATTGGGATTCACAGCGGTCCAGTAGTAGCAGGGGTTGTGGGAGAGAAAAAGTTTGCGTACGATATCTGGGGAGACACGGTGAACATCGCTGCCCGCATGGAAAGCTCCGGCGAGGTGGATGAAATCAACGTGTCTCTGGAAACCAGCCGCCTCATCTCAGGCACTTACCGCACCGAAGCACGCGGAGAAGTGGCCGCAAAGAACAAAGGGGCGCTGGAAATGTACTTTGTGCGAGAAAAGCGCAGCGCAGAACATGAAAGTATACACCCGTAAAGGAGACGAGGGCCAAACCGGCCTGTTGGGAGGCACCCGCGTGCCCAAACACCATCCGCGCATCGAAGCCTATGGTACCCTGGATGAGCTCAACAGCTTCATTGGGTTGTTGCACGACCACGTAGCTGACCCTTCTGCGCGTGCATTGCTGCAACGCATCCAAAGTGCGCTGTTCGCTGTGGGCAGCCACCTCTCGGCAGACCCAGAAACCAATAAGTTTCCCCTGCCTGCCATCGATGCATCACTGACAGCGGATTTGGAGTCTGCCATGGACAGCATGGATGTGGATTTACCCGCCCTGCAGAACTTTGTTTTGCCCGGAGGACATGTGGCCAACTCCCATGCCCACGTGTGCCGTACGGTAACCCGACGCGCTGAACGCCGTATAGGCGAAATGCAGGCTGAGGTGGAAATTCCATCCGCCGTGCTGCCACTGCTCAACCGCTTGAGCGACTACTTCTTCGTTCTGGCACGGTGGTTGAGTGCGCAAAACGGCGCGGACGAAATTGCCTGGAAGCCGCGCGAATAAATAAACACACGCAAAATGATCATGGAAAATAGCCGACCAAAGTTCGAACTGAAACCACCTGTTGCAGGTGGCGTCATTTCGCATACTTTTGCGGCATTCCTAAATCGCCTACAACAGACTGAGTTATGTATTGGACACTGGAATTGGCCTCCTACCTGGAGGACGCCCCATGGCCCGCCACCAAAGACGAGCTGATCGATTACGCGATGCGTGCCGGTGCTCCCCTTGAAGTCGTAGAAAACTTGCAGCAAGTGGAGGACGAAGGCGACGCATTCGAAACCATCGAAGACATTTGGCCGGACTATCCGACCAAGGAAGACTTCTTCTTCAACGAAGACGAATACTAGAATCAAAAAAGCCCGCTACTCGCGGGCTTTTCTTTTACTCTGTCGCAAGCAAATCCATAGCTCTGTCGGGCACGGCTGTTTCCACCGCCAATACCTCCTTCCGGTAGGCGGGATCATTCTCCATCACTTCCCACACAGGCAGGCCTTTGGCCTTCAGCACTTCATTCATCACAGTAAAACGTGCGCCCACCAGCGCATCGTTGACCTCCACATACCATGGGTAGGGCGTAAACGGGCGCGCATCGAGTTGGATGCCGGCCACACGTGGCATGGCGCGGTAGTTTCCGAGCACCCGCACAGTGAGTTCCTGCTTGGCGTCCAGCGAAGCACCTTCGGCCCCCACCCACTTGCGCTGGGGGTAGTTGGGATCGGCGGGGCGTTCAACCAAGATGCCGCCGTTGCGGTAGAAACGTTCGGCTTGGGTGCGCAGCTGGTCGAGCGAGCTGTATTCGCCGTCCACCAGCAACTCGCCGTGTTTGCCGAGTTTGACCTGTAGCATATTGCGTTCATGTGTGAAGCAATCCTCGCAGGCAGGTTCTTCTGGGAGGTGGGTGAGCAGGCCGTGGTCTTCGGGGATTTCGGTCACCAGCAAGAAGAACACCAGCAGCAAAAAGGCAATGTCAGCCATGGAGCCGGCTGAGAGTTTGGGGGTACGTTTTTTCATGGATCGTGGTTTGGGAATCCAAGCCACAAGCATCCCGCCAGAAGGCGTTTCTGACGGGGCGGGTTAAGCAACGGTAGGTTTGATGCAAGTACCGGTTTACCAAAATCAGGGACAAAAAAATAGGGACTGCGCTCAGTCCCTATTCCACTTAACATTAAACTAAAACTACCATTACAATTGGTGACAATTGTAAACTATGAAAATTTGCCTTATCGCAGGAGATGTCTCTCCTGGCATAGATGCTAAGATAAGCAAAGTAAATCGGGAGTTGTGGCAGAAGAGTGAAAAAATGCCAGCCCTACGCACCCCCTGTTTCCGGACGCATCACAAGGCGGATCGTCGAGCGGGTTTTTTGCTCCAGAAGCACCTCATTTCCAGTCACCAAACCTGAAAGGGTAGGTTCGTCGTAGTGGCGTACAGTGAGCAAGGTCATGCCCTCGTTATAGCGCACCTCATAATGTTCGCTTAACATCCCGCGCAGGCGTTCGAGGCGACGGGTATCGTTGTCCATCACAAACGAGAAGTTCAGTGCCGAGAGCTGCATCATGTTGATGTTGAGGCCAATGGTATCCAAGGTGGCAAAGATGCCCGAGAGCTGCTGCTCCCCCACAAAGGCCAAATCACGCCGCGATACAGACACCAGGATTTGTTCGGGCTTGAAGATGTACGAGGGGATCAAGTGGTCCCGCTCGGCGTTGGCTTGGATGATGGTGCCTTCTTCTTCGGGCTCCAAAAAGGACTTGACGTGCAAGTCGATGCCCTTGTCTTGCAAGGGCTGGATGGTCTTGGGGTGAATGACCGAGGCACCGTAGTAACTCAGCTCGATGGCTTCGCGGTAGCTGATCTGCGGCAAGCGCACGGTGTTGTTGAACCAGCTGGGGTCGGCGTTTTGCATGCCGCGCACGTCCTTCCAGATGGTCACGGTTTGCGCATCGGTGATGTGCGCCAGGATGGACGCAGAGAAATCACTCCCCTCGCGTCCCAAGGTGGTGGTGTTGCCCAGGTTGCCTTTGGCAATGAAGCCTTGGGTGACCACCAATTCACAGTCCTCATCGGCCAGGTATCCCTTGAGGACTTCACCATTCTTGCGCGTGCGCGCCCAGTCTACCCGGGCCTTGCGGTAGGCGCTATCTGTACGGATGATGTTGCGTACATCCACCCACTCGCTCTTGAAGCCCTCGGATTCCAAGTAGGCGGCCACAATGGCGGTGGAGAACAACTCTCCGTAGCTCACCACTTGGTCGTATTCGAAATCAAAGTCTTCGCCCGGTGAGCGGTCCAAACGGGCTTCGAGCTCGGCCCACAAGGTGTCAAAGGCAAACCCCTCGGGTACGCCTGAGGCAAACACCTCTTCCATGATGTTGCGGTGGTAGGTGCCCACGCGTTGCAAGGCGGCAGCATGCCCACGTCCGTCGAACCAGTCGCGCAGGACCTCCTCGAGCATGTTGGTGGTCTTGCCCATGGCGGAAATCACCACCACGCGTTCTGCAGCCGGAGCTGCGCGCAAGATGTGTGCTACGTTTTTGACTGCCTCGGCGTCTTTGACCGACGCGCCTCCAAATTTGAATACCTCCATGGTCAGTGCGGTTGGGTGAGTGCATGCATGCCGGCCACATCGAGTCGGCCGTTGATCCAAGTTTCGTCCAGTCCAGCGCCCAGGCGTTTGTACACCTCAATGGCAGGCGTATTCCAGTCCAAGACCTGCCAACGCAGCTGCGTGGCACCGCGGTCCAAGGATACTTGCGCCAAGGCAGCCATGAGCGCTTTGCCCACACCCGAACCTCGAGCAGCCTCGCGAACCATCAGGTCTTCCAGGTACATGGCTTTGCCGTTCCACGTGCTGTAGCACGGGTAAAACAAGGCCATGCCCAAGACTTCACTCGCACGCTCGGCAAGCAACACCTCGAATGCAGGTGCGTCGCCAAATCCGTCGGTGCGCAGTTGGTCTTCGGTCAATCGCACTGCATCGGGCTCGCGCTCGTAGACGGCGAGTTCTTGGATGAGGTCCAAGATCACCGCGGCATCGGCAGCCACGGCCGGTCGGATGGAAACAGAATCTGACATGCGCCCCGAAGGTACACCGCTCCCATAAGGGCCCTGTGGATTTTTCCGTTCATAATCCACAACGCGTTGTGCGGTGCTGCCGCGGCCAAACGCAGAACTTTCCACCCCGTGAATGCACTCGACCTCATCTTGCTTTTGCCGTTGCTCCTGGGCGCCTACAGCGGCTGGAAAAAAGGATTGATTCTGGAAGTCTTTGGCTTGCTGGCTTTGGCCGGCGGGATCTATGGTGGCATTCACTTCTCAGATGAGGTGGCCACTTGGATGCAAGACAGCCTGAAATGGGACTCCGAATACCTGCCTGTGATTGCGTTTGCGACCACCTTTATTGGGATTGTGGTGGCGGTGCACTTCTTGGCGCGGGCCTTGAGCAAAGTGGCCAAGATGGCGGCTTTGGGATGGCTGAACCGCGCAGCTGGGGCCTTGTTTTCCGTGGCTAAGGTGCTGCTGATCACCAGCATTGCGCTGTGGACCTTGCACGGGCTCGACGACAAATTTAAACTGGTCCCCGACGAGCTCAAGGAAGAATCGGCCCTCTACGGGCTGTACATGGAAACCGCCATGGCGGTCATGCCAGCCCTGCAGAACACACGCTTATACGAACAGTTTGAGCAGTGGCGCAAAGAACGCCAACGCAACACCATGCCTTGGGAACGGGCCCTGGAAGCTTATGCTCCGAAATCGGCCACCAGCCCGTCGATGCGGGTTTCGAGATCCGCCATCAGCGCGGTGTAGTCGCCGTTGACCGGTGCATTCACACTAAAGTAAAACTTGATTTTAGGTTCGGTGCCCGATGGGCGGGCTGTGATCTTTGACCCTTGCTCGGTGAAGAACTGAATCACGTTGGAAGCCGGCACCTCCAAGGGTGTGGTGGAACCGTCGGCCAATTGGGTGAGCGTTCCGGCGCGGACGTCGGCCACCGCCACCACCTTTTCGCCTCCGAGGGTAGCAGGTGGATTGGTGCGGAACCCTTCCATCATGGCCGCAATGGCTTCTTTACCCGCTTTGCCTTGCTTCTTGACCGAAATCAACCGCTCGCGGTACGCGCCGCAGGCATTGTGGATGTCTTCAAGCAGGTCAAACAGGGTTTTGTCTTGCGAACGGGCCCAAGCCGCAATCTCACACAGCATCATGGCTGAAGCTACAGCGTCTTTGTCGCGCACGGCATCCCCAATCAGGTACCCGTATGACTCCTCGCCGCCGGCTACAAATTCTTGTTCGCCTTCTAGCTCGCGGATTTTAGAAGCGATCCACTTGAACCCGGTGAGGGTGTCGTGACAAGGAACTTCAAAATGAGCGGCAATGGCAGCGATGAGCTCGGTGGTGACAATGGTTTTGGCCACAAAGTGGTTGGGACGCAAACGGCCCGACTCGCGCAGTTTGTGCAGGCAGTAGTACACAATCAGTGACCCGGCCTCGTTGCCATTCAACAGGCGGAAAGCGCCTGAGGCATCGCGTGCAGCAGCACCCACGCGGTCTGCGTCGGGGTCGGTGCCCAGCAGGATGTCCGCCTTAGTGCGCTCAGCCATGCGCAGGCCCAGCTTCAATGCGGCTGCCTCCTCAGGGTTGGGAGATTCCACCGTGGGGAAGTTGCCGTCGGGAATGTCTTGTTCAGGAACCAACGTAACCTTGCGGAAACCGGCCTCGCGCAATGCTTTGGGCAAAACAGTGATCCCGGTACCGTGCAGGCTCGTGAAAACGATCCTCAGGTCTTTGTGGTCCCGGATGAGCTCAGGATCCTTGACTTGCTTGAGCAACGTTGCGATGTACGCCTCATCAATGGCCGAGCCTACCAGTTCGATTTTAGACAAGTCGCCGTCGAACTTGACCTCGTCAATGGTTTTGATCGCCCGCACCCGGTCGATGATGTTGCCGTCGTGCGGAGGTACGATTTGACCGCCGTCGTCCCAGTACACTTTGTACCCGTTGTATTCGGGCGGATTGTGGGATGCGGTGACCACAACGCCTGCTTGGCAGCCCAAGTGACGAATGGCAAACGAAAGCTCAGGCGTTGGGCGCAGGCTTTCAAACAAGTACACCCCAATGCCATTGGCCGCAAACACTTCTGCAGCCACGCGGGCAAACAAAGGGCTGTTGTTGCGCGAGTCATAGGCGATGGCCACTTTAGAGGTGCCCGCCCTAAAATTTTCATTGATGTAGTTGGACAGGCCTTGGGTGGCCATGCCGATGGTATACCGGTTGATGCGGTTGGTGCCCGGACCCATGATGCCACGCAGGCCCCCGGTGCCAAACTCCAGGTCGGTGTAGAAGGCCTCTTCGCAGGCCGCGGGATCGCGTTTGATCAGGCGGGCGACTTCTTCTCGTGTGGCGATATCGAAGGGGGATTCGGTCCACACCTGCGCACGTGCTTGCCAGACGTCTTTCATGATCCTGTGGTGTTTAGTTGTTCAGTTTGTCGTGGGGTGCCAAATCGCTGGGCGTTGCAGTTGGTCAACGCGGATTTCCAGTGATTCGGCTGGCGCCCAATGGTATGAAAAAAAGCAGTGGTATCAAGTTTAGAAAACACCGGTCGCTGGGCCGGTGTGGGAAAAGTCGTGGTGGGCACAGGCTCCACCGGTACTTCCCAGCCACGCTGGCGAACGATCTCGGTGGCAAAGTCGTACCACGAGGCCACGCCGCGGTTGGTGAAATGCACCAAACCAGCAGGGGCTCCTCCGTTTTGCAAGAGTTGGGTAACAGCCCACACGACATCTCCTGCCCAAGTCGGGGAGGCCACTTGATCGTTCACCACGCGCAGGCGCCCGTGTTCTTGCGCAAGACGCTCCATCGTGAGCAGGAAGTTCTTCCCGAATTGGGAATACAACCACGACACGCGTAGGATCCAACAGGCACATCCCGTGGCCAATACACGGCGTTCGCCTTCGAGTTTGGTGCGGCCATATACAGAAGCCGGATCTGGGGCATCGCTTTCGCGGTAGGGGCGGCCCGGGTGGGATCCTCCAAACACGTAGTCGGTGGAGAAATGGACCAGGGTAGCACCCACTTGTTTGCACAAGCGGGCGATGCGCTCAGGCGCCTCAGCGTTCAAGGCGAGGGCTGCATCGGGTTCTGACTCAGCCTCGTCCACGGCCGTGTAACCGGAACAGTTGATCACCACCGCAGGGGCGCACTCGGTGAGGGTGGTTTCCAAGGCATCGTAGTCGAGTACGTCCACCTCATCGCGCCCGCAATACCGCACGTGGGCAGGTCTACCCCACGCGGATTTGAAGGCGCTACCGAGCTGCCCGGAGGCACCCAACACGAGCGTATTTCCTAACCCAATGTTCATTTGATGGGTCGAAGTTAAACCGCCGTTTGAAACCAAAGGTGACTTTCATCATTGAATCGCGACAGAAATGGCCGACAACGCTGTAGGATTCAGCCTACAGCGTGTGCGCAAAAGTTGATGCGAGAACAGCCAAAATACCACAACGGCTTGGTACCGGGCCTGACGAACCCGCCCTTGATGTGACCGTACGTTTGTCTCGGAAGCCGCTGCAACGGTTTCCCGAATCACAGATAGAGGTTGATTATTTGTGAGGTTGAATAGTTCAAGTTAGGTATGAAAGGGACGGAAAGCCGTCCCTTTCTTCTCTCCTCTCCTTGAGCCCCTGGCCACCCAATTATGGAAGCAAAACTTTACGACACCGAACAGCTCAAGCGCATCGTCAACGATGACAAAGAGATTCCCATGTACATCCAAGAGTTTGTGAACCACACGATGGACCGCGACCTGGGACGACTCCAACGCTCATACGCCTCCAAAGAGGCAGACATGACCAAGAAAATGGCATACAAGCTGCGCTTTTCGCTGTCGATGTATGGCGTGCACAGCATCCAACGCGATTTGACCAAGATCGAAGAGGTGCTTCAGGACAACGCGAGTTTTGAGGCCATCGGCCCCATCATCAATCGCATCAAAGACCACTTGCGCGAAGTCAAGCGCCAGATGATCCAGGATTACAAATTGGTCATCACCCTGATGGACTGATATGAGCCCCCTTTACACCCTACATAAACTCGCCGCGCTCACCTCGAACAACGCGGAAGTCATGGACCGGTTCAACCGCTCTTTTCTGAAGCAGACCATCGGCACCGACCTGCCCCGTTTGGTGGAAGGCGCGCGCAAACAAGACTACGACGCGGTGTTCCAAGCGGCGCACCGCATGAAAACCAGTGTGGATGTCTACAGCATCAACAGCATCCGAGAGGTGCTACACGCATTGGAATCCAACGCCCGCACCCGGCAAGACCTCGATCACTTGCCGGCACAAGTGCGCACCGTGGCCGAAGCCTTGATGGAAGTGGCCCGCGACCTGCGGAGCAGATACACCAACACCCCCAAGTCATGAATCCCACCACCGCCCCCACCCTGGTAAACTGGTTGACCAATTCCCGCACCAGCTGGCGCATCCCTGCGTTTCTGGGTGCATTCTTGGCCCTGCTTTCGTTTTGGGCCCTGCGCGGTGCGTTCACCAAAGGCGATTTTGGCGTCGTGGTGGCCACCGCTGGTCTGTTTGCACTGGGTTTCACCTTCTCGGCGAAGCGCCAGCGGTTTACCCACCAAAGCCTGCTGATATCGGCCCTGTTCTTTTTGATCATCCACCCGGCCTTTTCGCCGGGGATCGATTTTGGCACCTTGCTGCTGTAAGTAGCCATCTTGCAAATCCTCCAAGGCACCGACGCCGAACGCACGGTGCGTAACTTTTTGACCATCTCGTGCATCGCCTCGATCTATGTGATCCGACTGGTGCGCGTGGGGATGGTAGACTTTACTTGGGTGGAAGGCGGCATTTCACTTTCGCTGGTGCTGCTGACCTTGTGGATGATTGCCTCGCGTTCCCACGCCTGGCAAACCGAGCGCAACGCGCTGATCCAAAACCTGGAAACCACCACCGAGGCCTTGGCCGAACCCAAGGCCCAAGCCTTCAAGGCCACTTCACGCCTCACCGATTTGGGACTGCTGCACCGCTGCAGCGCCAACACAATGGCCGCCGCCAACCGCGCCGACATTTACCGCGTCCTACACGAGCGCTTTGCCGCAGGCAGCATGACCTGGATGCAGGTGAACGACGCCTGGATCCCCACCGAAAGCCTGGAAGCCTTCACCGACATCCTGGCCCGCACCTGCGACCCGATGGAACTCCAATGGGAGGTCGAAACCACCCGAGAACAAGACCGCGGAGCGCTGCACTTGCGCTTTGAGATCAACTACTGGGCAGACACGCTCAAACGGGCCGTTTACGCACCCCCCAACGCCGAGCTCGACCCCGAACTCGAAGACACCGCGTGGTGGCAACTCCTGCTCGGACAAGCCCTGCACCGCATGGTAGACCAAGGCTGGGAAACCCGCGTTGCGAAAAATGTGCTCAAGCTGACCTACCGGTTCGAGCTGACCTCAGACCAGGCCTCATCGGGGCCACTCGAAGGGTCTACCCGCCACCTGTACACCCCTGATTTTGCCCGCAAATTCCCCACCCGCATTTTGGTGGCCGAGGACAATCCGGTGAACCAAAAACTGGTGGTGTTCATGCTTGAAAAATTGGGGTGTAACCTCACCTTGGCCCAAGACGGTCAAGAGGCCATCGATTTGGCCAACCAACAAGGTTTCGACCTGATTTTCATGGATTTACACATGCCCAACGCGGACGGTGTGGAAGCCGCCAAACGCATCTTGGCCACCGGCCAGACCCCGACCATTGTGCCCTTGACCGCCAACGTGAGCGACACCTCTCGTCAGGCCTGCGCCGAGGCCGGAATGACCGGGTTCATTGCCAAGCCGTTTGCCATTGGCCAGCTGTGCCAAGCCATCGAGGCCGCCTACAAGGCCCGTTGATCATCCGTTTGAGAATTTCTGACCGAACGATGTGACTTTGGTTCGGGGCGTTCGTATCGTGGCACGTGGTTTGTTTTGCCACCGGTGTCAAACGCTGCGCCATGAAACGATTTACACTCATCCTCCTCTGCCTGCTCTCGGTCACCTTCGTCGATGCCCAACGTCGCGGAGACAACAATTGGGACCGTAACGGACGCAACAACCGTCAGTTCAGCAACAACCGCGCGCCTTCACTGAGCGCCCAGTTGCAAGTAGGCACCCCGGTGGGTGAGTTTGCACGAGAACTGGACCGCACTGCGGTAGGGTTCTCCGGCGCGTTCCTGGCCAACCAAGGCCGCTCTCCACTGGAGTGGGGCGTGCAGTTTGCCTGGGCCGGCATCGGCCGCGAACACCAGGATGTGACCTGGGATTTGGGCATGGACGACCAGAACAACTCCATCATCCAAGACGGCCGCTTGCGCGTACGAGGCAACATGTACCAGTACCACGGCGTGGCCCGACTCAAGCCATTTGCCGGCGCCCTCCAGCCTTACGGCGATTTGATGCTGGGCGCCAAGCACTTTGTGCTGAAGAGTCAAATCCAAGAAAAATACGACGGCTACCGTGAGGTGGTGGAATCCAACCGCGAAGAAAGCAGCGCTGCCCTGAGTTACGGCTGGGCCGCTGGACTCAAGATCCGCCTCAATCGTGCGGTCATGCTGGAAGCCCGCTACGAACGCCTGCACGGCGGACGCGCTGAATTTGTGGACGCCGAGAGCATTGCCATTGCCGCCGACGGCAGCTTTACCTACGACATGCGAGAATCACGCACCAGCATGTACACCTATGCGCTGGGACTCTCGTTCGAATTTTAACGGCCCATCTCAAGTCCCGCACTCCCAAGCGGGCACCCATCCCAAAAACCGCTCCTGACCCGAGCGGTTTTTTTGTGCGCGAAACTTTGCAGCCAAGGTCCTCGTAGGAAAAGGCAGAAATCGATCACCATGGATTTACGCGGACCGGGCCTGAGCCCAGACATTTTCGAAGCCCTTGTGGTGTCACTCATCATTGTGGTGAGCGCCCTGGGCGTATTTGGCTTCTAGATTACTTGAAGCGCATGGCGTCCACCGGGTTCATCCGGCTGGCGCGACGGGCCGGCAGGTACCCTGCGAGCAGCCCGAGGACCGTGGCAATCACCACGCCGTACAACACGTTGCCCAGCGACAGAGCCAAGTCCAATCCCGTGGCTGCTGCTCCGATCATCATCAAGATCCACAAGAGCACCAGCGCCACCAACGCTCCAATCATGCAGAGAAACACCGACTCCATCAGGAATTGGTTTCGGATGAAGGCATTGCGCGCACCCAGCGCTTTTTGAATGCCAATGAGTGGCGTGCGTTCGCGTACCGACACAAACATGATGTTGAGCACGCCAAAGCCGCCTACCAACAGGGCGAAACTTCCCAAGATCAAAGCCACCACATCCACCACGCCAAAGATGCTGCCGATGGCATCCAGAATGGCGCTGGCCTCCATGACCGAAAAGTCGTTGTCCTGACCGGGTTTTACCCCGCGGATGGCGCGCAATGTGCCGATGAGTTCGTCTTTGGTTTCGCGTACGTCGGTGCCTTCGCGGGCTTTGACGGTGATGCCCACCTTTTGGGCGTTGCGCAAGTCCACCAAGCGGCGGGCCATGTTGATGTTGACCATGACCACATCGTCCAGACTCTCGGGAAGCAGGCCGTTGCCTTCGCGTTTGATCAGGCCAATGATCTCGGTTTTGAGCCCACCCACTTTGATTTTGCGTCCGATGGGCGATTCGCTACCAAACAGTCCTTCGGCGACGTTGACACCGATGATGGCCAAGGGTGCACCGCTGTTGCATTCGTTTTGGGTGAACCACCGGCCGTCTTCAAGATCCACGGCAATGGCTTGGTTGAAGGGGTACGAGACCCCGTTGACCAATACGTTTTCCAGGTTGTTGTTGCGGTATTCGACCGTTTTCCAGGTTTTGACTTGGAAGGCGACTGCTTCGGCAGTTTGCAAGCGTTGTTGGAGCAAATCGGCGTCCTGAACCCTTGGGTTGCGGCGCGACATGTATTTCCACCAAGCGTACTCCTCGTCGCCCTCTTCGGGGCCCATGGGCCACTTTTGGACAAAGAGCAAATCGTCGCCAATCATGGAGAAACTGTCCTCCAAACTGCCTTCAATGCTGTCAAAGAAGGACGACACACCCACGATGCAGAAAATACCCACCGTCACCCCGAGTAGCGAAAGCACGGTACGCAGCAGGTTGGCGCGCAAAGCGCGGTAGGCAAATTCGGCGGATTCTCGGACGAGGCGCAGGCGCATGGGAACTGTGGTGAGGACACGAAGGTAAATGTTCAGTTGCGGCGTGCCGTTGGTGTTGGGATGATTTAACCCCAGAACCCAACGGCTCAGCGGATTGGAGTTATTCACAGCCTGTCACCAAAGCCCCGTAGACAGCGGGTTTTTCGGCTTGAATGGGGTACTTTTGCGCCCTTCATTCTTCGACCATGAACGGTACCAAGCAGATCAAAGGCGCCTTGTTGAGCGTCTACCACAAAGACGGACTCGAACCCATTGCCCGCAAACTCGACGAGTTGGGCGTGACCCTATACAGCACAGGCGGCACCCAAAAGTTCCTAGAGGACTTGGGCTTGCCTGTGATTCCCGTGGAGGACCTCACCACCTACCCAAGTATCCTGGGTGGTCGTGTAAAAACCCTGCACCCCAAGGTGTTTGGCGGCATCCTCTCACGCCGTGAGCTGGAAGGCGATGTGGCTCAAGTGGCCGAGTACGACATTCCCAGCATCGACCTGGTGATTGTGGACCTGTACCCGTTTGAGGACACCGTTGCTGCAGGCGGCACCCACGAAGAAATCATTGAGAAGATCGACATCGGCGGCATTGCGCTGATCCGCGCTGCGGCCAAGAATTTCCGCGATGTGGTGATTGTGCCTTCACGCAACCACTACGAACACCTGTTGGAGGTGCTCAACAGCGGCGCGGGCCATACCGACTTGGAAACCCGCCGTCAGTTTGCCCGCGATGCCTTTGCGCAGAGCTCGCACTACGACAGCCACATCTTCAGCTACTTTGACGCAGAAGACAACACCGCCTTCCGCGCCAGCTTGGCCCCAGGCAAAACCCTGCGCTACGGCGAGAACCCGCATCAAAAAGGCGTCTTCTATGGCGATTTGGATGCACTCTTTACCCAACTGCACGGCAAGCAACTGAGCTACAATAACCTGCTGGATGTAGACGCTGCTGTCCAGCTCATGGCCGAGTTCCAGGACGCGGACCCCACCTTCGCCATCCTCAAGCACAACAACGCGTGCGGCCTGGCCACTCGCGACACCCTAGCACAAGCATACGCCGATGCGCTTGCAGGCGATCCGGTATCGGCCTTCGGTGGCATTTTGATTGCCAACCGCCCGATTGATTTGGCGACCGCCGAGCAGGTGCACGAGCTGTTCTGCGAAGTGGTGATTGCACCGGCCTTCGACGCCGATGCGCAGAAACTGCTCCAGGGCAAGAAAAACCGCGTTTTGCTGGTGCAAAAGGAAGTGCCACTTCCGAACACCACCTACCGCACCATCCTCAACGGCGTGCTCGCCCAGGACCGCGATGCGCTCATGGAAGCCAGCACCGACTTCAACCGCGTGACCAATTCGGCCGCCGACGAGGCCGGCTTGCAAGACCTGGTATTTGCCAACAAATTGGTCAAGCACACCAAGAGCAACACCATCGTTTTTGCCAAAAACGGACAGTTGTTGGCCAGCGGCACCGGCCAAACTTCACGCGTAGACGCCTGCCGCCAAGCCATCGAGAAAGCCCAGAAATTTGGGTTTGACCTCCAGGGTGCGGCCATGGCATCGGATGCCTTCTTTCCCTTCCCCGACTGCGTGGAACTCGCGGCTGACGCGGGCATCACCTCGGTTGTACAGCCGGGCGGAAGCATCAAGGACCAGTTGAGCATCGACTTCTGCAACGAACGCGGATTGGCGATGTACTTCACCGGAAACCGCCACTTCCGCCACTGATGCTGCAAATTTTCGGGCACTGTTGGTATGTCGCCGTTTGCCCCGGAAAACCTTGCCGCTTGATTGGTTAATTTTGGAAGACACGGAAGTTTCACCCTACCGAACCTGCTCGCCCATATGGGTCTGTTTAGTTTTCTCACGCAAGAATTGGCCATCGACCTCGGCACGGCCAACACCCTGATTTACCACAACGATAAAGTCGTGGTGGACGAACCCTCCATTGTTGCCAAGGACCGCACCACGGGCAAAACCGTGGCCATCGGTCGCAAGGCGCAGCAAATGCATGGGAAGACCCACGAGAACATCAAGACCATCCGCCCCCTGAAGGACGGTGTGATCGCAGACTTCCAATCTGCCGAACACATGATCAAGGGGATGATCAAAATGATCAACGACGGCAAGCGCATGTTTGCCCCGTCGCTGCGCATGGTGATCTGCATTCCCTCAGGCATCACCGAGGTGGAAAAGCGCGCGGTAAAGGACAGCGCTGAGCACGCAGGTGCCAAGGAGGTCTACCTCATCCACGAGCCCATGGCGGCGGCCATCGGTATTGGCATCGATGTGGAGGAGCCCATGGGTAACATGATCATCGACATCGGTGGGGGTACTTCGGAAATTGCGGTGATCGCCCTGGGCGGCATCGTGACCGACAAGAACATCCGTGTAGCAGGTGATGAATTCACCCAAGACATTGAGGAATACATGCGCCGCCAACACAACATCTTGGTGGGTGAGCGTACCGCAGAGCAAATCAAAATCGAGGTCGGTTCGGCCATGAGCGAGTTGGAGAACCCGCCCGAGGATTACGCCGTGCGCGGTCGCGATTTGATGACCGGTATTCCCAAAGAGATCAACGTGACCTACACCGAGATCGCCCACGCACTCGACAAGTCCATCTCCAAAATCGAGGAGGCCATCCTGAGCTGTTTGGAGAACACCCCGCCTGAACTTTCTGCCGACATCTACCGCACGGGTATTTACCTGGCGGGTGGTGGTGCATTGCTGCGCGGGTTGGACAAGCGAATTTCGATGAAGACCAAACTGCCTGTGCACGTGGCCGAAGACCCGTTGCGCGCGGTGGCTCGGGGCACCAACATCGCCCTGAAGAACATCGACAAATTCCAGTTCCTGATGCGCGAGTAACCTGAATACGGAAAAGGCATGCGCAATCCGGTTCAGTTTCTGCTTCGCTTTCGGTACCTGTTTTTCTTTCTTGCTTTGCAGGCGGTGGCCTTTGCCATGCTGCTGCGCACCCAAGGCCACCAACAATCGGTGTTGATGGCCGCTACCGGCGACATGGTAGGTTCCATCCAAGAGCGGCGCGACAACATCCGCTCCTACCTCCACCTGCGCGAGATCAACGAAGACCTCCACGGTCAAATCGTGGAAATGCAGGCCTCGCTCCCTTCAAGCTTCATCCAACTCACCGATACCTTGACGGTGGTGGAAGATTCCATCATGCGTCAGAAGTACGGCTACACCTCGGCCCGGGTGGTCAACCTGCGCACCAACACGCGCAACAACCTGATGACGCTGGACCGCGGCTTGGTGCACGGCATCAACACCCGCATGGGCGTAGTTTCTGGGCAAAAAGTGGTGGGGGTAATCAAAGATGTATCGGACCACTACGCCATCGTCCTACCCGTGATCAACACCGATTTTGGCTTGCAGGTGCGCCACAAACGCAGCGGCGCCGTCGGCAACCTCAAATGGACCGGCGACGACCCGCGCACCGCAGTGGTACGCGACATCGGCCGCCACGTACGCCCCGAACCCGGCGATACGCTAGTGACCAACGCCTACTCCAACTACTTCCCGGAGAACATGATTGTGGCCACCGTCAAACAGGTGGACCCGCGCAGCGATGCAAACTTCCTGGACCTGACTGTGGAGCTCGCCACCGACTTCAACCGCCTGGAATACGTGGAGGTGGTCGAAAACATGTTGTCGGCTGAACGCCGCGCCCTCGAGGCCAAATACCAACCCCCCGAGCCATGATCAAGACCATCGGCTGGCACGTGTTTCGGTTTGTGTTCTTCGTTTTCCTCCAAGCGCTGGTGGTCAACAACATTGACGTGGCCGACGGTTGGGTGTTGCCCTTCATTTACCCCTTTGCTTTGCTGATGCTGCCCACCGGCAGTGCACGCTGGCTGACCATTGTGCTGGGCTTTGTACTCGGATTCATGCTAGACAGCTTCACGCACACCTGGGGCATGCACACCAGCGCCTGCGTGCTTGTGGGCTTTCTGCAACCGCTGGTGCTGGGACTGATTGCCCCACGTGAGGGGTATGATCCCGTAATGCGCCCAACGGTGCAAGACATGGGGCTCAACTGGTACATCGCCTACGCGTTCCTGCTGATGCTACCCTTCCACCTGTGGCTGGGCTTTGTGGAGGTGTTCTCGCTGGACCAGTTCCTGGTGACCCTCGGAAGAGCTGGCGCAAGCGCGGTGGCCGCGGTGCTGCTGATGGTGCTCGGCCAATACTTGATGTTCACGCCCAAAGCCGCTTCCCTGTGAATTTGGACAACCGCAAGTTTGTGCTCGCCGGGCTGTTCATCACGGTCTTTCTGCTGTTTTTCGTCCGCCTGTTTTACATGCAAATCCTGGAGGATGAAAGCAAGGATGCAGCCCTGCGCATCACCGAAAAACGCACCATTATTCGTCCCAACCGCGGGCTGATCGTAGACCGCAACGGCGAACTGCTGGTGACCAACCAACCGGTGTACGACTTGATGGTGACCATGCAGGACGCCGATATCCAAGACACCATAGCGCTGGCCCAACTGGTGGACATGCCGCTAGAAACCTTGCGCGAACGGTTGGAGGCCGCCCGCAAGATTCCGTACCGCGAGTACATCATTCAAGAGCAAATCTCAATCCAAGACTACTCCCGAATTGCTGAGGAACTGCACCGTTTCCCGGGCTTGAGCTCTGAGCCGAGCTCGCAACGCCGGTACGTGTACCCGTCCTCAGGGAACCTGTTTGGCTACGTGTCCAAAGTGGACTCCGCGGACATGGCCGCCGACCCGTACTACGACCTCAATGCCACCCGCGGCAAAACCGGCATGGAGCTGGCCTACGAGGAGCACCTGCGCGGCACCAAAGGCATCCGCTACTACCAGCGCGACAACCGCAACGTCATCCAAACCGTAGCCGAAGGGAAGTACAACGTGGATCCTGTGGCCGGTAAAGCCCTCACCGCCACCCTCGACGGCGAGCTACAGGCCTACGCCGAACGGTTGCTGCAAAACAAGACCGGCTGTGTGATCGCCATTGAACCTGCAACTGGCGAGATCCTCACCCTGGCGACCAGCCCCACCTATGATCCCAACATGCTGGTGGGCCGTAAACGGGGCGCCAACTACGCCAAACTAAGCAAGGATTCTACCAACCGGTTGTTCAACCTGGCCATCCAAGGGCAGTACCGCCCGGGTTCGATTTTCAAAATGGTGCAATCGCTGATTGCACTGGAGGATTCCATCATCACGCCGAACACCCGGTTCCGATGCAACCGCAATTTGATCGGGTGCCACGGACCCCACTCCAACGATGACTTGCGCTTGGCCATCCGTCACTCCTGCAACCCGTACTTCTACCAAACCATGAAGCGCTATGTGGAACGTGGGGTGGCTACCAACCGCTTCAAAGATGCCGCTCAAGGGCTCAAGCATTGGGAAAACGCCATCCGACGCTTTGGGTTTGGTACCGCACTGGGCACCGATGTTCCGGGTATGGTCTCGGGCAATGTACCCGGCGTGGACACCTATGACGGGATTTACGGACAATACCGCTGGGCCTTCTCCACCATCTATTCCATTGCCATTGGCGAAGGAGAAATGGAAGTGGTGCCCATGCAAATGGCCAACCTCGCCGCCATTCTGGCGAACCGTGGCTGGTACATTCCGCCACACTTGGTCAAAGACATCGGTGGCGAAGGCAAGCTTCCACAATTCTACAGTCGCAAAGAAACTGGGGTCAGCCCCGAGCACTTCGAAGTGGTGGTCGCGGCCATGAGCGATGTGGTGAACGAGGAAGGAGGAACCGCACGGCTTGCAAGCATCAAAGACATTGAGGTGTGTGGCAAAACCGGAACGGTTCAAAATGACCACTTGGGACTGCCAGATCACTCTGTGTTTATGGCATTTGCCCCACGCGAAAACCCACAGATTGCCGTTGCGGTCTACGTGGAATACGCCGGGTTTGGCGGAAACTGGGCCGGCCCCATTGCAAGTCTGGTGATGGAGAAGTACCTCACCGACTCCATCAGCAACCCCGCCAAGGAGCAGCGCATTCTGGATGCGGCCTTTCCCAAGCCAACCCGCAAGAAGAAATGAACGCGGAACGGTCCTATAGCTCCTCGATCGATTGGTTGACCATTGGCATTTGGTTTGTCCTGGTGTGCATGGGTTGGACGGCCATTTACGCCACCACCTACGACCCGCTGGAAGGGTTTGAGTGGGGCATGGGCACCGAGTACGGCAAGCAAATGGTGTTCATCGGGGTCAGTGGCGTGCTGGCGTTGCTGATTCTGAATACCGAGGGGCAGTTCTTCACCCAGTTCTCGTTTGTGATCTACGCGGTCTTCATTTTCCTACTGGCCTTGGTATTGGTGGCCGGGCAAGAGATCAACGGGGCCAAGGCGTGGTTCAGGCTGGGGCCGTTTGGATTGCAACCTGCGGAATTTGCCAAGATCGGAACGGCGCTCGTGCTGGCGCGGGTGGTGAGTCGTCTAGAAGTCCGAAAACCTGCCCTGCAAGATCAACTGCGGATGGCTGCGTTGCTGGGCGTGCCCATCGTGCTCATCTTGCTGCAACCTGATGTGGGCTCCATCTTGGTGTTCACCAGCTTTGTGTTTGCGCTCTACCGTGAGGGGTGGTACGGCAACATCCTGTTCGCCGGCATCATTGGGGTGCTGCTGGGAGTGTTTACCATCATCGTTTATTACACCAACATCGAATACCCATGGATGGGCGAGGCCAGCGCCATATGGGCGCAATTAATCGTATTGGGCATTGTGACCTTGCTGTTGCTTGCCGTGGTGCGCTTTTTCTATTTGCCGCGCTACCGCAAATCCGCGTACATCCGCTTTGCCATCATCGGTGTGGGCAGCATTGTGTTCTCTTTGGCCGTTTCGCAGGTGATGGATTCAGACATCCTGGCGCCGCACCAAAAGGACCGCATCAAGCTCACCTTTGGCATTGCCGATGAGCAGCTCCAAATGGAGAAGGGCTACAACATGAAAATGGCCAAGCTGGCTGTGGGCAGTGGCGGGGCGTTTGGAAAGGGCCTGACCGACGGTCCCATGACCCGCTACAACTTTGTACCTGAGCAAGAAACCGACTTCATTTTCACCACGATTGCCGAGGAATGGGGCTTTGCAGGATGCACCTTTATGTTGCTGCTGTACCTGTTTTTCTTGCTGCGGATCATGTTCTTGGCCGAACGCCAGCGCAGCACGTTCAGTCGGGTGTTTGGGTATTGCGTGGTGTCCATTCTGTTCATCCACGTGTTGATCAATGTGGGGATGGTGATTGGACTGGCGCCGGTGATCGGTATTCCGTTGCCCTTCTTCAGTTACGGCGGGTCGAGTTTGATGGCCTTCTCGATGCTGGTATTCATCTTCTTGAGGCTGGATGCGGAGCGGTTGACGGTGTTTCGTTAAGCGTGTATACGCGGGTATACACGTTTATACGCGGGTAACTCCCGGCTAGCAGGAAGAGGTAGTCCGAACTTTATGCTTGGGATGTCAAATTTCCCCTTGGGTGGGGCCTGATGCGCGCGCGTGTTCCTTAGTTATTGGGCACGATGCCCCAAGCGCTCCCCGTTCTGTTACCAACCACTGAATTCAAATGCGCTCCGCGCAAACCCCACTCCCACTGCTTACCTTTCCACGTATGAAACTTGTCTTGCTGGCGCTGCTTGCCACATATGCCTCTGTGCTCACGGCGCAAACCTCCCTCAACATTGACATCGACAGCGACTTCTCTGGGTTTGAATACCTGGATAAGTTGCCGGATTCGGCGCGGGTATTTCTGGCCGGGGAAAACCACGCCTACCGCAACTTCAACAATGAAATCAAGGAGAAGACCTTGCGCTACCTCCACGCCCACCGTGACGTACGCTTGTGGATCAGTGAAATGGGCGCCGGCCGGGCCTACTTGATCAACCAAGGACTCATCCACGGGGATTCAACCATGTTTGATGTGATGAGCGACTTCTCTTGGGAGGAAGACGTAGATCAATACCGCCGCTTGGCCGCTTTCAACGACACCCTTCCTGAAGACCAACACGTGCAGATATACGGCGTGGACGTGGAGCACGGTTGGGTATCGCTGGTGATTGCGTTGGACCACATGCTCACCCGCCCGAACCAAGAAGCCCACGACAGCATCCGACTGGACTTGGAGGCCATCCACGGACTGGCACGCGAAATCAAAGTCTCCTACCAAGGACGCGGCAGCGGCCCTCCCGGATACCCATACCTGAGCTCTTGGCGCACAGACGATGTGGTGATATCCAACCTGCGTCATTTTCGCGACCACTTGAGCCGTCACCGCTCCAAGGTAAACGCCTTCGTGGGCGACGACCGGGCCGATTTTGACCAGGTGTTTGACTGCCTGGACCGTACCCTGCAGTACCACGACTACGAACAGCAGGCCTTGGTGTATGCCAATGTCTACCGCGAATTGCACTTGGCCGAAGAAGTGGCTGCACTGCTCCGAGCACATCCCGATCAAAACGCCTTTGGCCAGTTTGGACGCTGCCATGTGTCTCAGGCCGACACCGACTCGTCCTGCACCCGAGGTGTGATTGCCTCACTCGCAGCTCGTCTGGAGAACGAGCCCGAATATGGACTGGAGGGCAAAGTAGTCAGTACCGCCTACCTCTACCCCGACTACAACTGGGACCTCATCGAAAACCCGGTCTACAACCACGTGCGTGATGTAGCAAATGCCCACGATCCAGAAGCCGTGGTGATGATCACCCAAGAGGAGGTGCCCGACAGTTTGCTTTCCCAATCCGAAGCCATCTACGATCACTACATCATCAACCACGGTGGTCTTGAAGAGGAAAAAACGCCTGAAACCTACTACGGCGGTACACGCGAAGCCGGTGAACGCGGAATGGGCGGTCTGTTCATCTCATGGCAGTACAACGACTTCAGCAACGCTCAGGCCACCATGGCCGATTACTTCGGTTCGTATGGATTATCCTGGGATGAGAGCCACCGTAACTACGTGGGCCTCAGTATTGGCGGCTACGGCATGCTGGACGGTTACAACATGGTACACCTACTGTGGAGCACCGGCAACGGCAACCAAATCGACAACGATACCCTCGAGGTGCGCTGGAGCAGCGGCAAATTTTTGTACGAGGCTGGATACGACATCGCCTGGCTCACCAACCACTTCAACTTCACCCCCAAAGGCGTGGTGGGCTACATGGGCAATTCCTTTCAGGTAGACGAATCCGAGGAGGTCAACGCCTTCTTGTCGCCGACAGGAGTGGCACAAACGCGCTACGAACTGCGCAATAACGCCTTCCTCGCCGGCGCAGGATTGAACCTGGAGTATGAAGGGGATCACCTGGTGATTGGGCTGCAAGGCACCTACCTGTGGGATCTGAGCCGCAACGTTTGGCGCTCACGCGACATCGTCGAAGTGCAGTCTCGTTCGGTGGATGTGGACAGTGCCCCTCGGGTGAAGTTCCACCACTGGACCGTTGGAATGCATTTAGGATGGGTGTGGTAAGGTTTTTCAAAAATCTTTCCCTACTTTTATCTGTAATGATGACACAAAACGCATACTGCTGTTGTTGCTGTACCGACCTTTTGGTCCGGTAGGCGGCGCGGTATACGTATAAAATATCCAAGCCCTTTCCGGATGATCCCCGGAAAGGGCTTTTTGTTTTTGGTTAACTCGGATACACTGTTAGACATGATTTGGA
This sequence comes from Luminiphilus sp., assembly GCA_964221845.1. Classification (GTDB taxonomy): domain Bacteria; phylum Bacteroidota; class Bacteroidia; order Flavobacteriales_D; family Sanyastnellaceae; genus CAXPZW01. The sequence continues at coordinate 133,247 of CAXPZW010000012.1, read as the reverse complement.
TTCAGAAATACACCTGCTGCTGTACCTGTTGCTGTTGCGCTAAGCGCATCGGTGACCGGTAGCATGGACTGAATCCAAGTCTCGAAACATGCGAAGCCCGGCTCACCTCAGAGCCGGGCTTCTTGCGTTAAAGACCCGCCAAAAACCCAACAAGCCTTCCCTACAAACAAGCATAAGCCAACCTAACGATAAACACCATGAGCACCATCGCACCATCCCCTTTACACGAGCGCATTGAAGAGTTGCAACACTACGTAGGCAACACCCCGCTCTTTCGTTTGAAGAATCTGTCACCCAACCCCAATGTGGAAATTTGGGCCAAGCTCGAATGGCAGCAATTTGGCGGCAGCGTGAAAGCCCGCGCGGCCTACCGCATCATCCGTGAAGCTGTGCGCAGCGGCCAATTGCGTAAAGGCAAAATCCTGCTGGACGCCACCAGTGGCAACACCGGCATCGCCTATGCCATTTTTGCAGCCGTGGCCGGCATTCCGCTCACCTTGTGCGTTCCTGAAAACGCCAGCAAAGAGCGCAAGAATGTGCTGAAGTCCTTGGGGGTAAACGTGATCTACACCTCGGCCATGGAAACCACCGACGGCGCGCAACGTGTGGCCAAGCAACTGGCCGAGACCGCCCCTGACAAATACTTCTATGCCGACCAATATGCCAACCCCAACAATTGGAAGGCCCACTACGAAAGCACCGCCCCCGAGATCTTCGCCCAAACCGAAGGCCGCATCACGCACTTTGTAGCTGGACTGGGCACCACGGGCACCTTTACAGGCACGGGACGTCGCTTGCAAGAACTCAACCCGGACATCCAATGCATCGCGCTCCAACCCGAGACCGCATTGCACGGACTCGAAGGTTGGAAGCACTTGGAAACCGCCCACACTCCGGCCATTTACGACGCTTCAGTGGCCGACGCCTTCCGCACAGTAGATACTGGCAGCGCCTACACCTTTATGCGCCGCGCGGCCAAAGAAGAAGGGCTGCTGCTCAGCCCATCGAGCGCCGCCAACCTGGCCGGAGCCGTGCAGTTGGCCGGCGAACTGGACAGCGGGGTCATCGTCACCGTCTTTGCCGACGACGCCACCAAGTACAGCGAAGTGGTTGAACACGTATTCCAGAACTGATGCTGACGGTAACCCTGACCCCCGAATCCCGCGAGGTGATTGAGCGCGATGCGCTAGAGGCCTTCCCGAACGAATGCTGTGGCTTTCTGTACGGGCACGAGGACAACACCCGCAACATCACCTTTGCCCAACCGGTGGAAAACGTGAAGGACGGTGACCAGCGCCGCCGCTTCGAAATTTCACCCAAGCAATACCTCGACGCCGAGCGGTTTGCCCTGACCCAGGGATTGACTTTGCTGGGCGTGTACCACAGCCACCCCAAGCACCCGGCGTACCCTTCGGAACACGACCGCGTGCAGGCCATGCCGTGGTTCAGTTACCTCATCATCAACGCAGAAACCAACCATACCGGCGACTTGCACAGCTTTGTGCTCAACGAAGCACGTCAATTCGAACAACAACCGGTGATCTCATCGGTACCAACCCAACTTTAAATTTTTCATCATGGCAACCCTGATTATTCCAACCCCGTTGCGCAAATTCACCGCAAATCAAGCCTCCTTCGAAAGCAATGGAGGTACGGTCAAAGACGTCGTGCACGAACTCGTTTCGGCGCACGAAGGACTCAAAACACACCTGCTGGACGACGGCGGAAACCTGCGTTCATTCATCCGCATTTATGTGGGCGATGAAGACATCCAAGCCCTCGACCAGGAGAATACTGCCGTGCAACCCGGCGCCACCATTTCCATCATCCCCGCCATTGCTGGGGGCAGCCACTAACCGCCATGCAAACCACTTTTAGCAAAGAAGAACTCGAGCGCTACAGCCGCCACCTGATCATTCCCGAGTTCAACATCGAAGGCCAGCGCCGCTTGAAAAACAGCAAAGTGCTGGTGGTGGGCAGTGGTGGACTGGGCAGCCCCTTGTTGCTGTACCTCGCGGCTGCGGGCATTGGCCACATTGGCATCGTAGATTTTGACGTGGTGGACGACAGCAACTTGCAACGCCAAGTGCTGTTCACCCAGGCCGACGTGGGCAAACCCAAGGTCGAAGCCGCTGCGGATCGGATCCGAGCACTGAATCCGCACATTGTGGTGCAGACCTACAATACCCAACTCACCAGTGCCAACGCGTTGGACATCATCAAGGATTACGACCTGGTGGCCGACGGCACCGACAACTTTCCCACGCGCTACCTGGTGAACGACGCCTGTGTATTGCTGGACAAGGTGAACGTCTACGCCTCCATTTTCCGCTTTGAAGGCCAAGCTTCGGTGTTCAACTATGTGGATGAAAGCGGCGAGCGCGGGCCCAACTACCGCGACTTGTTTCCCGAGCCCCCACCCCCCGGATTGGTACCCAGTTGTGCCGAAGGCGGGGTGATTGGTGTGCTGCCGGGCATCCTTGGATCACTGCAAGCCAACGAGGTCATCAAAGTGCTGTCGGGCGTGGGCGAACCGTTGAGTGGTCGCGTGTTCATTTTCGATGCGGCGAGCTTCCAAACGCGGACCCTCAAGGTGCACCGCAATCCGAAGAACCCGCTCAACGGCACCCACCCCACCCAAACCGAGCTCATCGATTACGAGCAGTTCTGCGGCCTGAAAACCACCGCACGCAAAGAGGACCTCAATGTGCGCGAAGTGCAACCCGGCGAGTACGCCAATTGGGTGCGCGAAGGCCAACCCGTCACCTTGATCGATGTGCGTGAACCATACGAGTATGAAATCGCCAACCTTGGTGGCAAGCTGGCTCCACTGGCCTCGCTGCCCGAGTTTGCGGGAGACATTCCGCGGGAAGGCAAAGTGGTGATCCACTGCCGAAGCGGAGTGCGCAGCGCCCGCGCCATCAAACAGCTGGAGGCCGATTTCGGCTTCAGCAACCTCTACAACCTCAAAGGCGGCATTTTGGCCTACGCGGATGAAATCGATCCGTCGTTGGCCAAGTATTGAGTTCGTCCAAGGGCCTCTTGCTTACAGGTCCTGCACTGCGCCTCCGGTATGCATGCATACCGGGGGTTCTTTTTTGCATGTTTGTGGCATGGAAGGCCCCGCTGGCAAGTACGATTTGGATATCCTGCGCGAGATGTACCGCGGCGACATGAGCAAAGTACGGCGCATCATCACCGTGTTCTGAGACAGCTTGGAAAGTGAAGTGGAACAAGTGCTGGAAGCCTAATTGGTGCGCGACCGCCAAGCCCTGCACAACCAGTTGCACAAAATGCGTCCCAATGCCCAGTTGGTGGGGGCTACTTACCTGCTAGAATTGGTGGATTTGGCTTCCAAAGCCAGCCACGCCCAAAACGACATGGAGCTGGAACGCTACGTGTTTCGCACGCGGGAGGAGGCCGCCGCGTTGGCCGCGAACCTGAAACGGGTTTAGCGATGCACCAAGGTGTGGAACGTGCCGTGTTCCCCTACGCCTGTCACCACCTTGAGGCCCGGTGAGCCGTGCATGATGCCCTCGGGGCGTTGCACCCAAGCGGTTTTGGCATCAAGCAACCGCCCTCCCACACTCCAAAATTGAAGTTGGTACCAGCCTGGTGTGAAGGCAACCGTTTGTGCAGTCGCTACATAGAGCGGCTCGCAGTCTGCCGCTACGGCCTCGTATCCTGTGCAGTTGGGGTGGTTGTTCTCAAGGGTAGCGGTGGTTTGCACCGCGCCGTTCAGCTCCCAGTTGGCCACAGCGCAGCACCACATGAGCGCTTGGTTTTGCGTGATGTCGACCGTACCGATTTCATCGAGTCCGGCCAGGGCTTCGATGTTGACCATGCTGCCGTTGCCGTGCAAATCGAGGGTGTCACCGATGACCTGCATGGCTTGCAACCCGTCGAGGTTGGCCAGCAAGTCCATGTCAAACAGGCGCAAGTCGCCGCCGACTTCTTCTAAGGCATTGAGGCCTTGGACTTGGGTCAGCATAGGAAGAGCAATTTCCAGGTCGCCTGCCACTTGGGTCAGCGAAGTCAAAGGGCTCAGGTCGTCCAACACCAAGTTCTGATAATCCAGAATCAAGTCTCCCCCCAAGGTGGTCTGGCCCGCCAGCCCACCCAACGACGCCAACGTCGTATTCTCCCGAAACACCACATCGCCCCCAAAAGCACAGCCTTCCAGCGCATCAAACTGCACCAGGGTGATGTTGCCCATGAAGGTCAAATCGCCCCCAATGGAGGTCAGCGCGCTGAGCCCGTCGAGGGTTTGCAGGGTAAAGTTGTTGTGGAATTCCAGGTGGCCGCCAATGGTTTCCAGGGCTTGCAACCCGTCCACCTGCAGCAGGGAAATGTTGTCGTGAATCAGCAAGTGCTCCTCCACCGAAGTCACTTGCGAAAGTGCGTCCACATCGCTGGTGGCTGGGTCCGACACCAGCAGGGAGCCCAAAATGGACGTGCACCCCGAAAGGGCCGCCAATTCAGCACCGGTTTCCACCACCAGGGTGTCGCCGGTGGTGCCGCATTGCGCACAAAGGGTCGCGGACAATCCGAGCGCCGCGAGCAGGGTGGGGAACTTCATGGTTCGAGGATACGCAGATTCCGCCCCAAAGTTCGCAGAAAACTTCCATGGCGCGGGCCTTGCGCTCTGAAGGAAGGGCGTACCTTTGCGGCTCGTTTTTGACTCGTCATGCAACACCGTTTGGCCATACTCGCTTCCGGCTCGGGCTCCAACGCTCGAAAGATGCTGGAATTCTTTGCCGACCATCCCTCGGTGAAGGTGGACCTGATTGGCACCAACCGCGCCGATGCAGGGGTGCTGCAACACGCCCGTGATTTTGACGTGGACACCCTGGTGTTCGACCGCGACACCTTGCGCACCACCCTTACGCAAACCATGGCGGACCGGGGCGTCACCCACGTGGTGTTGGCCGGGTTCCTGTGGATGATCCCCGAAGCATTGCTCGAGGCTTACCCAGACCGCATGGTCAACATTCATCCCTCGCTGTTGCCCAAGTACGGCGGCAAAGGCATGTACGGCATGCACGTGCACCGGGCCGTCAAACAAGCAGGAGAAGACAAATCGGGCATCACCATACACTTGGTCAACGCCCGGTACGACGAAGGCCAGGTCCTCTTCCAAGCCTCCACACCCGTGGCACCGGAAGACACTCCCGAAGACATCCAACAGGCCGTCCAAGTGCTGGAACACATCCATTTTGCTCCCGTTGTGGCAGCTTGGGTCGACGGCCAACCCATTTCAGCGCAAGCTTAACCCTTCAATCCAGACGCCATGAGCTTCAACTGGACCGAGATCTTCAAGGCCTCGATGGTCTTGTTTGCCGTGATTGACATCATCGGCTCCATTCCCGTCATCCTCGACATCAAAAAACGGGCGGGAGACATTCACCCCGGGCGCGCCTCGCTGGTGGCCTTGGGCATCATGCTGTTGTTCTTCTTCATCGGAGAAGACCTGATTGGCCTCTTTGGCATTGGCATCGAAGAATTTGCGGTGGCCGGTGCCTTCGTGCTGTTCTTTTTGGCCTTGGAAATGATCTTGGGCATTGACCTGTTCAAGCAGGACGACAAGAGCATGAAGAGCGCCACCATTGTGCCGGTGGCCTTCCCCTTGATTGCCGGAGCGGGTACGATGACCTCCATCATCTCGCTCCAAGCCGAGTACCAGCCCGAGAACATCCTGGTGGCCATCGTGGTCAACATTGTGGTGGTGTTTACCGTGCTCAAACTCACCAAGCGCATCGAAAATGTGCTGGGTGAAGGCGGGGTGGCTGTTCTCAAAAAAGTCTTTGGGGTGATCCTGCTGGCAATCGCCGTCAAACTCTTCAGCACCAACCTGCCGTTGCTGCTGGATTGAGGCCCGGGTCAGCGCCTTGGATTTCTTACCTTTGGCGCTTGATTTTGACGGACATTCCATGAAGATTTCATACAACTGGCTGCGCACCTATTTGCCGGTGGACCTCACCCCCGAGCGCATGGGCGAGATCCTGACCCAAACCGGGTTGGAAGTAGAGGGCATTGCCCGCGCAGAAGCCGTGCCCGGCGGGCTCAAAGGCCTGGTGATTGGCGAGGTGGTCGAAAAGGGCCAGCACCCCAACGCCGACCGCCTGAGCGTGACCCGCGTGGATGTGGGCGGCGAGGAGCCTTTGCATATCGTGTGTGGCGCACCCAACGTGGCCCAAGGCCAAAAAGTGGTGGTGGCCACCGTGGGCTGCATGCTCTACCCCACTGGCGGCGAACCATTCAAAATCAAAAAAGGCAAGATCCGCGGCGAAGTGTCTGAGGGCATGATTTGCGCCGAAGACGAAATCGGACTCGGCACCGGCCACGACGGCATTATGGTGCTGGACCCCGCAGCCAAGGTGGGCACCCCAGCCGCGGCCTACTTTGAATTGGAAGACGACTTCACCATTGAAATCGGACTCACCCCCAACCGCACCGACGGCATGTCGCACATCGGCGTGGCGCGCGACTTGCGAGCCGGCCTGCGCCACATGGCCGACGTGGAAGAATCTTGCGAAGGAGTGGTGCAATGGCCCGATATCACAGCATTTGCTGATGGTACCGGCGGCCCCGACATCCACGTGGACATCGCCAGCACCGAGCGCTGCCCGCGTTACGCTGGCGTGACCCTTTCGGGCGTTCAAGTGGGCCCTTCACCAGATTGGCTGCAAGAGCGCCTACGCAGCATTGGCCTGGTGCCCATCAACAACGTGGTGGACATCACCAACTTCGTCCTGCACGAAACCGGCCAACCCCTGCACGCCTTTGATGCCGACCAGATCAAGGGCGGCAAAGTGATCATCGACACCCTCCCGGAAGGCACCCCGTTCACCACCTTGGACGAGGTGGAGCGCAAGTTGAGCGCTGAGGACCTCATGATTTGCGACGGCGAACGCAACCCGTTGTGCCTGGCCGGCGTGTTTGGCGGCCTGCACTCTGGCGTGACCGAAAAGACGACCACCGTGTTCTTGGAAAGCGCCTACTTCAACCCAGTCAGCATCCGCAAATCGGCCAAGCGTCACACCTTGAGCACCGATGCGAGCTTCCGCTTTGAGCGCGGGGTAGACCCCAACATGACCGACTACGTGCTCAAGCGCGCTGCCCTACTGATCGCAGAGGTCGCTGGCGGCACCGTGTGCTCACCCGTACACGACCACTACCCCGCACCCATTGGCCGCGGCGAAGTGGAGGTCAAATGGGACCACATCACCCGCCTGGTGGGCATGCAAATCCCGCGCGAGACCGTCAAGGCCATCCTGCTGGACTTGGACTTCACCTTCACCCATGAAGACGATGCCGGCTGCACCCTGAGCGTCCCCACCTACCGCGTGGACGTCACCCGCGAAGCGGACGTGATCGAGGAGGTGCTGCGCATCTACGGGTTCAACAACGTACCCTTCCCAGAGAAACTAAACGCCTCGCTCAGCTACTCGCGTAAGCCGGACGCCGAGCAGGTCCAAAACCGCGTCAGCGATGCACTGGTGGCCCGCGGCTTCACCGAAATCATGTCCAACTCCCTCACCAAAGGCGAATACGCCGAGGGCATTGGCACAGAAGAATTGGTGACCGACACCCAGGTGCGCATCCTCAACCCGCTCAGCGGCGATTTGAACGTACTGCGTCAATCCATGGTGTTTGACGGATTGGAGGCCATTGCTCGCAACCAAAACTTCCGTAACCCCGACTTGCGTCTGTTTGAGTTTGGCAAGGTGTACTTCAAAACCGAAAACGGTTACAACGAGAAACGCCGCCTGGCGATGTTTGTCACCGGACGCCGCAACCCGGAATCCTGGAACAACGCCGACGAAGAGGTGCGTTTTGCAGACGTAAAAGCTGCCGTAGAATACCTGCTGAACCGTTTGGGCATCAACAAGCCATCCGGAGTTGAGCCCCTGCAACACCCGCTGTGGAATGAAGGGCTGGAAATCCAGATCCGACGCCACGCTGTGGTACGTATGGGCCCACTCAGCGGACAACTCCAACAGCAATTTGGCATCAAGCAGCCCGTGTACTGGGCCGAGCTGGATTGGGACCGTGTGCTGGAATTCCTCAGCATGAACCGCATCCAAGCCCAAGAGCTGCCCAAGTTCCCCGCTGTGCGCCGCGACCTGTCGCTGCTGATCCAATCGGGTGTGACCTTTGACAAGCTCGCAAGCACCGCCCGCAAAGCCGAAAAGAAACTCCTGAAGCACGTGGACCTCTTTGATGTGTACGAAGGCGACAAACTGCCCGACGGCACCAAGAGCTACGCCCTGAGCTTCATCCTCCAAGACCCGGACAAAACCCTGACCGACAAGCACATCGACAAAGTGATGGCCAACATCCAGCGCGCGCTTGAATCGGACTGTGGTGCCCAACTGCGCTAGCGGATGACACGGAAATTCAGCTGGATCTATGCCTTCTTCGGCACCTTTGTACAAGCAAGTACCAGTACATGGCACCGCCGCTTGGTCGTGCACGGTGTGGACCAGTTGCCCGAGGGTCCGGTGATGCTGATTTCCAACCACCAAAACGGGATGGAAGACCCGCTGGCCTGTTGTGTTACCGCTCCGCGCCAATGCCACTTCCTGACCCGGGCGGACATCTTTGCCAAGCCCAGCGTAGACAAGCTGCTGCGTAGCATGAACATGATTCCGGTGTACCGCCCGCGCGACCGACGCGCCGATGCCCGGGACCGCAACGAAGACAGCTTTGCCCGCGCACGCGCCCGACTGGCCAACGGCTGCATCATTGCACTGTTCCCCGAAGGCAACCACGGCAACCGCTACCACCTGCGCAAGTTCAAAACCGGCATGGCACGCATTGGACTACAGGCCCTGCAAGAGTGGGCAGAGGACCCCAACATGCCTGACGACATCCAGGTCGTGCCAGTAGGGCTCGACTACGAGTCGTTTACCGGTTTTCGTTCAGAGCTGCTGTTGAGCTACGGCGCCCCGTTTTCGCTCAACGCCTTTTTGGACGATTACCGCCGCGACCAACAAGCCGGCGTACACGCAGCCACCGCCGAGGCACGCAGGAACCTACTGCCCCGCATGCTACACGTAGAAAACCTCGACCGCCACGACGCCCTGCTCGCGATGCGTCCGGTGTGGCGACACCTGCGTTTTGGCAAGCACGCCTACAACGCCGACCTCGCGCAAAACCTGCACGAGTTCCAAGCCACCACCAACAGGCTGGAGCAGCTGGAAGACGCTGCCTTTTCCGAGTTGGAAGGCCAGTTCCAAGCCTACCAAGACGCCAGCGCTGAACTCGGCATCGCTCCGCATGAGGCGGACTTGGCCTCGCGCGCATCCGGCTGGAAGCTGCGTACTGCACTGCTGCTGTTGCTGGGATTGCCGCTGTTCTTGTTTGGCGCGATTGCCGGACTTCCGGTGTGGGCGTTGACCCGTTTTGTGGTGCAGAAAAAAGTGCGTGACCCACACTTCAAGAGCTCCTTTGGCATCGCCATTCCCGCGTTTGCAGGGCCGCTTTGGATGCTGATCCTGGCCACAGTTTTGGTGGCCACCGTGGGCTGGTTGTGGATGCCCGCTGTGTTGATTGCCGCAGCCGGATGTGGTATACTTGCACTGCCCTACCGCGACCGCTTCCTGCGCTGGAAACGGGCGCTGAATTTGGCCCGGGCAAGCCGACAGCATCAAACCGCATACACCCGCGCCGAGGACGCGCTGCAAGCACTTCGCAGCCGTTTGGTCGCCGCATAAATCGTCTCCCATGTTCAAACGCATCAACGGCATCCAACACATTGGTGTGGCCGTCCACGATATGGACGCCTCGCTCAAGTTCTACCGCAAGTTCTTTGGGATGGACATCCCGTTCTTTGACTCGGTAGCGGCCGCTCCGTTGATGACCATTTACACCCGAGACGAGGTGATCACCAAGCGCGCCAGTATGATCTGCAACCTGCAGGGCGGCTGTGCCATGGAAGTGATCCGCCCCACGTCCTTCGAGCCTACCGACATGGCCTTTGAGCTGCGTATGGGGGATTTGGGCATCACCCATACCTTCATCAAGAGCACTGACGTAGCTGCCTCACACGCGTTCTGCGCTGCCAACGATGCTCCGGGACTTACCCCACTGACCACTTTGCCCAACGGCCACGCGACCTTCTCGTTGAAGGACCTTGACGGTAACATCTTCCAATACCTGCCCTACCCCACCAAGTACACCGACAACGGCCACCACTCGCTGGGTGCCGCAGGTTGTTCGATTGGCGTTTCTGATATGGACACTGCGCTGGGCCTGTACCGCGATGTGCTCGGCTACGACAAAGTGGTGTACGACCAAACAGGCACCTTTGACGACTGGGCTCACCTGCCCGGTGGCGACCAAGCCTACCGCCGCGTGATGCTCACCCAAAGCCTACAACCCGGTGGTGGCTTTGCCCAAGTCACCGGAGAATCCTTCGTGGAATTGGTAGTGGCCCAAGACCGCAGCGGCCGCAAGATTTACGAAGACCGCCAATGGGCCGACCCCGGCTTTGTGCACTTGGGCTACGACGTGCGCGGCATGCAGGCCTTGGGCGAAGACCTCGCCGAAAAGGGCTATGGCTTTACCTGCGACAGCAACGACGCCCTGGACATGGGCAACACCAAGGTGCACTGCGTCTACATCGAAGACCGCGACGGCACCCTGCTTGAATTGATCGAGGTGTACAAGGTGCCCATCATCGAGAAATGGGGCATTTTCCTCAATGTGGAGAAGCGAGATCCGCTCAAACCCCTCCCGAATTTCATGCTAAAAGCGCTCCGATTCAGCCGAATTCGCGACTGATCTGACCGCTTGCTCAATGAGGCCCCTGCTGGCCCCCAGTTGGCACATCCCTTGGACTATGGGGTGCAAACAAACATTGTTTCACCTCATAAAATTAGGAGGGCCAACTCATGAAAACACTCCAACACACACTCCAGCTCAACGGCGCACAGGTGCGCCAAGCAGCTATAGCTTTTGGATTGCTTGCAGTAGGCCTCGTGTTGTCTCTGGCAACGTTTGCGCGAGGTTCGCAACTGCAACTCTCTCTCTGGAACAAAGGTGACTTCACCGTTGAGATTTGCGGTGAACGCTACTACGCAGACGGACAACTCACCCTGCGTGATTTGCCACCCGGCCAGCAACGTGTCCGCGTCATGCAACGACGCAACAACCACTGCGGCAACGGCGGACAGGTAAGCCTGTTGTACAACGGCTTCATCAACGTCCCACGCAACAGCAAAGTGATTGCTTGCGTGCGTCCCAACCGCCAAGTGCGCATCGTGGACATCATCCGTCACCGTCCTGCACAGCAGGGCTGCAGCAGCCACCACGGCGGCGGTCAGCTCGGGCGTCCTTCGCACCACGGTGACCGTCCACAGGCCCATTACGACCAAGGCTACGGCTACGGCGGAAACGGCGGCTACGGACAGGGCCAGTGTGGCCAGGGCACCCACGGCAACGGCGGATTTGACACCGTTGACTTTGGCAACCACCACGACACCCCGGTGTGCGGCATGTGCGGCACCACCGACTGCGGATGCACCAATTGCGGTGCAGGCTGCACCTGTGGCGGCGGCATGGACACTCACCATGACACCTTTGGTGGACGCATGACCACCCAAGAGATGAACCGCCTGGTGAGCGACCTCGAGAATGCCGGTTTTGAAAGCGAACGCTTTTTGCTCGCCCAACAGCGACTCCGCGGACGCACCCTGACCAGCATCCAAGCCAAGCGCATCATGATGCAGTTCTGGTTCGAAGACACCAAGCTTCGCTTTGCCAAGTTCGCCTACAGCCAGACGACTGACCCCGGAAACTTCTGGGTGGTGAACGACGCCTTCCAGTTCCAGAACAGCGTCCACGAACTCGACGAGTTCATCCAGTTCAACAACTAAGCACTCCGCGCATTGGCTGCGCCGAGCGCAGACCACAAGCGGAACTACCGTGGTTTACAGAGAAGCCGCTCCCGATTCGGGGGCGGCTTTTTTTATTGGGCCGACTTCTTGAGGCTCATGCGGAACAGCACCCCAGGCAAAAAGCGCTTGAGCAGCACTCCAAACCGTTCGGTGCCCCCGATGGCCACCTCGTGTTTGCCAGCCGCAATAGCATCGGCCATTTTGCGTGCGCATACCTCTGGTGGCATGCCTCCGGCTTGGTTGTTGTCCATGCTGCCTTGGGGCTTGCCGTCGCCGGTCATGGCCACTTTGCTGAGCTCGGTGCGGATGAAGCCGGGACAGATCATGGTCACCCCAATGCCGGAGTCGTGCTCTTCCAACCGCAGGGAATCGTAGAACCCGTGCAGCGCGTGTTTGCTGGCGGCATAACCGGTGCGCATCTTGAATCCAAACTTGCCCACCAGCGAGCTGACCATGGCAAAATGCCCCTTGCCGCGCTCACGCATCAGCGGCAACAAAGCCCGTGTCAGAGCCACGTGGCCAAAGAAGTTGACCTCCATGAGGTAGCGGTGGGTGTACATGTTGGTGTCGCGGCTCCAGGCGCGTTGGCTGAGCCCGCCGTTGCCCAAGTACATGTCGATGGGGCCGTGTTCGGACCAAACTTGCTTTACCAAGGCGCCAAAGCCCGCGTTTTCGCTCAAATCCAGGGGCACTACTGCCACTTCATTCGGGCGGGGACAGGCCTGCTTGACGGCTTCGAGTTTTTCGGCGTTACGAGCGCTGAGCACCAGTCGTGCTCCGCGACGCGCGAATTCATACGCACACGCTTCGCCGATGCCTGAAGAGGCGCCGGTGATCCAAACAGTGGTTCCAGTGAATGACATGGGCCAAAGGTAGGCCTAGAAGTCGATCTGCAACTTGGCGCGGATGCCAAAGCGCACAATGTTGGGGTTGTCCAAGTAGCTCAAGCGGTACAGGGCATCAACCCGCAGAAATTTGAAGATGTTCTCCACGCCCACGGCTCCTTCCACAAAAGGCTGGGACAAGGTAAAGGTCTCCTCGGGCAAGAGCAGCAGCTTTTCGTTGTTGGGGTCGAAGTCGCCGATGACGGCTTTGGCGCTGACCACCTCACGCCACTTCAAACGGCGGAAGAGCGGAATCTTATTCAGGAACAAGCCCTCCAAGTGGTAGGTCACCGATGCACTTGCCCAGCGGTCAGAGACGAACTCGAAGAAGTTCATGGTGTTGAACGCCGACTCGTCGTAGAAGAAGGTCTCGTTGCCTTGGTGGAGTTGGAGCAAGGGGTACGGGAGGTTGCCGTAGATCTCTCCGGCTTCCACCATCACCCGGGCGTATCCAAACGGCCCAAATCGCACCTTGTCGCGCACGCGTACTACCGCTTTGGTGTACTCATAATCCGACCCTAGCACATTAGGCAAACCGCGGCTCAAAGCCACCTCCAACGTAGGGTAACGCGTGCCCAAACTCACCCGCTCGAATTCGCCGCTGAGGAACTTCTCTTTGTAGGCAAAGCGCGTGTAAAGGGTAACCTCCGAGGTGGTGATGGACGGTACCGAAATCTTGACGTCCGCATCGTTGAAGCGTTCGTAACGCAGCGCTCCCAGGGGAGACAGCTGGCGGTGGGTAAAGATCAAGCGGTTGCTCAAACCGTAGAACCACTCGCGCTCTAACATGGCTTGGTACTGGGTGACGTCGGTCAATTTGTTAGCCGGGTTGCGCCTGAATACACTGGAAAGCACGTTGTCTTCGCGGAAGGCCCCGTCGGCCTGTCCGAGTTGCTCCACGTCCTTTTTGGCGTTGACATGGAGCAGCATCCGCGGGTTCTTGTTGAGCATGACCCAGGCCCCGCCTCCATACTTGAAACGCTGATCGCGCAGCCCGTAGGCCACGTACCCCTCCAGCATCACTTTGGTGGAGAAATCGTTGGACGTGCGCCCGCCCAGCCTAAAGCGGTTGCCTTCGACCGGATTGAAGCTGTACAGGGTGTAATACGGCCCGATCTCCACCGGCCCGATCACTTTGTACCCACTCACAAACAGGGTGATGATGTCGGCGATGGTCCTAAACTGCGGGATGGTCTGTATGGAGTCCACCATAGCATAGACGGACTGCTCGTTGGCGGTCAACTCGATGTGCCGCCTTTCGTTCCAGTAGGTGGAGTCTTTGTCGGAGGCGTCGTCGGCCACGATCACATCTGAGAGGCCGCGGTAGAAGATGTCTTCCCGGGGGCGGTTGATCACAAAGTCCTCGTAGGTCGTGGTTTTGCGCCCGTAGAAACCCATGGTCTTGTCGGCGAGGTTGAAGTCCACCACCAACTCGTCGCGGGTGATCATCCACACCTCGTTTTCGACCTCATCAAATTCTTGGCGCACGCGCAAATCTTGGATGAAGTTGATGTTGGCGTCGCCGGCAATGGTCGCGTCCACTTGTTTGACGGCGTATGTGGTGTCGTTCACCCACATCTCACCCACGAAGGTGAGCTCCTGCTTGCGGCGCGGCTGGAACTTGATCAGGTAGCACCATTTGTCTTCGATCAATGCGGAGTCCAGCAAGAAGTACTTGTAAAACCCAAAGCCTGAATTGCTCAATGGGCTCACGAAGCTTTTGCCAAAGACGATGACGTTGTTGTCGTAGATGTTCACGCTCTGGTACATGTCGCCCAGGAACTGTGAAACACTCTGGTTTTTGACCCCCGATACCTTGGTGGCGTGGATCACTTCTTTCTCGGTCTTTGGATTCTTGCGGAAGTAGAAGTCCGAAATGGACTCGGTCATGAACACCGGCAAAAAGGGCTTGGCCTCGCTGGAGTCGATGTTGTCGAACACGAAGTCGAAGTTGCGGAAGATGCGCCGCTCCTTGAATTCATCAGTGAGGTTATTGAGGTCAAACTCCACTTTGTTGTAGAGCTCGTACTCGTAGGCCTCCAGCTTTTCGCGGTCGTTGATGGCTTTGTTGCGCAGGACATTGCGCATGATGGGGTGGGCGGGATTCTCTTCTTCAGAAGGCTTGATGACTGCCACATCGAGTTCCAGCAACCCTTCGCTCATCACCACGTTGATGACCTGCTCTTGGTCCCGCTTGACGGGCTTTACAACCGTAGCAAAGCCGACCGAGCTGACCATCAAACTGTCCGAAGCGTAGTAGGTTTCGATGCGGTAGAAGCCGTCCAGATCGGTGGTGGTGCCCA
Source organism: Luminiphilus sp. (assembly GCA_964221845.1). GTDB lineage: Bacteria > Bacteroidota > Bacteroidia > Flavobacteriales_D > Sanyastnellaceae > CAXPZW01. Next base: position 118,157 of record CAXPZW010000012.1, on the reverse strand, counting down.
CCTTGGTGCCTTTGAAATGCACATGCGCAAAGGGCAGGGACTCGCCGGTGGCCTCTACGGTCACGCGTCCACTCACCACGGTGGTTTGCGCCGCGGTGGCCAGGCTACACAGCAGTAGCACCAGCACCATCCATATGCCTGAGCGGGATTGCATCTATTGTTTATACGGTTACAAAGGCTCGGAAGTCACACCTCCACTACCTAAACGGAAGTTACCCAAACCACGTATGCGCCACGTCAGCGCTTTTCCCACATTTCAAGGTCAGGCCTTGGAAAGCTTGACCATGTTGGACATGCCCTGTTCTGCGATGGGCATCGATGCAACGTTGATGATGAAGTCGCCTTCCTGAATTTGACCGCCTTTCTTGAGCATGTACTTGATGTCTGCGATCGTGTGATCGGTGGACACCATTTTGTCGTAGTAGAAGGCCTGTACGCCCCACACCAAGCTCATTTGGCTGAGGATCTTCTTGTTGCCGGTGAACACGAAGGTGTTGGCCCGCGGGCGCTGAGAGCTGATCTTGAATCCGGTGTAGCCCGAGAAGGTCATGGTCACAATCGCGGTGGCTTCCACACGCTTGGCCAAACGGCAGGCGTTGTAGCAGATCGAATCAGTGATGAAACGGTTTTCGTTGGACGCCGTAGGCGGCTCTTCGTGGTAGTAAAGGTTGTCGAATTCCTCCACTTTCCGCACAATGCTGCTCATGGCGCGGATCACTTCTACCGGGTGCTTGCCCACAGAAGTTTCGCCCGAGAGCATGACCGCATCTGCCCCGTCGAGTACGGCGTTGGCCACGTCGTTTACCTCGGCGCGGGTGGGGGTGATGTTGTCCACCATGCTCTCCATCATTTGGGTGGCCACAATCACGGGCTTGCCAGAGGAGATGCACTTGCGGATGAGCATCTTTTGCGCCAACGGCACGTTTTGCATGGGAATCTCCACACCCAGGTCGCCGCGGGCTACCATCAGGGCGTGGGTTTCTGCCACGATATCGTCAATGTCGTCGAGGGCCTCGGGCTTCTCGATTTTGGCCACCACCTTCGAGTGCTTTTCGCGGTCGGTGATGATGTGCTTGAGCTCGATGATGTCGCGCGCTGAACGCACGAACGACAAGCCCACCCAATCCACGTTGTGCTCAAGTGCGAACTCGAGGTCGACCAAGTCTTTGGGGGTCAAGCAAGGCAATGATATCTTGGTGTTGGGCAGGTTGATGCCCTTGCGCGAGCGCAGGATGCCGCCGTGCTTCACCACCAGGGTAACCTCGTCCTTGCCGTTGGTTTTAACCACTTCGAGGGCCAGCTTTCCGTCGTCGAGCAGGACACGCTCTCCGGCCTTTACGTCGCGCGCAAATTCCTCGTAGTTGGTGCTGAACTTCTTGGAAGTACCCACGCAGGTTTTGGTGGTCAACACCACCTGGCTGCCGGTTTCCAGCATGGCGCCTTCGCCTTCCATTTCACCGGTGCGCAGCTTGGGGCCTTGCAGGTCGGCGAGGATGGCGGTGTGGCGGCCGAGCTCCTGGTCAATCGAGCGTACGTGATCGATGACCTGTTTGTGGATTTCATGTTCCCCGTGCGAGAAATTCAGGCGTACCACGTTCACCCCTTCGAGGATCATCTCTTTGAGGGTTTCGCGGGCCGTAGAGGCGGGGCCAATGGTGGCAACAATCTTGGTTCGTTTCATGGCTATTGCAGTGCTCTAAAAAAGCAATACTTCCTTTTCTTTCAATCCGTTGGGTTCGAGCACGAAAACAGCGGCCACACGTGGCACCTGCCGTACCTGTTCAACCAGGTCTTGGGGCAGGTCTTCTGCGTCCACCTTGAGCAAGTAGTCCACTTGGCGCAATTCCGGGAGCAACACCCCGGCAGCCGTGCGGTTCTTGAGCAAGGTCAACTCAGCATCTTCGGATTCCCATGAGTAGGTAAAACGCGGAAAGCATTGTTCCACGTCGTTGCGGAGAAGACACAAGTCGTCGGCTCGGGAGAAGGCCACACCTAACTGCTTATTGATCAGCCAGCAAAGGCGATAATCCTTCTCAAAACAACTGAGGCCCAATAATAGGAAATCGATGTCGTACTCAACGTCCAGCTCTAGAAGCATAACACGAAGTTGACGAAAAAAAGCGCGTGTTAGTCGCGGAAAAGACGTGCGCAGGCGTGTTTGGCCGAGGCTTGCTCGGCCGCCTTCTTGCTTTTGCCGGTTCCGGTGCCGTAGGATTTGCCGTCGATGAAGACTTCCACCTCGTACAAACTGCGTCCAGAGTCCTGCACTTCACGCACCACTTGGAAGCGCAGCTTGCGGCGGTTCTTTTGGCACCATTCGTGCAGCTTGCTCTTGAAATCCACGTCAATGTGGACGCGCTTGTTGAGCCCGTTCTTCTTGAGGACTTTGAGGATGTGGCGCTCGGTGGTGTCGTACCCTTGATCCAGGTATATGGCCCCTACCAGCGCTTCAAACGCGTTGCCTACGATGCTCTGGTGCAAGGGCTGCTTGCCCAAGCGCAACTCCAATTGGTCGGGCAGGTTGATGCTGCGGCCGATGGCGTTGAGGTTCTTGCGACTGACGATCTTGGACTTCATCTTGGTCAAGTCGCCCTCGGGCAAGGTGGGAAAGCGGTTGTAGAGGTGGTGCGCCACAATGCTGTCCAAGATGGCGTCGCCCAAGTACTCCAACCGCTCGTTGGAATTCTTGAAGCCTGAGGCATCCTTGGTGGCCGCCGAACTGTGGCGAAAGGCCAACAGGTAAACGTCTGTGTCGGAGGGGGTAAATCCGAATTGTTTGCGCACGTACTTCACCACCCGTTCATCCTTGGCTCCGGTCGAACGTTTGAAGAGTTTGCGCAGCTTCAACTCAGAACTTTTTGAAGATGGCCGAAGTGTTGTGGCCGCCGAAACCGAACGTGTTGCTCAGCGCAGCGCGCACCTCGCGGTGTTGTGCTTTGTTGAACGTGAAGTTCAGCTTGGGATCCAGCTCGGGGTCTGGAGTCACGTTGTTGATGGTGGGAGGCACCACATTTTCGCGTACCGACATGATGCACGCAATCGCTTCCACAGCGCCAGCAGCACCCAGCAGGTGACCGGTCATGGACTTGGTGGAGGAGATGTTGAGGTTGTAGGCGTGCTCACCGAAGACGTTCAGGATCGCTTTGGCTTCGGCCACATCACCGAGCGGGGTGCTGGTGCCGTGTACGTTCACGTAGTCGATGTCTGAGGCGTCCATGCCGGCATCCTCAAGGGCAGTGCGCATCACGTTGGTGGCGCCAAGTCCTTCGGGATGGGGAGCAGTCATGTGGTGAGCATCTGCGCTGAGACCGCCGCCGGCCACCTCTGCGTAGATTTTGGCACCACGTGCCTTGGCGTGCTCAAGTTCCTCGAGGATGAGGGCACCTGAACCTTCGCCGAGCACAAAGCCGTCCCGGTCCGCGTCGAACGGACGGGAGGCCGTGCTGTAATTCTCGTTGTTGGTGGAAAGCGCCTTCAATGCGTTGAATCCACCTACTCCAGCCTCAAAGACGGTAGCCTCTGAACCACCGGTAACGATGGCGTCGGCCTTGCCCAGGCGGATGTAGTTGAATGCATCAATGATGGCGTTGGTAGACGAAGCGCAAGCCGATACCGTGGTGAAGTTGGGGCCCCGGAATCCGTGCTTGATCGAAATCTGTCCGGAAGCGATGTCCGCAATCATCTTAGGGATGAAAAACGGATTGAATCGCGGGGTACCATCGCCTTGGCCAAAGGCCAGGCATTCATCCTGGAACGTGCGCAGTCCACCAATCCCTGATCCCCAAATCACCCCAATGCGATCGGGGTTCATGGTTTCGGCCGAAAGGCCAGCATCCGCCACGGCCTCCGCAGAGGTGATCATGGCGTATTGGGTAAAGGGATCCAGTTTACGGGCTTCCTTGCGGTCGAAATGATCCATCGGATCATAGCCCTTCACTTCACAAGCAAACTGGGTTTTGAACTTAGACGCGTCAAAACGAGTGATAGGTGCAGCACCACTGGTACCTGCAACGAGGTTTTTCCAGAATTCCTCGGCAGAATTGCCAATGGGAGTCAATGCCCCCAACCCAGTAACGACGACGCGCTTGAGCTCCATATACTTCAGTTTGCGTATGGGGGATTACTTAACGTTCTCTCCGATATAGTCAATCGCCTGACCTACGGTACCGATCTTCTCGGCCTGGTCGTCTGGAATGGCGATGTTAAACTCTTTCTCGAATTCCATGATGAGCTCCACGGTGTCCAGGGAATCTGCGCCCAGGTCGTTGGTGAAGCTTGCTTCGCGTGTAACCTCGCCTTCGTCAACGCCGAGTTTGTCAACGATGATGGCGGTAACTTTTGCTGAAATATCAGACATGTTCTGTGTTTTTGCGGGTGTTATCCGGCTGCAAAAGTAACCAAAATGCTATTCCACAACACCCTATTCCAAGCCTTCTGATTATCAAGGGCTTAACGTTTATAATCTACCGGTTCAGGGGTAGTCGGCCATGACATCGGCCAACGGCTTGCGCTCCAGATCAGGCACTTCGGCGTCCTCGGCGGGGTGTCCCACGGGGATCAACAAGTAAGCGCGCTCGTTGGCCGGACGCTCCAAGGCCTTCTCCAAAAAGTTCATGGGTGAAGGGGTGTGGGTCAGGGTGACCAGCCCTGCATAGTGGATGGCGGCAATCAGGAAACCCACGGCGATGCCCACCGATTCGTTGACATAGTAGTTCTGGGTCTTGTTGCCCTCTTGGTCAAAGTCGTAGGCCTTTTTGAAGACCACCACCAGGTAGGGCGCGATGTCCAAAAACTCCTTGATGTGGTTGGTGCCCAATTGGGCGAGGTCTTCCAGCCAGCGGTCGCTCATGCGGCCGTTGTAGTTCTCGAACTCTTGCTTCTCGGCCAGTTGGCGGATGCGGTGCTTGAGCTCGGCGTTGGAAATCAGCGCAAAGGTCCAAGGCTGTTTGTGGGCTCCCGAGGGGGCCGAGCTGGCGGTACGAATCAGGTTTTCCAACACCCGGCGGTCTACCGGCTTGTCCGAAAATTGGCGCACACTGCGGCGCTGGTCCATCAGTTCGTAAAAGGATTGGCTGCGTTCGACCATCTCTTGGTCTTCGTATCGCGGGGCTTCATAAGGGATAAATCCGTCGGCGTTCATGGCTCAAAAATGTCATTCACAAAGTAGAGTGCTGCACTTATCCAATTCATCCCATTGGTATCGCAACGGTTCGGTACTTTGGCTGATGAAGGGGACCCCCTTCAGCCTGAAAATTTGTCTTAAGTACGTGAAATAGGGGCGGTGGAAACACCTCCCCTTTTCGCATTTCTGGGGGTAAGGTACACATCTGGGTGTGCCATCGGTCAAAGCCTCCTACCTTTCGCCCCATGAAGCTTCGAACCCTGACCGCATTGCTGGTACTGGCCTTGGTAGCCTGCGCTGAGTCCGCCTCGGAAGTCGACGCGCGCCGCGACCCCAACGGCGTGAGTGAACTGGCCTTGCTCATGCGCGAGATGACCTCGGATATGGACCGCCTTCGCGCGCACGTACACGCGGGAGAGCACACCACCACCGAGGCAGGCATCGACCGCCTCTTCTCAGCCACCGCCACCGAGCCTGAGAAAGCGGCTTCCGAAGCGTTCAAAGTCTTTGGGGAATCCTACCTCCACGTAGCCCACACCTTGGAAAACACGCCTGACAGCCTTCAAGGGCCGGTGTACGACCAATTGGTGCAGGCGTGCGCGAACTGCCACGAGGCCCTGTGCCCAGGACCGCTGGTACGGATCGAGAAGTTGCGCCGGTAGTTAGAGGTGCTCCTTGACCTGCTTCATGAATTGAGAGGCGTACACAAATCCGTCAAGCTCGGGATTGCCGCTGCGCAGGATGGATTTCTTGTCGCCGCTCCACCACAGGTGCCCTTCGTAAAGGAAGTGGATGTGGTCTCCGATTTCAATTACCGAATTCATGTCGTGGGAAATCACCACGGTGGTGATGTCAAAGTCGTAGGTGATTTCGCGAATGAGGTTGTCAATCACGATAGCTGTTTTGGGATCCAAGCCCGAGTTGGGCTCGTCGCAAAACAGGTACTTGGGGTTCATGGCAATGGCACGGGCAGTGCCCACGCGCTTTTGCATCCCGCCTGAGATCTCGGCCGGATAGAGGTCGTTTTTACCCTGGAGCTGCACTTTTTCGAGGCAGAACTCGGCGCGTTCACGCATTTCGGATTCATTCATGCCGGCGAACATGCGCATGGGAAACAGCACGTTCTCCAGCACCGTCTGCGAATCAAACAGCGCCGAACCTTGAAACAGCATGCCGATTTCTTTGCGAATCTCTTTGCGCTGGCGGCGGTTCATGGCCGTGAAGTTGCGTCCGCCAAAGTGCACCGATCCTTCCTCGGGCTCCATCAGTCCGACAATGCACTTGGTCATCACCGACTTGCCCGAACCGCTTTGACCAATAATGAAATTCACCTGACCGGTCTCGAACTTGGCTGAGATGCCCTTGAGCACGTGGTTGTCGCCGAAGCGCTTTTGAACGTCTTTGACCTCAATCACAGCAGCAAGACTTGGGTGAGGATCACGTTGAAGGTCATGATCAAAACAATGGACCACACCACCGCTTGGGTACTCGCGCGGCCCACTTCAAGCGCGCCGCCACGCACATGGTACCCGCAGTAAGCACTCACCGAGGTGATGATGAAGGCAAACACGGTGGTTTTGATCACCGCATAAGCGATTTGGAAAGGACGGAAGTCGTACTGGATGCCTTGTTCAAAATCTGCGAAGGACACCACACCCGCGAACTCCCCGATGAGCGCACCTGCACAAATGCCCAGGAACATGGAAATCACCACCAACACCGGGAAGATGAACACCGAAGCCAACACCTTGGGCAGGATCAAGTACCCGGCGCTGTTGATGCCCATGATGTCGAGCGCGTCGATTTGCTCGGTGATGCGCATGGTACCGATTTCCGAGGCGATGTTGGAGCCCACCTTGCCCGCGAGGATCACCGGGATGATGGTCGGCGAAAATTCCAGGATGGTGGTTTGACGCGTGGTAAAGCCGATGATGTAAGCCGGAATCCAGCCACTGTCGATCTGCGCAGCGGTTTGGATGGTGATCACCGCACCCATGAAGGTGCTCAGCAGCGCCACGATGGGCACCGACTGCACGCCGATTTTGTCCACCTCCTCCACAAACAGCTTCCAGTAGATGCTGCGTTTTTCAGGTTTACTGAACGCGCGGGTGAGCAAGCCAAAGTAGCTGCCAATGTGGTGGATCCACGTCATTGAACTTCCAAAATTAGCCGATGCCATACCCCTCAACGTGTGGGGCGGTCAACAATTATCCCCGTCCGGCCGTTTAAATCGCAGGTACTACTTTTGAATCAAAGCCCTAGATCGCATGAATTCCCGACGATTTGCATCCGTATTGCTCGTGCTGGCCGCGGCCACAGTGTTGGCCTCGTGCTCGGGCACACGCAAGAAAAACAAGTGCCAAACCTGCCCTACCTGGCACGACGAGGTCCAACTCAATGAAGCCCAGCCCCAGCCCGGATCTTGAGTCCCACCTTCAACGATTTGTACCCGAAGGCGCATTGACCTATGCCTGCGAAGTGCTGCGTACCGCGCCGTTGCACTTGCACATCGCCCCCCACCGCAAAACCAAACGCGGCGATTTTCGCCCGGGTCGTACCGGCGAGAAGCACCGCATCACGGTCAACGGCACACTCAACCGCTTTGCGTTTTTGATCACGCTGCTGCACGAGGTGGCCCACGCCCGGGTGTGGGACCAATTTGGCCGCCGGGTAAAGCCGCACGGGCCGGAGTGGCAAGCCGCTTTTCGCACGTTGCTCTCCCCGCCGTTGGACGCAGGGGTGTTTCCCGAGGACATCTCCCAGGCGCTCGAACGCCACATCACCCGCCCGTCGGCCAGCAGTTGTTCGGACGTCAACTTGCTGCGCGTCTTGGGCCAATACGACGCCCCCACCGGTGAAATTCCGCTGGAATCGCTGGCGCATGGAGTGGAGTTCACCTTTCGGGATCGGGTATTTGAGAAGGGGGCCAAACGGCGCACGCGTTTCCTGTGCAGAGAGGTAACCACGGGCCGGCCTTACACGTTTCATCCCTTGACCGCAGTGCAGCCCAACCCCACCGATGAAGGACTGCGCCCGGGCCGTTCGTGATCGAAACCGTATTTTTGCACCCCGGTTTCCAAGGGGGAACCGCTTAAAACTTGCAGCATTATGGGCGTATCCAACGGGCTTGAAACCCGCGATCTACAGGTTTCCGAAATGGCCGAAAACTTGGTGGGTTCTGAGATCATCCGACTGGCAGGCAACATCCGTAAAAAGGTGGCCGCCGGCGCACAGATCCACAACCTCACCATCGGCGACTTCAATCCCAACATTTTCCCCATCCCCGCTGCCCTCAAGGCCGAAATCATCGCTGCCTACCAAGCCGATGCCACCAACTACCCGGCGGCCAACGGCTTGCCCGAGTTGCGCTCGGCCATCTCAGACTACATCGCCCGCGAACAAGGCTTGCGCTACACCCCAGAGGAATTCCTGGTTGCCGGTGGTGCCCGTCCGCTGATCTTTGCCGCTTACACCGCGTTGGTGGATCCGGGCGAAACTGTGGTCTTCCCTGTGCCGTCGTGGAACAACAACCACTACACGCACCTCATGCGCAGCGGCGCCCGCATTGTAGAGGCCACCGTGGACACCAACTTCATGCCCACCGCAGATTCGCTGCGTCCCCACCTGAAGGACGCGCACTTGGTGGCGTTGTGTTCACCGCTCAATCCTACCGGTACTGCCTTTACCCGCGAACAACTGCTGGACATCGTAGATGCTCTTCTGGAAGAAAATGCCCGCCGAGGTCCGGATGAAAAACCGCTCTACTTGCTGTACGACCAGATTTACTGGCAACTGACCTACGGCGAGACGGCCCACGTGGATCCTGTGAGCCTGAACCCAGCCATGCGTCCGTTTACGGTGTTCATTGACGGCATCAGCAAGTGTTTTGCAGCCACCGGTGTGCGCGTTGGATGGTCGTTTGGCCCTGAAAAGATCATCGGGAAGATGCGTGCCATCCTCGGCCACGTAGGCGCTTGGGCTCCACGTGCTGAGCAGCTGGCGACCGCCGCCTTCTTGGCTGACCCATCTGCCACCTCGGCTTACTTGACCGACATCCGCTCCGAGCTGGAAACCCGTTTGCGCGGGTTGCACGCCGGCTTTGAAGCCTTGCGCGCCGACGGACACGCTGTGTATGCCGTAGCACCCCAAGCGGCCATTTACTTGACCGTGCAGTTTGACCTGGCCGGCAAACGCACCGCCGCGGGCCACGTGCTCGAAACCACCGAGGACATCACCGCCTACCTGCTCGACGAGGCCGGACTGGCCATTGTGCCGTTCTATGCCTTTGGCGCTGACCGCAGCAGCCGTTGGTACCGCTTCTCGGTGGGTACGCTCCGCACCGAAGACATCGGCAACCTCTTGGACCGCTTGCGTGCGGCCTTGGAGGCGCTTTCCTAACCCATACTTAACGCGCGATCGGCCGCAATTGTGGTAGATTCGCGCCGCTCAATGCCTTGGAGTCAAGGCGTTGCAAACCCGACCACCATGGATGCACACAACTTTGGCGTAATCATGGCCGGTGGCGTCGGCAGCCGATTTTGGCCCATGTCGCACACGGCTTTTCCCAAGCAATTTCACGACATCCTGGGCACAGGCCAGACCCTGATCCAGATGACCTTTGAGCGCCTGCGCAAGCTGTGCCCAGCCCACCAAATCTTGGTGGTGACCAACGCCCAGTACCGCGACTTGGTGCTCGAGCAATTGCCCGACATCGACCCCAGCTTGGTGCTGTGCGAGCCCTTCATGCGCAACACCGCACCGTGCATCGCATACGCCAACGCCGTCATCGCCAACCGCGATCCTGAGGCCCGCATGATTGTGGCCCCCAGCGACCACTTGGTGATGAAGGAAGACGTGTTTGTAGAGGTGGTCAACACCGCCTTGGACCAAGCCAGCGAAACCGGCCATTTGGTGACCTTGGGCATCAAACCCAGGCGCCCCGATACCGGCTACGGCTACATCCAATTTGGCGAGGCCCAAAACGCGGCCAAGCCCGACGTGCGTCCGGTGCGCAACTTCACCGAAAAGCCGAACCTGGAAACCGCCGAGCAATTCCTGGCCTCGGGCGATTACTACTGGAACTCCGGAATTTTCATTTGGACCCTCAAGAGCATCGACGACGCGTTTGCAGCCTACTTGCCTGCCGTGCGCAGCCGGTTTGAAGACCACGCTGCCGTGTGGGGCACGCCCGCGGAAGCCGAGGTCATTGCGCCTGTGTACGACGGCTGCGAGAACATCTCCATCGACTACGGCATCATGGAAAAGGCGCCTGAAGTGTCAGTAGTCCTGGCTGATTTCGGCTGGAGCGATTTGGGAACTTGGGGCAGCCTCTACACCCACCTGGAGCACGACGCCCAAGGCAACGGAGTGGTAGGCAACCAAGTGATGCTGTACGAATGCAACGGCAACGTGGTGCGCGTGCCCGACGACAAACTGGTGGTGCTGCGCGGGTTGGACAACTACATCGTGGTGCAAACCGACCAATGCCTGCTGGTGACTCCCAAGAAAGACGAGCAGGGCATCAAGCAAATCGTGGGGGATGTGAAAGCGAAGTATCCGGGTGGATACGCGTGATCGGCCTTCACAGAAATGCGCGAATTCCCACGTTTTTTGTGACAACATGCCGCGGGTGGAAGAGTTATATTTAACGTAGTCTTCTGCCGACCTCATATGCGAGCACTTCTTGTACTGTTTTGCGCGTGGCTGGGTGCCCTTCCGGCGCTGCAAGCCCAATTCTACACCGGCTCCAACCAGGAGTTCGGGAAGAACCGCGTGCAGTACCGCGACTTCAACTGGCTCTACTACCCTTCTGAGCAATTTGAGGTGTACTTCTACCAAGGCGGCAAAGACCTCGCGGCCTACACCCTGCAATCGGTTGAGGCCGAACTCCCCCGACTCGAAACCCTGTTTGACTATGCCCTGGACGACAAGCTCCAAGTGGTGGTGTACAACAAGCAAAGCGAGTTTCGCCAGAGCAACATTGGTTTGCAAGACGGCGAGGGCTACAACATTGGCGGCACCGCGCGCATCATCGGCTCCAAAATGTTCGTGTACTACTCGGGTAGCCATGCGGAGTTGGACGAGCAGATCCGTTCCAACCTGGCCCGCGTACTCTTCAGCCAGATGATGTATGGGGGAGACTGGAAAGACGTGATCCGCAACTCCACCACCCTGACCATGCCCAATTGGTTTGAGGAAGGGTTGGTGCGCTACGCTTCCCACGACTGGACCCCCGAGACCGAGAACTTCTTGCGCAGCGGCATGGCTACCGGCAAGTACAAGGACTTCAACCGCCTCAGCACCGAAGAAGCCGCCATCGCTGGCCAAGGCCTCTGGCAATACGTGGCCGATGTCTACGGCGAAAACGTCATCCCCAACATCCTCTACATGGCCCGCGTGAGCCGCAATGTGGAGAACGGCTTTTTGTTTGTACTCGGCGTTTCACTGGAGACCTTGATGGCCGAGTACCAGGACTACTACCGCTCGCGCTTCCAAGAAGAAGACCGCGGACGCACCCCGCTCAACACCGACCCCCTGGCGGTGGGCAAGGCCCCCAAACGCAACTTAGGCGCTCTGCCGGTGAAGCACCAAAAGAAGTACCGCTACAGCCAATTCCAGCTTTCACCGGACGGCGCCCACAGCGCCTACGTTACCCACGAAAAGGGCCAATACAAAGTATGGCTGGTCAACGTAGCCACCGGCAAGCGCAAGCGCCTGTTCAAGGGCGACTACAAAGTGGCGCGCATCGAAGACAAGACCTTCCCTAAGTTGGCGTGGCACCCCACGAGCCAACTGCTCACCTGGACCTTTGAAAAACAAGGCCGGGCCTACCTGGGGCAATACCGCTTGGACGAGGGTAAAACCACCGAAAAGGAACTCTTCCGCATCGACAAGGTGGTGGACCTCAGCTACGCCGACGACGGGCGCCGCATGGTGTTTGCCGGGGTCAGCGAGGGTCAAACCGACCTGTACCTCTACCAGGTGATTGGCAACAACCAGCAGCGCATCACCAACGATCCGTTTGACGATCTGCAACCGCGCTTTTTGCCCGGCACCAACAAGATCATCTTCACCTCCAACCGCCCTGACGACACGCTGCGGGTGGATGTTCCGGTCCAACCCATTCCGGACGAAACCGACATCTTTATCCTGGACTTGGACCGCCCCGGAGCTGTGATGGAACAAGTCACCAACACCGATGCCGAGAGCGAGCACCACCCCTCGGCATACGACGGTAAGAACTACACCTTCTTGAGCAACCGCGGTGGGGTGCACAACCGCTATATCGCCTACTTGGACAGCGCCATCAGCCGGATTGACACCACCATCCACTACCGCTACTTTACCGTAGCCCGCGCGGTCAGCAACTGGAACCACAGTCCCATTGAGTACCACTTCGACTCTGAAAATGGGAACTACACCGCCCTGCTCTACCGCAACGGCCAGTACCAGTTTGCCTCGGGAAGCATGGCGCAAGACGTGCCGGTTGAAGTGTCCGAAAACCCCAACGCCGGACCGGCCGCAGGCAGCGAGCAGCCCACCACATCGTTGGAATTCCCCGAACCGGACCGCGAGGTGGATCCGCGCAACTACGTGTTTGAAGACGAAGAGCGCGAGCTCAACTACACCTACGAGAAAGAAACCATCACGCTCGGTGGAAGCACCACTCCCGCGGCGCCCCCGGCTCCGGAGGCCGAATCCACCGCTGAATTTGTCCTGCCCAAGTCGCGCAATTACCGCTTGAACTTTGCCACCGACTACGTGCTGACCCAGGTGGACAACAGCTTCACCAACACCTTCTACCAGCGATTCACCGGGCCTGGCAACGTGGCCCCAGGCCTGAGCGGCTTGATGAAACTGGGCGCCTCGGACCTGTTTGAGGACAAGAAGATCGTGGGCGGCATCCAACTCTCAGGAAGCCTGGAAAACAACGACTACGGCATCAGCTACCACGACCTGACCGGACGGGTAGACAAAAAGGTCACCTTCCAACGCCGCGGTCAACGCCAGCTCACCTCCCAAAGCATCAACCAAGTCAACACTCACCTGCTGGACTACGAGTTGAAGTACCCCTTCAATGAGTTTTTCAGCGTGCGCGGATCGCTCAACTACCGCAACGACCGCATGGTGTCCCTGAGCACAGACTTCCAAAACCTCGGCCGTCCCAACCAGTTTGTCCACGCCGCTGGCGGCAAGGTGCAACTGGTGTTCGACAACACGTTGCCCCGTGGTCTGAACCTCTTCAATGGCACCCGAGGTAAATTCTGGGCAGAGTACCTCACCGACCCGTTTGAAGACGATGCCGACACCTACGTGCTTGGCATGGATTGGCGCACCTATGTGCCCGTCTGGCGCGAGATCATTGCGGCTTTCCGTGTTTCGGGAAGTACTTCGTTTGGCGGACGCAAGCTGGTGTACTACCTCGGCGGGGTGGACAACTGGCTGTTCCAACGCGTGGACAACAGCACCGAAATCGCCCAGGACCAAGGGTACTTCTACCAAGCCCTCGCCGCCCCCATGCGCGGCTTTTGGGTGAACGCCCGCAACGGAAACAGCTTTAGCTTGGTCAACGCCGAATTGCGCGTGCCGGTGTTCAAAACCCTCATGCGCAAACCCATCCAAAGCGACTTCGCAGAGAACTTCCAAGTGGTGGGCTTCATGGATGTGGGCAGCGCCTGGACAGGCCTGCACCCCTACTCCGAAGACAACGGCTTCAACATCCAAGAGGTGAATGCCGGCTCCATCACGGTCACCATCAACAACAACCGCGAACCCATCGTGTACAGCTACGGATTTGGACTGCGCAGCCGCGTGCTGGGCTACTTTGTGCGACTGGACTGGGCTTGGGGCGTGGATGACCAACAAGTACTGCCGCGGGTGACCCACCTGTCGCTGAACCTGGATTTCTAAGCGGCGCTCGGTTCGGGTGGCTATCTTTGCGCCCCCAAGAAGGATCTTCTCATGGCTGCACCCAAACGTTACATGATCACCTCGGCCCTGCCCTATGCCAACGGGCCGTTGCACATTGGACACATTGCCGGCGCATACTTGCCCGCGGACATCTACGTGCGTTACCTGCGTGGCCGCGGCCGCGACGTGGTGTGGATTTGCGGCAGCGATGAACACGGCGCAGCCATCACCCTGCGCGCCAAGAAGGAACGCACCCCCCCCCGCGAAATCGTGGACCGCTACCACGGGCAAATTTCCCAAGCCTTCAAGGACTTTGGGATGGAATTTGACCTGTACCACCGCACCTCCTCGGAGGAACACCACGCGAACGCGCAGGCCTTTTTCACCCAGCTGAACAACCAAGGTTCGTTTGAGGTCAAAACCAGCGAGCAGTACTACGATGCGGCCCAGCAGCAATTCCTGGCCGACCGCTACATCACAGGCGAATGCCCCAATTGCGGCAACCCCAACGCCTACGGCGACCAATGCGAGCGCTGCGGCAAGGACCTCAGTCCTACCGACCTGATCAACCCCAAGTCCACCCTCAGCGGCGAAGCACCTGAGCTGCGCGAAACCTCGCTGTGGTACTTGCCCATGGACCGCCACGAAGGCTGGCTCAAGGAATGGGTGGAAACCGGAAAATTCGAAGGCCAGGACCACCACAACCCCGCCGATTGGAAAAACCACGTACTCGGCCAATGCCGCTCATGGATTGACGGCGGACTCAAGGCCCGGGCCATGACCCGCGACTTGGATTGGGGCGTTCCTGTTCCGGTGGAAGGCGCTGACGGCAAAGTGCTGTATGTGTGGCTCGATGCGCCCATCGGCTACATCTCGGCCACCCAGGAATGGGCGCGCCAAAACGGCAAAGACTGGGAACCATACTGGAAGGACGAAGACACCCAACTGGTGCACTTCATCGGCAAGGACAACATCGTGTTCCACTGCATCATCTTCCCCATCCTGCTCAAGGAACACGGCGGCTACATCCTGCCCACCAACGTGCCGGCCAACGAGTTCATGAACTTGGAGAACGACAAGATCTCCACCAGCCGCAACTGGGCGGTGTGGCTGCACGAGTACCTCGAAGAGTTCCCGGGCAAACAAGACGAATTGCGCTACGTGCTCTGCGCCATCATGCCCGAGCAACGCGACAGCGAATTCACCTGGACCGACTACCGCGACCGCGTCAACAATGAATTGGCCGACGTGCTGGGCAACTTCATGAACCGCGCGGTGGTACTGACCCACAAGTACTACGGTGGTGAGGTGCCCACTCCAAATGCCCTGCAGCCTGAAGATCAAGCCGCCTTGGACGAGTTGGCCGCAGCCCCAGAAAAAATCGCCGACCTCATTGAGCGCTACCGCTTCCGCGAAGCACAGCTCGAGGCCATGAATGTGGCCCGCCTCGGCAACCGTTACCTGGCCGACGCCGAACCGTGGAAGCTCCAAAAGACCGATCCCGAGCGCGTCAAAACCATCATGCACACCACCCTGCAAATTGCGGCCAACTGTGCGGTGCTGCTGGAGCCCTTCCTGCCCAACACCTGCGCCAAAATCCGCGAAGCACTGCACTTGAACACCCCGTGGGACGGTGCCGGTGGCGTATTGCTGGAGCCCGGTCAGGCCATTGACAAGCTGCCCATCCTGTTCCAAAAAGTGGACGAAGAAGTGATTGAAGCCCAGCGGGCCAAGCTGGCTGCTAGCAAACCGCAAGAAGTGAACGTGGAGCCCGCCAAGGACCCTATTGCCTTTGAACAGTTTGTGGGACTGGACATCCGCGTGGCCACCATTCTGGAAGCCGAGGCCGTGCCCAAAACCAAGAAGCTGCTGAAGTTGAAGGTGGATACGGGCATTGACCAACGCACCGTGGTGTCAGGCATTGCCGAGCACTACGCGCCCGAAGACATCATCGGACAACAGGTGAGCCTGCTGGTCAACCTCGAACCACGCAAAATCCGTGGCGTAGAGAGCCAAGGCATGATCCTGATGGCCGAAGACGCCGAAGGCAAGCTCCGCTTCGTCGCCCCCACTGAGGCCATGGGCCCGGGCAGCACGATTCGCTAGGCTCCGATTCCTTTCGGATCCTATTTAGAGGTCAATAAGTACTCTGCGATTTGGACGGCGTTGGTTGCTGCGCCTTTTCGGAGGTTGTCTGAGACGACCCACATGTTCAATGTGCGCGGTTGGGTTTCATCGCGGCGAATGCGTCCAACAAAGACGGCGTCCTGCTCATGCGCGCTCAGCGGCATGGGGTACTGGTTGTTGAGGGGGTCATCTACCACCTCGATGCCGGGTGTGGCCGCCAGTTTGGCGCGCACCTCGTCGAGGTCAAATTCCTGCTCAAATTCCACGTTGATGGCCTCAGAATGGCCGCCCACTACGGGCACGCGTACTGCGGTTGCGGTGACCTTGATGTCATCGCTGCCGAGAATCTTGCAGGTTTCTTTGACCAGCTTCATTTCCTCCTTGGTGTAGCCGTTCTCCTGGAACACATCGCAATGCGGCAGGCAGTTGCGGTCGATGGTGTGGGGGTAGGCCTTGTCGCCGGACACGCCGTTGCGCTCGTTTTCCATTTGCTCGACGGCTTTCACGCCGGTGCCGGTGATAGACTGGTAGGTGCTGACCACCACGCGCTTGGCAGTGTAAGCATCGTGCAAGGGCTTGAGTGCAAGGACCATTTGAATGGTACTGCAGTTGGGGTTGGCAATGATCTTGTCCTCAGCAGTGAGCTCACTTGCGTTGATCTCTGGCACCACGAGCTTGTGGTCCGGAGACATGCGCCAGGCCGAACTGTTGTCGATGACAGTGGTACCGGCTGCCGCGTACTTAGGGGCAAACTCCAAACTGGTGCTGCCGCCTGCGCTGAACAGGGCCACGTCCGCTTTGGCTGCGATGCCGTCTTCCATGGATACCACCGTCCAGTCTTGGCCTTGGAAGCGGACCGTTTTGCCGACCGAACGGGCCGAAGCCACAGGGATCAGTTCGGTGACAGGAAAGTTGCGCTCTTGGAGCACTTGGAGCATTTTGGTGCCCACCAATCCGGTGGCACCCACGACAGCTACGCGCATGGTTGTTCAGATTTTGAGCGTCAAAGGTACGCCCAAACCCACGTGCTTTTGTCAGCGCTTAGTTGGAATACGGGTCCACTTCCTCGTCATCTCCCCTCGAGAAAATCTGGTTGAGCAGGTCCGAGAAGCTGACCGTATCGTCCAATACCGACTTGTTGATGAGTGAGTTTTCGGCCAGGCCGTGCAGGGCAAACTCCATCCAGGTGTACTTGTCGTCCTCGCCGGCTCCGGGCACGTATTTGGTGACCAGTGCCTCCAATCCAGGCACGCTCGAGAGGGCTTTGCGGTAGGCGTCCTCGGAAGCATCCAAAGGCAAGTCCAACTCGTGGCTGTTGAAGTGGGCCACGGTGGTCATGTAGGGGTTGTCGCCCCCACGGCGGCGGATGCCTTCGGGATCCGGGAAGAGTTGAGGGAACTTGGTGCGGATGGCCGCACCGATCAGGCGCATGGCTACGTTCCAAGGCCCTTCTTGCTCACCTTCGTACACCAACTCAATTTTACCGGTAATGGCCGGCACCACGCCCACCAAATCCGAAATGCGGGCACGGGTGCGCTCCTCGCCGTTGATCAGGGCGCGGCGTTCTGCAGCACTCACCAAGTTCTCGTACGCCGAGATGGTGAGTCGAGCACTGACACCGGACTTCTGATCGATGAATTCGCTTTGACGCGCTTCTTGGGAAATGCGCTCCACGAGTTCGGCCAGCAAACCGGGCACTTGCACGCGGTCGTGCTGTTGGGCGTGGAGTTGGGCCTCCTGCGTGGTCACCGATTGGCTGAGGTTCAGGTCGGTGAGGTAGTGGGTGAGGATTTGGCTTTGGATGCGGTCCTTGAGCGGAGTGATGATGGCCCCGCGGTTGGTGTAATCCTCCGGGTTGGCGGTAAACACAAACTGGATGTCCAACGGCAAGCGCAGCTGGAATCCGCGGATTTGGATGTCGCCTTCCTGCAAAATATTGAAGAGCGATACCTGGATGCGCGGTTGCAAATCAGGCAGCTCGTTGATGGCAAAAATGCAGCGGTGGCTGCGCGGAATGAGTCCAAAGTGCAGCACGCGCTCGTCGGAATAATCCAAGCCCATGTTGGCGGCTTTGATGGGGTCCACATCGCCAATGAGGTCGGCCACGCTCACGTCTGGGGTAGCGAGCTTTTCTACGTAGCGGTCTGAGCGGTGCAACCAGGTGATGGGGGTTTCGTCACCTTTTTCGGCGATCAAGTCCTTGGCGTAGCGCGAAAGCGGTTGCAAGGGGTCGTCGTTCATTTCTGATCCGGCCACTACTGGAATCCATTCGTCCAGCAGGTCAGTCATTTGACGGGCGATGCGGGTCTTGGCCTGTCCGCGAAGCCCCAGCAAAATCATGCTGTGGCGCGAAAGCAGGGCGCGTTGCACGTCGGGAATCACGGTAGTGTCGTACCCCAACACGCCTTCAAACAAGGGGGCGTCGGTGCCCATGTGGGCAATGAGGTTATCGCGCAGTTCTTGCTTGACGCTTTTGGGGGTGTAGCCGCCCTGTTTGAGGGCGCCGAGGGTGGTGATATCTGGAGATGCGGTCATGTCAGGGTTAGAGTTTGCGGCGGCGGTTGCGCTCAAAGTCTTCAAAGATGAATTCACCCAGGCCCTTGAGCCCAGTGTAAAAAGCACGGCCGTTATTGGCCTCGCTGAACTCCTCCACGAATTGCTGCAGGTACGGATCCGAAGCAATCATGAAGGTGGTGATGGGGATGGACAACTTGCGGCATTGACGCGCCAGATTCAGGCACTTGCCGGTGATGTACGGGTCCAGCCCAAAGCTGTTTTTGTAGTACTCGCCGTTTTCCTTGAGGCAGGACGGCTTGCCATCGGTGATCATGAAGATCTGCTTGTTGGTGCTCTTGCGGCGGCGCAGGATGTCCATGGCGCGTTGCAGCCCGGCGACGGTGTTGGTGTGGTACGGACCCACCTTCAGGTAGGGCAGGTCCTTGATCTGGATCTCCCACGCGTCGTTGCCAAAGACCACCACGTCAAGCGTGTCCTTGGGGTAGCGGGTGAGGATGAGCTCGCTGAGGGCCATGGCGACTTTTTTGGCCGGGGTGATGCGGTCTTCGCCATAGAGGATCATCGAGTGGCTGATGTCGATCATCAGCACGGTGCTCACCGAGGTGTTGTGGTGGGTTTCGACCACTTCCAGGTCGCGCTCGGTCATGTTGAAGTGGCCTCCGGGGCCGCTGTTGATCTGCGCGTTTTTGAAGGAGGCCGTGAAGTCGATCTGGTCGAGTTTGTCTCCGAATTGGTAGGGGCGACGGTCTTCGGTGGGGTCGTCGCCTTGGCCCACGTGGCGGGTGCGGTGGTTGCCGGTGCCGCCGTGCTTGAGTTTGCCGAAGATGTGGTTGAGTGCTTGCTTGCGAATGGCCTGTTCGGCCTTTTCGGTGATGGCGCGTCCGCCGGTGCCGGTGTCCGAGCTGTCGCGCAGGTACCCCTTGGCGCGTAGGTCATCGACAAACTCGTCGACCGAGTAGTCGTCGCCGGACACGTTGTGCTCGTCGTCGATCTGTCGGAGCCAATCGAGGGCCTCGTCGGGATCGCCGCTGGTGTAGGTCAGCAGCTCCAAAAAGAGCTCCAACATGCGCTCAAACAGCGAGCGCTGGTCGGCCTCGGGGACGAATCGGGAAAACTGAAATCCAATCATAAAGTCAGGTGGGTACCGGAAGGTAGGGTAAACGTGGAACAGGCCACGTGGTGCGAAGTTCGTCAGCCCTGCGTATCTTACAGGGCCTTTAACCAAAATTACACTGCTGTGCTGCGCTTGCTCTTGCTGGCAATCACCGCCGCCATTCTCTCCCTTCACACGGCCGCCACTGAAGTGCGCACGGCCCTGATTCCCATTGCCGCCGAAAGCCAGGTACTGGGCGCCGCCCACCGTGCCCAAATCGAAGAGCTGCTCGCCCTGCGAGACGGGCGCGATCAAATCGAAAAGATCGACATCGAAGACCTTCCGGGTCATCCCCAAGCCACTGCAGCCGCGAAGGCTGTGCAAACCTTTGTCCTGTCACGTGTGAACGACCCCACCTGCGTGGAATTGCGCACCGCAACAGCGGCGGCCATCGTACCGCAAACCGGTGTCCGGTTGAAGGTGTACATCCTGGAAAAAGAACAAAACGTCAAAGGCAAGGACCCCGAACGCATTCTCTTCCCCGAAGAATTTCAAGAAACCGGCGTGCCGGAAAACGTGGCCATGGGTACCCGCTTCATCCTGGGAGATTTGCGCTTCCACGGCAACAGCGCAGTGATGGAAAACCCCGAAGACAGCGAAGATTTGGTGGCCCTGGTTGACTTGTTGCGCCTGCGCGAGGACCTGATCATCCGCATCGAGGGCCACGTAAACGGCAACATGGGCGGGCGCTACCTGAAAAAAGCAGCCAAGACCAACCCCGAAAAGGTGGCCTACGAAAACGCCACCCACCTCTCGCTAGCACGCGCCGAAACCATCAAGCGCTACTTGGTGGCGGCCGGCATCGACCCCGAACGCCTGGAGGTGGACGGGCGCGGTGGACGTGATAAGCGCTTTCCCAACCCCCGCAACGCCGCCGAGGAAGACGCCAACCGCCGCATCGAAATCCTGGTGGTGGCCGAACATTGATTCCCACCCGGAACATTCGCGCCGAAAAGCAGTTTCTTTGTTCAGGAAGACGATCAAGAACAGATGTACTGCAACACCCTCTTTGGCTACAGCCGCTTACGCACGCGTGAAGTGATGGTTGGTCTCGTCGGCTTTGGCGGCGACAACCCCATCCGCATCCAGTCCATGACCACCACAGACACCATGGACACCGCCGGCACCGTGGCCCAAAGCAAGCGCATGATCGACGCCGGGTGTGAGCTGGTGCGCATCACCGCCCCTTCAAAAAAAGACGCCGAGAACTTGGCTGCCATCCGCGAAGCGTTGCACGCCGATGGCTACATCGCCCCCCTGGTGGCCGACATCCACTTCACCCCCAACGCAGCTGAAGTGGCTGCGGGCATCGTGGAGAAGGTGCGCGTGAACCCCGGCAACTACGCCGACAAAAAGAAATTCGAGGAGCACGATTATTCCGATGAAGGCTACGCCGCTGAGCTGGTCCGCATCGAAGAGCGCTTTACCCCGCTTGTGCTCAAGTGCAAGGCTGGAGCCGTGGCCATGCGCATTGGCACCAACCACGGATCGCTCTCGGACCGCATCATGAGCCGCTACGGCGATACACCACTGGGCATGGTGGAAAGTGCATTGGAGTTTGTGCGCATTTGTGAGAAGCACGATTACCGCGATTTGGTGATCTCCATGAAGGCCTCCAACCCGCAGGTAATGGTGCAAGCCTATCGCCTGTTGTGCAAGGAAATGCTCGCCACCGGACGTGCCTACCCCCTGCACCTGGGTGTGACTGAAGCCGGCGACGGTGAAGACGGCCGCATCAAATCAGCAGTAGGCATTGGTGCCCTACTGGAAGACGGCATCGGCGACACCATCCGCGTATCTCTGACCGAAGAGCCGGAAGCTGAGCTCCCCGTAGCCCGCATGCTGGCCGAGCGCTACACCCACCGCGACCCCGCGCCCATTGCCCCGGTTGAAGTACCCATTGACCCATACAGCTACACGCGACGCCACACCCACGCCGTGATGGATTGCGGCGGCAAAAATGTGCCTCGCGTGGTACTGGATGTGTCAGACGTAGATGCGCTGAAGCCCGCACACTTCTACGCCGGCGGCTACCGTTACTCGGTGCCACTCGACAAGTGGAACCTCGACGACATGGCGTGCGATGCCTTTTACATTGGGCAGCACTCGCCTGACTTTGACATTCCGGGTACCCTGCAGCTGTGGCAGGACTTTGACACCTGGCAACAAGCTGGACCGCGTGAGCGTGTGCTACCCGTACTCACTGCAAAGCAATGGATGGCTGAACGCCCGGGCACCCCGCACGTGCTGCATGCCAGCACCGCTGACCTGACCGCGGAATTGCTAGACGCCCTGCAAGGCGACGCGAACGTATTGCTGGCCCTGTCTTCAGATCACCCGCACACCATGGCGGACTTGCGCTCGGGCATGTTCAAGCTCATGGGTGCAGGCTTGAAATTGCCCGTAGTGTTCTGGAACCGCTACACCGAAGACGAGGACCACTTCCAACTCTACGCCGCCACCGACTTTGGTGCTTTGCTGCTGGACGGATTGGGTGATGGTCTGATGGCCACCGCACCCAATGTGCCCCTGCAACGCGTGAACCACACCCTGTTTGGGGTGCTGCAAGCCACACGCATGCGCATTTCACGCACCGAGTACATCAGCTGCCCATCGTGCGGCCGTACGTTGTTTGACCTGCAGGAAACCACTGCCCGCATCCGTGAGCGGACCGACCACCTGAAGGGCATCAAAATTGGCATCATGGGCTGCATTGTAAATGGCCCCGGAGAGATGGCCGATGCGGATTACGGCTACGTGGGCACCGGACCCGGAAAGATCACCCTCTACAAGGAAAAAGAAGTGGTGCGCCGCAACGTTCCGGAAGATGACGCGGTGGACGCCCTCATCGATCTGATCCGAGAGCACGGCGATTGGGTGACCGCCCCTTGGGAAGCAGAAACGGTATAATCAGGCCTCCGCAGGAAGCGGACCTTCAGTGGTATTCTTGAAAAACGCGCGCTGGCGCAGCAAGATGAGGATCACCCCCACGGTGATGGCCGAATCGGCGATGTTGAAAACCGGTGGGAAGACCTTTTGCCCGGGCGCAATGGGAGACCCTTCTGGCAGGGTGACCACGATGTGCAGCATGTCCACCACGTTGCCCATGAGCATGGGTGCGTACCCCGAGCCGTCCATTTTAGAAATGCCCAGGTAGTTCACGTAATCGCCCATGGCGGGGTCGAAGAACATGCCGGTGTCGAAAATCAAGCCGTAGACCAGACTGTCAATGATGTTGCCCATGGCGCCGGCCATGATGAGCGAAACGCAAATCACCAGGCCTTTGTGGGCTTTGGATTGCAGGAGCTTGCGGATGTAGAAAGCAATGCCCACCACAGCCACGACCCGGAAAATGGACAACGCCAACTTGCCACCGGTACCGGGAATCATCCACCCGAAGGCCATGCCGGGATTCTCCACAAACTCCAATTCCAGCACACCCGGAATCAACTCCAGCCCGCCGTACAGCTCAAAGCTGAGTTTGACCCAGATCTTCAAAGCCTGATCGGCCAGCAGGACCAACAGGATGGTAGGAATGATGCCTGTCCAGACCAGGCGCTTGGCGTTGAAACTCAAGAGCCCGGTTATTGACGGTTCTTGGCCTCGATGCTCAGGGTAGCGTGCGGCACCAACATGAGACGCTCTTTTTTGATGAGCTTGTTGGTCACGCGACAAATGCCGTAGGTCTTGTTCTTGATGCGGATCAGGGCGTTCTCCAAACTGATGATGAACTTCTCCTGTCGCGAGGCCAGCTGGGCGGTTTCCTCGCGGCTGAGGGTTTGTGAGCCGTCTTCCATCATCTTGAAGGAAGAAGCGGTATCGTCGGTGGAGTTGTCGTCCGCGTGAGACAAGGACTTGGTCAGGGCGTCGAGGTCAGACTTGGCCTTGGCCAGCTTCTCCATGATGAGCGCTTCGAACTCTTTCAGATCGGAGTCTGAGTAGCGTACTTGAGCCATGGGATAAAGGGGTCTTAGGATAGTTTTTCTATGGCGATTCGGGTGTGGACTTCTTCGCTCAATTCAACGGTTTGACCCGCTTCGAGCGTATCCACCACTTCCAGCCGATCGGCCAGTGTCTCCGAACAAATATAGTCCAAATTGGCATGGACGGCAGGGGCGATTTCGGGGTGATTTCCGATGCGCACGTGGATGCGATCGGTGACGTCAAACCCGCTGTCTTTGCGCATGTTTTGGATGCGGTTGACAAACTCGCGGGCGATGCCCTCGGCACGCAGTTCCTCGGTGAGGGTCACGTCCAAGGCTACAGTGATGCCGCGGTCGGTCACCACCGACCATCCGGGGATGTCATCGGTGGAGATGTGGACGTCGTCCAAGGTGATTTCTACTGCGCCACCGTCGAGGTCCAGCTGCAGGCTGCCGGCCTTCTCCAGGGCGCCAATTTGATCTTGGTCAAACTGGTTGACCGCTGAAGCGATAGCCTTCATTTGCTTGCCATACTTAGGGCCGAGGGCCTTGAAGTCAGGCTTGATGCGCTTGACCAGCACGCCAGTGGTGTCCTTGAGGTATTCCATCTCGCGCACGTTCACCTCCGAGAGGATCAGGTCTTCCACCTTGTGGAGACGCTGCTCGAAGGTGGCGTCGAGCACTGGGATCATCACTTTTTGCAGCGGTTGACGCACGCGTTGCTTCTCCTTCTTACGCAAGCTCAGCACCATAGAAGTCACGCGCTGGGCAATGTCCATGCGGGCTTCCAAATCGGTGTCGATCCAGTCTTGGCGCACCTTGGGAAAGTCGCTCAAGTGCACGCTCTCATACGTGTGGGTGCGGCTGATGACGGTGAGGTCGCGGTAGATGCGGTCGGTGTAGAACGGGGCGATGGGCGAGGCCAGTCGCGCCACGGTTTCCAAACAGGTGTACAGGGTTTGGTACGCGCTGATTTTGTCTGGACCGTAGGCACCTTTCCAGAAACGGCGGCGGCAAAGGCGCACATACCAGTTGCTGAGTTGGTCGGTGACAAACTCTTGGATGGCACGGCCAGCGCGGGTGGGCTCGTAGGCTTCAAACGCTTCGGTGACTTCACCTACCAAGGTGTTGAGCTTGGAGAGGATCCAACGGTCGATTTCTGGGCGCTCGGCTTGGGGGATGTCGGCTTCCTCGTAGTGGAAGTTGTCCAGGTTGGCGTAGAGCGCGAAGAAGGCGTAGGTATTATAGAGGGTGCCAAAGAACTTGCGGCGCACTTCTTCAATGCCTTCGAGGTCAAACTTGAGGTTGTCCCAAGGCTGGGCGTTGGTGATCATGTACCAACGCGTGGCATCCGGGCCGTACTTGTCCAGCGTCTGGAATGGGTCCACGGCATTGCCGAGGCGCTTGGACATTTTCTGTCCGTTTTTGTCGAGCACCAATCCGTTGGAGATCACGCTCTTGTAGGCCACCGAATCAAAACACATGGTGGCAATGGCGTGCAAGGTGTAGAACCACCCACGGGTTTGGTCCACCCCTTCGGCGATGAAGTCCGCGGGGAAGGCCTTGCCCTCGTCGATTTTTTCCTTGTTCTCAAACGGGTAGTGCCACTGCGCATACGGCATTGAACCCGAGTCGAACCAGACGTCGATCAGATCTGCTTCGCGGATCATGGGCTTGCCTGAACGGGAGGTGAGCACGATGGCGTCCACCACATTTTTGTGGAGGTCGACCTTGTCGTAGTTGGCCTGGTCCATATTGCCGGGCTCGAATCCTTTATAAGGGTTGCTGGTCATGTGACCGGCTTCGATGCTGCGCTCGATTTCGGCCATGAGCTCTTCCACCGAGCCGATGCAGATGGCCTCGGCACCGTCTTCGGTGCGCCAGATGGGGATGGGAATGCCCCAAAAGCGCGAACGCGAGAGGTTCCAGTCGTTGGCGTTGGCGAGCCAGTTGCCAAAACGGCCAGTACCGGTGCTGGCAGGTTTCCAGCGGATGGTGTCGTTCAGCGCGCTCATACGGTCGCGGAACTCAGGCACTTTGACAAACCACGAGTCCAGCGGGTAGTACAGCACGGGCTTGTCGGTACGCCAGCAGTGGGGGTAGTTGTGCTCGTATTTTTCGACGTTGAAGGCTTTACCCTCCTCCTTGAGGCGGATGGCGATTTCCACGTCCACGCTCTTGTCGGGGGCTTGGCCGTCGTCGTAGTATTCGTTCTTGACGTACTTGCCCGCCAGCGGGCCCATGTCTTGGACAAAGCGGCCTTGCAAGTCTACAAGGGGTACAGGGTTGCCGTTAGCATCGGCCACCAGCATGGGGGGTACGCCGGCATCCTTGGCCACCTTCATATCGTCCGCACCGAAGGTGGGGGCGATGTGGACCATACCGGTACCGTCCTCGGTGGTAACGTAGTCGCCAGGGATGACGCGGAAGGCTTTGTCGGCGTCTTCCATGGGCTGGGCGTAGTCCAGCAGTTGGTGGTACTTGCGGTCCACCAGATCACGGCCTTTCATGCGGCCGACGATTTCAAATTCCTCTCCCTTTTTGACCGGGAAATGCTTGCCCACCAAGGCCTCCGCGAGTACCACTGAAGTGGCAGTCTCGGAGTATTTGTTGATGGAGTTGACGATGACGTAGTCGATGTCTGGACCCACGGCCAGCGCGGTGTTGGACGGCAGGGTCCAAGGGGTGGTGGTCCAAGCCAGGAAGTAGAGCGGGCCGGCCAGCTCTTTGCCTTCATCCAAGTAGATGGCCACCTTGGGCACGCAGCAATCCTTGACGGCGAATTGGGCCACCACGGTGGTGTCCTTCACGTCGCGGTAGGCACCGGGCTGGTTGAGCTCGTGGGTGCTCAGACCGGTACCGGCCTTGGGCGAATAGGGCTGGATGGTGAAGCCTTTGTACAGCAGGCCTTTGTCGTATGCTTGGCGCAGCAACCACCATACGGTCTCCATGTACTTGGATTGGTAGGTGACGTACGGATCTTCCATGTCTACCCAGTAGCCCATTTTGCGGGTGAGCTCGTTCCAGAGGTCGGTGTAGCGCATGACGGCCTTTTTGCAGGCCTGGTTGTACTCGTCAATCGAAATGGTTTTGCCGATGTCCTCTTTGGTGATGCCGAGTTCCTTTTCTACCCCAAGCTCTACGGGCAGGCCGTGGGTGTCCCAGCCGGCTTTGCGCAGTACGCGATAGCCCTGCAGGGTTTTGTAACGACACACAATGTCCTTGATGGTGCGGCCCATCACGTGGTGAATGCCGGGCTTGCCGTTGGCGCTGGGGGGACCTTCGAAAAACACGAAGGGCTTGTCTTCAGGGCGGTTTTGAACGCTGTGCTCGAAGGTCTGCTCACCTTCCCACAACAGGAGCTGTTCTTCCGCGACGCGGGGAAGGTTGAGGTGGTCGTATTCGTTGTATTTATTCAGCATGGGGGCCGCACGATTGGATGCGCGAATTTACGGCTTTGCAGTGGCTCCTGCCCAACGCAAAAACGCGCCGTTTTGTGAATGACATCGCCGCCCGTTTTTCCACAAAATTTCGGTTTCAGACGCCGGATGACGGACTTTTACTATACGCTTGTAGGTTTTTTACTAGCTGACTATCAGTGTATTACGCCTCATATCGTAGGCGAATCTCAAAAACCACCCTCGAAACATTACCCCAGCGCGACTCCTGCGGTATAAGCAAGCTGTACAGCCACCCCCGCGTGTTCAAAACACACCAGCAAGGAAACGGAGAGAAGGCAATTGAACCACGGAGAACTTACACCCCGGCTGTACACAAAGACCAAAAGATGGCAACAGCCAACAACACAACCAACGCGTTTGGAATGCGCGCGGTTGGGTACCCCTTGCACCCAGCCACTCCTTCCGCCCCGGCCACCCAGGTGACCGAAGCGGTAGAAGTCCTCAAAGCCAACCCCGATTGGTACTTGGAGATCCACGCCTTTACCGATCCGCGAGGATCCTCGGCCTACAACTGGAAGCTGAGCGAACGCCGCGCATTGTCTGTCCAACGTTACAGGGCCCTGCACGGGGTAGACGGACGCCGACTCATGGTGGATTGGCACGGGGAGAAAAACCAAATCGCGCTCTCAGAGGCGCAGCGTGTTGCTGGCATCGATCAAAACCAATTGAACCGCCGCGCTGAATTCCATTTTGTTGTCAAGCGATAGCCTGCAGGTGGGCCGCCGGGTTGTACTTTTGCGGCGTCCAACATACCTGCCATGGAATACCGCATTGAAAAAGACACCATTGGGGAAGTAAAGGTCCCCGCCGACAAATACTGGGCTGCGCAAACCGAGCGCTCCCGCAACAACTTTCGCATTGGCCCGAGCGCTACCATGCCCATGGAAATCGTTCGGGCTTTTGCGTACCTGAAAAAAGCGGCCGCATACACCAACTGTGACCTGGGTGTGCTGGAAGCCTCCAAACGCGACCTCATCGGTCAGGTGTGTGACGAAATCCTGGAAGGCAAACTGGACGACCAGTTTCCGCTGGTAGTGTGGCAAACCGGGTCGGGCACCCAGAGCAACATGAACGTCAACGAAGTGGTGGCCATGCGCGCACACGTGCTCAACGGTGGTAAGCTGGGTGAAGGCGACAAGCCCCTCGCCCCCAACGACGACGTGAACAAGAGCCAGTCTTCCAACGACACCTTTCCCACCGCCATGCACATTGCGGCCTACAAGATGATCGTGGAAACCACCATTCCCGGCGTGAAGCAACTGCGCGACAGCCTGGATGAGCGGGCCAAAGCGATGGCCAACGTGGTGAAGATCGGACGCACCCACTTGATGGATGCCACCCCGCTCACCCTCGGACAAGAATTCTCAGGCTACGTGTCACAACTCGACCACGGCCTCAAGGCGTTGAACAACACCCTGGCCCACCTCTCGGAATTGGCGCTGGGCGGCACCGCGGTAGGTACCGGCATCAACACCCCCGAAGGTTACTCGCCCAAAGTGGCGGAGTACATCGCCAAGTTCACCGGCCTGCCGTTTGTGACTGCGGAAAACAAATTTGAGGCGCTGGCCGCGCACGACGCCATTGTGGAAACCCACGGTGCGCTGAAGCAGCTTGCGGTTTCACTCAACAAGATTGCCAACGACATTCGCCTGATGGCCTCGGGCCCGCGCTCGGGGATTGGTGAGTTGACCATTCCAGCCAACGAGCCCGGCTCTTCCATCATGCCCGGCAAGGTGAACCCCACCCAATGCGAGGCCTTGACCATGGTGTGTGCCCAGGTGATGGGCAACGACGTGGCGGTAACCATCGGTGGCACCCAAGGCCACTACGAGCTGAACGTATTCAAGCCCATGATGGCCCGCAACATTTTGGAGTCGGCCCGTTTGATTGGCGATGCGTGTGTGAGCTTTGAGGAGCACTGCGTACGCGGCATCCAACCCAACACCGAGCGCATCGACGATTTGGTGAACAACTCGCTGATGCTGGTGACCGCACTCAACACCAAGATCGGCTACTACAAGGCCGCCGAAATCGCCAACAAGGCACACCGCGAAAACACCACGCTCAAGGCCGCAGCTCTTGCCCTCGGTTACCTGACCAGCGAAGAGTACGACCAGTGGGTGGTGCCGGCCAACATGACCGGATCCTCGAAATGATCCAGCTGGAGAACATCACCTTTGGGCCGTTCCAAGAGAACACCTTCATCCTGACGGCTGAAAACGGGGAGTGCGCCATCGTGGACCCGGGCAACAGCAACTCGGCCGAAAACGCGCACCTCAAGATGCTCATCGACGGCCAAGGCCTGAAACCCGTGCTGCTGCTCAACACCCACTGCCACATCGATCACGTGATGGGCAACGACTTTGTGCACCGCGCGTGGGGCCTCACCCCGCAAGCCCACCCAGACGAAGCCCCGATGTTCGAAATGGCCGAGCGCTCGGCCCAGATGTATGGCATTCCGTACACCCCGGGCCCTGAGCCCGAATACACCCTACACCACGGCGACCACATTACCCTGGGCGATCACCGGTTTGAAATCCGACTCGCCCCCGGACATGCGCCCGGACACGTGGTGTTCATTCACCACCACCAACGGTTTGTAGTGGGCGGAGATGTGTTGTTTCGCCAAAGCGTAGGACGCGTGGATTTGCCACTGGGGGATGGGCCTACCCTCGCCCATTCCATCCGCGAACAACTCTATACGTTGCCGGACGACTTCCTGGTGCACCCCGGGCACGGACCTTCGACCACCATCGGCTACGAGAAGGAAAACAACCCGTTTGTACCTGCAGAGGGCAAAGGGATGTTGGACTAGGAAACCGCGCCGGCTCAAAACAGGCCCGCACCCCGCCACCGCCCCCAAACCACCCACCCAAGTTCCACCCCCCGCCCCACCCCCAAACGCGTACACGCACGTATACCCGTTTGTACCCGCGTCCCAAACGGGTAGAAACGTGTATACCCGTGTAAACGCGGGTATACGCGGGTATACACAGCTTTAGGTGAGGTAAATGGAGGAACTTGTGGGAGGAGGGAGGTATGGGCGGCGGGAGGAAAAAAACTGCCCAAAAAATCCTTGCACTAAAACCTTCAACCCCGCGCAGCGCCCACTACTTGGTTTTCTGCATCGTAAACGAAAACGTAGACCCTACGCCTTCGGTACTGCGCACATTGATGGTTTGCCCGTGGGCCTCCACCAAGTGCTTGACAATCGCCAGGCCGAGCCCGGTGCCCCCGTGGTGACGTGAGCGCGACTTGTCTACGCGGTAGAAGCGCTCGAACACGCGCGGCAAGTGCTCGGTGGTCATGCCGATGCCATCGTCGGCCACTTCCACCAAAAAATCGGTGTCCATGTCGTAGAAGCGGATCTTGGTGGTGCCGTCTTCCTTGCCGTATTTGATGGAATTCACCACCAGGTTAGTCAGGATTTGCTCCACGCGAGAGCGGTCGGCATTGATGGGAATCACCTCGTCCTTGGAGGAGTTGATCACCAATTTGATCTTGGACTTTTTGGCCGTGTACTCCAGCGACTCAATCACTTCGCGCGCGAGTTTGTTGAGGTCAAAGTCTTCGAGGTGAAGCTCCAGGTTGCCAGACTCGATGCGGGTGATGCCGTCGAGGTCTTCCAAGAGCACCACCATGCGATCTACTGAACGGGCGGCCTTTTCCAGAAATATGCGGTTGTGCCGCGGGTCTTCCAATGCCCCTTCCAACAGGGTCAGGATGTAGCCTTGGATGTTGAATACCGGTGTTTTCAGCTCATGGGAAAGGTTACCGATGTAGTCGCGGCGGAAGGAGTCCTGCTCGCGCAAGGAGCGGATTTCACTCACGCGGTCGTCGGCCCAGTCGAGTACGTCCTTTTTTACCTCATCCAGCACATCTTCATTCATGGGAATGTCTGGACGCGGGCCTGTGCGCTTGAGACGGTGAATGGCCTTGTAGATGATCTTGACCTTTTGGTAGATGAACCGCTCAACAGCCCAAGCCACAATGAAGTACCCCGCACCGAATGACACCACACCGGCTACGGGAATTACCCCCCAGTGGATCGACGCGGGCAGCACCAATGCGCACAGGGTGAGCAGTCCCACCACAGAAATCGAAATCAGAAACGCGGTACGTATGGCTACGTTCCGAGGGGTGTTAGTGGCCATCAGCCTTCAAACTTGTAGCCGACGCCTTTCACGGTTTTGAAATACCCATCACCCAACTTTTCGCGCAGTTTACGGATGTGCACGTCAATCGTGCGGTCACCCACAATCACATCGTTCCCCCAAACCGAAGACAGAATCACTTCGCGGGTGAACACGCGGCCGGGCTGTGAAATCAGCAATGCCAGCAGTTCAAACTCTTTTTTAGGAAGGTTGAGTTCCTCGCCGTCCTTGAGCACAACATAGCGGTCCTTGTCGATGGACACTCCCCGTGCAGAGTAGGTTCGGCGGTTGGTACCGGAGTTTTCATGACGACGCAACAGGGCTTTCACCCGGGATACCAACACCCGAGGCTTGATGGGCTTGTTGATGTAGTCATCGGCACCCGCATCAAACCCTGCAATCTGGCTGTAGTCTTCGCCACGAGCAGTCAAAAAGGCAATCATGGAATTGTCCAGTTGAGAGCGCTCGCGCATCTCCATACAGGTTTCCATGCCGTCCATCTCAGGCATCATGACATCGAGCAGGATCAAGTCGGGAATCACGCGCAGCGCGATGTCGATGGCTTCACGGCCATTGTTGGCCATGTGTACCTCAAACCCTTCCTTTTCTAAGTTGTAGCCGATCAGGTCCAGGATGTCCTGCTCATCATCTACCAACAAAATCTTGTGATTGCTCATAATCGGTGGCGTCGAAAGTCGTTATTCGCTTGCAAAGCTATTCCCGTCAGGTTAAGCGCGCGTTAAAGCAGCCTTATGGTAGCCGGGCGAAATGGGCGAATTGTGGTTTCCAACCTTCTGATTCTTAAATGTATAAAGACTGGGGAAGGAAGTGGAGGCCTGACCTGCTATTTTTGAACTCAAACCCTCAGTGTCCATGCGGCTTCGCGCAGAAAACATCGTTAAAATCTACGGCAAACGTACCGTTGTCAAAGGCGTCTCGTTTGAAGTCAACCAGGGGGAAATCGTGGGATTGCTCGGCCCCAACGGTGCGGGCAAAACCACTTCGTTCTACCAAATCGTAGGGCTGATCAAACCCAACGAAGGCGCGGTGTACCTGGACGACCAAGACATCACGCGCCTGCCCATGTACAAGCGTGCGCAGTTGGGCATCGGCTACTTGCCGCAGGAGGCCAGCGTTTTCCGCAAACTCACGGTGGAAGACAACATCAAAGCCGTACTCGAACTCACCAAGCTGACCAAAAAGGAGCAGCACATGCGCCTGGAGGCGTTGTTGGAAGAGTTTGGATTGGCGCACCGCCGTACCTACCGCGGCAACGTACTGTCAGGGGGAGAACGCCGCCGCACAGAAATCGCACGCGCCTTGGCCACCGACCCCAAATTCATCCTGCTGGATGAACCGTTTGCCGGAGTAGACCCCATCGCCGTGGAGGACATTCAAGGGATTGTCGCGCGACTGAAAACCAAGAACATCGGCATCCTGATCACCGACCATAACGTGCAGGAAACCCTCTCGATCACCGACCGCGCGTACCTGCTGTTTGAAGGCAACATCCTGCGCAGCGGCACGGCCGAAGAGTTAGCCGCCGACGAACAAGTGCGTAAAGTGTACTTGGGGCAAAACTTCCAGCTCCGCCGCGCCAAGGACTTTACAGGCTCCTCACCTCAGCAAGACGCATAACGTACTTGCCCACGATGTCAAATTCCAGGTTGATGCGCTGACCGAGCTTTAGCGTGTGAAAGGTGGTTTCCTGGTAGGTGTATGGAATGATGGCCACCGAAAAAGTCTCCATGCCCGCGTCCACCACCGTGAGGCTCACCCCATTGATCGTCACCGAACCTTTTTCTACCAGCAGCGCCCGGTGTGATTCCGGATACGCCAAGGTGTACACCCAACTGCCGTCTTGTTCCTCCACAGAAACCACGCTTCCGGTGGCATCTACATGGCCTTGCACAATGTGCCCATCCAAGCGAGCACCTATTTGAGTGCACCGTTCCAGGTTGACCACATCCCCTGCTTGCAAGTCGCCGATGTTGGAGCGCTGCAGGGTCTCGTCGATGGCGGTCACCGTGTACTGGTCGCCCTCGATGGCCACCACGGTCAAGCACACGCCGTTGTGGGCCAAACTTTGGTCAATTTGAAGTTCTGAGGTGAACGGACAAGACAAGGTGAGGTGCACATTGGTGCCTTCGCGCTGGAGCGAAACCACGGTGCCCAAGGCTTCAATGATGCCGGTGAACATGGTTGGTGATTTGGGGGTGCAAGTTAGCGGACTTACTCGCGGAAACTGCCCTTGGTGTCCAGCACGGTGATGTACCCGCTCGTAGCGGATTCCTCGATGCCAGTCAGCCGGATGGCAAAGACCTTGAGGACATAATAATACGTCCCGTCGGCAATGGGTTCACCCGAGTTCATGGAAGTGCCGTCCCATTCGATGGCGGGATCGGTCGTTTCAAAGACCAATCCGCCCCAACGGTTGAACACTTGGAACTCCACCGAATCAATGAAGCGGTAGCTTGGGAAGGGTTGGAACAAGTCGTTGAACCCGTCGTTGTTGGGGGTGAAAATGTTGGGCAGTTCGTACTCCGGGCAGTTGTCGGTGCACACTGTGTCGCTGGGCAGACTTTCGTTTTGCGCCAAGAACCCGTCCGGACCTGGCAGCAGCGAATCCAAGGCCGTCACATAGAAGCAGCCGGCAATGGTGTTCAAGTCCAAGTTCTCATTGAATATGTAGGTGGTGTCCGTCGCGCTGTCGATGCTGGCGAGAAGCTCAAACCCGCTGGTATCGGTGGGGGCGTAGTACAGGTTGTAACCGGTCACATCATCCGCGCCACACAGGGTGGCAGGTTGCACCCACTCGAGGTAGGTCTGTTGCGCTTCGCAATCAGCCAAGGCATCCAGCGTCGGGGCGCAGGGCGGGGTGAGGTCAAAGGGCTGACCGCACACCTCTTGGGAGAAATTCTCCAACGGATCGGGAATGCCCGGGGTGTCGTAGGTACCGGCAGCCACCACTTGGTAGCAGTACTCGGTGTTGTTGATCAGGCCCGTGTCGGTGTAGGTAGGCTCGGTAGCGGTGCCAATGAGCACAAACCCGGTCACGTCCGGATCAAAGCGGTACACGTCGTAAGCGGTGTTGTTCCAAGGCTGTTGGAAGTTCATCACCAACGTGATTTGGTTATCGTTGGGCTCCAAGGTCAGGTAGGTGGAGGTGGCATTCTGCGAGGTGCTGAACAGCTCTCCGTTGGCGTAGAACTCCACTTTGTAGGTGTGCCCTTGGGTCTGGGTATCGATGCCCGAGTGGGTGAACGACAGGTCATCAAAGAACAGGTCGCTGCTCTCCACGCTGGTGTAGATCAAATCGGTGGCGTCGGCAAAACCGTTGCTGTGGTACAGGCGGTATTGGTAAGGAGGAAGGACCGTTTCGGTGTCCACCTCGATGGGGGTGAACCACTCCACCGACACCTGGCCGTTGGCCGCATCGGTCACATCCACAGAAGCCTTGGTCATCAGCGGGGCGTCCAGACGCAGTTCGGCACAGAATTCTTCAGAGGCCACACTCTCAGCGCCATCAGGCCAACATGCTACGATGCGGTAGCAGTAGAACCCGCTGAAGAAATCGCCCAAGTCGTCCGAGAAGCTCGACGCATCTATGCCTTGTACGGTGCCTGCCAAGGTATATCCGGCCTCTTCAGGAATGCCGGTTTCGCAGTAATCGGGTTCCCAGTCCGAGGAACCGATGCGGCGGTAAATCTTGTAGTTGAAGTCCTCCCAATCCTCTTCAGGGAACTCGTCCAAGCAGGTGTGTGGGTCCCAAGTGATCTGCATTTGCGCCCCCAGTTGTTCGGCTGCGCCGTTTTCCACCGGGGTGGCCACCACTTGGATTTGCACGGTCTCGATGTCGGTGAGGTCGATGCCTGAGACGTTGTCTTCTGCTTTGAAGAGCATTTGGTAGGGCTGCGCGCGCACCTCGGCACACTCGGGTGCCCAGGTGAAGATGCCGCTGATGGGGTTGAAGGTGGCCGGATTCTCCACGCTGCTCAGCGCCCCCCCTACAGCGGTGAGTGAGATGGAATTGCCGTCGGGATCGTCGGCCTCGACTTCAATGGTGAGGGTGTCGTAAATGCGGATGCACTGATCGGGGATCTCGGTGATCACCGGAGGTTGGTTGTCGCAGATGATCACGTTGATCTGCATGTCGCGGGTGACCGATCCCACTTTGACCCACTCGATGCCGGTCCAACGGAATTCTTCGATCAGAATCGCAATGTTGAACTCACCGGCCTCGGGCGGAGCGTCCCACACCACGTCTCCGGTTTCGGGGTCGATGGTAAACAGGTCGCTGGCATCGGCGGTGGACTCGGCGGGGAATTCGTAGCCGGGAATCACCGCGCAATCAAACCCGCGGCATTCCACCAAACTGTACTCCAGCCTGTCTCCATTGGGGTCAAACGCGCCGGGATTGTGTATCCACAGCTGGTTCAAGCACGCCTGTTCTTTGGGGTTGTTTTGCAGCTGTACCGAGTCGTTGTGCCCGGTGACCGGGCTGATGATCAACTCCGAGCGGATGCAAAACGGCACATCCACCGAATTGGGGATGTTGAGTACCCCTTGGTTGCGGTTGGGGTCGAGTACGGTGATGGTGTAAGTGCCCGGGCCGTTGTAGGTGTGGGTACCTACGTAACGGTTGATCTGGCTGTCGATGTCCGGCAAAAAGGAGATGGGCTCTTGGCGCTCGAGGCTGTCGAGTTGGCCGCCCTCGGGAATGTCACCCCAGTTGATCTGCAACCAATCGCGATCGGCAATCACCGAGGTTTTGGTGCAAGTGGTGATGGTGACCTCGTAGGTGTTGCCCGTGAGGTGGCGGTAGGTGATCTCCCCCGCGCGGTTGTGAGTGGCGTGCAGCGATCCCCCCACTCCCAAAATCAGGAAGAGCAACAGGACAATAGACGGGATGCGCGCGTTTACCATGTGAATACAGTACGGGAAAGGAGGACTTTTCCCTCCCTTAAAAAACAGCCAAGCGGCCGATTTGTAATATCGCAAGGTGCGACAATGGACTCAGAATCGCAGGTCAGACGATTCTTTAAATTTGCGCCTTGCCTCACCGGGGCACAGATTAGACAATCACCCGCACCAAAAGGTGCACAGCGAGCGCCAAAAAATGGTTAACGCTGCCATCCACTTCGCACACCGCACATGATCAAGGTCGGCATCACCATCGGAGACATCAACGGCGTAGGCCTGGAAACCATCCTGCAGGTCTTCAGCGACCAGCGCATGAGCGAGATCGTCACCCCCATCATTTACGGCCATGCCGAAGTCCTGCGCGAAACGCGCAAGCAATTGGGGTTTGACCAGTTCAAACACAACGGCATCCAAAACGCCGATGACGCACGTTCCAAGCGGGTTAACCTTATATCGGTTAGCGACAAAGAAGTGCCCTTGCAATTTGGCGAAGCCACCCGCGCCGCTGGAGAATTGGCCTTTGCCTCCATCAAACAGGCCGTAGAAGACCTGGCCAGCAACAAGATCGACGTCTTGGTCACCTGTCCCATCAACAAGGACACCATCCAAAGCGACGACTTCCAATTTCCCGGACACACCGAATATTTGGCCGACATGGCCGGTGTGGAGCGCTACCTCATGCTGCTGGTCAGCGATGAAATGCGTGTGGGCGTGGCCACCGGACACATCCCACTGAAAGAGGTCAGCAATGTGCTCACCAAGGAGCTCCTCCTGGAAAAGCTCGCCATTATGCGCGAATCGCTCTTCCGCGACTTTGGGATTGCCCAACCCCGCATTGCCGTGCTCGGACTCAACCCACACGCCGGAGACAACGGCCTGTTGGGCGACGAAGAAAAAGAAGTCATCATCCCCGCCATCCGCGAAGCCCGCGGCGAAGGCCACTACGTATTTGGCCCTTACGGGGCCGACGGGTACTTCGGCTCCAAGGTGTACAAGCAGTTTGACGCCACCCTGGCCATGTACCACGACCAAGGCCTGGCCCCGTTCAAAGCACTGGCCTTCCACAGCGGGGTGAACTTCACCGCCGGCCTGCCCATCGTGCGCACCTCGCCCGACCACGGCACTGCTTACGACTTGGCTGGAAAAGGAGAAGCCTCTCCGGATTCGCTGCGCAGCGCCATTTTCGCGGCGATTGACATCTACAACTACCGCCGCGAACACCGTGAATTCGCAGCGAATCCGCTCCAACCCCAGGAGAAACCCAAGAAGAAAAACGAAAAAGAGAGCACGGGCGCAGGGCGTAGCTAAAAACTCCCTATCTTTGCCCTCCCCAATTTTGAGGCGGCGTGGACGTGTTGAAAGCTTACACCATCCCCTTTGCAGGACTGAAGGCAGGAATGCACCACTTCGACTTCGAGTTGGACCCCACGTTCTTTGAGCAGTTTGCTGCCAGTGAAATTCAGGAAGCCACCGTGCAGGTGACCACGGAACTCGACCGCCGTGAGAACATGCTGGTCTTCCAACACGCACTTCGCGGTTCGTTTGCAACCGTATGTGATCGGTGCGGCGAGGCCCTGACCCTCCCCCTCGAAGGCGACTTTGAGTTGGTGGTCAAGTTTGGCCCCGAGCGTGGCCACAGTGACGAGGAAATCCTCATCCTGGGCCCCAGCGATTACGAAGTGGAACTGGCACAGTACTTCTACGAGTATGCCCACTTGGCGCTCCCCTCCCGATCGGTTCACCCCGAAGACGGATGTGACCCCAAGATGCTGGACCTGCTCGACGAGCACGCCCTCTGGGAACCGGAAGAAAGCGAAGAAGCCCCTTCTGACCCCCGCTGGGATGCACTCAAGAAGCTCAAAGGGGAGGACGAATAGGAATACGAACCGACCTTAAAATACCGCGTAATGGCACATCCAAAACGCAAACAGTCGAAAACACGTACGCGCAAGCGCCGTACCCACTACAAGGCCGAAGCGCCTAACGTATCTGTCTGCCCAACCACCGGTCAGCCGCACATGTTCCACCGTGCGCACTGGTTTGAAGGCAAGCTTTACTACCGCGGTAAAGTGGTGATGGAAAAAGAATCGTACGAAGCCTAACTTGGCTCCGTACATCTCCACTTGGACCCCACTCCCTCACGGGAGGTGGGGTTTCTTGTTTATCCCTATCCGGTTGTGAAATTCCGAAGGTGTTTAATCGACACCAATAGCAATGAACGTGCTATCTTAGCCGCTTTCATAAATCAAACCATACCCCGGTATGAGAGCAGCCATCACCGGCATTCAGGGCTATGTTCCTGACGACTTGCTGACCAACGCAGACCTCGAAAAGATGGTCGACACCAACGACGAATGGATCCGTTCACGCACGGGCATCGTCGAGCGACACATTCAAAAAGGCGAAGGCCTGGGCACCTCAGACATGGCTGTGGAAGCCGTCAAGGGGCTGCTGGCCAAAACAGGCACCGCCCCCGAAGAGGTGGATTTGGTGATCTGCGCCACGGTGACCCCGGACCACGTGTTCCCGGCCACGGCCAACATCATTTCAGACAAAGTGGGCATCACCAATGCCTGGAGCTTTGATCTAGGAGCCGCCTGCAGCGGCTTTTTGTATGCCTTGACCACCGGTTCGCAGTTCGTGGAAACCGGTCGTTATAAGAAGGTCATCGTGGTGGGCGCTGACAAAATGAGCGCCATCGTGGACTACACCGACCGCACCACTTGCGTATTGTTTGGTGACGGCTGCGGCGCTGTAATGCTGGAGCCGACCGAAGAAGAAGTGGGCATCATGGACCACATCAATTACACCGACGGCAAGGGACGCAACTTTCTGAAAATGCAGGCCGGTGGATCAGTGGCCCCCGCCTCAGCCGAAACGGTGGCTAACGGCGAACACTTCATCTTCCAAGATGGTCAGCCTGTATTCAAAGCAGCGGTAACCGGCATGGCCGACGTGGCCGCCGAAATCATGGAAAAGAACAACCTCTCCGGAGACGATGTGTCTTACTTGGTCCCACACCAAGCCAACAAGCGCATCATCGACGCCACCGCCCGCCGCATGGGTGTGGGCGAGGAGAAGGTGATGATCAACATCCAGAAGTACGGCAACACCACTTCCGGAACCATTCCACTCTGCCTGCACGACTGGGAATCGAAACTCAAGAAGGGCGACAACCTCATCCTGGCAGCCTTTGGTGGCGGATTCACTTGGGGTGCCATTTGGTTGAAGTGGGCCTACGACAACTAATTGTCATTCTTGCGCCCATGCTCGGGTGAATTTCCTTTACTTTGGCCCCTGTCTCAAACCCCCTGTGGTATGAATATGACCGAAATTCAAGACCTCATCAAATTCGTGTCGAAGTCCGGCGTGACTGAGGTCGAGATCGAAGAAAAAGAGTTTAAGATCACCATCAAGGCAGAGCCCAAAACACGTCGCGGGCGTGGGGCCAACCAAGAGCCACAACAGGTGATCCAGCAAGTACCTGTGGCCATGCCGCAGATGCAAGTTCCAATGGCCGCTGCCCCTGCAGCAGCCCCGGCCCCAGCTCCTGCCCCCGCTCCTGCAGCCCCTGCTGCTGAAGCCCCCGCAGCCGCTGAGGACAACAGCAAGTACATCGAGGTTCGCAGTCCTATGATTGGAACCTTCTACCGCTCTCCATCTCCCGACAAACCTTCTTTCGTAGAAGTGGGTGACACTGTGAAAGCGGGAGACCCCGTGTGCATCATCGAAGCCATGAAACTGTTCAACGAGATCGAGTCGGAAGTATCCGGCAAGATTGTGAAGATTCTCGTTGACGACAGCTCGCCCGTAGAGTACGACCAGCCCCTGATGCTGGTAGACCCTTCGTAAGGCTCAGCTGAAAAGCTCCACGCCATGTTCAAGAAAATCCTGATCGCCAACCGCGGTGAAATTGCGCTGCGTGTCATTCGCACGTGCAAAGAAATGGGCATCAAAACCGTTGCCGTTTACTCCACCGCAGACGCCGACAGCCTGCACGTTCGCTTCGCAGACGAAGCCGTGTGTATCGGACCTCCCGCAAGTACCGACAGCTACCTGCGCATCCCGAACATCATCGCAGCTGCGGAAATCACCAACTCAGACGCCATCCACCCCGGATACGGCTTCCTGAGCGAGAACGCCAACTTCTCGAAGATTTGCCGTGAGCACGAGATCAAGTTCATCGGTGCTTCTCCCGAAATGATCGAATCCATGGGTGACAAGGCTTCGGCCAAGCAAACCATGGCCGATGCGGGTGTACCCACCATTCCAGGTTCCGACGGCCTGCTCGCCGACCTCGATGAAGCCATCAAGGTGGCCAAGAAGATCAAGTACCCCATCATGCTGAAAGCAACCGCCGGTGGTGGTGGTAAAGGCATGCGTGTGGCACACAACGAGGAAGAACTCGCGCAAGCTTGGGAGAATACCCGCCGTGAAGCAGGTGCTGCCTTCGGCAACGACGGCATGTACATGGAGAAATTCATCGTGGAGCCCCGTCACATTGAGATTCAGATTGCCGGTGACCAAGCCGGTTCTGTATGTCACTTGTCAGAGCGCGATTGTTCCATCCAGCGCCGTCACCAGAAGCTGGTGGAGGAGACCCCTTCTCCGTTCATGACCGACGAATTGCGCGAGAAAATGGGCCAAGCCGCCATCCTAGCTGGGGAGGCGGTGAAGTACGAAGGTGTAGGTACCGTGGAGTTCCTTGTAGACGCCAACCGCGACTTCTACTTCATGGAGATGAACACCCGCATCCAGGTGGAGCACACCATCACCGAAGAGGTCATCAACTACGACCTGATCAAAGAGCAAATCAAGCTCGCATACGGCGACCCCATCACCGGACGCAACTACTACCCCAAAATGCACGCGATCCAATGCCGCATCAACGCGGAGGATCCTGTCAAAGGGTTTGTACCCAGCCCGGGACGCATCACCGATTACTACGCCCCGTCGGGCCACGGTGTGCGCGTGGATTCACATGCCTACGCGGGCTACATGATTCCGCCGTACTACGATTCGATGATTTCAAAACTCATCGCTGTTGCGCAAACCCGCGAGGAAGCCATCCTCAAGATGAAGCGCGCACTCGATGAGTACATCATTGAAGGCATCAAGACCACCATTCCGTTCCACCAGAAATTGATGTTGGACGAAGGGTTCTTGACCGGGAACTTCACCACGAAGTTCATGGACGACTTCGAGATGTAATCAGCCCTTTTTGAGCTTTTCTAAGATGTTAGTGGTCGAGAATCCGTCCACCAAAGCGATGATTTGTGCCCGGCCGCCCCACGTGCGGACCTCTTGCGAGCCCACCAAATAGGTCTTCTTGGATGCATCGGTTTCTTCCGGATCGTAATCCCCGCCTTTGACCAGGACATCGGGCTTGACTTCAAGGATCAATGGCAACGGTGTGTCGGTGTCAAACACCACCACCAGATCGACGCAACGCAGCGCTTCGAGTACTTGTTTGCGCGCAGCCTCAGGATTGATGGGGCGCTCTGGCCCTTTGTTCAAACGGCGCACCGAGGCATCGCTGTTGAGGCCCAGCACCAACCGGTCGCCCAGGGCGCGGGCTTTGGTGAGGTAGTCCACGTGGCCCACGTGCAGGATGTCAAACACCCCGTTGGTGAACACCACCTGCTGGCCGGCGTCTTTCCACGCGGCGAGTTGTGCTTTCCAATCACTCATGCCTGTGCTTGTTTTTTGCGGATGTGCATCAGCAACACAAGGTAGCCGATAAAGCCGCCGAGCAAGATCATCAGGGTTTGGCTGCTCCACACCAACCAGGCGAAGGTGACACCAAATTCGGCCACTTCATCGTCGGGAATGGCTCCGGCCAACACCCCAGCACTGCCCAAGGCAATGAAGGCGTACTTGACCGCAACATGATAAGCACCCAAGCCCCCTTGCGCGGGAGCCAGCATGCCCAAGCCTCCGGCCACCATCAAGAACAACCCGTCGCCCAAGTTGAGTCCAGAGGTCTCTTCAAACGCAAACACGCACACATAACTCATGCCCACATAACAGGCCCAAATGAACA
Organism: Luminiphilus sp.; assembly: GCA_964221845.1. GTDB lineage: Bacteria > Bacteroidota > Bacteroidia > Flavobacteriales_D > Sanyastnellaceae > CAXPZW01. The sequence continues at coordinate 75,824 of CAXPZW010000012.1, read as the reverse complement.
GCGTGTGAAACAAGAAAGCCGTTCTCTGCTTGAGTTTGGAGATGGACTTGACGCCGTCGAGGATGCCTTTGAGGAAGCCTTCTACTTTCGCGCGCAAGCCTTCGGGCACAATGCGCTTCCACAGCACAAGCAAGAGGACTCCGCCGAACGCTGCTCCTGCGAGCAGGTACCACAGCAGGTTGCTCCCCCCTCCATCGGACGGATCGTCGGATCCGGTCAACTCCTGAAAGAAGGTGTCCACCACGTCCACGTTGAGCAAAAAGGCCAGTCCGAGCAGTGAGCCCAGCATGAGGGTGTCAATCACCCGCTCCAAAATCACGGTGCCAAACAGCTTGTCCACCGGAACGTCGTCGGATTGATTGAGGATGGTGCATCGGGCCAATTCCCCACTTCGAGGGATGCCCAGGTTGGCGAAATACCCGAACGCAACAGCATGTACGCTGCGCCCGCGATGCGCGCGGTGCCCGATGGGTTCGAGCAAGCAATTCCAACGCAAGCCGCGGCTAACAATAGCCAAGTAGCCAAGCACAAACGAAACGGCTACCCACCCAAAGTTGGCGCCTTGGATGCGCTTCCAGATTTCGGCGGTGTCCACGTCTTTGAGCGCGAGCACGAGCAGGCCCACACCTACGGCCAAGAAGACCGGAATTTTCAACCACTTCCAGATCGCTTTCACGTGTCCAGCAGTCGGTTGGTAGCGGTGTCAGGGAAAACCACGACGGGGTTATACACCTTGGCCTCTTCGGGCGTCATCAAGGCGTATGCGATGATGATGACCACGTCACCCACGGCCGCGCGGCGAGCCGCTGGGCCGTTGAGGCAGATCATGCCAGATCCGCGCTCGCCATAGATGACGTAGGTTTCGAAGCGTTCGCCGTTGGCCAGGTTCACAATTTGTACGCGCTGGCCTTCGATCATTTCGGCCGCGTCGGCCAAGTTGCGATCGATGGTGATGCTTCCAATGTAATTGAGGTCTGCCTCGGTGACGGTCACGCGATGCAGCTTGCTTTTCAGAACTTCGATGAGCATGGCTGCAAAAGTACACCTTTGTGCCGTCTGCGCTTCCCACGTCGGTCATCGGTAGAATCAGTCTAAATTCTTAGGCAAATGCGGGAAACACGGAACCTGATCGCCCGATTATTGTTAATCTTGAAGAACGAAAATCGCCCTACCATGCTCAACGCCAACGTCGAAAAAGCCCTCAACGAACAAATCAAGATCGAAGCCCAGTCGTCTCAAGTCTACCTAGCCATGGCCAGCTGGGCTGAAACCCAAGGCTTGGGCGGTACCGCCGAATTCCTCTACACCCACTCCGATGAGGAGCGCATGCACATGCTCAAGCTGGTGAAATTTGTGAACGAACGCGGCGGCACGGCAGTGGTTCCTGCATTGGAAAAGCCCAGCGTGGACTTTTCGGGCCTGCGCGAAATCTTCGAGAGCCTGCTCAAGCACGAAATCCACGTGACCCAAGAGATCAACAACGTGGTGGACGTGTGTCTGACCGAAAAAGACTACACCACCCACAATTTCATGCAGTGGTACGTGTCGGAACAGATTGAAGAAGAGGCACTTGCGCGCACCATCATGGACAAGTTGAACATGATCGGCGACGACAAAGGCGGCCTCTACCTCTTCGACCGCGACCTGCAATCGCTCACCGGCGAGGCACATTCCGATCCGTCAGCGTAACTCTACACGGTTTTCATCCGTTTATGCACACGTGCGCGTGAAAAGCAACCCCTGCTGCAAGCGCCCACAGGCATCCGTGGAACTATCTTTGATAAGATCGCGGTGGATTGAAAACCTTCATGCAACACTTACTGGCATACCTGCTGCTGCCGGCGGCACTGTTGTTCTCCGGATTCCACCCCGAACCCGGCAACAAGGTTGATGATGCCAATACCCGAGCCATCATCAAGGCCTCATACCTCTACAACTTTGGTACGCAATGCGATTGGCCTCCCGGCTCCAAGGACAAGCATTTTCAAATCGCCATCCTGGGTAACGACCCGGTATACACCGAGCTTGCCACCAAATACGTCGGCAAACCCGTAGGCGGTCAAACCCTGGAAGTGGTCCTGTGCGGCAGCACCGAGGACATCGACCAACCCCACATCCTTTACGTGGCCGACGAGGCCCTGGCCGACCTGGCCGACATTGCTGCACTGGTGACCGACGAGCCGGTGATGGTGGTGTGCGAATCTCCCGGTGCGCTCCGCAAGGGCGCCATGGTGAACTTCGTGGTGGAGGATGCCAAAATCAAATTTGAACTGAACACTGAGCAGGCTGCTGCCAAAGGGATTACCCTGGGCAGCAACATTGTTCATTGGGCCATCCAACCGTAACCATGCGCACCCTGTTGCTCCTCCTCACCCTCGTTGCTTCCACGGCGCTTTCGGCGCAGGTGGGCCTCCCGTTGACCCAACGGGCCGCCCAGGAATGCAACGCCGGCCAGCTCGACGCCGCACTCAAGACCATGGAAGTGGCCATAGCCAGCGGCGAAGACACGCATCCCTTTGCGTGGTATGTGCTCGGCTTTGTACACAAAGAATTCTACGTCAAGCGCGACAACAGCAGCATGCGCAGCCCTCACCGCACCCAGGCCGAGGAAGCCATCCTGCATTCGATGGACCTGGATCCTGCAGGCGAATACGCCGAAAACAACCGCAACGCCTTGCGCTTTTTGGCCATCTCCCACTACAACGATGCGCTCCAGCTCACCAAAACCTTCATGGGCGCCAACGCTGAACTCCCTGAAGGCGAATGGGAACGCTTTCAAAGCTTGATGGTTCACGTGGAGCCAGACTACGATTTTGGCGCCAATGCTGCGGATTTCTACAAGCACATGGGACGCGGATACAACCGCATTTACCTGGAAGGTGGCGGTGAAGACCGCTCATTGCTGGACTACTCCTCGCGTTACTACAAGCGCGCACTGGACTACGATGCGGACGATTACAAGGCCAACTACAACCTGGCCATCAACTACTACAACCTCGGGGTCAAGCGCATCAAACAAATCGACCACAACACCGACATTTTTGAACTGCTGCGCATCCAAGACGAATGTGTAGTGCTTTTCCAGCTCGCCCTGCCCTACATGGAAAAGGCGCACGCGCAGGATCCGGAACGTGTGGAAACCCTCAAAGGCATGATGGCCATTCACCGGGCACTGTCCAATCGCGCAATGTCCGACCAGTTTCGAACGCAATTGCGCGACATCCTGGGAGAGGAATAAATGCACTGGCGGTTCAACATATCGCGCAAGATTGCACTGGGTTTTGGGGCGTACATCGCCGCGGTGGGCTTCGTGTTTTTCTTGACCGACCGCACCCTTTCGGGAAGTAGGGATACCATCCATCAGATCTCGGAGGTCTACGCGCCCTCCAAGCAAGAACTCAACGCGCTGCGCCGCACCATTGACCGCAGCGTGGCCCTGATCAAGCACTGGGTAGACGTACAAAGCCGCGCAGACGACCGTCAAAAGACCGAACTGCGCACCCTGATGGCCCGTACCATCCCCCAACAAATCTCCCGCATCGATTCCCTGGCGGCCCAATGGCCCGACACACTGAACCATCACTACGTGGCTTTGTGTGCCAACGTCAACCAACTCAAAGCTGGCTACCAAGACATCATGTACCTGCTGCCCGATTTGGAGAGCTACAACTCGCCGGTGGTGGAAATGCAGGCCAAGTTCAAGCTGGTGGAAGGCGAGGGCATCCCCACCAATCACCTGGAGTTCAGTGGCCATGTGGACTACCTGCTCACCCATTTTGACCAGCAAGAGTCCTACGCGCGCACCCACATGGGCACCTCGTTTTATGACCTGTCCAACTTGCTGTTTTGGCTGATTTTGATCCTGTTTGGGTCCGGCGTATTCATTGCCATTGTGGTGATTCGCTCCATTACCCTGCCGGTGAATCAACTCAAGAAAACCCTGCTCTACTTGGGCAAAGGGATTTACCCGTCCTCCCCCATCCGGGTGTCCAACGACGAAATCGGCGACATGGCCTTTGCGGTCAACCGCTTGGTGGACGGCCTGCGTAAGACCAAGGAGTTCTCCAGCTCTGTTGGACGTGGGCAATTTGAAGCGCCCTACACCCCGCTCAGCGACGAAGACGAGCTTGGCTACGCACTGATCAAAATGCGTGATGAACTGGCCAAGAATGAGCGCATCCTCGAGCTCAAAGTGGTGGAGCGCACCAACGAGGTAGTACTACAAAAAGAAGAGATCGAAAAGCAAAAAGAGAAAGTCACCGAGCTTTACAAAGACCTCAAAGACTCCATCAACTACGCCAAGCGCATCCAGCAATCCATCCTGCCCACCGACGAGCAGATTTCAGGCATGTTCCCCAACTCGTTTGTGTTCTACCGCCCCAAAGACATTGTATCGGGCGATTTCTACTGGTTCAAACAAGCCGGCAGCAAAAAGCTCTTTGCAGCCATTGACTGTACCGGACACGGCGTGCCTGGCGCATTCATGTCACTGGTGGGATACAACATGCTCAACCAGGTGACCAAGGTGTTCACGCGTCCCTCGCAAATCCTCAACAACCTCAACCGCGTGAGTGACGAAGTACTCCGTGGCCAAGAAGGCGCCAGCGAACTGCGCGACGGCATGGACTTGGCCCTGTGTTGCTTGGACGAGAACACCCTGGAGTTGGACTTCGCAGGCGCGCACAACCCGCTTTTCCTCATTCGTGACGGAGAGCTCCGTGAAATCCGCGGCGACAAGTTTGCCATCGGCTCTTTCAAGTACGGCCAAAAGGAATACACCAACCACACCGTGCAACTGCAGGAAGGCGATCAAGTCTACCTGTTCTCAGACGGCTACGCGGATCAATTCGGCGGGCCTAGAGGCAAGAAATTCTTGAAGAAGCGCTTCCGCCAGCTCCTGCTCAGCATCGCAGAATTGCCCATGCACGAGCAGCGCACCGAGCTTCACAAAAGCTGGGTACAATGGAAGGGAACCGAGGAACAGGTGGACGACATCCTGGTCCTGGGCATGCGTATTTAATCAGACGTTTTCCGGAATTACTCGAACACCGAGCGGTTCATCACGAAGGTCTCCTTCGGGTTGATGCACAGCGTCGGAATCTGTGAGTCGTTGGTGATCACCTGTTGGGTGTAACCACCGCCCAAGATGCTCGCCAAGCTGGACTCGGGGAAGTTCATGATGGAGATCAAATCCGCGTTGATGCTGGTGGCGTAGTGCAGCATACTCTTCACAAAACCGCCGCCGGTACCCGCGGTGATTTCTACGGTGCACTGGATGTCGCGCTCTTTGAAGTAATCCTGGGCGTAGTTGAGGTTGCGGTCGAGTTGGTTCTTGAGGAACTCGTCGGTTTCTCCCGGAGATACCAAGAACACTTCTGAATCAAAGTAAAGCGCCATGTCGGCCACCAAGCTGAGCTTTTGCTTGGTCTCCTTGTGCAGGTCGAGGGGCACCACAATGCGATCGTAGCCGTTCTCGCGGATCTCGCGCTCTTGCACGATGATGAATGGAATGGAGCTGTCGGTCACCACCTTGAGCGCGCGGCTGCCGGTGATGAACTGCATGCCTTTGAGGCCGTGGGTACCCATGATGATCAGGCTGGCGTCGATCTCGGTGGCCACCTTGTCAATGTCCTCAAAGATGCTTCCGATGCGCACCACAGGCTCGATGCGGAAGTTTTCTTCCTTTTCGATGCGGGCCTGGAGCGTTTCCAGCTTCAGCCTGGCAATGGAGATGTCGCGTTTGTTGGCAATCACGTGCAGCGCGTGCACATCAGCGTCGAGCGCTTTGCCCACCACAATCGCGTGGTTCAAGGCTGTATCGCCCACTTTGGTGAAGTCGGTAGGAACCAGGATTCGCTTTTTCATCGGTGCAGATTTTAAACCGTTCAAATGTAGTCATTGGATGTGGACACCGCAGGAACAAACCGGGTGCCATTTTTGATCTCCACCGACCCCACTTTGGTTGCCATCTACAGCCGCACACCTGCATCCCATTCCTCCCAGGACACCATCCACAAAACGGCGGTTCATATGCTTGGCACGCTTGCCATAGCGCCTGAACTTTGCCCCAACATTCATCGGAAGGAGGTGGAGGGGAGGGGCCGGAGGGGCCCCCAAGCCCGAAAATCCAACACAACGCACCACCCATGGTAAGCCAAGCGCAACCACCACTCCGCGGTAAGCGCAGCGCCACCGCACCCCCGCAGTGAGCGAAGCGCCACTACCAACACCAACGCTAGACCACAGCACTAGCAATAGGCATTTTAGGGGTCCAGATGCAAGGCAGAATTGAAAAAGGGCTCGCAGCAACCTTGATGGTTGTGAGAACCCTTTTTCAATTCTAACGCCGCAGATGGGCGGCTAAAATGTCTATTGCACGCAGCCTTGGTCGATTTGGGAGACCGCGTCATTGTTCGGGAAGCACTGGCCCGTGGGCAACGCATCAGGAACATAACGCATCAAGTTGGCATCGTAAAGCGCGTTCTCAATGAAATCTACCAGATCCGAGATTTCATCGTCGCTCAAGTTGAGCGGCACAAACTGCTCTGCGAGTTGCGAGGCAGGCACGATGGCGTTGGCCGACTCACCATTGTTCTTGTACTCCACCACCTCACGTACGCTGTGGAAGGTGCCGCCGTGTCCGTAGAACGGAGAGTCCTTCAGGTTGTAGAGCTGTGGGGTTTTGAACTTGTACATGTCTTCGTCTTCGCCTGTGAAACCGCCGCGGCCTTGGGCAGCTCCTTCGGCGCCAGTTCCGGCGTACACACCCGGACCAACCAAGTCAGGCATGCCCAGTGCGTAGAAGTCCATGTCGTTAAGCGCCGGACCATTGTGGCAGCTGGCACAATCGGCCTTGCCAAAGAAGATCTCAGCACCGCGCTTTTGAGCATCGCTCATGGCGGTGTTATCGCCGCGGAGCCATTCTTGGAACGGAGCCTGGTTGCTGAGCATAGTGCGCTCGTATGCGGCTACAGCCAAACCGGCAGTGCGCTCGGTGTAACGGTTTTCTACGGGGAATTCCTGGAAGGCAATGTCAAAGAGGTCGTGGTAGAGCTCCACACTCTCACACAAATCCTCATCGACCACCAAGCGGTGTACGGTCAAACCGGCGATGGCTTGGGTCTCGAGGCCCTCGTGGCCAAAGTGGTTGTTCCAGATAGGGGTGCCGGGAGGCCACAGATCCTCGGTGTCGAGGTTGGGGCCGGTGGCGCCAAACTGGCCGTTCCACAGCATTACCTTCTGGTAGGCACCGTTCATGGCCGTTGGAGTACGGATGGGTTGGACGTCGAGGCTGTCGAGGTCGTACGCGGGGTGAATGGTACGCCCCTCACCTGCGGCACCAAAGCCAATGCCTCCCTCTCCGACGCCTTGTTGGCGGTTGGCTTGGAATCCGCCTTGAGCATGGTGACAGCTGGCACAGCTGTAAGTACCAAAGCCCTCGGTTTCCAACTTGGGGTTGGTGGCGATGCCGGTTTCGTGGAAGAGCAACTTGCCGAGTTCCACTTTATAAGAGGTAATGGGGTTCAGGGGATCCTGAGGGATGGATGCGTAGTCGTCGCTCTCGGGGAGCACGAAGTAATTCAGGCCCTCTGCACCACCCATCTCCTCCAGCAGTGTGCGGAGGGGGGTGTCGTAATCCACTTCTTCTTGGGCGATGATGTCCTGCTCGTGGGTCTTTTTACAGGACCCGAGAAAAGCAGTGGCCGCGAGGGCCATCAGCGCCAATCGTTTGCCTTTTCGCATGTGTTTAAAGTTCGGTTTGTCACTTCTTGAGCTGCTTCCAGCGCATACAAGTATTCGTACTTCTCCCGATTTGTTACAATATCGTGACCTCTTCGTCGAAGTTTTTATTCGATTCGTCGTAACATCCTATTAATTGAGACGAATGACCGTGACCCAAGTCACACATTCATCACGCTTTAACGCTCCATAAACTCCACGACGGTGTGGAAAAGCTTGTCGGGTTGTTCGGCGTGGAGCCAATGGCCCGCACCTTCAAAGTCCACAAACGAAACTTGGGGGAATTGGTTACAAATGGCCGGGTAGTCCGATTCCTGAATGTAGTTGGACGCCGTGCCGCGCAGGAACATGGTGGGCACATCCACCTCCTCGCCCGGCACCTCGCCAAGGATGTCTTCCATGGTCTCGGTAAGCACGGACACATTCATGCGCCACGCCAGCTGACCCTTGGTTTTCCAATACAGGTTCTTCATCAGGAACTGGCGCACGCCAGGCTCGGGGATGAACTCCGAAAGGTGAGCCTCTGCGCCCCCACGCGACTGCAGGATCTCATCGGTAGCCGAATTCAGAGCGGCCAAAATTTTAGTGTGGTGCGGCGGGTAGGCATGCGGCGCAATGTCTGCCACCATCAGCGAATCCAAAAACTCCGGGTGCTGTTGCGCAAAGGTCATGGCCGCTTTACCGCCCATGGAATGTCCCAACAGATGGAAACCCGTTAGCTGCAAGTCGTACACCAGCTCGAGCAGGTCTTCGGCCATCACGGGGTAGTTGAACACCGGATCGTGCGGAGAGTGGCCGTGGTTGCGTTGGTCCACCAAGATCACTTGGTAGTCTTCGGCAAAGCGCTTGCCCAAGGTTTGCCAGTTGTCCGAGGAGCCAAAGAGCCCATGGAGGATGAGCAGGGTTTCGGTGTGCTCCTCGCCGAGGATGCGGTGGTGGAGTTTCATGGGCGCAATGCAGCTTGGTACATGCGTACCGTGTTTTCCAATCCGAAGTAGAGCGCGTCTGCGATGAGGGCATGGCCGATGCTGACCTCTTGCAGCCCAGGCACGTGCTGAGCAAAGTAGCGCAGGTTGACCAGGTTGAGGTCGTGACCGGCGTTGATTCCCAGCCCTAAAGAAGTTGCCAGCTTGGCGGCCTCGGCGTACGGGCGTAAGGCGGCTGCTGGATCGGTAGCGTAACCGGTGGCGTACGCCTCGGTGTAGAGCTCAATGCGGTCGCAGGGCAAGTCTGCTGCGGCGCGGATCCAATCCTCGCGGGTTTCCATAAAGACCGAAGTGCGGATGCCGGCTGCCTTGAAACGCGCCAGCACCGGACGCAAAAAATCGGCGTGCTCCACGGTGTTCCAACCGGCGTTGGAGGTGAGTACACCTGGTGGGTCGGGCACGAGTGTGACTTGAGCCGGGGCCGCCTGGAGCACCAAGTCGATGAACGCTGGGTTGGGGTAGCCTTCGATGTTGAATTCGGTGTGGACCGCGGGCACCAAATCGTGGACATCCTGGTAACGGATGTGGCGCTCGTCGGGGCGCGGGTGCACGGTAATGCCGTTGGCCCCAAAGTCCTGGATGCGGCGTGCAGCCTCTACCACGTTGGGCACATCCCCTCCGCGGGCGTTGCGCAGGGTGGCGATTTTGTTGATGTTGACACTGAGCAGGGTGCGGTTGTCTGACATGGAAACGCGCTTAATAAGAAGGGGTCTTTCCGTCAAAGAACTGCTTGGTACAGCTTTTGCCTCTGGTATCTTGACCCCAGAATCCGCTGCAAAGGTGTGAAGATGAACCGCAATCCACAGCCCTTTGTGCAGGAAGTGGTTCAGAAAAGGTGTAAAAAGTTCACTCCAGAGCCAACCTTGCGCGGGTGAAACGGTCTTTATAATTGTAACAAGTATACACACGTGATTGCCAAACACATCATAGCGCACGACATCCCCGAAGTCACCCTGAGCGACTCGGCCGTAAATGTCCACAACCTCATGGACGAATACGGCATTGAGCACCTGCCCGTGGTGGAAGCCGGTTTGTACGTGGGACTGGTGTGCGGCGCCACCCTGGCGGAAATGGACCTCAAGCACAACGACATGCTCTTGGGCAACGTCGAGCTCATGGAGTTCAAAGTCCGCCCCGAAGACCACGTGTTTGAAGTGCTGCGCATGGCCACCGACCAAGACCTCACCCTGATTCCAGTGGTGGACTCGGCCGGCAACTACCGCGGTGCGATTACCCTGCCCAACCTACTCAACAAGCTCGCCGAAAGCCTCGGCGTGGGTGCCCCTGGCGGCATCATCATCCTGGAGCTCAACAGCCGCGATTACGCCTTGCAAGAAATTGCCGGCGTGGTGGAAGGCAACGACGCGAAGGTGCTCTCCCTGCAAGTGACTCCCGTTCCGGATTCCACCCAATTGTTTGTGACCTTGAAGGTCAACAAGCCCGACATCAACGGCATCTTGCAAACCTTCAACCGTTACGGCTACAGCGTATCGGCCTCGTTCCAGGAAGACGTCTATTCCGACGACATGCAATTGCGCTACGAGGAACTCATGCGCTACATGAACCTCTAGGTGGTTATCTTTGGGGGCCTGAAACCTGCACCATGGCCATCGGCATTTACGGCATCCGCTTTGCCCCTTCTTTTCAGGAACCTGTCCGCAGCCTGCTCGACACCTTAAAATCGGCAGGCCACGAATTGCGCGTACACGAGCGGTTCCACCCGTTTGTGTCCGAAGCACTTCCCTCTTGCGCGGACTTACCCACATTCAAAGACCTTTCGGCCTTTCCGGAAATGAACCTGCTGATCAGCATCGGTGGGGACGGCACCTTGTTGGACACCGTGCGCATCGTGCGCGACAGCGGCATCCCCGTGCTGGGGGTCAACACCGGCCGCTTGGGCTTTTTGTCCCTGTTCAACCTGGAAGAGCCCGAGGCGCTGGCCAAGTACATCCTGCGCGGCGGGTTTGAATTGGACGGCCGCTCGCTGATTCAACTCTCAAGTTCGGATGTGGACTTGGGAGATTTTGCCGTAGCCATGAACGAAGTGACCTTGCACAAAAAGGACACCTCTAGCATGATCACGGTACACACCTGGGCCGACGACCAATTCCTCAACAGCTATTGGGCCGATGGGCTGATTGTGGCCACACCCACTGGATCCACCGCCTATTCCCTGAGTTGTGGCGGGCCGATTGTGATGCCGGGCAGCGAGAATTTCATCCTCACCCCGATTGCCCCCCACAACCTGAACGTACGTCCATTCGTGATTCCGAATCAATCGGTGTTGCGTTTGCGGGCAGAGGGCCGCGAACCCACGTCATTGCTGACCATCGACAGCAGAAGCGTGTCCATTCCCGACGGCGCAGAAGTGATTTTGAGACGCGCACCGTTTGAGCTCAATTTGGTGGTGGCCGACGATCACCACTTCTTCTCCACCATCCGAGGAAAGATGATGTGGGGCATCGACAAGCGAAATTGACGTAACCTATTCGACTAAAAATCGAATAAACACGAACTTGCGCCGTTGTAAGGGCGAACGCTTTATTTACGTGAAACCGAATCACCTCATCCCCACCCTGCTTGCTGGACTCCTGCTTGTCCTGTGCACTACCTGTGCCCAGGCCCAAACCCACTGGGACCAAAGCCGTGAGATTGGACTGAATTTCGGCACCAGTTACTACATCGGCGATCTCAACCCCTCCAAGCACTTTGGCACCCGCCTGCAACCCGGAGCGGGCCTGACCTACCGCGAAAACATCGACCGCCGCATTTCCATCAAAGGCAGCTTTGTTTACAACCGCGTGGAGGCCTACGACGCCGACAGCGACGACCCCTGGCAACAAAACCGCAACCTCCACTTCCGCAACGACTTCATGGAAGGAAGCGTGATGGTGGAGATCAATTTCTGGGACTATCAAATCGGCACCGACGACAAGTTTACCCCCTACCTCACCGGAGGTTTGGCTTACTACAGCATGGAACCCCAAGCCGAATACAACGGCGTGTGGTACGACCTGCAGCCCTTGGGCACCGAAGGCCAAGGCACCACCGAAGGCGGCCAATACTACACCTCGGGCGGATTTGCCCTGCCCTTTGGCGCAGGCTTCAAGCTCAACGTGGCCCAAGTGATGGGCATTTCGTTGGAGTGGAGCATCCGCAAAACGTGGACCGACCACTTTGACGACGTCTCCGGCGCTTACGCCGACCCGGCAGTATTGCTGGACGAAAGCGGCCCACTGGCAGTCAATCTCGCCGACCGCAGCGTTCAACGCTCGGGCCCTAACGGCAACAACACCGGCATGCAACGCGGCGATCCCGGCCGCGACGACTGGTATGCATTTGCCTACCTCTCGCTCAACTTCCGCCTCGACAAATTGGCGGGCTCCTGCTTTAAAAACATCCACTTCCACTAGTCGGAACCCTACACCTGATGTTTTGGGTGCCAAAGGGGGGGGTCGTGCTACTTCCCCGGTGCGGATGCCCTATTTTTGCGGCTTACCGAAATCATTTCGGACACCTTGCATGTCTGCATCAAATCACATTGACCGCGATCGTGTACCCAAGCACGTGGCCATCATCATGGATGGCAACGGACGTTGGGCCGAGTACCAGGGAAAGGACCGCATTATCGGCCACTTCAACGGAGTGGAAGCCGTGCGTGAATCGCTCAAGGCCTCGCTCAACATTGGCGTGAAGTTCCTGACCCTCTACGCCTTCTCCACCGAGAACTGGAACCGCCCCAAAGAGGAGGTCGAAGCCTTGATGGACCTGCTGGTGAGCACCATCGTCAATGAAATCTCCGAACTCGACGAGCAAGGCGTACGCCTGCAAGCCATTGGCGATTTGGGCACCCTGCCAGATCGCGCACGTGCCCAACTCAAAGAAGCTGTAGCCCAAACCGCGCACAACACCAACATCACCTTGGTGCTGGCCTTGAGTTACAGCGCCCGTTGGGAGATCACCCGAGCCGTCAAAGAAATGATGCAGGACGACGTGGCTCCCGAGCAGGTGGCCCCCGAAACCATTGGCCGTTACCTATCTACCAGTGGCATTCCTGATCCCGAACTGCTTATCCGCACCAGTGGCGAATGCCGCATCAGTAACTTTTTGCTGTGGCAAATCGCTTATACAGAGCTGTACTTCACCGACACCCTCTGGCCGGACTTTGACCGCGAAGCGTTTTACGCCGCGATCCAAGACTACCAGAACCGTGAACGCCGTTTTGGAAAGACCAGCGCACAACTCACCGAACCGAACTCGAACGCCTGATGCCTCAGAAGCTACTGCTGACATTGTTGTTCCCACTGCTGACCCTTGCTCTTTGGGCCCAGCCCGACCGCATTGGCGGCAAAATCGACTACGCCACCCAGCGTGAATACCGCGTGGCCGGCGTGACCATCCAAGGCAACGCCACGACCGACGAAGGCGCCATCCGCCTGTTTGCCGGTATCCAAATTGGCCAGACCATTTCGATTCCTGGCGACCAGATCCCCAAGGCCATCCGCAACCTGTGGAAGCAACGCCTGTTTTCGGATGTAGAAGTGTTTGCATCGGAGTTCCAGGGCGAAGACGTGTACCTGACCATTGTGGTGCAGGAAATGCCCAAACTCGCCAAGTACTCGTTTCCTGGCCTGCGCCGCGGCGAGGCCGAAACCTTGCGTGAACGTTTGCGACTGATCCCAGGCTCGATTGTCAATCAAGACCTCAAAAACCGCATCAATCAAAGCATCCAGGAATACTTCGTGGACAAAGGCCGCTTCAACGTGAGCACCACCGTAGACGAAGTACCCAACACCGACGGGGTCAACCTGGTAAACTTGCGCATCAACGTCAACAAAGGCGAACGCGTGAAAATCGGCGAGATCCAACTCAATGGAGTAGAAGCCGTCAAGCTCAACAAAGCCAAGCGCCAACTGCGCAACACCAAGGAAAAGCGCTGGTGGAGTGTGTTCAAAGCCTCCAAGTACACCGAGCAGGAATTCCGCGAAGACAAGGCTTCGCTGGTGACCAAGTACAACGAGTGGGGATACCGCAACGCCCGCGTGCTGCGCGACACCATTGAACGCATCGACGACAAGCAAATCCGTTTGATTGTGGATGTGGAGGAAGGCAACAAGTTCTACTTCCGTGACGTGACCTTCTCGGGCAACACGGTGTACACCACCGGCCTGATGGACACCATCCTCAACATCAAGCCCGGCGACGTCTACAACCTGAGCACGCTGAACGCGCGCCTGTACATGAACCCTTCAGGACTGGACATCACCTCCATGTACCAGGACAACGGGTACCTGAACTTCCAAGCCATCCCCGTCGAAACCCTGGTGGGCCGCGATTCCATTGACATTGAGGTGCGCATGCAGGAAGGCAAGCGCTTTACCGTGGGCACCGTCACGGTCACCGGAAACACCAAGACCAACGACCACGTGATTTACCGCGAGATCCGCACGCTGCCCGGCGAGCTGTTCTCCCGCAACGATGTGATCCGTACCCAGCGCGAGCTGGCACAGTTGGGGTACTTTGATCCGCAGGCCTTCAACATCCTGCCGCGCCAGAACCCCGAAAAAGGAACCGTTGACATCGAGTACGTGGTGGCCGAAAAGCCGTCGGATCAGATCGAGCTGTCGGGCGGATTTGGTGCTGGACGGATTGTGGGCTCGCTTGGACTGAGCTTCACGAACTTCTCGATGCGCAACATCTTCAAGCGCGATGCATGGCGTCCACTGCCTTCTGGAGATGGCCAACGCTTGAGCATCCGAGGACAAACCACCGGTCGCTTCTTCTCTTCACTCAACATGTCCTTTGTGGAGCCCTGGTTGGGTGGCAAGAAACCGAACTCATTGAGCGTAAGCCTGTGGACTTCCGTACAAGGAAACAACGAGCCGCGCCGCATCGACGGGGAAATCAACCCGCTGCGTCAGGAAATTCGCATCGTGGGTGCCCAGGTCGGCTTTGGCCAGCGCCTGAAGCGTCCGGACGATTACTTCCTGTGGCAACACTCGATCAGCTACCAGAACTTCACCCTGCGCAACAACAACCTGTTCTTCAGCTTTACCGACGGTACGGCCAACAACCTGGCCTACCAGTTCCAGCTGTCGCGCAACTCGGTGGCCGATCCCATCTTCCCCTGGTACGGCTCCAACGTGAGCTTCACCACCAAACTCACCCCGCCCTACCACCTGTTTGGCGGTCGCGAGGACTGGACCGACGCTACCGACCAAGAGCGTTACCGTTGGTTGGAGTACTACAAGTTGAAGTTTACCACCGAATGGTACACGACTCTGTTCGAACACAAAACCGGCGAAGAGGGCAACTACCACCGACTGGTACTGGCCACCAAAGCGGGCTTCGGTTTCTTGGGAGCGTACAACCAGAACATTGGCCTCTCGCCGTTTGAACGCTTCTACCTCGGCGGGGTATTCCTGAGCGGCTTTGTACTGGACGGACGTGAGATCATCAACCTGCGCGGGTACGACGACCTCTCGCTCACCCAACCCGACGACAACACGGGTGCTCCGGTGATTGCCAAGTACAACATTGAGCTGCGCTACCCGCTCAGCACCAACCCGAGTGCGTACATCTACACCCTCGCTTTTGCTGAAGCCGGTAAGACCTGGGAAAATTTTGAGGACTTCAATCCGTTCAATGTGTACCGATCTGCCGGTGTGGGCCTGCGCATTTTCCTGCCCATGTTCGGAATGCTGGGGTTGGATTACGGCTGGCGACTGGACGATGTCCCCAACCAGCCCAACATGCCGCGAGGCACCTTCCACTTTAGCATTGGGGCCAACCTCGGTGATCTCTAATGTTCGTAAATTCGCGTGCCTCGCTCCGGTGAGCACCCATGAATGGACCTATGAAGTATACGCTCGTCCTTGCCTTTAGCCTGATGGCTTCCGCGCTCTCTGCGCAAAAATTCGCGTACGTCGACACCGACTACATCCTCTCACACATCCAAGAGTATGTGGATGCCCAAACCACCTTGAACGACCTCAGTTCGCAGTGGCAAGGGGAAATCGAGGCCAAGTACGCCAGCATCGCCCGCCTCGAACAAGCCTACCAGGCCGAGAAGGTGCTGCTCACCCAAGAAATGCGCTCCAAGCGTGAAGAGGAAATCGCCACCAAGCGCAACGAGGCGTTGGAAATGCAAAAGTCCAAGTTTGGCGTCGGCGGCGAGCTCTTCAACAAACGCGAAGAACTCATCGCGCCCATCCAAGAACAGATTTACACCGCCATCCAAGAGGTGGCCTCCTCACGCAGCTACATGGTGATCTTTGACAAGAGCAACCAGAGCAACATGCTGTACGCCAACCCCAAGTACGACGTGAGCGACTTGGTGCTGAAAAAGATGGGACTCACGCCTGGTGAAGTCAAAGAGAACTCAGGCGGAGCAGGCGGTACCGAAGCAGGTGCCGACGGCGGCAAAGCCGGCTCTGGCATTGACAAAGGCAACTCTGGCACGAAAGGTGCAAATACCCCTCGTACCGGTGCAGGTGGACGCCAAACCACGGTGCCCTCAACCGGCGGAAAGAAGAATTAATCGCGCAAGAACATTTTTATGAAACGCATACTTGTACTGCTCATCGCCATGAGCGCTTCTGCTTTGACTTTTGCCCAGACCGCGGGTAAGATTGGCCACATCAACTTCCAAGAAGTCATGCTGGCCATGCCTGAGCGTTCTGCAGCCGAACAAGACCTCCAGGCATTTGCCAAGGAATACGAGACCCAGCTGAACTCCATGAAGGAGGATTACCAAGCCAAGGTCACCTACATCAACGACAATGGCCAAGGTCTGCCCGAAGCGATCCTGCAAACCAAAGTCAACGAAATCCAGCAACTCGAGCAGAACATCATTCAGCTTGAGCAGCAAGCCCAAATCGACCTCGCACAGCGTGAAGCCGAGCTCATTCAACCCATGGTGGACAAGGTGAACGCAGCGGTGGAAGAAGTGGCCAAGGCCGAAGGTTTTACCTACATCATCGACTCGTCTGCCGGTGTATTGCTTTACTCAGGCGGTACCGACGTGGGCCCGCAGGTGAAGACCAAACTCGGCATCCAGTAACCCATTTGCCCTTCGCGGCAGCAGGCCATCCCGCGGGGTGGCCTTTTTGCTTATGAGATGAACGCGCAACACCCCATCGGCATTTTTGACAGTGGCATCGGCGGCTTGACCGTGGCCCGTGCCCTGCGCGAGGTGTTGCCCGAAGAATCCATCGTCTACTTTGGCGATACCGCCCACGTGCCCTACGGCGACAAGTCTCCGGACTCCATCCGCCACTACTCGCGTGAGATCAGCAAGTTCTTGTTGACGCAGGACTGCAAGATGGTGGTGGTGGCCTGCAACACCGCCTCGGCGCGTGCCTTTGCCGATGTGCAACACGTGTGCGGCAAGGTGCCCGCGGTGAACGTGATTGACCCCGTGGTGGACCATGTGGCTGAGCGCTACGCCGCAGGCAAAATCGGGATCATCGGCACCAAGAATACGGTGCAAAGCCGGGTGTATCCGCGCCGCTTGCACAAGGCCAATCCGCAGTTGGAGGTGCTCTCCAAAGCCACACCACTGCTGGCGCCCATGATTGAGGAAGGGTTCTTCAACCAGATGATTTCCAAGACCATCATCGGCTCGTACCTGAAGCACCCGCGCTTTGCAGACATGCAGGCGCTCATCCTGGGCTGCACGCATTACCCGTTGATCGAAAAAGAGGTGTCAGACGTGGTGGGACCTGAGGTTGAAATCATCAACTCCGCGCGCGTGGTGGCCCAGTCCATTGCCCAAACCTTGGATGCGCACAACCTGCGCCGTTCAGGCACACCGGAGGACACCTTCTACGTTTCGGATTACACCGATTCCTTCAAGGCCGCGACGCGCATCTTCTTTGGCGAGCGCATTTCGCTTCAGCCTTCGGGCATCTGGGGCGCTTGATACCAGTCTTTGTATTTGACGTACGCCTCGGCGGTCAAGGCCGTGCGCTTGCCCAGCACCTCGGGGTCCATTTGTTTGACCTGTTTGGCGGGAACTCCGGCCCAAATGGTGCCTGAGGGCACAACGGTGTTTTCCAGTACTACCGCGCCGGCGGCCACAATGGCGCCAGGCTCCACCACCGCATTGTCCATGACAATTGCGCCCATGCCGATCAAGCTGTTCTCCCCCACATCACAGCCGTGCACAATGGCGCGGTGCCCAATGCTCACGTTGTCGGCCAGGGTGACCGTGGATTTGCCGTGGGTGCTGTGGACGATGGCGCCATCTTGGATGTTGACGTTGTTGCCGATGCGGATGGCACCTACATCTCCGCGCAATACGGCGTGGTACCAGATGGTACAGCGCTCGCCCAAGCACACCTCTCCGGTGATCACAGCATAAGGGGCCACCCAACACGAATCGGGAATCTGAGGTGCGTTGCCTTGAACGCTTCGAACGACGGCGGATGCTTCTGACATAACGCAAGGATACGAAGGTGGGCGCTATCCCCCTCCTCTTGTTGATACCCGGATAAGCGGTGTGCAAAGTACACCCTGCAATGCGCCTAACTTGGAGGCAACTTCAACTCAGTCTACGCGCATGCAACGATTGCTCTATACCGTGCTTGCACTGCTCTGCAGCGCCCAGGTGTTTGCCCAGGCGCCGCAAGGCATCACTTACCAAGCCGTGGCCCGCGGCAACGCAGGCAACGTGCTGCCCGATTCGGCGCTGACCGTGCGTATGGGCATCTTGCTCGGCAGCCCTTCCGGCGACTTGCTTTGGCAGGAAACCCATGCGGTGAACACCAACTTTTACGGCCTGTTTGACCTGGTCATTGGCCAAGGCAACGGCAACGGCGCAGGCTCACTTGCCTCGTTTGCCGACATCAACTGGGGCAACGGCACCTTCTTCTTGCGGGTAGAAGTGGACCCCGAAGGACTCGGGATTTTTGACGTCATGGGCGAGTCCCAATTCCTGTCGGTGCCCTACGCGCTGCACGCGGCATCGGTAGACGGACTGGCGGATGTGGACCAAAGCGACACGAACGAATGCATCTCAAACGTTCAGCTCAACGGCGACACCCTGACCCTGGACCAATGCGGCACCACATGGGAAGTCCCCCTCGACGGGCTGCAGGACGACGACTGGCAAACCTCCAGCGATGGCACCGCGCTGTTCAACACCGCTCAAAACGTGGGCATCGGCACCGCTGCTCCCAGCAGCACCCTGCAAGTACTGGGTTCGTTTTCAGCGCCCATCACTACGGTGACCGGGCCCAGCACCGTCATCCTGGACACCAACACCTACACCTACGTCTTTGACACCAGCGATGGGGACTTGACCGCGACCCTGCCCGCGGCTTCCAGCTGCTACGGCCGCATGTATGTGGTCAAAGCCTTCACCAATGGCGAGGCCAACTCGCTCACCTTGCTCACCGACGGCACCGACACCGTTGACGGGCAAGACGACCCCACCATTCCAGTGACCACGCCCCGCACCTTCACCCTCCAAAGCGACGGCGACCAGTGGTGGGTCATCCAAGGCCAACTGAACCCATGAGATTGCTGCTGCTGGTCTTGTTGAGCTTGCCTGCCGCGGCCTTCGCGCAAGTGACCCTTTCGCGCCAAGTCATCACCCCCTTGGCCCTGAATGGCGAAGGGAGTGTGAGCCTGACCTCCACCGCAGGGCAAGTGGAAACCGCCACCTTCATCGGCGACACGCTTACCCTGACCCAAGGCTTCCAACAACCTGATTTTGAGGACTTGACCATCGGCATCACCCTCGAATGGCCGCCCTGCGACAACGGCGAAGGCGCCACCCTGACCATCGCCGACATTGGCGGATGCGGCAACAACAACGCCCAGATTTTTTGGGACGGCGTGCTCATCGACGGAAACGTCATCGCAAACATCACCCCCGGTTTTTACCCGCTGGAGATCCAGTCAGGGGTGGGGTGCAACCTGAGTTTTGACTTCCCCATTGCAGCGCCCAATGATTTACCGGCGTGCGACCTGGTGTTCTACAACACCCTCACCCCCAACGGCGACGGCGACAACGACGTGTGGTGGATCGACAACATTGCTGCGTTGGGCGGCACAGATACCCAAGTACAGATCTTCAACCGCTGGGGCAACCCCGTGTGGGAGGGCAAGGGCTACGACAACGAAAATGTGGTGTTTGACGGCACCCACACCAACGGCAATGCCTTGCCCGACGGCACCTACTACTACGTGGTGGACGTGGACGAACTGCAATTCACCGGCTACATCGAATTGGTCAGATGAGGGTGCTGAAACATACCGTCCTACTGGCTGCGCTGTGCTGCGCCTGTGTACTGCATGCCCAACAGGAGTGGCAGTACAGCCAGTACATGTTCAACCTGTACGACGCCAACGGCGCCTTTGCCGGAGCCTACGAGCAAGCCAGCTTTGCCGCCCGCTTCCGCACCCAATGGGTGGGCGTTGACGGTGCGCCCGTAAGCCAAACCCTGAGTGCCCACCTCCCTGCCGGACCCGTAGGCGTGGGAACCCGATTGCAACACGAGCGCCTGGGTGCCCGCTCTCGCGTGCTGGTCAAAGCCACCGTGGCCTACCCCATGCGACTGGGCAACGGCAGACTGGCCTTGGCACTCAACGGGGGCATTGTGCGCGAGCAATGGCGCACCGTAGAGCTGAGCGCCAAGGACCCCGATGAAACGCTACTCGCCTTGGGCACCCCTACAGCCACCCTGCCCAGCGTCGATTTTGCCGCGTTTTACCACACCCGTTCTGTGTTTGCAGGCATCGAGGTGACCCACTTGAATGCGGTAAGCGCGGAACCCGCAACAGGCAACACCTATGGCCTGCAGCGTCAAGCTCAGGCCGTAGTAGGCACGGCGATTGGCATCAATGCCCAACAGGCCTTGCGCCCTTCAGCCATGCTGCGTTGGAGCGCCGCCGGAATCGTTACCGGAGAGGTGGATGTGGCGTGGTTGTGGGAAGACCGCCTTTGGCTGGGCGCCGGATACCGCCTGGACTTTGGCCTGGTGGGCTACGCCGAATACCTGATCACCAACACCTTGCGCATCGGGTATGCGTACGACTACGCCACCGGTCCGCTCTCCCAATTCCAAACGGGCTCGCACGAGGTGCTTATCGGCTGGAATTTGGCCACCAAAGCCGCGCAGAACCACTCCATCCGCTATTTCCGATGAGGTGGTTGTGGTGCCATATGGCGTTGCTGTTGGCCGTCCAGATGCACGGGCAATTGGATTCTGCAGTGGTCTCTCTGGCCGAAAGCCTGGCCACCGATCGGGACGAATGGATCACTTGCGAAGGCCCGGAAGCCTTGTGGATGATCCGCGCCGGCAATCCACCGCGTTTACTGACCGACATGCCCGGCACCTATGCGCCGCAGTTTGACCTGTTCTTGCTCAATGACGACGTGGCCGAGCCCCTGACCGACTTCACCTCCCTCCAAGACGACGGCACCGCATACTATCACCTTGCCGACAGCACGCTTTGGTTCTCTACCGCAGCCCGACAAGGCGGCGCCAAGGGTAACCGCCTCAAGCTTTACTCCTGCAAACGCAAGCAAGACGGATGGGGGTCCATCGAACCCTTCCTGCACAACGACGAGCGCTACCACCAGTGCCATCCCTGGCTGGATGCCGAGGGCGAGCACCTGTTTTTCAGCACCGACCGTGCGGGAGGCCGAGGCGGCATGGACTTGTGGTATTGCGTGAAGTTCGCCACCGGCTGGAGTCAACCGATTTGGGCCGGAGATGCGATCAACACGGCCGGGCACGAGCTGTTTCCTACCCTGCATGGGAACCGTTTGTTCTTCAGCTCCACCGGACAACCCGGGGCCCAAGGCCTGGACCTCTATACCGCCGACGGTGACCGCCATTGGCAAGCCGTCAAGCCGCTGCCTGCACCCATCAACAGTGCTGCCGATGACTTCCAATTGGTGTGTACTTCACCCCAAGGCGGGTGGATGGCCAGCAACCGCGGCGAAGTAGGAGGCGACAATCCCTACCAAGTGGGTTTCTTGCCTACTACGCGGTTGGATCACGGCTACACGGCTGTGCTGCAATGCAAGGGCACGCCGCTCCAAAACGAGCGCGTAGACATCTACAACGCAGACGGGGAGCTGCTTCAAACCGAAGTCACCGCTGCCTCCGGTGAATTGGACATCTCGGCCCTCAACATCGGCACGCCGTACACCGCGCGGGCAGACCAGCTCGACGACCTCGTGTTGGCCCACACCCTGCTCTACATCAAAAACCGCGAGGGTGCCATCGTCCAAATCATCCCCCTCAACGGCGACAAATTCCAGTTTGAACTCTTGCCGTACGACAGTATGGATCTGCCGCTGATCGAAAACCCGGACAACAGCATTTTGGCCATCGATTTGGGCGGGCAGATTTACAACGAGGTTCCCGGGGATGTGGGGCGCGGTCATCCCGTCTACATCCTGAGCAAAGAGGGGGAACTGCTCTCGCTGGCCTACACCCAAACCGCCGGACAATTCTCGGTGGACGACCTGCGCCCGTTGAGTGAGTACACCATTCAAGTGGACCCCGACAGCAAGGCTTCCAAAGTGGCGGTGGACAACGGCGGCGAATCCGTAGTCATCGAACTCTCCGGCGGATCCGGCGACTTCCGCCGTTTGCAGGACCAGGATGCGATTTCCATCCTGGACGAGTTCAACCAGCCCATCCAGGTGCGTCCCGACGAGGTGTTCATCCTCAAAAACATCTATTACTCGTTTGACAAAACCGAGCTGAACCCCGTGGCCAGCGCACAACTCAAGGACTTGGCCGCCATCCTACGCAACAACCCCACCTTGGGCATTGAACTCAGCTCCCACACCGACGCCCGTGGCACCGCCGAGTACAACAAACGTCTCAGCGAACAGCGTGCGCAAACCGCCATTGCCTTTCTGGTAGCACAGGGCATTTCCGCCCGCAGACTGCAAGGGGTGGGCTACGGCGAATCCCGCCTCATCAACCACTGCGCCGACGGCGTGGAATGCACCGAACTCGAGCACGCGCTGAACCGGCGTACGGAATTGCGGATGGTGTTTGAGTGAAGCGGTCTATTCAGGATTGATTTGCCACGGCTTCAACAAATACGCCTCGGGATGGCTCAGCAATCGGGCGGCACTGAGCCATGACTGGACGGAGGCGTGGAGCATGGGGACCAGAAAGAAGAGGTACGCGTAGAAGGGCCGGTATGGGTTTACCCATTCACCCGTGAACCACAGGCCTGGGGCACCCAAAAGTCCGGACACGAGCATGCCGAGGTTCCACTGGTCACGCTTTCGAAAACGACGGGAATCCAGGTTGGCAAAGGCGCCCAAGCATCCCACCAATGAAAGCATGGCAGACACGCCTGTGAATGGATCACCGGAGATGGTCATGGCCACCAGCAGTCCCAGTGGGATGAGCATCAACCCGGCTTGGAGGGCGACCAGGCTTGCCGCAATGTAGTAGACCCCCTTGCGAACGGAGGTCTTGGGACTGTGCGCACTCATATCACGGCTCGTTGACGGTGAAGTTGCCTGCGTGCAAACGTAATGACGATGCCCACCAGTATGTTGATGGCCCCCGTCAGTACGCTGAGAAATAGGCCGCCAATCAGGAGCCACATGAACGCCTTCCAAGGGTCTGGCCAATCATCGGTGTGGTGCAGGTAGCCGACCCAAAAGACCACTTTTAGATAAGCCCACATCCCTAACATGCCTCTTAGCCAGTTCGACAGGTTGTGGTATTCCAAATCTTTACGGAAGAAATGGGCGGCCAAGAGGATGAGCAGGGGGCCGAAGAAAATCAAGAATCCCCACACGGCCTCTTCAAACCACCAGAGTTGGTGATCGTCGAATCGATGAAACCCGTCCACCGCGCCCAGCAGCAGGCCGTATAGGGCCATCAGCGTGGTAACGGTGAACAGGTTATTGCCAAACCGGTATTTCGGGCTCAGGATGGCGTCCATCACTCAATGGGTGGCATGGGTTCGTAGCGGGGTGGGTTGGTCTGGCGCTGGTGACGGCGGCGCAGGCTGAAGAACACCCAGAGGTTGAGGAAGTGCAGCGCGCCCAGGCACAGAATGATCTTGCCGACTTGGGTACTGAGCACTTCAATCAACTGCACGGTGGTTTCGATGGTGCCGTTGACTTTGAGCGTGTAAACCATAAACCCGAGGTTGACCAGGTAAAAGCCCACCAGCAGGAGTTTGTTGACACTGCGGCTGAGCACTTCGTCGTGCCCAAACACTTCGTCGAGGAAGACTTGTCCGTTGCGGAACAAGGTGCGACCCACCCACCAGGTGAGTCCGAGGCTGACGGCCACGTAGGCCGCATAGGTGAGAACGTGAAAATCCATGGTATTTGATTTGTGCGGGAAGCCCCGCTGTTAGTGCAATTCGAGGTGATCGAGGAACTTGTAGCGCTTGTGGCTCAGACGGAACTTGAGGGTCCACCACAGGCGTCGGATGCAGGTCCATTTATTTCGTTTCATATAGTTCTTTCAATATTTTTTGAAAGCTACTAGTCAAAAAAAAGCGGCCGTTATGACCGCACTACTTTCAACAGGGTACCCAGGAACCAGTGTTCGTCGGCTTTGCTGACTTTGTCGAGCATCTGGTCCACCTTCTCGGCAAACTGCTGGACGTCTTTGGTGACCTTGCGGAATTCCTTGATCTCCGCCTTGCGGTCGGGGTCCTTTTCCACTTCACGCAAGGTGCTGAGGGTTTCGATCACCGGTTGCAGCTCGCGTTTGCGGCGTTCGCCGGCGATGCGGGTGGCCACTTTCCAAATGTCCTTCTCTGCTTCGAAGTATTCCTTGCGCTCGCCCAACTTGTGGAGGCGTTCCACCAATTGCCAGTCGATCAGTGCGCGCAGGTTCATGTTCGCGTTGCCCCTGCTGATGCTGAGGGCTTCCATCACTTGCTCGGTGGTCATGGGCTCAATGGCTACCAGCAGCAAGGCGTGGATTTGCGCCATGGTGCGGTTGATGCCCCATTGGGTGCCCAGGGCGCCCCAGCTTTGGATGAATTTCGCTTTTGCTTCGTCAATCTTCACGAGATAAAGATAGACGCGAAATCGGAACTTTCAATAATTACTGAAATCTTTTTCTACCCCAATTCGCTATACCGCTGAATATCGGCTACTTCCGGGAGTGAAGAAATCCCCAACATGTGGTCGCGCATCCATTCAGCCACCGTAGGAGCGATCATCACACCGCGTGTCCCCATGCCGTTGAACACATGTACGCGGGCCAGTTGAGGATGGGTGCCGAGCAACGGACGGCGGTCTTTGACGGCCGGGCGGATACCGCCGCGTTGGGCCTGCACCTCGGGATGCTCACCCACAACCGGTGCGAGCTTGTCCAACAGTAGTGCGCGGGCTTCAGGTGTAATGGAAGGATCGCCGGTGTGCCATTCATAGGTGGCTCCCAACCGGAAGCGTCCTTCCCCTAGTGGAATGGCCCAACGTCCGTTGTTGACGATGTGGCTAAGCGCAAGCCCCGGTTGATGCACGTCCACCACCTCTCCTTTGGTGCGGCGCAAGGGCAAGTCGCCAAACCAGCTGCCGTCCAACAGGGCGTGGCCTTGGCACAGGATGATGTGGTCGGCGGTGATGCCGTTCCAGGTGACGCCATCGGGGGTAACCTCGGTGTCCTCCTCGCGCCAATCGGCTTCGGTATGTAGGCCGGCGTCCATCCAGGCTTGGCGCTGGGTGTCCAGCAGCAAGCCGAGTTCCAGGTACCCGCTGCCTTCTACCACGCCGTACCCAAATGGGGCGGTTTGTGCTTCGCCGTCGGGGCGCGTTTCGGTGTGAAGGATGTGGGCAAACCCATCGGAGACGGATCGCGCTGCAAAGTCGTTGGCAGCCTCCTGACCAGGGAAGATCCGGATGATGGGTGTGGGGTGCCAAACGTTCAAGCCCAACTCCTGTTCCCATGCTTGGTAGAAGTCGGCGGCGAAAGGCAGGGCCTCATCGGCCATCCAACTCTTGTTGAGGCGCTTGAAGACAATGGGGTTGAACATGCCCGCGGCCACGCGTGACGCAGAATTCACGCGGTGGGTATCCACCAAGTGCACCGACTTGCCTGCGCGCAGCAAAGTGCGGGCGAGCACACTGCCCGCCAAGCCTTGACCAACAATCAGGAAATCGACCTGCACCGGATGGGGTTAGGCGGTTTTGAGCACACCCAGTTCGCGGCCCACTTTTTCGAAAGCAGCCAATGCGCGGTCCAGGTGTTCGCGTTCGTGGCCGGCCGAGAGTTGCACGCGGATGCGGGCCTGCTCTTTGGGCACTACGGGGTAGAAGAAGCCAATCACGTAAATCCCCTCGTCCAGAAGGCGGTCTGCAAACTGCTGCGAAAGGGCTGCGTCGTACAGCATGATGGGCACGATGGCCGATTCGCCGTCCTTGTAGTCGAGGCCGATTTTGGCGATGCCTGCTTTGAAGTATTTGACGTTGTCCTCCAGCTTGTCGCGCAGCTCGGTGGTTTCGCTCAGCATGTCGAACACCTCAATGGATGCGCCCACAATGCTAGGAGCCAGCGAGTTGGAGAACAGGTAAGGACGCGAGCGTTGGCGCAGCATCTCGATGATCTCTTTGCGACCGGTGGTGAATCCGCCCATGGCACCGCCCATGGCCTTGCCAAGGGTACCGGTGATGATGTCCACGCGACCCAGTTCGTCGCGCAGCTCTACCGAACCGCGGCCGGTTTTGCCGATGAAGCCGGTGGCGTGGCATTCGTCCACCATGACCAGTGCGTCGTACTCGTCCGCGAGGTCGCAGATTTTATCGAGTTGGGCCACGTAGCCGTCCATGGAAAACACCCCGTCGGTGACGATGATGCGGAAACGGGCGTCTTGCGCTTCTTGCAGGCGCGCTTCCAGCTCAGCCATGTCGTTGTTGGCATAGCGGTAGCGAGCGGCCTTGCACAAACGCACCCCGTCGATGATGGAGGCGTGGTTGAGGCTGTCTGAAATGATGGCGTCTTCCTTGGTGAGCAGAGGCTCAAACACGCCGCCGTTGGCGTCGAAGGCCGCGGCGTAGAGGATGGTGTCCTCGGTGTGGTGGAAGTCGGCGATTTTTTGTTCGAGGGTTTTGTGAATGTCCTGGGTGCCGCAGATGAAGCGCACCGACGACATGCCAAACCCGTGGCTATCGATGGCTGCCTTGGCCGCTTCCACCACGCGTGGGTGCGAAGAGAGGCCGAGGTAATTGTTGGAGCAAAAGTTCAACACCTCTTCCCCGGTGCTGACGCGAATGACCGCGCCTTGGGGGGTGGTGATGATGCGCTCGCGCTTGAACAGGCCGCTGTTTTCAATGTCTTGAAGTTCGGCCTGGAGGTGTTGTTGGATCTTGCCGTACATGGGTCAATGGTTGGTGGGCGAAAGGTAGCAAAGGCCTTTGGGCTGGAGGCGCCAAAATGCAATTCCTCGGAGCAGAAATCGTATCCTTGTCCAAACGCAACCGATGCGCATGGACCTCAACACCTTTCTTCTGCTGACCGCCATTGGACTCACTGCAGGCGCTTTGAGCGGCTTTGTGGGCATTGGCGGGGGTGTGGTGATGGTTCCAGCCCTGATTTACTTCCTGAATTTCAATCAATTGGAAGCCCAAGGCACCAGCCTAGCTGTGATGCTGCCTCCCATTGGCATCTTGGCCTTCATGAACTACCACAAGACCGGCAATGTGGACATCCGCAATGCGCTGGTGATTGCGGGCATGTTCATCATAGGAGGATATTTGGGATCGAAGTTGGCCCTGCGCCTGCCGGTGGCCAAAGTGAAACTCTTCTTTGGGGTGCTGATGGTGTTTGTATCGGTGCGCATGGTCTGGAGCGCGGTGCAACAAATCTGGGGCGGACATGGCTCTTGATCAAGCGCTGCGCGATGGAGCGCGATCGGGCTTTGAAACGTGGCAAGCTTTGCGCCACCACCTGCACGCCCACCCCGAACTCAGTTACCAAGAACATGAAACCGCGGCCTTTGTGGCCCGCACCCTCACCGGTTGGGGACTGACTCCTCAAACCGGCGTAGCGGGCACTGGAATTGTCGTGGATGTACAAGGCCAAGACCCCGGCAGCTCCCTGCGATTTTTGCGCGCCGACCTGGACGCCCTGCCCATCAACGAAGCCAACGACGTCCCCTACAAATCCACCGTACCCGGCGTGATGCACGCTTGCGGCCACGATGTGCACACCACCTGTTTGTTAGGAGCCATCAAACTCCTGCAGGACACCCGCACCCACTGGACCGGCACGGTCCGCTGCCTGTTTCAACCCGGCGAAGAAAAACTTCCGGGCGGAGCCTCATTGCTGATTGCTGAAGGGGTGCTCGACGCGCCCGATGCGCAAGGCATCACCGGCCAACATGTGTTCCCGGAATTGCCGGCAGGCAAAGTGGGCTTCCGAGAGGGGCAATACATGGCCTCGTGCGATGAGCTGCACGTCACCGTCACCGGCAAAGGTGGTCACGGTGCCATGCCGCACAAGAACATTGACCCTGTGCTCATCGCATCGCACCTGGTGGTGGCCATGCAACAGATCGTCAGCCGCGGAGCCAATCCAGAAGTGCCCTCGGTCCTGAGCTTTGGACGCTTCATGGCCGAAGGGGCCACCAACGTGATTCCTAATGAGGTACGGTTGGAAGGCACCTTCCGCACTTTGGATGAAGCCTGGCGGGCAGAAGCACATAAGCGCATGGTCCAACTGGCGCAACAACTGGTCTCGAGCATGGGCGGCACGGTGGACTTCCGCATCGACAAGGGTTACCCCAGCCTGTTTAACGACCCGGCCTTCACCCGCACCCAACGCGCCAAGGCCGAATCCTTCCTGGGCGCCGACAACGTGGTCACCCTCGAGCGCCGCATGACCGCCGAGGATTTTGCGTACTACACGCACCACATGCCCGGATGCTTCTACCGCCTGGGCACCGCCTCACCTACCGGCGACGGATTTACCCGCCCGGTACACCACCCATCCTTCAACATTGACGAGCAAGCGCTGATCACCGGCGTGGGGCTCATGGCCTATTTGGCTGCGCGCTCCTGAGTTTCGCATCCCTCAACCGTATTGAAGTTCCGGCTTTTCATCTTGCCTTTATAGCACATACGTATCTTTCTTTTTTCCGTACATGTATTTCTAATTTTCTCTCTTCTTTTTTACCATTTTAACTCGGTTTTTTGTGTTTTTTCCGTGTATTTATTCTTTGTATTTTTATATACTCTTAACGAACTCGAGCATCCACTTATCTCTTCTGGTTTTATAAGGCTGCACTGGCCTCCCCGAGGGAGAATTCTGACAGCAGAGCGTAACCTTCGCCCAAAGGATGCCTACCGCATGATGAATCATTATTCGCCCAGCTATGAAGTGTAACGCACGCCTGTTCTACCTGATGACCATCTGCCTTTGGGGAGTGCAGCTTCACGCCTCTACCCCTACAGAGACCAATCCACCGGCGCGGAGCGCAGATGTCTCCAAGCAAATCAAGCGTGGGGACAAAGCCTATGACCAATTCGACTTTCTCGTTGCCATCGACCACTACAAAGAGGCGTTTAAACGTGATGCCAACAGCACCGAAGCCACGCGCAAACTGGGCGAGTGCTAACGTAAACTAGGCCTGCTGGGCGAATCTGAGTATTGGTACAGCAAAACCGTACAGGGCGACGACGTGATTTCCGATGACCTCTATTACTACGCCCGGGTACTGACCGGATTGGGCCGCTACGAAGATGCCCGCGTTTGGTACAACCGCTACCACCAAATCCAACCCGAGGACGAAACAGTGCTCCCCGTGATTGAGAACCAGGTGAAGCGCGCCAAGCCGATTGCCAACAAGGACGGCGAGCTACAACCGTCATCTGTCGCAAAAGCGCGCAGACGCTGTGGCCCAATACCTGATCGAAGCAGGCGTGAACCCCGACCAACTCAACACGACCGCAGAAGGCGAGGAAACGCCTGAGGCCAACTGTCGCGAAAAAGATTGTACCGAAAAGCAACACCAAACCAACCGACGTGCCGAGCTGAGGTTGATCCTCCTCGAGGAGTTGCAAGCCCGGCACACCTCCAACTAACACTTAGAGTAACACAGCACGCAGCCCTGCCATTTGGTAGGGCTGTTTGCGTTTAAGGGGAGACCGATCCGCACCCGTCAATCAGGTTCAAAATAACGCCCGCATCAACCCGGCCACCTTTGCTTCCGGCTCCGCCATCGTCGTTGCAGGTAAACGCATCATTGCACGACTTATCATGTCCATGCGGCACAAACCAGCCATCACATGACCAAGCTGGGTCCGTGCAGTCCGAACCGAACGAATCCCATAGCATCATCAAGTCAAATCTGCGGCTTGTACAGATGCCGTCCACGTCTTTTGGACACGAATCTGATCTCGTATCAAGCATGCACGAGAGCAGTCCACAGGCAACTCATGGAGCGTAGAGGCCAACGACCGCCTTTGCGGTCACAGCATAAATGAAGTGGGCCAATAACAGTGACTGCAAACAACCCTCACCCCTCTAAGGATTGACCTTACGATAACTCAACCCTGCCGAATTCTCATTGTCCCCCGTCCTCAGGATATGGACCGAGTACGTTTGCTCCATCAGTCATTCACAAAAAATTAACAGACATGAAGCCAACTAACCAACAACTATTCGCCAGCCTTTTCTGGTTTTGTGCCCTGATCATGGGATTGATGATGTCTCAAGGAGCACGAGCTCAGTACTTCCACTCCACCTACGATCATCTCCCAGGCACCTCTACAACTGGACAAGCCTCACACGACCAATACTCCATTACCCCATCGCACACCTTGGGCCATGAAGTCATGGCCGGGAACCTCATTCTCGGACCCAGCACGCAAGACATTCATATCATGGAAGTCGACGACCATGGAATCATAGTATGGGAGACCGCCTTGGCCTCTTGGGATGTTCCCAAAGTGTACCACATTGAGCAAACCCCTTTTGTGGGCACAGGCGGGTATGTTCTGGGCGGTGCAATCATCGATGGCGCTGGAAACACGGAGTCCTTGATCCTGCTTTTGGATGCCGTAGGTAACCAAGTAGCTAACTTGACAATTGCCGTGCCAGGTTGGAACCACACCACAGCCATGCACGTGGTACCGGTAGGGTTCGGAGCCTCTTCAGGAGTGACGCCAGGTTATCTGCTTACCGGTATTGTGGCGCAGGGCTTTGCGCCCACCGATAGCAAACAAGGTTGGGCAGCCCTGCTTGACCCTTCACTCGGTTTGGTTTGGAGCCAGACCTTCAACTCAGCAACATCTGCGTCATTGGAAGATTGGGACATGCTCAGCAACGGCATAAGCGTAGACAACGGATTCTTCTTTTCGGGGTCATCCAATGGCACCTCTAAACAAAATGCACTCGCCCTTCGCACCGATGCTGCGGGTAACTTGATGTGGCAAGACAGCTACTATTTTGATCCCCTTGGATCCGACACCAATGCAGCTGTTTCCGCAGTGTACGACCCCGCTTCCGGAAGTATCTTTCAACTGGCCAATTCCACCGATTACGGATCGTTCACCATTTCTGCATACGACAGCAATGCCGGGGCGGCCGTGCGCCTGCCGAACGACATGGCCTTTTCAAGCACGATTTACGGCGCTGCGGCCGGGTATTCACTGAACTTAGCTCCAAATGGCCAGTCGCTTGTGGTTTCTGGAAAATTCCAAACCTGCAGCTACGGAGCAATTACCGGATCAATGCCATTCCAAGTAAGCGTTCAAAAAGATGCAAGCGCTTTGGACTGGAGCTACATTCACCCCTTGGATGGGCCTGGTTATGCTACTCTGCCTGGCATTTTCCTCGGCTTCTCTGCCTTCAGCCAACCTCGCATCTATACCCCCGAAATGGCCAGTGTGAAGGCCGATGGAACCGGGTATGTATTGCTTGGACTGAATTATTCAGCACTTACAGACCCGCGGAATTTGGAGTTGATTGAGATCAAGGAAGATGGTTTTGCCGCCTGTGCCATTGATTTTGGAGGATTCGGATTTGCACCTGAGCACTGGCACAGCGAGGCACCGGTAAACAGTGCCTTGGTGCTACCAACCGCAGGGAGTCACCTGTTTGACTCATATGGGGTGTCTGGTAACCGAACTTCGTGCGGCTCTGTTCTACCTGCCGGTCCCTCTTGTACACTGCCTGATGAGATTGTCTTGGATGTTGTACAGGGCCAGTTCTGCGAGGACCGCGTGCTTTGCGTACGAGATCAGGACGGGAACTTCCTTTCCCCAGACCTGTGTTTTGATGTGGATTGGGGAGACGGCACAACCGCCTCTTACGCTGGAGACGAGTGCCCCTACCATGAATACACCGATTTGGATGGGATTTACGACGTGTGTGTAGAGGTCTATTGCTGCGCCGACGGCAACAACGGTGTTGACCTGGTGACCACCTGTGTTGAGGTTGTTATCGAAGGTTGTGGTGGTACTTCGTGTGAGCTGCCCGACGCTTCACTGGTCGAAGTGCTTCTTGTGCAGCTGGATGCAGATGACTGCTATACCATCGCAGCCTGCCCCGGTACAACAGACAGCGACAACCCTTCTTTAGGTGCAGACTATTGCATCGATTGGGACTGGGGAGATGGATCGGTTCAAACCAACACTGCGGAATTTTGCCCCTTCCACACCTATGCCGCTGACGGCACCTACACCGTATGTGCCAATATCTACTGCTGCGACGATCCAACAGCTGTATTGACCATTTGTAAGGAGATCACCATCGACTGTGAACCCGATCCCTGCACACTTCCTGCAGCTGACGAATTGGAATTGGTTGTGGTGAATTCATCCTTGGGTTGCGACGTCATTGGCGCATGCATCAACACCACCGCTGGGTTTGGATTGAGTGCAGACTACTGCATCGAATGGAATTGGGGCGATGGCAACTCACAAGTAAACGGTGCTAATTTCTGCCCGTATTACACCTATGCGGCCGACGGCACCTACACCGTATGTGCAACCCTGTACTGCTGCAATGCACCCACAGAAACATTGACCCTGTGCAAGGAGATCACGATCGCATGTGAACCCGAACCTTGCGCACTGCCCGAAGCCTCTGAGTTGGAACTGGTATTGGTGAACTCTTCTCTCGGTTGCGATGTGATTGGCGCGTGCGTCAATACACTTGACGGCTTCGGCTTGAGCGCGGAGTATTGCATTGATTGGAACTGGGGAGACGGCACCTCGCAATACAACGCGGCCAACTTCTGTCCACAACACACCTACAGCCAGGACGGCACCTACACCGTATGCGCCACCATTTTCTGCTGCAATGCGCCTGCCGATGCCATCACCCTTTGCGGAGAGATCACCATTGCCTGCGAGCCTGAGCCTTGCTCACTCCCAGATTGGGACAACTTGAACCTGATGGTGGCCATCGATGAAGACAATTGCGGCAATGTGGGCACTTGTGTGACCCTGGCAGACGGTACTCCGTTGGGCTTTGAGTACTGCATCAACTGGAGTTGGGGAGACGGTACGTTCCAAAGCGTGACTGCTGCAATGTGCCCAATGCACACCTACGAAGCCGCCTCGGGGACCTATACCATCTGCGCGGAAGTGTTCTGCTGCGCAGATCCTGCCAACGTTGTGACCATCTGCAAAACGATCGAAATCAATTGCAGTGCTTGCCCTACTGACTTGAATGGAGACGGAGTCGTCAGTGCACCTGATCTTCTGGAAATACTCGGGAACTTTGGTTTAGTCTGCACAGACTAGCATCCATTCCGCCGCGGGTTTTCACTCCGCATGCTTTTCCTAGAAAACGGTGAAAAGGGGGCTTCGGCCCCCTTTTTCATTTCATAAATGCAGGGATCATAGGGCCCTCCAAACGCAAGAAAGCCCTATGTCCAACAGGGATTGGGACATAGAGCTTTCAAGAATTTAGTACCTGAGGTGGGAATCGAACCCACACTTCCGAAGAAACACGAGTTTGAGTCGTGCGCGTCTACCAATTCCGCCACTCAGGCTTTTCAGCGGGTGCGCGAAGGTAGGAAATCTTTTGAGCTCATCAGCAATCCGATGCCAACTTCGAGGGAGGCACCTCTCAGGTTTCACGAACACCTCCACCGGCAAAGAACTACGGCCAACCCACACTTATCGAGAACCTAAGTGCGAGCACTAGGCGTTCATCTCGAGCATACTCCCGCTTCACCCCTCAAGCACAAAGAGGACGTATATCCATGAAAACCCGCCTATTTGTTGGGGTACCTGGCGGCTATTGCCTCGATATCTCTGGCTTGGGTTGGTTTGGGTACGAACCCGTCGAATTCGCACTGCTTTTTGCACTTGGCGATGATCTCCTCGTCCTCCAAGGAGGTACACAAAAACAGCGGTGGTTTCTCCTTGACAAAAAAGAAGTCTGAAAATTCAGCTGCCAAACTCAAGATCGAAGCGTCCTCCAATTGGTAGTCGATCCAAACCAAATCAAAGTCGGTCATCGCGCTCTTTCGAACCAAATCTGCCCCTTCTGCGCGGTTTCGCACCACTGTAATCTCGCATCCCGGCCAATATTTACGAAGTAAATACATCAGTGCTCGGATGTGGAAATGATCGTCCTCAAAGACCAGCATGCGCTTGTTCGCGGACCGGGAATCTCCAACCTCGGAAGAACTAGAAAATGTTGACCTGATCATAGGATAAAATTACGGTTCTCTTGGAATCATTGGCCTGTGTCTCAATTCGCCGTCAACCTACCGGCAGTGCATGGCTTCTTACTCATTCAGTACGCCCGCTCATTGCGTCCTTCCATGTAGTAGATGTAGGCGCGGTTGACCACCTTGTTGCCGCCCGGGGTGGGATAGTTCCCCGTGAAATACCAATCTCCAGTATGGCCGGGAACGGCTTCGTGCAAGCCTTCTAAAGTTTGGTAGATAATCTGTACTTCTGCTTGTATGCCCTCGGGGCGAAGCAACTCAGAAATCTTGGCGTTTACTTCTTCGGTAGTGAAGGGCGCATAGACCTCTTGCACATAGTTCTTCACCTGCTCTTTGGGCGCATGTTCTTGATCCTTGCACTTTCTGTAGATCATGTCCATCTGGTCCTTCGTGCCTCGGTCAGCGTGCAAGGCTACAGCAGCTTGAAAGGCGATGAAGTCCCCCATCTTGGCCATGTCGATGCCGTAGCAATCGGGATAGCGGATTTGCGGGGCAGAGGACACCACCACAATTTTCTTGGGGCCCAAACGGTCCAGGATGCGCAGGATGGATTTCTTCAATGTGGTGCCGCGCACGATGGAATCGTCGATCATCACCAGGGTGTCGACGCCCGGATTGACCGTACCATAGGTGATGTCGTACACGCTTGCCACCATGTCATCACGGTCGGAATCCTGGGTGATGAAGGTGCGCTGCTTGGCGTCCTTGATGGCCACCTTTTCGATGCGCAAACGTTGGGTGAGCAAGCGTTCAATCTCTTCGGCAGAGGCCTTACCTCCCAGCTCTTGGATGCGCGCGATTTTGCGGCGGTTGTGTTCGTTTTCGATCTCCTTGATCAGCCCGTAGAAGGAAGTTTCTGCGGTGTTTGGTATGAAGGAGAAGACCGCGTTGTCCAAATCTTGGTCAATGGCCTCCATGATCAACGGCACCAAGTTGGCGCCAAGAGCCATGCGCTCTCGGTAAATGTCTTTGTCGTTACTGCGCGAGAAGTAGATGCGCTCAAACGAGCACGACTTTTTCTCTTCGGGCTTGCGGATTTCCTCCAGGCTGGTGCGGCCGTCGGCTTTGATGATGAAGGCATGGCCCGGAGGCAACTCCTGCACCGCTTCAGGCTCGAGGTTGAAGGCGGTTTGGATCACCGGTCGCTCCGATGCTACTACAGCTACCTCGTCGTCTTCGTAGTAGAAGGCCGGGCGGATGCCGTTGGGGTCGCGGAGCACAAACGCATCGCCGTGGCCGAGCATCCCGCCAATGGCGTAGCCGCCGTCCCAATGTTGGGCACTGCGCTTGAGGATGTTGCCCACGTTGAGTTCGTGGTGAATTTTTTCGGAGATCTTGACGTTGTTGTACCCCAGCAAGTTGTATTTGTCAAACACCTCCTGATTTTCCACATCGAGGAAGTGACCGATCTTTTCCAGTACGGTCACCGTATCGGCCTTTTCCTTGGGGTGCTGGCCGAGTTCGATGAGGGTCTCAAAGAGCTCGTCCACGTTGGTCATGTTGAAGTTGCCGGCCACCACCAGGTTGCGGCTCATCCAGTTGTTCTGACGCAAGAAGGGGTGGCATTGCTCAATGCCGTTGCCGCCGTAAGTGCCGTAGCGCAGGTGACCCAGGAAGACCTCCCCGGTGAAGCCGTGGTTCTTTTTGAGCCAGGCAGGATCGCCTTTTTCAACCTCGTGCAAGTCTTTGAAGCGAGAGGTGACCTTTTCAAACAGGTCTTTAATGGGATTGGGCGCGTTGGAGCGCTGGCGCGAGATATAGCGGTTGCCGGGATCGACATCCAGCTTGATGTTGGCCAGACCGGCTCCGTCTTGGCCGCGGTTGACCTGCTTGCTCATGAGCAGGTACATTTTTCCGAGAGCGTAGAAACTGGTTCCGTATTTCTCTCGGTAGTGCTGCAGGGGCTTCTTGAGTCGAAGAAGCGCTATCCCGCATTCGTGCTTGATGGCATCACTCATGCGAACACTCCGCTGATTAGGACCGCAAAGGTAGGGCTTTTTTAAGGCGGCCTCAGCCGTTCACATCTCTTGGGTAAACCGCCTCGCCGAGTCCGTGTTCCAGCCCACGCAGGCCCTGCAATCCACCGGTGTGCACCACCAGTGGCGTGCCTGTCAAACGGCCATCGCGCAGGGCCTCGACCACAGCCCAAACCAGCTTTGCGGTGTAGACCTGGTCCAGCTTCACCCTGGTTTGAGTGTGGAAATCCCGCATGAAACCGAGCAGCTGCGCATCGGTTTTGGCAAAGCCGTCGCGGTGGGCCGGGGTCAAGGTGAGGTATGCCAGCACATCGTCCACCAACTCCTGGTCCAACAGCGACCAATAGAGCTGTGCATGCACCGCGCTGCGCAACCCATCGCCGCCTTTGACCACCGGAAAGCCCCAAATGGTTTGGCCCGGTCGCCGACCAAGCAACAAGCCTGCGGCCGTGGCGCCGGTGCCCATGGCCACGCACACGTCGGTGTAGTTGTCGTGTGCGGGGCCCAAGATCTCCATGCAACCTTGAGTGCCCAGGAAGTTGCTCCCACCTTCGGGTACAATGTGCACCCGTCCGTGCACGTCGCGCAGGTGTGCCTTGAAGTAGTCGGTGTTCTTCTCGGCGTACTCGGCGCGCGATAGGTAGTGGAGTTCCATGCCCAAGTCCGTGCAGTCTTGCAAAGTGGCGGTCAGGGGAGCGGGTGCCGTCCCACGCACCATGCCAATGGCGCCGATGCCGGCTGCTTTGCATGCCGCGGCAGTCGCCAACAGGTGGTTGCTCCACGGACCCCCAAAGGTGAGCACCGCCCGATCGCCGCGTTGGTGGGCCTTTTCCAGGTTGTAGACCAGCTTGCGCCACTTGTTGCCGCCGTACAGGGGATGGGTCAAATCCTCGCGCAGCAGGTGCAGCTCGCGGCCCGGGAGCCCCCAGAAATCCAAGGGTACTGGGGTGATTTTTACCGAATCAACAGGCAACATTTGATGGGTGGACATTGTTGAAGTGATCTAACGGGACAAAGGACTGAACTTTGCACCGCAAACAAAAGCGCACCCAGGATGAGCCTGTTTAGCAAATCCAACTCCCTTGAGCCGGAGGATTATTACATGAGCGAGGAGGGGTACATTGTCTTCACCGAAGCCTACCACCTCAAGCGTGGCTATTGCTGCCAGAGCGGCTGTAAGCACTGTCCGTATGGCTTTGACAAAGGCACCGGAAAGGTGAAGAAGTAAACGCGCTGCCGCCCCCAACTCTTGTAACTTCGCTGCATGAACCCAACCGTCCAGCAACCGTCCATGACCCGATCTGAATTTCAGGCCCTGGTGGCCGAAGGATTGCCCGCTGAACTCCCCCAGCCCCGTGCGCTGGACCCCAACGTTTCGCACGCACCGCGCCGCAAAGACATCCTATCGCCGCGCGAAAAGGAACTGGCCTTGGCCAACGCCCTGCGCTACTTCCCGGCTGAACAACACCCCATTCTTGCTCCTGAATTCGCCCAGGAATTGGCCGACTTTGGACGCATTTACATGCACCGCTTGCGCCCCACTTACGCCATGCTGGCGCGCCCCATCGATTGGTACCCGTGCAAAACCAAGCAGGCCGCGGCCATCATGCTGATGATCCAAAACAACTTGGACCCGGCCGTGGCGCAGCACCCCCATGAGCTGATCACCTACGGTGGCAACGGGGCGGTTTTCCAAAACTGGGCGCAGTACCGGCTGGTGATGCATTACCTCGCACAAATGACCGAGGAGCAAACCCTGGTGATGTACAGCGGCCATCCGCTGGGCCTGTTTCCGTCGCACAAAGACGCACCGCGCGTGGTGGTGACCAACGGGATGATGATCCCCAACTACAGCCAGCCCGACGACTGGGAAAAATTCAACGCCCTGGGCGTGACCCAATACGGTCAAATGACCGCCGGTAGCTACATGTACATTGGCCCCCAAGGCATTGTGCACGGCACCACCATCACCGTGCTCAACGCAGGCCGCAAGGTGGCCAAGCACGGCGAAGGCCTGGAGGGCAAACTGTTTGTGACCGCCGGTTTGGGTGGCATGAGCGGTGCCCAACCCAAGGCCGCCAACATTGCCGGCTGTGTATCCATCACCGCAGAGGTGAATCCCGCGGCAGCCTACAAGCGCCACGAACAAGGCTGGGTAGACGAAGTCACCGAAGACCTGGACGTATTGGTGGCCGGCGTGCGCCAAGCCCAAACCGAAAAAGCCGCCCGTTCCTTTGCCTACGTGGGCAATGTGGTGGACGTGTGGGAACGCTTGGACGCCGAGGGCATGTATGTGGATTTGGGCTCGGACCAAACCTCGCTGCACAACCCGTGGGCCGGAGGGTACTACCCCGCCGGACTGAGCTTTGAAGCGGCCAACACCATGATGGCCGACGACCCCGAAACCTTCAAGGAACACGTGCGTACCTCGTTGCGCCGCCACGCCGATGCGGTCAACCGCCACACGGCCAAAGGCACCTACTTCTTTGACTACGGCAACGCCTTCTTGCTGGAGGCTTCGCGCGCAGGCGCAGACCTTGCCGGCGACGACGGACGCGAGTTCCGTTACCCCAGCTACGTGCAAGACATCATGGGCCCCATGTGCTTTGATTACGGATTTGGACCCTTCCGCTGGGTATGTTGCTCGGGCGATCCGGCCGACTTGGCCACCACGGATGCCATTGCCTGCCAGGTGCTCGAGCGCCTCAAAGCCGATGCACCTGAGGAAATCCAGCAGCAAATGGACGACAATATCCGTTGGATCAAAAGCGCACAGGAAAACCAATTGGTGGTGGGTTCTCAAGCCCGCATCCTATACGCCGATGCACAAGGCCGCATGGAAATTGCCAAGGCCTTCAACGACGCCATCCGCGACGGAAAGCTCAACGGTGAAGTCGTTTTGGGACGTGATCACCACGACGTTTCCGGCACCGACTCGCCCTACCGCGAGACCTCCAACATTTACGACGGCAGCCGCTTTACGGCGGACATGGCCGTGCAGAACTTCGCCGGCGACGCCTTCCGTGGCGCCACCTGGATTTCACTGCACAACGGCGGTGGTGTGGGCTGGGGCGAGGTGATGAACGGCGGTTTCGGTATGGTGATCGACGGCAGCGAAGACAGCGAACGTCGTCTGTTGAGCATGCTCCACTGGGACGTCAACAACGGCATTGCGCGCCGCAGCTGGGCACGCAACGACGGGGCTGTATTTGCCATCCAACGCGCCATGGAGATGGAGCCCCGTTTGAAGGTAACTGTGCCCCATCAAGCCGACCCTACTCTGATCAAGCGTGCGCTCATGTGAGTTCTGCACCACATCTCACTTAGAAGCGTTCTGCATTCTTGTGCCTGCTTTCCTGCGCTATCAGAGACCTCAGGAACACCAGAAACATTTTAACACTCATTTCGTTTCCGGGTGTAAGATGGGCGTATCTTTGCGGCCATGAACGAACGCGAAGAAGAAATTCTGAACGGAGCGTGCGCCGTCTTCATGAAGTACGGCATCAAGAGCGTAAACATGGACGATGTGGCCAAGAACCTCCGCATTTCCAAGAAAACGCTGTACAAGTACGTTTCCGACAAGCGCGACCTGATCACTCGCTGTTTTGATCTCGTACACAGTCAGGAAGAAAAAGCCATCACGCAGATCTGTGCGCGAGGCCTGAACGCCATCGACGAGATGTTCGAGATTTCGCATTTCGCAGTGGGCATGCTGCAGGGGCTTCACCCCTCCATCCACTTTGACATGGAGAAGTACTACCCCGAGGTGTG
Organism: Luminiphilus sp.; assembly: GCA_964221845.1. GTDB lineage: Bacteria > Bacteroidota > Bacteroidia > Flavobacteriales_D > Sanyastnellaceae > CAXPZW01. The sequence continues at coordinate 35,707 of CAXPZW010000012.1, read as the reverse complement.
GAAAGACATGGTGAACAAACGCGACACCCAGGTCTACTCCTGCATGCACGCCAACATGGTCAAAGGCATGGAAGAAGGCCTCTACCGCGACAACCTCAAACCCGAAATCCTCGCCAAGATTTACATCACCAAACTCGATGCGGTGTTTGACGGCGAGATCTTTCCCCCCGACCAAGTCTCTTTTGCCGAGGTGTATATGGAACTCTTCCGCTACCACATCCGCGGCATAGCCAGTGAAAAAGGCATCGCCTACTTGGTGGAGAAAATGGCCAAAGAATCAAGAACCAACGCTACCAATCCAAACCTATGAAACGCTTAATGCTCATGTTGCTGGCCTTACCAGCCCTGGCCCAAGCCCAGACACCGACCTCGGTGTCGTTGGCCCAGGCACAGCAGTACGCTGTGGAACACAGCTTCGCGGTCCGCGGTGCTCAGCTTGATGCTGAATCCGCCGCACGCCGCGTGAAAGAACTCACCGCCATTGGCCTCCCACAGGTCAGCGGGTCGATGGAGTACCAGAACTTCATCGACATTCCTGTCCAAGTGGCTCCGGCCGACGCATTTGGCTTTCCGCCTTACCTGAACCAGTTTCTGTTTGACGTGTCCCAAGAAACCGGCGTCGACTTGAACGCTCCCCAAGTGGACCCGAACGCCGTCACCGAACTGCAATTTGGTACGCCTCAAAACATGAGCGCGGGTATACAGGTGACCCAACTGGTGTTTGACGGCAGCTACTTTGTAGGCCTGCAAGCCGCCAAGCTGAGCGCAACGCTCTCGCAGGACGTCATCACCAAAAGCGAAAAAGACACCCGCGACGAGGTGGCCGAGGCCTACTATACGGTGCTCATTGCCGAGCGTAACGTAGAAATCCTCACCGATAGCCGCGAACTGCTAGCCGAGAGCACTGCAGAAACTGAAGCCCTCGTAGAAGCCGGATTTGCCGAGCAACAGGACCTGGACCAACTCCAGCTCAACGTGGCCGACCTCGACACCCGCATTGCCTACGCGATGCAACAGGTGGACGTTGCCAAAAAGCTGCTCAAGTTCCAAATGGGACTCGACCTCGAAGCGCCCCTGACCCTGACCGACAAGCTGGACAACCTGATTTCGGAGGACATGAGCATGCTCAGCCTCAACTTCAAGCCCGAGAACACCATCGAGTACCAATTGCAGGAGACCGTGGTGGGCCTGCAACAGCTCAACGTGAAAAACGAGCGCATGAAAGGCTACCCGCAGATTGCCGGGTTCTACACCTACCAGCAAAACGCCTTCCGCGACGAGTTCAGCTTCTTGGATTTTGACCAGAGCTGGTACCCGACCCAACTGTGGGGCCTGCAAATGAACGTGCCGATTTTTGGCAGCTTTCAAGGCAAGCACCGCATCGCGCAAGCCGACGTGGAACTGCGCAAAGCCCAAGTGGACCTTGAACAAGTGTCCGAAGGCGCCGCACTCGAAAACGCCACCGCGCGCAACGAGTATGCCTATGCGCTGAGCAACTACCAGAACCAAACCCGCAGCGTGGAACTCGCCCAGCGCATCTTCAACACCACGCGCATCAAATACAACGAAGGTTTGGCCACCAGCTTTGAGCTGACCCAAGCCGACAACCAACTCCTCAGCGCTCAGGGGAACTACGTGAGCGGCATGCTTCAACTGCTGAACGCCCGCACGCGTTTGGCCCGCAGCTTCAACCAATAACACCGATCCTCTCAGATATGAACCGCATTGCCTTAATCTTCGCCGTAGTGGTGCTTGCAGCTTGCAGCGCCCCAACCGGCCCGGCCGAATTGGACCCCGCACAACTCCAAGCGGGACTCGACCGACTCGACTCTCTGGACCAGCAAACCTGGTCGGCCTTCAACGCTCAATTTGCCGAGCGTGAGCAGGCCATGTTCGACCAGCAAAAGGCCCTTCAGGCCATGGATCGCCGCTCGAACGAGTACGCAACCGCCAAGAAGGAACTCGCCGACGTCAAGCGCACACTGATCGAAGAGGAAATGGACTTCCTCAACGCGCGCAAAGCCGCCATGAAACAAGTGTCCGACAAGCTTGCCGCCATGCTCGGCAAGATGGACGAGAAGCTCATCGAAATCGACACCACCCGCTTGACCCCTGAGGTGAGCTACGTTGCTGTGGGCACCCAGGTGTTCAAAGATTACTTCCGCGTGCAGGGCAATCTGGAGGCCGAGAAAAACGCCCTGGTGTTCCCCGAATACCAAGGAGTGATCAAGAGCATCCCGGTGCGTGAAGGCCAGCGCGTGAGCAAAGGCCAAGCCCTGATGGTGATCGACACCGAGATTGTGGCCAAGCAAATTGCAGAGGTAGAAACCAGCCTCGCACTCGCCGAGGACCTCTACATCCGCCAAAAGAACCTCTGGGACCAAAACATCGGTTCTGAGGTGCAGTACCTCGAGGCCAAAAACCGCAAGGAATCGCTCGAGAACAGCCTCGCCACACTCAAAGAGCAGCGCAGCAAGGGCACCGTACGTGCACCGTTTGCCGGTGTACTCGATGAAATCACCCCGAAGGTGGGCGAGATGGCCTCTCCAGGCATGCCAGTGGCACGCGTGGTGAACCTCGGGAACCTCTACGTGCAAGCCGACGTGTCTGAAAAGCACTTTGGCCAAGTGCAGGTCAACGACGAAGTACTGGTGAACGTCCAAGGCGTCAACGGCGGCGAGCCTATTGCTGCTCACGTAAGCCGCGTGGGTGCTTACATCAAGCCCGACAACCGCACCTTTAGCGTACGCGTGGACTTTGACCAAAAGCGCACCGACCTCATCCCCAATCTGGTGACCGAGCTGTTGGTGAACGAATTCAGCACCGACTCTGCATCGGTAGTACTGCCCGCAGACATGGTACTGGAGAACGCCGCCGGCGACAGCTACGTGTGGGTCTTGGAAGAAACGCCCAACCCTGAGCGTCACCGTGTGGCGCGCCGCATCATCCAAACCGGCCCGTCTTACAACGACATGACCTTGATTGTGAGCGGCCTCCAAGCCGGTGAGCACATCATCGACCGCGGGGTACGCAAAGTGAAAAACGGCGACCTGGTGAAAGTCATGAACGCCGAAGAACCTGTTGCGGTAAGCGCACGCTAATCCGGACCTCCCATGGAGCAACAAAAGAACCAATACAAAGAAGTCCAGCACCGCAAGGAGTTTGCCTTGTCGAACTGGGCGGTGGACAACAAGATGACCGTGTGGGTCATCACCGCCATCATCGTGATTGCAGGATTGACGGCGTATTCCACCCTGCCCAAGGAGAGCTTCCCAGAGGTCATCATCCCCGAGATTTACGTGGGGGTGGCCTACCCGGGCAACTCGCCGGAGGACATGGAGAAACTCATCACCCGACCGCTGGAGAAGGAGATCAACACCATCACCGGCATCGACGAGATCATCTCAACCTCCACCCAAGGCTACGCTACAGTAGACATCAAATTCGATTTTGATGTGAGCCCTTCGGAGGCGCTGCGCAAGGTGAAGGACAAGGTGGACTTGGTGAAGGCCGACCCCGAGTGGCCGGACGACCTGCCCGCAGACCCCAACATCTTTGAGTTGAACTTCTCGGAGCTGCAGGCAGCCCTCAACATCAACCTTTCGGGCGATTACTCGCTGGAGGAACTCGAGGACTACGCCGAGCTGCTGGAAGAACGCATCGAAGAGCTGCCGCAGATTTCCAAGGTGGACATCTCGGGCATCATGGACCGCGAGGTGAGCATCGAGCTCGACCACTTGGCCATGGAAGCGCGCCAGGTGAGCATGGACGACATTGCAGGAGCAATCTCGCAGTCGAACATGACCATCTCTGGGGGTGACCTGGCCGTAGGCGACATCAAGCGCTCGGTACGTGTGGTGGGTGAATTCCAGAACATGGAAGACATCGAAGACGTGATCGTCAAGAGCGAGAACCAGAACAACATCTACCTGCGCGAGGTGGCCACGGTCAACTTCCAGGAGAAAGAAAAGGAGAGCTACGCCCGCGAATACCTGCAGCCTGTAGTGAGCCTCAACGTGTTCAAGCGCGCCGGTGAAAACCTGCTGGAAGCCTCGGCGGCCATCAACGCCATCGTGGACAAAGCCCAGCGCTCGGACCTGCCTGAGAACCTGACCCTGACCATCACCCAGGACCAGTCTGACCAAACCCGCACCCAAGTTAGCGAGCTCGAAAACTCGATCATCTTTGGGGTACTGCTGGTAGTTGGCGTACTGCTGTTTTTCCTAGGCCTGCGAAACGCACTGTTTGTGGGTGTGGCGATTCCACTTTCGATGTTCATGAGCTTCATGATCCTCGGAGCCATGGGTATCACCTTGAACGTGATGGTGCTCTTCTCGCTGGTACTTGCACTCGGGATGCTGGTGGACAATGGGATTGTGGTCGTGGAGAACATCTACAGGCTTCGCGATGAAGGCTACAGTCCCAAAGACGCGTCCAAAAACGGCGTGGGCGAGGTGGCCTGGCCCATCATTGCCTCGACCGCAACCACACTGGCGGCGTTCATTCCGTTGGCCATCTGGCCGGGACTGATGGGTGAGTTCATGAAGTACCTGCCCATCACCCTCATGATTGTACTGGGCTCGTCGCTCTTTGTGGCATTGGTGATCAACCCGATGCTTACCTCGCTCTTCATGAAGATGGGCGACGCACCGGTCAACAAGCGCAAAAGCAACCGCAACTCGCTGATCATGATTGGCATCGGTGTGATCTTCACCCTGATGTACTTCGGCAGCGAAGGCGAAGCTCCGGTACTCTGGTTGGGCAACCTGGCCCTGATCTTTGGGGTACTCGGACTGCTCAATACGTACGGCCTGACGCCCGCGTCAAAACGCTTCCAAGAAGGGTTCCTCCCCGTACTGGAGCGCTGGTACGAAGGCGTGCTCAAGACCATGCTCAAAGGACGCCGTCCTGCGTGGATTTTTGTGGGGATGATCTTCTTGCTGTTTGCCTCGTTCGCGATTGTGGGCGCCAAGCAACCGAAGGTGCTCTTCTTCCCGGACAACGAGCCGCAATACCTCAACATCTACATCGAAAAGCCCGTTGGTACCGACATCGATGCCACCGACCGCATTTCGTCGGACATCGAGGAGATTGTGATGGCGACCATGGCCGAGGAGCGTTTCCAAGAAGACAGCCGCGATTCGCTCTCGTACATGATCACCTCGCTGATTGGCCAGGTGGGCAACGGTACCAGCGACCCTGCACAAGGGCCTTCACTGGGCAACACCCCCAACAAGGCGCGTGTGACCCTGTCGTTTGTGAAGTTCCAAGAGCGCGGTGAGCTGACCACCACCGACATCCTCAACGCCCTGCGCGACCGCCTGGCGGCTTACCCTGACGCAGAGATTGTGGTATCGAAAAACGAAGCCGGCCCGCCTCAAGGTGCCCCGATCAACATCGAGGTCAGCGGCGACGACTACGACAAGGTCATGATCCTGGCCGAGCAGATGAAGGAGTTCATCGACGACAAAAACATCGGCGGCATCGAAGAGCTCAAGCTCGACGTGAACAAGGAAAAGCCCGAATTGCCGGTGATCATCGACAAGGAAAAAGCCAAGATGTTTGGCCTGAGCACCGCGCAAATCGGTAGCGCCCTGCGTACTGCACTCTTTGGTCGCGAGATCTCGAGCTACAAGCTGGATGAGGACGAATACCCCATCAACATCCGCTTCCAGGAAGAGACCCGCAACGACCTGGACGCCCTTTTGGACCAGCGCATCACCTTCCGCGATCCGTCAAACGGCCGCATCAAGCAGGTGCCCATCTCGGCGATTGCCACCACCGAAAACGCCAAGACGTTCTCGGCCATCAAGCGCAAGGACCTGACGCGTGTGATCACCATTTCATCGAACGTGCTCGACGGCTACAACGCCAACGAAGTAGTGGCCGCCATTAAAGGCGAGTTGGCCACCTTCGAGATGCCCGAAGAAGTCAAGTGGAGCTTCACCGGCCAGCAAGAAGAACAAGCCAAGGAAATGGCCTTCTTGTCGACCGCCCTGCTCATAGCCGTCTTCCTGATCTTCTTGATTATCGTGGCGCAATTCAACTCGGCCTCTACACCAGCGATCATCATGTTTGCGGTACTCTTCTCATTGATTGGGGTACTGCTGGGACTTGTGATCTTCAACATGGAGTTCGTGATCATCATGACCATGATCGGCATCATCTCCCTGGCCGGAGTGGTGGTAAACAACGCCATCGTACTCATAGACTACACGAACCTGCTGCGCAAACGCCGCAAGGACGAACTCGGCCTGGGCGAAAACGAACAACTGCCGTTTGACGAAGTGGTCAACTGCATCGTAGAGGGCGGCAAAACCCGTCTGCGTCCAGTACTGCTGACGGCCATCACCACCGTGTTGGGCTTGCTCCCGCTGGCAATTGGACTGAACATCGACTTTGTGTCCATGGTTAATACCTACGAGCCCAACGTTTATGTGGGCGGAGACAACGTGATGTTTTGGGGTCCCATGAGTTACACCATCATTTTTGGGTTGACGTTCGCCACGTTCCTGACCCTGGTGATTGTTCCTGTGATGTACCTCATCCTCAATAAGATCAAACACAAACGCACGGCCCGTAAACTGGCTGCTGCAACGGTATAAAGAAGCTTTCGGGCGTTCTGCCCGTTTGGTTAAGGTTTATTAGTTTGAAGAAACCCCTGGCAACGGCTGGGGGTTTTTTCGTGTCCGGTTGTCAAGGGCATTCACCAAGTGAAACCGACCATCCACAAAGTGAAACGGGGGGTGGTTTGGAAGGGAGTGTTGGGATTGGGAGCTTGCGTACGGTCGCTGGAAAGAGGCGGTGGCGGCAGGGCCGGCAGCCCACGGGCGGGAACCTGCGCGGCAGGATTAATCTTGCACGTACACCCGGCGCACACGCTGTGGAATGGCAGCCAAAATCTCATAGGAAATCGTTCCCGCAGCAGCAGCCACTTCTTCCACCGGCAAATGGCGTCCAAACACTTCCACTTCATCTCCTTCTTGGACCTCCAACCCGGTGACATCCACCATGGTCATGTCCATGCAGACGCGTCCAAGGATCTTGCAGCGCTGGCCGGCAATCCACACCTCACCTATTCCGTTGCTCAGTGCGCGGGGCAGGCCATCGGCATAGCCCAAGGGCAGTGTGGCCACTTGTTGCGGATGGGCAGCCACGTGGCTGCGTCCGTACCCGACGGGTTCTCCGGCGGGCAGGGTTTTGACTTGAGAGATGACCGTGCGCAAGGTGTTGACCGGCAACAGGTCTTTGCGGGCGTGCTCCACAGGCGACACGCCGTACAGTCCAATGCCCAAGCGTACCATGTCGAATTGGTACTGCTCATCCAAGGTGAGCATCCCGGCGGTGTTGAGGGCGTGACGCAATGGGCGGTATCCCAATGTTGCAACCAGGCGGTCGTATGAGGCCTGAAAACGGTCCAGCTGCTGCAAAGACCAGTCTGTGGCGTTGGGGTCATCCGCGGCACTGAGGTGCGTAAAGGCCGTAGCTACGCGCAGGTGCGGGGTTTGTGCTAAACGGGCACCCAATTGCTCCAAGTCTTCCGGCTCAAAGCCCAAGCGGTGCATGCCCGTGTCAAGTTTGATGTGGATGGACAGTGGGGTTTCTTGCGGACGTTCTTCCAAGGCGGCCAAGACGCCTTCCAAGGTGTTCCAAGAGTACACTTCGGGTTCCAAACGGTGTTGGAGCATGGCGTCGAGCGCGGAACGCTCTGGGTTCATCACCATGATGGGGACCGATACGCCGGCTTGGCGCAGCATCACACCCTCATCCACGTACGCCACAGCGAGGTAGTCCACCTGATTGAAGGCCAGCAGTTGCGCGAGCTCACCAGCACCCGCGCCATAGCCAGAGGCCTTGACCATAGCCATCATGCGCACGGCTGGCTTTACACGGCTGCGGAAGTAGTGGTAGTTGTGCTCGGCGGCGGTGAGGTCCACTTCAAGCACCGTGTCGTGGGTGCGGCGCGACAGGGCGGCGGTGACCTTTTCCAAGGCGTGTTTACGGCTGCCTTTGATCAACACCGCGGCACCGCGCAACTGGTCCAATCGTCCACCTGCGATGAGTGTAGCAGTGTCTGGATAGGCATGTACCTCCGCTGCAAACGCATCGGCATGGGCAGTGATTTGGGGGCCTACGCCCAAAACGTGGGTGATGCCGTGCTCTTCTAAGGTGTCGCTCAACTCTTCAGCCCAGACCTTCGGGGGTTGGCCGGTTTGCTCCATATCGGAGAGTACGGCCACTTTCGGGCGGTCTTCTGCGTGGCGCTCCAAGGCGTCCAGTGCGATTTCCAAACTGGCGGGATCAGAGGAGTATACGTCTGAAAGCAAGGTGCAATCACGTTTGCCTTCGAGCAATTCCAAGCGCATGGGAACCGCATCCAAGCGGCGCAGGACGGGTTGGAGCATGGCGGGTTCAAGTCCCAAGTCCAAGCTCAATACCACGGCATGGATGGCGTTTTCCAACGAAGCCTCGTCGCCGTCAGGCAGGTCGAGGTGGACGGTGCGCTCTTTGGAGACCAGCGCGTAACGACCCGGAGCCACTTTGCTCACGCACCAGCGTGCTTCGTTGTTCCGCAAGGTCCAAGACAAGGCGCGGGGAGGAACAATGTCCAAGTCCGCAAACGCACGCTTCCAATGGGGATAGTCCGCGCAATACACCACCGTGTGGGCGTCGACGCAGAGCAAGGCTTTTTCGCGGGCGAGGGCTTGGCGGTCTACAAAATGTTCGAGGTGGGCGTCGCGGACGTTTGTTAGCACCACGTGCGAAGGGCCGATCAAGTTGGCCAAAGCCTGCATTTCCCCGGGTTGAGAGATGCCTGCTTCAAACAGGGCCATTTCGTGGTTGGGACCGAGGTTCCAGATGGACAGCGGCACCCCCACTTGGGAGTTGTAGCTGCGCGGACTGCGTACTACCGAGAAATGCGCCGCAAGCAACAAGTTGAGCCATTCCTTGACCACCGTTTTGCCATTGCTTCCGGTGATGCCCACCACCGGCAACTTGTGACGGTGGCGGTGCGCTGCGGCCAGGGCTTGCAATCCACGCAAAGAATCGGTGACCACCACCTGGGTGGCGTCGCCGGGCAATTCCATTTTGTGCTGCGTCAGAAACAGGCGTACACCTGCTTCATACGCGCTCAGGGTGTATTCGTGTCCGTCGTGACGTGGGCCTTTGAGCGCCACAAACAGGGTATCCCCCGGGAAATGCAGCTTGCGCGAATCGGCAGCCAGGCGTGCAAACGAGGCGTCCTGGGGACCAAAGCAGGTGCCTCCGGTCCATCGGGCCAATTGGTCAGCGGTGTAGGCCACGTGCATCAGAACAGGGGGAGCTTGGGATTAGAATCTTGGGTACCTCGCCCTTCGCGCAGGATGCGCAGGGCCTCGCGGCGGGCTTCCATGTCAGACATGAAGCGGGCAAACGCGCGGTCTTGCTCTTGATGGGTGCCGGCCTTTTTGTTGGCCATGGCTTCCACAAACGCACCTCTGGACAAGGGCACGTACAGGTCGGTTTCGCCCAACTCCACCAGCGCGTCCGAATCCGAAATGCGATAGCTGTGGTGGGCCAAGCCTCCGGTTTTCACGCAAATGGCGTGCACCTTGGTCACGTGCTCAGCCAGGGCCAACAGTTGGGGCATGGGGCCAAACGGTCGCCCGAGGTAGTCCAGGTCCAAGCCGGCCACAATGACGCGGGTGCCATTGGCAGCCAAAGTTTGGCACACGTTGGGCAGCTCATCGTCGAAGAATTGGGCCTCGTCAATGCCCACTACCTCAATGCCTGCCGAGAGCAGTGGAAGCTGCGAGGAATGCGGAATGGGCGTGCTGGGGATCGAGCGGCGGTCGTGGCTGACCACTTCGTCTTCGGAGTACCGGGTTTCCATCCGCGGCTTGAAGATCTCGACGGCCTGCTGCGCAAATTCAGCACGGCGCATGCGGCGGATGAGTTCTTCGGTTTTGCCCGAGAACATGCATCCACAGATCACTTCAATCCAGCCCGTTCCCGGCTGGTGGGACAATTGTTCGAACAAGGTCTTCGCGGATTGGGTCCTCAAAAATACGAAGCCGCCCGGGGTCACCACGCAGCGATATCCCTGTGCGTTCGTACTTTTCCAGCATGCGAACAGGCCTCCTTTTAGCTGCATTCGTGGTCGTGCTGGCCGCGTGCACCAAATACCCCGGTGAAGGCGGACGCGCGTCCATCGAGGGCACCGTCTCGATCGAACGCCGATTGGTACCCACCAACCCCAACACCATCCAAGACACCGTCACCGGTGCCGATGTGGAAGTCTTTCTGGTTTACGGAGATAACACCTCGCCAGATGACCGCGTGTGGACCGACTACACCGGCGCGTTTGCATTCAAGAACCTGCGCAAGGGCAACTACACGCTCTACATCTACTCGGACGACACCTCCGGGGTAGACGGGGTCAACCCCAACCGCATGCCCATCTTGCGCGACATTGAAATCACCGAACGCAAGCAAGTGATCGACTTGAGTGAGGTCTTCATCTACGAGGGCTTCTGATGCGCCACGTGCTGCTTATCATAGGACTTCTGGTGGGATTGGGATCCCATGCCCAACGCACCGAATACGGCCAATGGTACGCCCTGACGATAGGCACCAAAGTGGCCAAAGACCTTGATGCCAGCTTCAAAACCCAGTTGCGCACCGGATACGACGGACTCATTCTTTCGGCATGGAATCACGACCTGGGGCTCACCTACAAACTGACCAACCGCTTTCGTGTGGAGGCCACCTACCGGCTGGGCAACAGCTACAATTTGGAAAACTGGCAATGGCGTCACCGCTATCAACTGGGCTTCCGTATCCAAGAATCCTTTGGGGAATGGGACGTGGATTGGAAAACCCGCGCCCAATGGCGTCCAGTTGGTGTGGGCCGCGAAACCGGAGACCTGAGCCGCAGCCTCACCTGGCGCAACCGCTTCACAGCTGAATGCAAACTGATCAAGCGCACATGGCTTGCAGCCAGTGTGGAAGCCTTTCATGAGCCTCACGCCGAATCGCTCGCGCTGACCGATTTGCGAGCGCGCCTCAAGCTCAAGCGCAAACTGGACAAACGCCTTTACGGCTCACTGGGGGCCATGTACCAGACCGAAACCGCCTCGGGCGACCCGGTCAGCGAATGGGTGGTCCAGTTCAGTTTACAATGGGAGTGGAAGCCGAAGAAGTGACCCCTGCCGGCTGACTCAGCAATTCCATCAACGGTTCTTTTCGGTAGCGAGAGACGGGAATGTCCTCGCCTTGGCGCATGCGCAGCGTACCTCCTCGGCCGCGGGTGTACTGCTCAATCTCCTGCAAGTTGACCACAAACGAGTCGTGGCAGCTGAAAAATCCAAACGGCTCCATTTGCGCCGCGTGGTACTTCATGGACCGGCTGGCTTGGAACTTGCGCCCGTCGGTGAGGTAGACGTCTGCATAGCTGCCTGCGGTGTTCGCGTAAGCCACCTCGTTCAAACGCACCAATCGGAACCCTTTGACCACCGGAATGGACACGGTTTGCGCCTGGATGTGCTCCCAATCGTTGGGCAAAACGTGGAACGCGCCGGCCTCCACCTTGCTGAGCTTTTTGCGTTGGGTTTCAAAGCTTTCGAGCAGACCGCCGACTTCGTCCAGACTGGTGGGCATCAGCAGCTGTGCTTTTGCTCCGCCCGCTTCCAATTTGTCCTAGGACCACCACTGGCCTGTGAGCACCACCGGAATGGCGCCACCCAAGTTGATGCGACGCTCCACCAGTGCCCCGCTGACAAACACCACATCGGGGCGGTGTTGGCGGATGGCCTGTTCACCGGCTTCCAATCCGGAGGCGGTCGCCAACAAGTCGATCTGGTCCACAAGGGACTGCAAGTAGGTGGGGAGCATGCCCGAAGCGCCGGGGCGAACTTCAAGCAACAGGGCGGTGGTACGCATGGAATAGCAGTTTGGCAGTAAGAATGGCACCAAAAGGTAAACAATTAAAGGGCTTAGATTCGTTATCCCATAGCCGAGACAACGCGGATTGCGCCTTCTTCTGACCATAGCTTTTGGACTCAGCTTCTGGCTGGGCACTGCCCTGAACGCCTCAGGACAAACCGAACCGGTGCGTCTGCCGTGGCCCGCGGGGCAAGACTCGTTGGTGCTGGAAGCCGCCGGAGTGATGCTGCCCACCGTGGCGCTGTACCGCGGTGAACAGCGCATGCCGCTCACCACCTATTCGGTGCTGGGCACACCGCCTGTGGTCCGGTTGGCACCGGGCACCGATCCCAGCGGTTTGCGCTTGGAGTACCGCACGTTTGCCGCTCCCGTAGCCGGCACATTCTTCTTGCGCGACACCACCGAAATGAACCAGGTGATCCGCGACTTTTCGGCGTTTGAACCGTCGGGGGGCCCACCCCCCGCCCCCGCCTTCGCCTCCACCATCAACAAATCCGGCTCCCTCAGCCGCGGCATTGCCTTTGGAAACGCCCAAAACCTGAGCGTCAACTCCAACCTCAACCTGCAGCTCTCGGGGCGCGTGACCGATCAAGTGCAAATCCTGGCCTCCATCACCGACAACTCCATCCCCATCCAGCCCCAAGGCAACACCCAACGCCTGCAAGACTTTGACCAGGTATACATTCAGCTGTTTGACGACAACGAAAAACTCGTGGCCGGCGACTTTCAAGTGATCGAAAACGGCGACCACTTTTTGCGCTTCAACAAACGTGCGCAAGGCCTGCTGTTTGACGGCAAGTACGACCGCAACGAGGGCGAAAACTGGCGGATTCAAGCCTCGGCCGCATTGAGCAAAGGCAAGTTCTCGCGCACTGAACTCCAAGGGGTGGAAGGCAACCAGGGGCCCTACCGCCTGACCGGTCCAGCGGGCGAACCCTTCATCATTGTGCTGGCCGGCACCGAGCGCGTGTTCATCGACGGTCAACTGCTACAACGTGGCCAAGACGCCGATTACGTCATCGACTACAACACCGCCGAGATCACCTTTACCCCACGCCGCCCCATCACCAAGGACCGCCGCATCATTGTGGAATTCCAATACTCGGACCGCAATTATGCGCGTTCGGTGCTGCAGGGCCAGGCCGTGTACACCGCCAAACGCCGCACCGGCTACGTGCGCTGGTTTGCCGAGACCGACAGCCGCAACCAACCCTTGCAACAAGAGCTCTCGCTGGCCGACCGGGATGTACTGGCCGCCGCCGGCGACGACCTGCTGGCCGCGGTGGTGCCAGGCATCGACAGCGTGGGCTGGTCTCCGGATGCGGTGCGTTACGCGCTGCGCGATTCGTTGGGCTTTGCCGATGTCCTGGTGTTCAGCACCAATCCTGACTCAGCGTTGTACCAGGCCGTATTCTCAGAGGTGGGCCAGGGCAACGGCGACTATGTGGAAGACGGGTTTACCGCAAGCGGGCGCATCTTCCGATGGATCGCTCCGGTGGAAGTCGCCGGGGAGTTGGTGTCGCAGGGCAACTACGCCCCGCTGCAATTGCTGGCCCGCCCAGAACGGTTGCAAGTGGTTACCGGAGGAGGAACGCTGCAATTGGGCAAGGGGTGGTCGCTCTTTGGCAACGGGGCCTTGAGCGTATACGACCGCAACACCTTCTCGGAAATCGGCAACGAAAACAACAACGGCCAAGCTGCGTACGCCGGTGCTCGCTACACCCGGGCTGCCACCGATTCCCTGCCCTGGAAGTGGGACTTGGAGGTGGCCGGGGAATACGTGGCCGAGACCTTCTCACCCGTGGAACGCTTCCGTGCCGTAGAATTCTGGCGCAACTGGAACTTGCTGGGCACCGAACTCGAAGGCAACCAATTGGGCGGCGGATTCAAATTGGTGGGCAACCGCGTCAACGTGGCCCGACTCGAACTGGGGCTCGAACACTTGGAATACGGCGAATTCAACGGCAACAAGGCCAACGTCGGCCTCAAGTGGCAGCCCGAAAAAGGGTTTGTGCAATACACCGGAAGCGCCCTGCAAGCCACCTTCAACGACAACAGCACCTTTGCGCGCCACAAGACCCATGCCTACCGCACCGTGGGCAAAATGCGCGTGGGCTACCGCGACGAATGGGAGTGGAACGAACGCCGCGACGCCGCCAACCTGCTGCCCACCTCCTACCGCTTCCACGATTGGGAAACCTACTTTGCCACAGCCGACACTACCGCCGCAGGGCTCCAAGTGTTCTACCGCGTGCGCACCGACCGCCTGAGCGACTCCACCCAATTTGCCCGCGCCAACGTGGCCGAGCAAGTGGGCCTGCGCTTGGACTTGGTGCAAAACCCCAAGCACCAACTGCGCGTGAACGTGTCCAACCGCGAACTGCGTGTAGTGGACGACGAGCTCAGCACCTCCACCCCTGAATCCACCCTGCTTGGACGCCTGGAACACCGACTGGCTCCTGGCAACGGCGTGATGCGCAGCGACCTCTTTTATGAAACCGGCAGTGGGCTGGAGCAAAAGCGCGAGTTCGTGTACATCGAGGTGCCGCCCGGCCAAGGGGTGTACGTTTGGAACGACTACAACGAAGACGGCATCAAGGACCTGGGCGAGTTTGAGATTGCGGCCTTTGCCTACGAGGCCAACTACATCCGCACGTTTGTGCCGGGCACCGAATACATCCGCACCTACACCACGGCCTTCACCTATGCTCTGCTGCTTTCGCCCGAACGCGCCGCCGGGTTGAAGGGCAGTAAGATGCAATGGCTGCAGCGCTTCAGCGCACAGGGCTCGGCCAAGCTCCAGCGCCGCACCTTGCTGGAAGAAGGCTCAGACCGCTTCAACCCCTTGCTACGCGATGTGGCCGACAGCAACCTGGTGAGCATCGAAAGTGCCTTGCGGGGTACGCTGTTCTTCAACCGCAACAACCCGCGCTTTGGCTTCCAATTCAGTGTGCGTGAGGTGCAAAACAAAACCCTGCTGGCCAATGGTTTTGACAGCCGCGAACTGCGCGTGTACGAGGGGATAGTGAGGGTGCTGGTAGCCCAGCAATTCACCTTGCGGGCCTTTGGATCCTACGGGCTGGACGGCGCCGCGGCCGACTACACCACCGGACGCAACTACAGCATCGACCGCTGGGAAGTCAAGCCCGAGCTCACCTGGCAACCCGGCACCCAATACCGGGTTGCCGTGGAGTTGCGCTACGCAGATAAAGTCAATGCGCTGGACCTCGGCGGCGAGGAGGCCACGATTGAATCCATCACCGGTTCGTTCCGGGTGGGCAGCGCCGAGAAAGGGAGTGTGGAGGGGCGCTTGAGCTACGTCAACATCGCCTATTCAGGCACGGGCCAAAACGCGCTGGCGTTTGCCATGCTGGAGGGCCTGGTACCCGGGCGCAACGGTACGTGGAGCTTGGACGTGCGCCGCAATGTGGCCCGCAACCTCCAACTCAGCGTGCGCTATGAAGGGCGCACCTCATCGAGTGCGGGCACGGTGCACAGCGGAGGCTTGCAAGCCCGCGCCTTTTTCTAGAAAAACTCAGTGTTTGGAGTAGCCGATGCGTGAGCCGTTGGCGTTGAATTCCTCCCAAATGCCGGACTTCTGGCCTTTGTCGTACACGCCTTTTTCGCGTAGGTTTCCCTCTGTGTCAAAGCGGCGGTAGAGCCCGTGGCGCTGGCCTTCGTTGTTGAACACCACCCACTCACCGACTTCCTTTCCATTGGTGTACGCGCCTTGGATGCGCAGGCCGCCGTCCGGGAAGTAGTTCTCGTACGGACCGTCGTATTCGCCCAGGTTGTAGTTGTTGACCGAAAGCAGGTTGCCTTCCATGGTGTAGGAGTGCCAAGTGCCGTGGCGCTCGCCGTCTTGCAACGGGCCTTCTACGCGTACGCCACCGTCGTCGTAAAAGAACTTTTCGCCGATGATGTTGGTCTCACTGGCGTCGTAAATCACCATGTGCTCGGGGTTGCGGTTGGGGTACACTTTGACAATACGCTCCACGGAATCACCGGAGCCGCAGGCCACCAAAAAGGTGGCAAACAAAAGCAGGAGTGTTGTTCTCATTTTTCGCGTTCGATGGTGTAGTGCACCAGTTGTTCAAGGGAGTTGCGGGCGTCGGACACGGGCAGCGCGTGCAGCAGGCCGAGCGCTTCGTCGCGGAAGGCCAGCATGCGGTCACGGCTGTAGGCGATGCCGTCGGTTTCAAGCACGAAGTCGATGACCTCACGCACCCGCTTGGGGTTGTCGTGGTGCTTTTTGATGGCGTTGATGATGCTGCGGCGCTGGCTGCTTTCGGCCTGGTTGAGGGCGTGGATCAGCGGCAGGGTCATTTTCTTTTCCTTGATGTCGATGCCGGTGGGCTTGCCAATGTTCTTGCCCGCGCCGTAATCAAACAAGTCGTCCTTGATCTGGAAGGCCATACCGACCTTCTCGCCGAAGGTGCGCATGTGTTCCACCAGCTCGGGATCGGCGCCCGTAGAGGCGGTTCCGCTGGCGCAGCATGCCGCGATCAGGGAAGCGGTTTTTTGACGAATGATGGTGTAGTACACCTCCTCGTTGATGTCCAACCGGCGGGCCTTTTCGATTTGAAGCAGCTCGCCTTCGCTCATTTCTCGCACGGCGGTGGACACGATGCGCAGCAAATCAAACTGCCCGTGTTCCACCGACATCAGCAGCCCACGTGACAGTAGGTAATCGCCCACCAATACGGCCACTTTGTTCTTCCACAGCGCGTTGATCGAGAAGAACCCCCGGCGCATGTTGGCGTCGTCCACCACGTCGTCGTGCACCAAGGTGGCGGTGTGCAACAGCTCAATCAGCGAGGCAGCGGTGTGGGTGTTTTCCTGAACGCCTCCGGTGGCCTTGGCTGAGAGGAACACAAACAGCGGGCGCATTTGTTTGCCCTTCCGTTTGATGATGTAGTGGGTGATTTTGTCGAGCAGCGGCGTAGTGCTCTTCATGGCCGCTTTGAAATGGCCTTCAAAGTCGCGCATTTCCTGCGCTACCGGGGCGGTTATGTCTTTGACCGAGGCCATTCAGGCCAAAATTACGCCATCCAAGCCACGCACGCGCACCGGAACACACAATGCTTCGTGGATGAAGCAGTCATTCTCCTACACGGGTGCCTGCTTTTGACATTACCTTCACTTTCTGTACTGAAACACCGATAACCATGCACATGCCCGCTTCTGGCCGATGGACTGCCCTGTTGGCCTGCCTCTTCACCCCCCTCGCACTTCTCGCACAACTCCACCCGCAACACTCCTGTAACGGCGATCACGTTCGCTGCATGGGCATTGTGGGGCTGGATCAAGTCATGCACACCAACGTTCCCGCGCCTGAAGGCTACACCTTTGGCGACTCACGTGCGGTGTCCATCACGGTCAATTACACCGGATTTACCGCCGAGGCCCAAGCCGCCTTCCAATACGCGGTAGACATTTGGGCTTCGCTGCTCACCTCAGACATCAACATTGTGGTGGACGCCACCTGGGAAGATATCCCGGGCAACACTCTTGGCTTTGCGGGGGCGACCACGTACTTCGCCAACTTCTCTGGAGCGCCACAAGACGACGTCTTTTATCCTTCAGCCCTGGCCGACAAACTGGCCGGCTCCGACTTGGATCCCGGGCAATCCGACATTGTTGCGTCCTTCGACTCAGGCACCAATTGGTACTTGGGCACCGACGGCAATCCGGCTTTCAACGAGTTTGACTTTGTGTCGGTGGTGCTGCACGAACTGGGTCATGGCCTGGGCGTAGTAGGCTCGGCTACCGTGGACGGCGGCGTGGGCGAATACGGCTTGAACATCGCAGGCACCCCCATCGTCTACGACACTTTTGTGGAAAACGGCACCGGTGTGTCCATCCTCAGCTACGCCAACAACTCCACCGCACTTGCCGCACAATTGGAAGGCGGCAACCTGTTTTGGAACGGCGCCGAGGGCGTCAACGCCAACGGCGGCACCAACCCCGAACTCTTTGCGCCAGACCCCTTTGAACCGGGCTCCAGCTACAGCCACTGGGACGAATCCTACTACCCCGCAGGCGACAGCAACTCGCTGATGACCCCGTACATCGGGTTTGCTGAGGTGATCCACGATCCCGGTGCGGCCACTTTGGGCCTGCTCAACGACATTGGCTGGGACCTCGACCTTGGCGGTGGCGGCGGAGGCTGCTTGCCCACCGGCTTGACCCTCACCCAGGAGCCGTGTCAAGAGGACGACTTTGGCACTTTACTGCCTGTGATCGGCATCACCTTTGGCATCGACGGCATTTGCAACGTGGAAGACCTTTGCTTCAGTATTGACGGTGGCTCGTACAGCTGTTTTGACTTGCCTTCGCTGGACTTCTTTATGTACGACGGCGATCAGATCAACCTGACCGAAACCACACCCAACGCGGTGTACACCTTCTACTTTACCACGGCCGACGGCACCTCGGGCACCTTCTCGTTCAACAACGGCAACTGCACCGACGGACCGGGCTGTACCAACATTTACGCGGACAACTACGATCCCGGCGCCACCGTAGACGACGGCTCGTGCATCTTCACCCAAACCATTTGCGACTGCGAAGGCTCCGAAATCAACATTGAGGTCCTCACCTGGCTCGGCGATGGCTTTGCCGACGACGGTGCGTTCCAATGGGAAGGCCAGTTCGTAGACTTCAACTGCGAGACCTGGGGCTACGACTGTGGCGACATTGATGGTGCGCCATCCACTGACCCATGGGATGTGTGCAGCGGCAACCTGCCCCCCAACAACGGTTGTGGTGTTACAGGTGACTGCTTCATCGGCGACATCAACGTCTACACCGAAGGATGCCAAGACAACAGCGACGTGATGTACTTCCTGTTTGACTACAGCGGAGACTGCACGGTATCCGAAATCTGCGCAGACGCCCTGTTCAGTGCGGACCTGTTCTGCTTCCCGCTGGACGGCAACAACCTCGGCGACGGAGACATCTGGGGCATCAGCGGACTCGAGCCGGGCTCTTGGGAATTCTACTACACCCTCTCGGACGGCACCGTGTCGCCCGTGGGCCAGTTGGACATCCTGCCCTGCAACCCGGTAGAAGGCTGTACCAACCCCTACGCCACCAACTACAACTCGGCCGCTGACATTGACGACGGCTCGTGCATCTACAACGAAAACATCTGCGATTGCGCAGGCACCGAGCACACCATTGGCGTGCTGATCTGGCTGGGCGACACCTACGCCGATACCGGCGACATTGATTGGGACGGCCAACCGGTCGACTTCAACTGCGACACCTGGGGCTACGATTGCGGCGACATTGACGGCGCACCGAGCGACGACCCTTGGGGTGTCTGCGGCGGCGGACTGCCTCCCAACAACGGCTGTGAAGACGCCGGCAACCCGGGCTGTACCGATGCCACCGCTTGCAACTACGACAGTACCGCTACAGTAGACGACGGCTCGTGTGAGTACACCTCGTGCGCCGGATGTACCAATCCTACGGCGTGTAACTACGACGCTACGGCTACCCTCGACGACGGCAGCTGCGACTTTGATGCCTGTGCGGGATGTACCAATGCCAATGCGTGCAACTACGATCCTACCGCCACCCTCGATGACGGTTCTTGCGAGTTTGACTCGTGCGCTGGATGTACCGAGCCTGGGGCCTGCAACTTTGACCCCACCGCCACCATCAATGATGGTTCGTGCGAGTACACTTCGTGCGCCGGGTGCACCGACCCCGCCGCACTGAACTACGACCCGACCGCAACCATCGACGACGGATCGTGCTTCTACACCGTGGTACTGGGCTGCATCGACCCCACCGCCTGCAACTACGACGCCACCGCCAACACCGACGACGGCTCGTGTGAGTACGAAACCTGCGCCGGCTGTACCGACGCCACCGCGTGCAACTACGACGCCACGGCCACCCTAGACGACGGCTCATGCGAGTACGAATCATGTGCGGGATGTACCGATCCAGGTGCGTGCAACTACGACGCCACGGCCACCCTGGACGACGGCTCGTGCGACTACGAAACCTGCGCAGGTTGTACCGATGAGGCGGCCCTCAACTACGATCCCGACGCGACCATTGACGACGGCTCATGCGTATACGATTGCGAGTACCCGACCTTGTATTGGAGCACCTTCTGCGAGGAAGGCGAAAGCGACGTGTTCTACATCGAGCTGGACATCGACGACTTGGGCAACGGCGCGCCATACACCATCACCAACAATTACAACAGCGACAGCTTTGAGGTGGGCTTCAACGGCTCTGTGGAAATCGGACCGTTCCCCAACGATGAGCAGGTACTGGTCACGGTCACCTCGACCCTCTTCCCCAATTGCCTGTTGACCTCACCGCTGCTGAGCGACAACTGCACCGACGACAGCATCGAGGAGACCGACGTGGCTCCGGCCATCTTCCCGAACCCCACTAGCGACCACGTATACGTGCAATCGCCGGTGAGTGGCAACTGGCACACTGTACTGTACGGTGCTGACGGACGCATTGTGTCGCAGACCCGCCTGCAGACCCAAGCCGGAGAAAACACGCTGTGGACCCTGCCCGCAAACCTCGCCCCGGGACTCTACACCCTGCGCTTGACTCAAAACGGCAAGGTGTTCACCGAACGCTTGGTGATCCGCTAACAGACCGCATTCGAACACACGTGAAGCCGGGCTGTCCTTTGGGGCGGCCCGGCTTCTGTTTTTCGGGGTGTGAAGGCGTACATTTGCCCAAATCCGCAGTTCATGCTCCAATCGATGACCGGCTACGGCAAAGCCGAAGGTGTGGTAGGCACCAAACGATTCACCATTGAAATCCGTTCGCTGAACTCGAAGCAGCTGGACCTCAACTTGCGCATGCCGGGCATCTACCGCGAAAAGGAGATGGGCCTGCGCAAGAAGCTCACCAAGGCGCTCGTGCGCGGAAAAGTGGATGTATCCATTTTCTACGACGCCGAAATGGGCGAGAAGAAAGTCAGCGTCAACACTCCGCTATTGGAGCACTACTACAACGAGCTCAAAGGCTTCATGGACGCCCGCGGAGAGTCGGGGGATTTCTTGAACGCATTGATTCGCATTCCCGACGTACTCAAGCCCGAGCGCGAAGAGCTCAACGAAAACGAGTGGTCCGAAGTGGAAGCGTTGGTGGATGAAGCCTTGGGCAAACTCCAGCAATACCGCAAGCACGAAGGCGAGACCATCCGCGTGGATTTTGAGCAGCGCATCACCACCATCCAAGATGTACATGCCAGTTTGGAGGAGCCTTTGGCCGCCCGTCGTCAACGTGTGCAGGACAAGCTCAAGAACGCCATCGACGAGGTCATCGACCCCGACAAGGTGGACGCCAACCGCTTTGAGCAAGAGCTGATCTACTACCTCGAAAAACTCGACATCAACGAGGAGCGCGTGCGCCTGGACACCAACTGCAAGCACTTCCTCGATGTGCTCAACGGCCCCACCTCCAACGGTAAAAAACTCGGGTTCATCGCCCAGGAGATTGGTCGCGAGATCAACACCATGGGTTCCAAGGCCAACGACGCGGACATCCAGCGCGGCGTGGTGCAGATGAAAGACGAGCTCGAGAAAATCAAAGAACAAGTCCTCAATACGCTGTGAGCACGCCCAAGCCTTCAGGTAAAGCAGTCATTTTTTCGGCCCCTTCCGGAGCGGGCAAGACCACGATTGTGCACCACTTGTTGCAATCGGACCTCAAGTTGGCGTTCAGCATTTCGGCCACCAGCCGCCCGCCACGCCCGGTGGAACGCGACGGCAAGGATTACTACTACCTCACCCCTGAGCTGTTTAAGCTGCGCATCGACCGCGGCGACTTTTTGGAGTGGGAGGAAGTCTACCAAGACCAATTCTACGGCACCTTGCACAGCGAGGTAGAACGGATTTGGAGCGAAGGCAATCACGTGATCTTTGACGTGGACGTGGTGGGTGGACTCAACATCAAAAAGCACTTCGGCGACCAGGCTTTGGCGGTGTTTGTGAAGGCCCCGTCCATCGACGCCCTGCGTCACCGACTGGAAGGCCGCAGCACTGAGACCCCAGAAAAAATCGAGAAGCGCATGGCCAAGGCCACCCAAGAGATGGGCTTTGCCGAGCACTTTGACCACGTGCTGATCAACGACGACTTGCCAACCGCGCTGGAAGAAGCGCGCAAGGTGGTCACCGAATTCCTGGACGCGTGAGCAAGAAGGTCGGCTTGTACTTTGGGTCGTTTGACCCCATCCACATTGGGCACTTGATCATTGCCAACTACATGGCCAACTATACCGATTTGGACGAGGTGTGGTTTGTGGTCTCCCCGCTCAACCCGCTCAAGAAGCACCGCCACCTCATCGCCGACCACCACCGTTTGCAGATGGTGTACCTGGCCATCCGCGACAACGAGAAGCTCTACGCGTCGGATGTGGAGTTTGACATGCCTAAGCCTTCGTACACCATCGATACCCTGGAGGTGCTTGAGGCCAAGCACCCCCACCTCAGCTTTTCGCTCATCATGGGCGAGGACAACCTGCGCACCCTGCACAAATGGAAGGCGTACAAAGAGATCATCGAGCGCCTGCCCATCCTGGTGTACCCCCGCGACCTGACCGACGGCGAAGACGGCGCGGACGACGCGGTGGAAATTCCTGCCGAATTGACCGGGGCCAACATCCGGGTATGCGAGGCGCCTCTGATGAAGATTTCCTCCACATTTATCCGCCGTGCGATTCAGAATCACCAAGACGTTCGGTACCTCTTGGTGGACGAGGTGGTGCTTTACATCGCAAATAATTACCTCTACGAAGATCGTTCGTAACCATCGCCAAACAGGCGTTTCAACCCTCTTCACAATTCCTGTCATTCCGGCCATGAATACTTTTGGCACGGGGTTTGTCGTTATGCTATCGAGTCTAACGATAAACACAACAACGATGAAAGAGCTTCGCAACAAATACTTCGCACTGAAGACCCAGGCCATGGAAATGATGAAAAACGGTAACATCAACGGTTACCTGGCCAAACTGATCGAGGTGAATGACGTACGTCTCCAACTCGTTCAGATCCGAACAGCGCACTAGAAACCAAGAGATTTGGTTTGATCATATAGGTTAAGGTTGACAAAGCCCCCCGCAATGAACGGGGGGCTTTTCTTTTGCTCCAGATTTTTTTTTCGGGGGTGTTGTAACTTATCCGAACCCGGGTGCGTCCCACCTTCGCCTACGCCAGCTTGGCCACCAAAAGCAGCGCTCCCGCGGCTGCACCGGTAACACAAGCCCCAGGCATGGAGGCCATCACCAGCGGCGCGCTTCCCGAGCCCACCTACATCACCGCCACCGATTACCTCACCGATCAGGTGAAGATCAAACTGTGGGGCGATGAGGCCTACCCTGAAGACAACTACTTACTCGCCCTGGCCGAGAAAACCACAGAAAAGTGGGCCGGCAAGGAATTGTTGCAAGTAGAACCCAAGACCGAAGCGCAAGAGCGTGCGGGGTGGAAGTTTCAGTTGGGCAAGTTCAAGATTGAGCGCAACGTACGTCCGTAATTCTCAGAGAAGCATCCGATTCCAACTGGCCGCTCCAGGTTCCCTCCCGTGGGCTGCCGGCCCTGCCGCCCCCGCCTCCACCTCTCTGCCCGCTGAGAGCGAACACGCGAAAGCTCCGGTTCCCACAGGTCACTTCCAACAACCTCCCCGTTTGACTTTGTAGATGGCCGAGATCACTTTGTGCATGCCCTTGACACGCTATCCTAGCCCTGCCAATTCTTGCATCAACGCCCAGCCCACGGGCCAATGTCCATAGCCACTTTTGGATTCAATGTGGCCGGCGTCCTTGAGCATGACCAGTCGGCTGCCCCAGCATTCGGCAAAGTGGCGTGTGCGGTCCGCACTGGTGACATGGTCATTGGTGCTGCCTACCACAATGGAAGGAAACGGCAAGCGGTCCAACATCAACGGAGCAAACCCCTGAATGGATTTGGGATAGTCCTCGCGCTCGGCGTCGCTGGGGGCGACAAGCAACGCGCCTTTGACCACATGGCCGTGTTTGGCCGCCCAATGCGCAATGGCCATGCACCCGATGGAATGTCCGGTCAACACCAATGCTGCATGCGGCAAAGGGGCCAAAGTGGCTTCGATGCGCTCCACCCACGCGGCGCACTCGGGAGCATCCCGGTGGTCCTGGACAACGCGCAATGAGGCTTGCGGCGCGCGGCGTTCAAACTGAGATTACCAGTGGTCGGAGTCGGAATTGTGGAGGCCTGGAATGTGGACGAAAATGGCTGGTGAAGCTACACTTTGGCGCAAAAGAAAAGGCTGCCCGATAGCAACCTTTCCTGTTTCTTATAACCAAATAAAGTGTATAGCATATATACCACTATGAAAGCCAAATTCAGGGAACAATGGGGGAAGGGGATGCCGGTTGGAAGAACTCCAAGGATCAGGTTTCGCTTCGCGTCTCGTTCTAAGTGTTTTGGCCGCACCACGGTGCGAACCGCGAGCTAGGTAACTTACCGGAACCTCAATTCCAACTCACGTGTTATTAAACTGGTTCATGGTGCGTTCTAAACCTATGGTGGCAAAGGCTCCGACCAATTCTGAGCACCGTTTGAGGCGTTCATCCATGGCCGATTCTTCCTCGTCGTTCCAAGGGCTGAGCACGTAGTTGACCTGCTTGCCTTTCATGAATTCAGCCCCGATACCAAAGCGCAAGCGCGGGTAGCGTGGGGTTCCGAGGGTGGCTTGGATGTGCTTGAGTCCGTTGTGACCGCCGTCAGACCCTTTTGGCTTGAGCCGGAGCTTGCCATAGGGCAAAGCCAAGTCGTCGGTGATGATCAGCAAACGGTCCAGTGGAATTTTTTCCTGTTGCATCCAGTAGGCCACTGCCTTCCCGCTCAAATTCATGAACGTGTTGGGCTTAAGCAGCAACAGCGTGCGGCCGCGGTGCTTGACCGTGGCCATCTCGCCATGACGCACAGGGGCATAAACAGCGTTGGACGCCCCAGCAAGGGCGTCCAACACCATAAAGCCAATATTGTGCCGGGTGCGGTGGTATTCCGCTCCCGGGTTTCCCAATCCAACGATCAGGTACTTCATAGAAGTGTGGGTTATTCAGCAGCAGCTTCGCCCTCACCTTCTGCTGGAGCCTCACCATCTTCGGCATTGGCGCCTGCAGCAGCAGCAGACATCGCAGCACGGGTGGTTTTCACAGCGAGGATCACAGCGTTTGCTGGGTGCAGAAGTTCCGCCGAAGGCACGTCCACGTCGCTCACACGAACCGAGTCGCCAATGTTCATAGCTGAAACATCGATGCTTACCATTTCTGGCAGTTGGCTCGCGATGCCGCGCATGCGGAGTTTACGGAAGTTCATGCGGAGTGCACCACCAGCTACAACACCGGCCGCCTGGCCTTGGGTGCGAACAGGCAGACCTACAACTACGGGCTTGTCTTCGCTAGCCAGCAGGAAGTCAATGTGCACCGCGCGGTCGGTTACCGGGTGGTACTGGGCCTCTTGGATGATGGCGTTGTAGGCCGTGCCATCCAAGTCGAGGTTGATGATGAATACATCTGGGTTGTGGGTAATCTTCTCCAGTGCAATCTCGTCAACATGGAAGTGAACTTGGTCGTCACCGCCGTACAGAACCGCGGGAACGCGGCCTGAGTTGCGCAATTGAACTGCATCTTTTTTCCCTACGCTCTCACGGAGAGAGCCGCTCAACGATACGGTTTTCATTTGCTTGTATTTATGAAAGGATAAAATTCGAACTGATGGATTCGTGGTGCACCAGGCTGCTCATCACGCGGGCGAACAGGCCTGAAATGGGCAACACGCTGATCTTGCTGTGATCCTTGCCTTCCTTGAGGGGAACGCTGTCGGTCACGATCAACTCTTTGAGGGTCGACTCGGCGATGCGCTCGTAAGCCGGGCCGCTGAGGATGCCGTGGGTACACACCGCACGCACCGACTTGGCACCGTGCTCCATCATCATGTCTGCGGCTTTGGTCAAGGTGCCCGCGGTATCGACCATGTCGTCGATGAGTACCACATCCTTGCCGGCCACGTCGCCGATGACGGTCATGCTTTCCACTTGGTTGGCCACTTTGCGCTGCTTGTAGCAGATGGCCAGGTCTACCTGGAGGTACTTGGCGTACGCGTTGGCGCGCTTGGTACCGCCGGTATCCGGGGTGGCGATCACCATGTTGCTGGTGTCCATCTTTTCCAAGAAAGGCAGGAAGATGGTGGAGGCAAACAGGTGGTCCACCGGCACTTCAAAGAAGCCTTGGATTTGGTCCGCGTGTAGGTCCATGGTGATGATGCGGCTGGCGCCTGCTGCAGTGAGCAGGTTGGCCACAAGCTTGGCACCGATGGCTACACGAGGCTTGTCCTTGCGGTCTTGACGGGCGTACCCGAAGTACGGCATCACCGCAACAATCTGCTTGGCCGAAGCGCGCTTGGCAGCGTCGATCAACAGCAGGAGCTCCATGAGGTTGTCTGCCGGGGGGTAGGTGGACTGGACAATCACCACAGTTTTGCCCCGCACGGTTTCCTCGATGGACACTTGGAATTCACCGTCACTGAAGTGCAGGTGATTGATGTCCGCGAGTTCAACGCCAAGCTGGTCGGCGATGCCTTGCGCGAGTGGCTTGCTGGCTGAGCCAGCGATGATTTTCAGATCCTCTAACATATCCCGGAGAAAAAGGGGTGCAAAGATAGGTGTTCTTCACCGCTCATCCAAGGTACACGCACGCGGGAGGGACGAGCAAAAAAAAAAGAGCACCCCAATGGCTACTCTTTTTTGCTGTTCAGAAACTTAGGTAATCCAACATAAACCAATGCTCCTGTGGTGAGGAGAAGAATACCTGTGGCGTTTGCTAAGGGTGCGCTCCTTTAAGCGCCGTGACAAACATAGGACAAATGTATTAGGAGCAAGTCTCAGGGGGTGTTAAAGCCGGGTTAAGCGTTGTTAAACAGTGTTAGGAAATCCCTTATTTGGCGCGGGTTTCAGCGCGATAACACCTCCGAAAGCATTGCCTATATTTGACCCCGTACCCACCGTACTCCCAACCTTGAAATTTCGCTTCATACGTGTGCTCATTTGGGTGATCTCCCTGGCCTTCCTCGGGCTGATTGCCGTGCAGGTCTTTTGGATTCGCGAAGCCATTGCCCTGCGCAAGCAGGAGTTTGGCGAGAACGTGACCCACGCCTTGGAAGAAGTGGTGGAATACCTGGAACTCTCCGACCCGCTGGCCGAAAATCCGGGATCAGGGGTGCTTTCGGATTCGGACTTGCCATACTTCTACACGGGTTCTGGGGAGATCGACTCGTTGCTGACGGTCACCGTGGTGGAAACCCCGGAGGACTTCATCCTCTTCCCTTCCGACACCAGCGGGCTCATGACCGAGACCGATCCCACCGACCAAGAAATCTTGCGCCAAAGCGGCTTGTTGGAAGACTTGCTCGGCGGCGTAGTGTCCCTGGAGGTACTGGTGGACATCGGTGACCGCGTGGACCCCGACGTGCTGGACTCAGCCCTGCACGCCGAAATGCTCAACCACGGCATCAAGGCCGAGTTTGCCTATGGGGTGTTCAACCGCTCCAACCAGGCACGCATCATTCCCGACGACATGCGGGACATGCAAGAGACGCTTGTCGCAGATGGATTCTCGCGTCAGTTGTTTTCGGACGGACTGAGCGAGGTGCACTTCCTCAAGGTGTACTTCCCCCACCAGCAGCGCTACGTGATCAAAACCATGTGGGTGATGCTGGCCATTTCCGGGGTGCTCATGCTGGGAATCATCTTCGCGTTCTTGTTCACCATCTCCACCATTTTCCGCCAAAAGCAGCTCTCGGAGATCAAGAACGACTTCATCAACAACATGACCCACGAGCTCAAAACGCCCATCTCCACCATTTCCCTGGCCTGCGAAGCGCTGGGCGATCCGGACATGAGCAAGAGCGAATCGGCCCGCAAGAATTTCGTGGGCATGATCAAAGACGAAAACAAGCGCTTGGCCGTGCTGGTGGAGAACGTACTCCGCTCCGCCATCTTGGACAAGGGCGACATGGAACTCAAAATCGAGCAGCTCAACATGCACGACCTGGTCAAAGGAGTCATCCACAACATCGCCATCCAGGTCAACAAAAAGGGCGGAACCATCAAGCAGGATTTGTCTGCGGTCAACCCGGTGGTGGAGGGCGACAAGGTGCACCTCACCAACGTAGTGTACAACCTGATTGACAACGCTCTGAAGTACTCCAACCGCTCGCCGGTGGTCAGCATTTTTACCGAGGACCGCGAGGGCGGCATCCAGCTTTCCATCCAGGACAACGGCATCGGCATCAGCAAGGAGAACCAACAAAAGATCTTCGACAAGCTTTACCGTGTGCCTACCGGCAACTTGCACGATGTCAAGGGCTTTGGTCTGGGGTTAAGCTATGTTAAGACCATTGTTGAGAAGCACGAGGGAACGATCTTCGTACGAAGCGAGCTCAACAAAGGCAGCACGTTTACCATCTTCATTCCTGCACGCCATGAAGCGGAACATTAGAATCCTGCTCTGCGAGGACGATCCCAACCTCGGCTCTCTCCTCAGCGAATACCTCAATGCCAAAGGCTACGAAACCACCCACGCCAAAGACGGCGGTGAAGGCCTCAAGCAATTCCGTCGCCAGTCGTTTGACTTCATCATCCTCGATGTGATGATGCCGGTGATGGACGGCTTCAGCTTGGCCGAGGAAATCCGCAAGAACAACAAGCATGTGCCGCTGCTCTTCCTCACGGCCAAGAGCATGAAGGAGGACACCCTCAAAGGCTTCAAAGTGGGCGCTGACGACTACATGACCAAGCCTTTCAGCATGGACGAGCTCTTGGTACGCGTACAAGCCATCCTCAAGCGCTCTGCCGCACTGCCCGATCCCGGGGACGAGGTGCAGGAGTTTGACATCGGCAAGTTCCACTTCGATTACAACAAGCAGAAGCTCACCTTGGACGGGGGCGAGACCAAACTCACGACCAAGGAAAACGAGTTGCTGTACCTGCTGTGCAAGCACAAAAACAGTTTGATGGAGCGTCAATACGCCCTCAACGCCATCTGGGGCGACGACAATTATTTCAACGGACGCTCCATGGACGTGTACATCGCCAAGCTGCGCAAGCACCTCAAAGGCGACGAGTCCGTAGAGATCATCAACGTGCACGGCCGCGGTTTCAAGCTGCTGGATGCCTGATAGACCCGTGCTTTTTTCGGCGCGAGATTAACAAGTTCTTAACGACTGGCACGGTGCTTGTTTTGGACAGGGGGAATCCGAAAACTGTACTCCATGTCCTTAACAAAAACACCCCTCGAAAAGCGCCGCGCGGTTTTCTTCCAAACCGGCTTGATGGCCGCCTTGGCCTTTGCATTGGCCGCCTTCACCTGGACCACCCCTGAATACGGGTACCGCACCAACTTGGCCGATTTGGCCCCGGGCGAGCTCTTGATCGACCCCGCGCCCATTTCACCCATGCCCGCCCCACCGGTGCAGCCCAAAGTGCCGCAGACCAACCTGCTGACCACGGTCAACATTGTCAAAAACCTGCCCGACCCCAACCCTGTGGCCAACGAGCCGCTGGTGTTTGAAGTGGACCCGTTTGATACCGGTGATTGGGGCGACGAAGGCCGCGAAGAAGAGGCCGCTATTTCCCTGGCTCCAGCATCAGCCATGAGGGTGCAGCGCAGCGCCCGTTACGCGGACTGCGAAAACGAAGACCGCCTCTACGAACTCCAATGCACCCACCTGCGCATGAAGCAATTGGTGCAAGAACTCGCGGACTACCCTCGCATGGAACTCGAAGCCCAGATGTCCGGCAACGCCACCATCCTGTTTGTGGTGGATGAAAAAGGCAATGTGGTCAACGCCGAAATCGAGCGTTGTTCTACTCCCGGCTTTGGCAAGGCGGCCAAGGAGGCCGTAGAAAAGCTCCCCAAACTCATGCCTGCCATGCAAATGGGCAAGCCCCGCGCCATTTACATGAAGATTCCTGTGACGTTTACCATCAAGTAGCACCCCGTTCCGCAGGTGGTTCGGTAACGGCAGGCGATCCGGGCAGCGGATGTGATGCGAAGCAATCGCTGTCTAAGTGCCGGTACCGACCACGTGCGGAGGGTGCTCCTCCCTCCAAAAACGTCCATCTGTCAAGGCCCGTTTCCAACTGGAAGCGGGCCTTCCCTTTTTGGGGAAATGGTGGCTATCTTTGTTTTCCCGTGATTCCCAAGGACACCATAGACCGCATTTACGCCGAGGCCATCATCGAAGAGGTGGTGGGCGAGTTTTTGCAGCTCAAAAAATCGGGCACGACCTACCGTGCATTGAGCCCGTTTTCAAGCGAGAAAACACCGTCATTCTATGTGGTGCCGCACAAGGGAATTTTCAAGGATTTTTCTAGCGGCAAGGGCGGCAACGTGGTCACCTTCCTCATGGAACACGAGCGCATGTCGTACGTGGAGGCCCTCAAATGGCTGGGCGACAAGTACAACATCGAAATCGAGGAGACCAAGCCGAGCGAAGAGCAGCAACAAGCCGCCAGCGAACGCGAAAACCTGGGGGTGGTGGTCAACTACGCCAGCGGATACTTCTCGGATGTGCTGTGGAACAACCCCCAAGGCCAAACCATCGGCCTGAGCTACTTGCGCGAACGCGGCTTCCGCGACGAAATCATCCGCAAGTTTGACTTGGGCTTTTGCCTGGAGGACTGGACGGCCTTCACCGACGCGGCCATCGAAAAGGGCTACTCGCTCGAATACCTGGTCAAAAGTGGACTCACCAAACAAAAGGGCGAGCGCAACTACGACTTCTTCCGAGGAAGGGTGATGTTCCCCATCCACAGCTTGAGCGGCAAGCCCATCGCCTTTGGCGGACGCACCCTGCGCTCAGACAAGAAAGTCGCCAAGTACTACAACTCCCCAGAAAGCGAGCTCTACCACAAGAGCAAGGTGCTGTACGGCATGCACTTGGCCAAGGGACCCGTGCTCAAGGAGGACCTCTGCTACATCGTAGAGGGCTACACCGATGTGATTTCCATGGTGCAAAACGGGGTGGACAACGTGGTGGCCAGCGCCGGAACCGCGCTCACCGAGGACCAGATCCGCCTCATCAAGCGCTACACCAAGAACGTCACCATCCTCTTTGACGGTGACGCTGCAGGAATCCGTGCCAGCTTCCGCGGCATCGACCTCATCTTAGCCGCTGAAATGAATGTACGCGTGGTGCTCTTCCCCGACGGGGAGGACCCCGACTCGTTCGCAAGCAAGACCCCAACGACCGAATTGCACGCCTTCCTGAAGGACAGCGCGGAGGACTTCATGAAGTTCAAGACCCGCATGCTGCTCGGCGAGGCCGGCGACGACCCCATCCGCCGCGCTGAAATGATCGGCGAGTTGGTCAAGAGCATTGCCATCATCCCCAATGCCTCGCGCCGCGAGGTGTATATCCAAGAGTGCAGTCGCTTGGTGGGCATCACCGAGCGCACGCTCATGTTGGAGCTCAACAAGGTGCTGCGCGCGAACTTCAAACGCGAGCACAAAACAGAGCTGGCCGGCGTGGAGATCCCGCTGGAGAAACCCAAAGAGGTTGAAGAGCAAAAACTCGACGTGCAGCACCAGGAGCGCGACCTGATTCGCTTGCTGCTCACCTACGGGCACTACGTCATGAAGCTTCCGCCCGCCGACCAACCCGAGGTCAAAGTCAAGCGCGGCCAAAAACCGCCCGAAAAACCCGACCCCATCGAAGTGTGCGTGGCCGAGTATCTGCTGGGCGAGCTCGAAGACGACGACTTGGAATTCAACGATGCACGCTTCCGCCAAATCGCCGCCGAATACACCGGGTTTTTGGAAGAAGACGCACTCCCCCCTGAGCACCATTTCTTCACCCACCCAGATCCCGAACTCAGTTCACTCACCGCCAGCATCGTGGCCGACCAGTTTACCCTGAGCGAAAACTGGAGCGTGCGCCACAAAATCTACACCGAGCGCGAAATCGAATTGCTGGAACACGCGGTCAAATCCAGCGTGTACAAGTTCAAACTGCGGCTGATTGAGCTGCGGTTGAAAGAAACTGAAAAAGAGCTCGACGTGCCCGGGATGGAACCTGAGGCGCAACAGCTAATTTTGAGCAAGATCATGGTGCTCAACCGCGCTAAAATGACATTGGCGGCTCAAAGTGAAACCGTGATCGTGCATTGACCCCATGCTGCGCCTGCTCCAAATCCCCTTCACCGAAGCCGCCCAAGAGGAGGAAAACGCCTCCAAGCTGTTTGAGAACCTCGACTTCAGCTGGACCAACCTGTTGATCATTGTGCTGCTGTTTGGCGTGTTCCAAGTGATCATTTGGTTCACCAACATGCTGCTCAAGCGCTCCAGCAAGGGCAAGGCCAAGATCCTGGACGAGTCCCGCCGCTACACCTTGATGAAGCTCGTCAAGTACGTGCTCTACACGCTGTGGTTTGTGCTGGCGCTGGACAACATTGGCATGGACATCGGCATTCTGCTGACCTCGGCCGCGGCGTTCTTGATTGCCATCGCACTGGGGGTGCAGCACTTGTTCGATGACTTTGTTTCGGGGTTTTTGATCCTGTTTGACTCCAGCATCAAAGTGGGTGACATCATTGAGCTTGAAGGCCAAAGCGTGCGCGTGACCCAAATCGACCTGCGCACTACCAAAGTGGTCACCCTCGACGGAAACTACGTGATCATCCCCAACTCCACCCTGACCAAAAGCAACGTGAGCAACTGGAGCCACGGCAGCAAGATTTCCCGCTTCCACATTCGTGTAGGAGTGGCCTACGGTTCAGACACCGACGTGGTCAAAAATGTACTGGAACGTGCGGCTCGCAGCCACCCCGCTGTGCTCACCAACGAGCCTGTCATTGCCCGTTTTGAACGCTTTGGTGAAAGTGCCTTGGAATTTGACCTTGTGTTTTGGGCCCAACGCAGTTGGTACATCGAGAACTTCAAAAGTGACATCCGCACGGTGATCGAAAAGGAATTCAGCAAGCACCAGATCAAGGTGCCGTTCCCCCAGCGCGAGATTTACGTTCACGAAGTCACGTCCGAGACGTAGACCACATCCTTGACCATCATCTGCAAGCGGCGACGCCCTTGCCATTCGTTTTCCTGCAGGGTGAAGGCCAGGTAAAACGGTTCTCCTTCTAGCAATCGCTTTCCTTTTTCGGCCAGGCCAAAGCCCACGCCTTCCAGCAGCGGTCCGGTGCCGTCCATGCTGCAGACCTGCACGCGCAAATGCGTTTTGTCGCTGCCGATGGCGCGGCTGCCTCCGGCGTCCAACAAGGGTCCGGCTCGGAAGATCGGCTCCATGTTCCCCGGGCCAAACGGACCCATTTGCTTGAGCACGTTCCAAGATTTGCCGTCAACGTCGGCCAAGTCCAGGTCCAGGGCAATGGGAATACGCGGCACCAAATCGGCTTCAGTGAGGTGGCGACGAACTTCCACATCAAACGCCTCACGGAAGGCCTCGATGTTCTCAGCAGGCAAGGTGGCGCCGGCGGCCATGGCGTGCCCGCCGTAGCGGCTGAGCAAGTGGCTGCACGCTTTGAGCACCTCGTGGATGTCCAACCCTTCAATCGAGCGGGCGGATCCTGTGTATTCTTCTCCTTGACGCGTAAGTACCAATGTGGGACGGTAGCGGTGCTCGATCAGGCGCGAGGCGGCAATGCCCACCACGCCTTTGTGCCAATCCTCACCCCAGACTACGGTGCTCCAAGCGTCGGCATAGAAAGGGTCGGCTTGGACCGTGGTCCAGGCGGCTTCAAACACGCCGCGGTCGTGCGCGCGGCGGTCTTTGTTCCAGGCTTCGATGCGCTCGAGCAGTTCGCCGGTTTTGTCGGCTTCTTCGCTGCGCAGGATTTCCACGGCTGCTCGGGCAGAGGACATGCGCCCTGCAGCATTGATGCGCGGCGCCACGGTAAATACGATGTCCGAAACGGTCTTTTCCCGCGATTTGTGGCCGGCCACCGCAAACAAACGGCGGATGCCCGGGCGCGGCGCTTCCATGATTTGTTTGAGTCCGTAGTACATGAGCACCCGGTTCTCGCCGGTGATGGGCACTATATCCGCGGCAATACTCACGGCCACCAAGTCCAAATAGGGCTCAAGCGTGGTGGGATCACCCCCAGTGCGGCGGGTGTATGCCTCTATGAGTTTGAACCCGACTCCGCAGCCACTCAAGGCCTTGCACGGGTAGGGGCAGTCGGCGCGGTTGGGGTCCAGCACAGCTACCGCCTCGGGCAATACGTCTCCTGGTTTGTGGTGATCGCACACGATGACGTCAATCCCTGCGGCGCGCGCTTCGGCAATGCGTTCGGTAGCGCGTACGCCGCAATCCAGCGTGATCAGCAGTCCAACACCGCTTTCTGCAGCATCTTGAATGCCTTGGGCACTGACCCCGTACCCTTCAGCATACCGATCCGGAATGTAGAAGTCCACGTTGGCATCGAGGCTTTCCAAGAAGGTGGTCATCAGGGCCACCGAGGTGGTGCCGTCCACATCGTAGTCGCCGTAAACACGGATGTGCTCGCCGTCCAGCACCGCTCGGCGCAAGCGCGAAACAGCCAAGTCCATGTCCTGCATGAGAAATGGATCCAGCAACTGCGCAAGGTCTGGGCGGAAAAACGTGCGGGCCTGGTCAAACGTGGTCACCCCTCTCTGGGCCAACAATTGAGCGATCCACGTAGGCACTCCGAGCACTTCTGAAAGGTGATCGGTGGTGGTGGAATCCGGAAGGGGAAGTGCTTCCCAGCGCGGTTGAACGTTCAAGGCCATCATGGAACAGGGCAAGTTAGCACAACAAGTCCTGCAACCCTTTGAACAAAGTGGGCGTTCTTGTAAATGGAATTTCTCCATCTTTGTGATGCAACATCTGTTTTGTATGAAGACATCCCACTATGTTCTGGGCTTCTTGGCCCTGTTCTGCCTCTCGTTCGCCATCACCGGCTGTTTGAATCCCGACAACGAGATTCCCGAGAACTGCTATGACGGCGAATTGAATAACGGTGAAGAAGGCGTCGACTGCGGCGGCCCTTGCCCGCTCTGCGACCCTTGTACCAACGGCCTTTGGGACCCCGACTTGG
Organism: Luminiphilus sp.; assembly: GCA_964221845.1. Taxonomy (GTDB): domain Bacteria; phylum Bacteroidota; class Bacteroidia; order Flavobacteriales_D; family Sanyastnellaceae; genus CAXPZW01. Next base: position 679 of record CAXPZW010000012.1, on the reverse strand, counting down.
GTGAGACCTGGGTGGATTGCGGCGGCGAATGCGGCGAGTGCGATCCTTCCAACAACGGCATCCAGGACGGCGACGAAACCGGTGTGGATTGCGGCGGTTCTACCGGCATCAGCTGCGGTGAACTCTGCGGCGACGGACTGCCCAACGGCCTCGAAGACGGGGCCGATCCCACAGGCATCTCTCCCAACCCAGAACTTGCAGATTGCGGCGGACCCTCGTGTCCGGCCTGCCCCACGTGTACCGATATGTTGCTCAACGGCGACGAAATCGGCATCGACTGTGGCGGTCCTGATTGTCCTCCGTGTGCCACCGACGGCAACTGCCTGAACAACGTCCAAGACGGCGACGAACAGTGGATCGACTGCGGCGGTTCTACCTGCCCAACTTGTACCGACACGCTCAGCTTCTTCATTGGCGGCGTGCTGTACGACACCGTATCGGGCTTGGGCGCGACCCTCAACGGCGACAACTCCATCACCATCACCGGCACCACCCTGGCCAGCGAGCAGTTTGCCATGACCATCAACGAACCTGTGGCCACCTGGCTGCCGGGCGTAACGGCCATTTGCAACCCCGCTTCTGCAGCCGACGGCCAAGTGGCGGCCTTTACCGCTTCTGACCTCTCGCTTTACAACAGCGCTTCGGGCACCGGCAACTTTACCGTAGAAGTGTTGTACAT
>CAXPZW010000011.1:0-255649 GCA_964221845.1 Luminiphilus sp. | reverse complement strand
ACTTCCAAACTCAGGGCCTGTTTGAAGCAGCCATTGCGTGGCCCATTCGGCACCGCCAAAGGCCCTGCCGTAAAAGACAATATCCCCGTATCCGTTGGCGTCCAAATCGGACACGTGCAGTTTTTTGGGATCATCAAAGCGCGGGGTGAACTGTTGCAAATCACCAAAGCCCTCTTGGGCCATGGTTTGCATCCACAGCAATGAGGCTACAAAGGCAAGTAGAGGTTTCATAGTACGTGTTCAGGGCCTTCAAGGTAAACATCTCGCTGCGAACGGTCTTTTCGTGAAAACAGCCCGGACCATTCCCGCTCATCCGACCGAATGAGCTCGCCATCTTGATTTTCGTACCGTTGGTCGGAAATCTCTTCCACACCCCCGCTCCCACCGTAAACCCCTACTGCATGTAGGAAAACCCCGACGCACCCCGTCTTTTTCCTACACAAACTGTCCCCAATTCCCAAGCGGAGTTGAGGAAAGGCCCCACGGAAATAGCGCGAACACCCGAGCATATTTGTAGTTTGCTATTCAACCGCATTGAAGCATGAAAACACTAGGAATATCTAGCGCTCTGACCCTGCTGTCCCTGACCCTTTGGGGGCAGACGCCTTCCCTTGTGCTCACGGGGCCCGAACAGACCCTGATGAACCAGGAGGCCTGCATGAACGCGGTGTTCTCCAATACCGACCAGGTGGGGTTCCAGCCGTACATCCGTGTATTGATCCCGCCCGAGTTGGCCAGCGTAACCGACGGCATATTGTTTGGCGAGGAGATTTCCGGCATCAGCTACCACGGCGCTGTGACAGAGCCCACCAAGGCCGACCCGAACATCCCACAAGCCTACCCGGACCTGCGCAACTTTGCCGCACCGTTGGGCTACAAGTACTACAACATCAACCTCCCGGTGGGTACGGTCCTGCCCGATGAGTTGACCCTGGACGTGGGCTTTTGCTCGCTGCTCAACAGTGCGGCAGTGGTCAATGTGCCAGTGGAAATCATCGCCATCCCCGTTTTCCGCTTTGGCAACGACCCTTCCGGTGAAAGCGCCCCAACGGTGGGCGACGCAGTCTCGCTTTGGATTGAACCCATTGCCTACAAGGCCACAGCAGGTGCTTCGCCCGGAAACGTGTGCGCAGGCAGTTGTTGGACCGCCGAGCACAACGTGACCGTGGATGTGGCCATGGACCTGTGGATGAATGACCTCCAAGTAGACATCGAACTGCCCGACAGTTTGGTGTACAACGGTTTGGTGGACATCACACCCGGATGCGCGTTGATTGCCGAGCCTGTTGTGGGCACCACCGGTGGAAACGTGACCTTGACTTGCAACACTTTGGTGGGCACCGACGACAACGATGACGTGTTTGTCACGTACTCGACCTACATCGATGATGTGATGGACCCCGGTTCGTGTGACGATGTCGACCAAGCAAGCGCGGTAAGCATTGAGGCCACCGATATGGAGCCGCTGGAACTGGACATGCAAGTCACCGGTAAGCACTTTTTGCTGGAGTTGGGGGACAATGAGTTGAACATGTTCCCGGGGAACTCCTTAATGCTGACCTTCATTTATGCCGCCAGCCAACACCTGGACGGCATCACCGATTTGGAATTGACCTTCTTCTTGCCCGATGGGGTCACCTACGACGGCGGAGCTGCCATGGACAGCAACGGCATTGCTGGGGAGACGGTCACCATGGTGGGCAACACCACCCAAATCCACCTAGAACTCACCGATTCTGCAGGCGACATCCCTTCTTGTGGTACCGGTACCATCTTCCTGCCCGTTACTCTTCAAGAAACACGCGCCGACGGTTCGCCCGTGCTCGCGCGCGATACGTTTACCATCTCGGCCAGCGGCACCTTTGACATCATGAATGGTGCGGCCGATTGCACCACCGGAAAAAGCGCCACCATCACCGTAGAAGACGTCAACGCCCAGTTTGACGTGGCTGACTTGCCCTTGAACGGGGAGGCCTACGTGCCCGGTGAAATGGTCGACTACCAAATCACCCTCGAGATCCCTTCGCAGGACGTGAGTGGGGTGAAGTTTGAACTCATTTTGCCCGTGCCCGTGCACGACGCGGAAGACGTCTCATTGGTGTACGGCGATCAAATTATGTCCGGAAGCATGGACACCGAAGGCATGGTGCCCACCATCACCGCCGACAACGCACGCAACGCATTGCTGTTGGACTACGGCGACGTGAGCATGCCCACCTCGGGCACCTCAGCGTTCATTTCAGCGCGGGTGAGCGTGGAGGTCAGCGATGTGCCTTTCGCACTCGGGTTGGCCCATTCGGCGATTGCTCGGATTTACACCAGCAACTCTGGGGCGGACAACGCATACAGCCAGATTATACGCAGCGTGGATGTGGGCTCCGCTGAGATTGAAGCTTGGCATGGCGCCTACCAAACCGACAACCCACAAGCCACCTTCGAGAGCCTGGACACTCCTTACGACGGGGAAGTTTACGGCATCGACGGCCGGGACGAAGTGCGCTTCCGCATCACCTTGAAAAACCAAGGTTCGGCCGATGCTTACAACGTGATTGTGTTTGACTCGATCGCCACCACCCAGTTTGGCACGTGCAACCTGATTGACGTGACCCACCCGGGCGACATCCCTTGCCCGTACAGTGGGGACCTGTTTAGCAGTGGCCTGCTGATCGACTTCCTGGAGCGCGACAACACAGCCAACACCTTGGATGTGGCTTACGTAGACTACCGCTGTTGGGTCAAATCGGCCCAATACGTGAAGGCTGGGGACGACTTCCAAAAGCAAGCCACCATCGACTGGGCGGCCTCGCCCGACGCCACCGAGCGGTACGACCCGATTTACGCCGAAGCCACAGGCAACCTGGGCGTACCTGTGGTTCAAAAAACATTGGTGAATACCGTTGCTGGGTACTCCGGAGGCACCGAAGCCACCGTAGGCGAAAAAGCCCAGTACCGCTACACCGTTACCCTGCCCGAAGCGGTAAGCACCGAATGCGCCCTGACCGACCTGCTGGATCATGGCCTCTCGTTTGAGACCCTGGATTCACTCGGGGTAGATGACAACATTTTCACCTCATCGGTTCCGGTGGCCAACTTGGCCGACGCGGTGACATTCACCCACGGCGGCAGCCTGGCAGAAGGACCTGTGGCCCAAAACCGCAAGATGGTGGTGGACTTTGGCAACATCTCCAACAACAACGACGACAACACCTTTCTGGATCAAATCTCCTTCCTCTACACCGCCCGCGTGCTGAACTCGCCGGAGGTGATCAACGGCGCCTCACTGGAAAGCACCGCGTCGTTCGATTTTGAAAACGGCGACGGCGATGTGATGCAGACCCTAACCTCCACCGAAGCCCTGCAGATCAACGAACCCCTGTTGACCACCGAATCCGCGCTCAACGACACCCAGCTTTTCCCCGGTGAGCAGAGTTTCATTACCGTCACCGTGGACCACACAGACCTGAGCAGCTACCCGGCTTTTGACCTGGAGTTTGTGCTGGACCTGCCGTTGGGCTTGAGCTATGTGGAAGGCTCGTTCTTGAGTGAATGCCCTACCTTGGTCTCCTCGGGACCCACCCTGGCGTTTGGCCAGCTGACCTGGTCCCTGAGCCGTTTGCCGGAGGGGTCTGCGTGCCAGTTCCTCGTGGGCGTGCAAGTGGATGAATCTTACCCGGCGTGCACCCAACTGGAAACCTGCATGACCACCGAATGGACCAGCACCTCCGAGGCCGACGCCGACGTGCTGGGCACCCCGGTCAACAGCTTGGGTTACGAACGTACTGGAAACCAGCTGGATCCGGGCACCATCATGAATACGTATGCCACTGAGTTCTGCGCCACCATTGATGTGGTGAACGACGCACTGGTGACTCCGGTCATTTCCGGTCCGAGCCAAGCGTGTAGCGGCGAAAACATCACTTTGACCATCCCCACCTACGAAGGTGCGGGCGTGGTGTACCACTGGAGTGGACCCGATGGCGAGCTCGGCATCAACAGCCATGAGATCACCTTCAACGATGTGGATCCTTCGCTCACCGGCGCGTACATCGCGTGGGTCGAAATCGGGGATTGCGCCTCGGACAACGCCATCGAGTTTGACCTGGAAATCACCGGCATCCCGGAGGTCAACGTGTACGACGTGACCGCCAACTGTTTGCCTCAGGGCAGCAATGTGGAGCTGCAGGCCAGTTCGGTGAACGGTACCGGACCGTTTGACTTCAACTGGAGCGGACCCGCGTATGTGTCGCAAGACTCTGTAGCGGTCATTGCCAATGCCGATGCGGACGACAGCGGGGTGTACTCGTTGTTTGTCACCGATGCCAACGGCTGTACTTCGTTGATCGAATCGTTCAACGTGACCGTTAGCGATGCTCCCGGAACTCCTGGTGTGCTGGGCAACGCCAACCTGTGTGTGGGCGAAGACCTGGTGCTCGAAACCTCCAACTACGGACCGGGATCGGTGTACCACTGGAACACCCCGGACGGCGAGGTCACCAGCACCTCACCCTCGCTCACCTTGGGCGACATGCAACCCGGCCAAAGCGGCGCCTACACCGTGTGGGTAGACGCCGGCCTGTGTGACACGCCCGTAAGCGAGGTGATCAATGTCACGGTCAACACCCAACCCGAAACCCCTGAGCTGACGCCTTCAACGGCCATTGCCTGTGCAGGTAGCGCGCTGTCGTTCACCACCTCGGCCGACGCCGATGACTACTTGTGGACCGGGCCCAACGGCTATACCTCAAGCACCCAGAACCCGCCGGCCATCGCCTCTTTGGGCACGGCCAACCAAGGCACCTACAGCCTGCAGGTGTGGGTGAACGGCTGCGCATCGGAAGAAGCCAGTGTATACATCAACGTGTTGGCCCAACCTGAGGCGCCATCCTTGTCGGCAGAATCACCCATTTGCGAAGGCGAGTCCCTGCTGCTGGAAGCCGGCACCCTGGGCACCGAATACGCCTGGACCCTGGCCGACGGCACGGTGGTGACCACCACCAACCCCACCTACAGCACCCCAGATGCCCAAGCCGAACAAAGCGGCGCATACACCCTGAGTGTGTTTGACGGTGCGTGTTGGTCGGCCACCAGCATCCCCACCACGGTGGAGGTGCAAGCCATCCCCAATGTGCAAGCCGTCGCCGGCGAGGACCAAGTGATCTGCGAAGGCAGCGAAGTGCTGATTGAGAGCTGGAACGCCGACCAATACTCCGGTCAATGGTCCACCACAAGCTCCGCACTGGTCATTGCCGAACCCGACGCCGCAGTCACTGTGGTGGCCGGCGTGGAGCAAGGCACCAGCCACTGGATCACTTGGGCGCTCTACAACGAGGGCTGCGGGGTGTACGCCACCGACTCACTGCTTGTGCTGTCTCCAGACCAACCCGAGGCCAACCTCGATGCCGTGGAGCTCAAACAAGGCGACGAGCTGGACATCGAAGTGCTGGACAACGACCTGTGGGAAGACCTCGGCACGTTGATCAGCGTGATCAATCCACCCGCGGAGGGCACCGCCGAAGTGCAGGGCGACCAGACCATCCTGTACTCGGCCAACGCCACCTACCAAGGGCCCATGACCTTCACCTACGAGTTGTGCTTGGAGGAATGTCCAACCCTGTGCGATACCGCCGAGGTACGCCTGGAGATTCTGCCCCAACTGGTGATCCACGATGTGATCACGCCCAACGGCGATTTGGTCAATGACTTCTTTGCCATAGAAGGGCTGGAACGTTTCCCCAACCACGAGCTGACTGTGTTCAACCGCTGGGGCTCGCAGGTCTTTGCCGCCGCGCCGTACCAAGGCGATTGGAACGGCACCTGGAACGGCAAACCGCTGCCCGACGGCACCTATTTCTACAGCTTGAAAGACACCGCTACCGGCGGTAAACTGGCCCAAGGCTACCTCATCATCAAACGCTAATCCATCCTCATGAATACTCGGATTTTAGGACTTCTGTTGGTGGGCTGCCTGATGGCCGCCGCACCGCTCTGGGCCCAACAAGAGCCCGGATACACCCAATTCTCCTGGGACCAGTTGGTGATCAACCCGGCCTACGCCGGAAGCAAGGATGCACTAAGCGCCCGCATGTTCTACCGCCGCCAATGGGTGGGGCTCGAAGGGGCGCCGCAAACCCAAAGCATGTCGTTGCACAGTCCCATTGTGCATGGACACATGGGCGCAGGGCTCACCCTGATGCACGACCAAATTGGCGTCAGCCGGACCGTTATGGCCCGGGCCAACCTGGCTTATAAACTGAGCTTGTCCTCGGGGGTACTCTCCTTTGGGATGAACGGCCAACTGGCCCGTCAACAGACTGACTGGGGCGCACTCAACCCAGAAAATCCCGGTGACGAGACGCTGCCGGCCGGCATGACACAAACCGCAGTGCCCAATTTTGGCGCCGGACTGTACTACCAAAGCGACCAGTTCTACCTGGGTGCAGCCGTGCCCACCTTGTTGGAAAACGACGACAGTCAGTTTGCGGCTCAGCGTCACATGTACGCCATGGCGGGGGGCATTTACCGCTTGTCGCCCATGTTGCAACTGCGGGGGGCAACGATGTTCCGCTACTTGGAAAACGCCCCGTGGCAATTGGACGTGCAAGCCACTCTGATTTTCCGCGAGACCCTGCTGGCCGGGGTGGGCTACCGCCACAACGACTCGTTCCACATCCTGGCGCAGTACCAGTTTGCCGAACAATGGGCCTTTGGCTACGCCTTTGACCTGACCACCAGTGCGCTCAGCAACAACCTGGGCTCGCACGAAGTATTCATTGGATTTGACCTCAAACGCGAGAAGGACGGGTACCTGCACCCCCGCTTCTTTTAATCCCGTTCAGCCATGCGTGCATTGATCTTCACCCTCGGGCTGCTGTTGACCCTCTCGGCCAGCGCCCAACTCGAAAAAGCTGAAGCCGCGTTCGCGGCACACCACTACCCGGAAGCCATCCGCTACTATGAGCAATTCCTCAAGCGCGGAGAGGCCGAAGGCGCAGCCTTGAACCTGGCCACGGCCTACTGGAAAACCGGCGATGTGGTCCAAGCCGAACACTGGTTCTCTCGAGCCGTTCGCGAAGCAGACACCCCGGAGGCGCACCGCCAATACGCCCAACTTCTGATGGCCAATGGCAAGTATCAACGTGCCAGCGAGGCTTTGCTGAACTACGCGGTGACCACCACCGACACCCACGCCTCGACCCACGCCTCGGCCATGGCCGAGTTCTGCACCCAACTCGCAAGCGGGCAACGCCCGCCAGCAGGTTGCGCGGTATCCGAGGTCAACTTCAATTCCACCTCGCTGGACTTCAGCCCCATGCTGATGGGCGATACGTTGGTATTTGTGAGCAACCGTCCTGGCGCAATGTCCCGCGAAGGTCAACGCGACCCGTGGACCCAAGCCCGCTTTACCGACCTGTTTGCCGCAGTACCCGACACCGCAGGCATTGCAGACGACGTGTTCCCGTTTGCCAAAGACGTGGCCACCCCTCTGCACGAGGGACCCGCAGCCTACTACCCGGGCCGCGAAGAGTTGCTGGTCACCACCTCGGTGCCCAACACTGGCAAACGCCACTCCGGACACATCAGCAATTTGCAAGTGGTGCAATACCACAAGACGGCCACCGGCGAGTGGTCGGCACCCCAGCCGTTTGCCTTCCACGACACCGATTACAGCATGGCTCACCCGGCCATCTCCCCCAGTGGCGACCGACTGGTGTTTGCCGCAGACTACCCGAACGGCCACGGAGGCATGGACCTCTGGTGCTCCGAGCGTACCCCCGAAGGCAGCTGGACCGAACCAGTCAACCTCGGCCCTGATATCAATACCCCCGGCGAAGAGGTCTTTCCCGTCATCCAACCCGATGGTGCCCTGTACTTCTCCTCGGATTTCCGACTGGGGTACGGTGGACTGGACATTTACCGCGCACGACGCTATGAAGACGGTTGGACCAACCCCACCAATGCCGGACACCCGCTCAACGGGGCCAGCGATGACTTTGGATTGGTGCTCACCGACGACGGACAACGGGGATACTTCTGCTCGGACCGTACAGGCGGCAACGACAACCTGTTCCACGCCAACTTTGATGTGTTCACCCGGGTTGAAGGCTTGGTGTCTAACACCGAGACCGGTGAGGGCCTGCCCATGGCGCGCATTGAGGTGACCGGCCAAGACGGCACCACCGAAGTGTTTTACAGCGACGAACAAGGCCTGTTCGAGGTGCAACTCCCGTCATCAGGCACCTTCACCCTGCAAGCCAAACACCCCGAGTTTGCCGTGGCCAACGGCCAACCCAACACCGAACAAGTGGTGGCCGATCACCTACCCGTAGGTACAGCGCACAAAGTCAACTTTGGCCTGTCTCCGAAAAGCACTGCTGTGAGCAGCGACGCCACCATTTGCGGTATTGTCACCGGCCCCGAAGGCACTCCGGTGCCGGGCGCCACTGTGCGCATCGAGAACCGCGAAACCGGCACCATTTACGACACCGCCACCGACGCCCAAGGCCACTTTTACCAGCCGGTACAGGCCAACTTGGCCTACATCATCCAAGCCGGCGCCTCAGGGTTCAACCTGATGAACACCCGCGTGACCTTGGGAGAGGTCCAGGAAGACTGCCATTCGGTGGTGATTGCACTCCAGAACGCAGTGGACCTCCAAGCCCTGCTCACCCGCCCACAGGCCATTACCACCGGCATGCAAGTGGAGCTCTACCACGTGTACTTTGACCGCGGGGAAGCCTCCCTGCGCGCATCCGACTTGCCGGAACTCAAAAAACTGCGGGATTTGATGCTTGAGTACCCCTCGATGGAATGCCAACTGCAGGCACACACCGATGCCCGCTCTACCGACGCCTACAACCTGGAGTTGAGCCAACGCCGGGCTGAAGCCGCGGTGGCCTGGTTGGTGGCAAACGGCGTGCCAGCAGAGCGGTTGACCGCACGTGGGTACGGCGAGCTCTACCTCATGAACCGCTGTGCAGACGGCGTGGCCTGCGGCGAACTGGAACACGAACGCAACCGCCGCGTGGAATTCCGCGTGATTGCCTTTGACCGCGACGCCGAGGTACGCAGCCGAGAAAAAGCGGTGTACAAGGCCTCGTCAGTCAACCGTTAGACTACGACATTGATGATTCGTCCTGGGACGACGATGATCTTACGCGGCGCTTTTCCATCCAGGAATTGCGCCGTGTTTTCGTTGGCGAGCAGCAGCTCCTCGACCTGTTTGGGATTGAGTGAGGCGTCCACTTTCAGTTGGAACTTCACCTTGCCGTTGAACTGGACGGGGTAGTTGACCTCGTCTTCCTTCAGGTGCTTCTCGTCAAACGCCGGCCAGGTGGCGTCGTTGACCGATCCGCTGTGGCCCAGTCGGCTCCAGAGCTCTTCGGCCAAGTGCGGCGCGTAGGGCGCGAGCAAGACGGTCAACGGTTCCAAGATGCCGCGGTGGTGACAGCCTTGATCGGTGAGTTCGTTGACGCAGATCATCAGCGCAGACACCACGGTGTTCCACGAGCCGCGCTCGAGGTCTTCGGTGATTTTCTTGATGGTCTTGTGCAGCGACTTGAGTGAGTCTTTAGAAGGGTCGGCGTTGGACACGCGTACTTCGGTGCCTTCGTTGAACAGTCGCCACAGCTTGCGCAGGAAGTTGTGTACGCCGTTGATGCCTTGGGTGTCCCACGGCTTGGCTTGTTCGAGCGGGCCCAGGAACATTTCGTAGCAACGCAGGGTGTCGGCCCCAAAACGCTCCACGAGCTCATCGGGGGTTTGCACGTTGTACTTGCTCTTGGACATTTTCTCCACTTCGTGGCCGCAGGTGTATTTGCCCTCGTCGTTGAGCTCAAACTCGGCGTCCGCGTACTCAGGGCGCCAGGCTTTGAAGCCTTCCACGTTCAGGGTGTCATTCTCTACCAAAGAGATGTCTACGTGCAGACGCTGGGTCTGGTATTCCTTGCGCTTTTCGAAGGTGACAAAGCGGTTGGAGTCTTTGATGCGGTAGACAAAGCTCGATCGACCCAGGATCATGCCCTGGTTGATCATTTTCTTGAACGGCTCGTCAAAGCCGATGTAGCCCATGTCGTAGAGGAACTTGGTCCAGAAACGCGAGTACAGCAAGTGCCCAGTGGCATGCTCTGATCCCCCGATGTAGAGGTCCACCTGGCCCCAGTAGTCGCTTTTGGAGCGGTCGCAGAACGCCTTGGTGTTGTGGGGATCCATGTAGCGCAGAAAGTACCAGCTGGAGCCGGCCCAACCGGGCATGGTGTTGGTTTCCATCCGGTCGCCTTTGAACACGTTCCAGTCCTCGTTTTTGGCACGGGCCAGTGGTGGTTCGCCGTCTTCGGTGGGCAAGTAGGCATCTACCGGTGGCAGGGTTACAAGCTCATCCAAAAGCTGTGGCAATTCGTCCTTGTAGTACACTGGGAAGGGCTCGCCCCAGTAGCGCTGGCGGCTGAAGACCGCGTCGCGCAGGCGGTAATTGATTTTGCGCAGGCCAAAGCCCTGCTCTTCCATGGCATCGATGCACACGCCCATGGCGTCGTACCCGGTTTTGCCATTTAGGAAATCAGAATTGGCAAGGACGGCGCCTTTGTCGGCGTGGGCTTCTTCGCTGAGGTCTACGCCTTCAAAAATCGCGGGGATGGGCAGGTCAAAATGCTTGGCGAAATCGAAGTCGCGCTGGTCTCCGGCGGGAACAGCCATGACGGCTCCTGTGCCGTATCCGGCGAGCACGTAGTCGGCAATCCACACGGGTACGGGCTCCCCGGTGAAGGGGTGCACGGCGTAGGCACCGGTGAACTGGCCCGAAATGTCTTTGACGTTGGACTGGCGGTCACGCTCGCTCTTGGCTTTGGCGGCGGTTTGGTAGGCCTCTACAGCAGCCTTTTGATCAGCCGTTGTGATCTCGGCCACCAGCGGATGCTCGGGCGCCAGCACCATGAACGACACCCCAAAAATGGTGTCGGGGCGAGTGGTAAACACCTCGATTTTGCCGCTGTGGTCTTTCAATTCAAACCACACGCTGGCCCCTTGGCTGCGGCCAATCCAGTTGCGCTGGACTTCCTTGATGGAATCGGTCCAGTCGATGGTGTCCAGGCCTGAGAGCAGGCGCTCGGCGTAGGCGGTGATGCGCATGCTCCATTGGCGCATGCGTTTTTGCTCTACCGGGTGGCCGCCGCGTTCCGAAACACCGTCCTTGACCTCATCGTTGGCCAGTACGGTGCCCAAGGCGGGGCACCAGTTCACCCAACTGTCGGCCAGGTAGGTGAGGCGGTAGTGCATGAGCACCAATTGGCGCTGACGCTCGGTGAAGCTTTGCCAATCCACCGCGGTGAACTCACCGGCAAAGTGCTCGGAGAACTGCGGAAATTCAGCGCGGTCCAGGTCTTTCCACCATTCGGGGTCGTTGCCGGCGTTGACATTGTAGGTGCCGTTTTCATTGAACTTGGCAGTCAGGGTGTCGATGTGCTCGGCGCGGTCGGAATCCTGGTTGTACCAAGCATCAAAGAGCTGGGCGAAGATCCATTGAGTCCAGCGGTAGTAGACCGGATCGGAAGTACGCACCTCGCGCGACCAGTCGTAGCAGAAGCCCAGTTTGTCCAGCTGCTCGCGGTAGCGTTTGAGGTTGTTGGCAGTGGTCACCGCCGGGTGCTGCCCGGTTTGAATGGCGTACTGTTCAGCCGGCAAGCCAAACGAGTCGTAGCCCATGGGATGCAGCACATTTTTACCGCGGTGGCGCTGGTAGCGCGCGTAAATGTCCGAGGCAATGTAGCCCAGCGGGTGGCCGACGTGCAGCCCTGCGCCCGAAGGGTAGGGAAACATGTCCAGCACGTAGCACTTCTCTTTGGAATCGTCTTCGGTCACCGCGTAGGTGCCGTTGGCGTCCCAGTGCTTGCGCCATTTTTGTTCAATGCTGCGAAAATCGTAGTCGTGGGCCATGGCCAAGGGGCTTGAAATTTCCCAGCAAAAATAGCCATTCACTGCGGGCTGCAGGCCACCTCAGCTCAGGCATGCGCCTCCCATACACCCAGATCAAAAACCGGTTACGTTGCCGTAGAATCCCAGGTCAGAATAATCTTGCCTGAAGACCGACGCGACTCCAAGTGGGTGTGCGCCTGGGCCAGTTGCGATGCGGGATACACTGCACCAACACGGGGCTTGAGCACCCCTTCTTCACACAGCTTAACCAGGGAGTCCAACGCTTCGGCCAGCAACTGGGGTCGGTAATCGCCGATACGCAGGATGTTGACCCCGATGACCCCTTTGGAAGAACCCACGAAGGTGAGCGGGATGATGAGTCCCATCTCCGACAGCAAGCGAATGGTTCCCCATTTGCCGCGTTTGCGGTTGGTGCGCGAGGCGGCGCCAAACAGCACCAAGCGCCCACCAGCCCCCAGGAGCTTGAGGTCTTTTTTGAACGTCTTGCCCGCCACGGCGTTGAAGGTGGCGTCCAATTTGTCGCGCCCGAGTTGGGCGTGCAGCACTTTGGAGTAGTCCTCTTTGCGGTAGTTGACCATGTGGTCGGCGCCGTTGTCGAGGGCGATTTGGCATTTTTCGTCGCTGCCGGCAGTGCCGTAGACCTCGCAGCCTTTCCATTTGCAGAGCTGCACCAAGGCTGTACCCACACCTCCAGCCGCTGCGTGCACCAGCACTTTGTGGCCCGGCATCAGGTGCAGGCATTGGATGGCGCAATGCCAAGCCGTGGCGTACTGCACGCACAACGCTGCTGCCTCGCCCGCGGGCATGTCCTCCGGGATTTCGGCCACGCCGTGCATGGAGGCCACGCAGTACTCCGCGTAGCTGCCAAAGCGCACCATGGAGGCCACGCGCTTGCCGATCCAAGTGGGGTCCACGCCGGGGCCCACTTCCACCACGCGTCCCACCAAATCGTAGCCCGGAATGAAGGGCAATCCTGGCGAGTCTGGGTACATGCCTTTGCGGGCCATGACCTCGGCAAAATTGAGCCCAAAGGCCTCAGTGTGAATCAGTAGGTGTCCCTCACCGGGTTTGGGGCGCTCCACCTCGCGGAGTTGGAAGGCGGTTTCAGACGGTCCGTATTGGGTCAAAAAGTACGCTTGCATGGGACCAAAATACGCGGTTGTACGCACCGCACGACGTACTTTTGCGGCGCAGATGTATTTGGTAAGAACCCCCCGCGTGCTGAAGTCGATTTCCCCCAATTTGGTCTGGGAAATCCCCCCGAATGGAAAGGAACTGTTCTTGACCTTTGACGACGGTCCAGTGCCCGAAGTCACGCCTCAAGTGCTTGACATCCTGGCCGAAAGAGGCGTCAAAGCCACCTTCTTTTGTGTAGGTGCCAATGTGGAACGCCACCCCGAAATCCTGGCCGATATTTTGGCCCAAGGGCACAGCGTGGGCAACCACACCTTCGACCATGTAGACGGATGGAAAACCCGTGGGGTCAAGTACTACCGCAACTTCCTCAAAGGCGCCAGTAAAGTGCCTTCGGGCCTGTTTCGACCGCCCTATGGGCGCATCCGCAAGGAAGAAGCCGAGGCCATCTCGCACCGCGCGCACATCATCATGTGGGACGTGCTCAGCGCCGATTTTGACACCTCTATCACCCCGGCCGACTGCCTGGACAACTGCCTCAAAAGCCGCCCGGGTTCGATTGTGGTGTTCCACGATTCGGTGAAGGCGGCGCCTCGGATGTTGGAAGTGCTGCCGCATTTCATCGACATCATGCTGGACAAAGGGTTTACCTTCTCTCCCATCTTCCCCGAACGCCTCGAAGCATGACCGATTACCGCGCCTGGGTGGTGCACGCCTCCGAAAACGGCACCACCCGCTCGATTGAAACCCGCCCCGCAGCTGCGTTGCCAGACCATCCTGTGCGCATACAGGTGCATTACAGCGGGCTCAACTACAAAGACGGACTCAGCGCCAGCGGCCACCGCGGCGTCACCCGCAAGTACCCGCACGTGCCGGGCATCGACGCATCCGGTGTGGTAGTGGAAGACGCCACCGGCACCTTTGCTCCGGGTACCCACGTGATCTGCACCTCCTATGATTTGGGCATGAACACCCACGGCGCGTTCAGCGAATACATCCGCGTACCTGCCGAATGGGTGGTTCCGCTCCCGCAAGGGTTGAGCTTAGAAGAAGCCATGGTACTGGGATCTGCGGGCTACACGGCGGGGCTGGCCCTCTGGAAGATGGAGCGCTTTGGTCAAACTCCCGAGATGGGGCCGATTGCGGTTACCGGTGCTTCGGGTGGTGTGGGCACCTTGGCTGTGGCCTTGTTGCATTTGACCGGTTACCGCGTAATTGCTGGTACTGGCAGCCCACAACACGCCGAATTTCTCAAGGGCATCGGCGCCACTGAAATCCGTGGACGCGAAGCCTTCGACGACACTTCTGGCAAACCCCTCACCCGCCCTGAGTGGGCCGGCGCCATCGACAATGTAGGGGGCAACACCCTGGCCACGCTGCTCAAGTCCTGCGGGCGCAACGGCAACGTGGCTTCCATCGGGCTGGTGGCCAGCGCCGAGTTGAACACCACCGTATTCCCTTTCATCCTCAACGGGGTAAACCTGTTGGGCATCGATTCGGCCGAAACCCCGCGTGCTTGGCGCGAGGACGTTTGGGGACGCTTGGCCACCGACTGGAAACTGCCTATCCTGTTGGGGTTGAGCACAGTAGTGGACTGGGAAGACCTGGACCCTTGGTTTGACCGCATCCTCGCTGGGGACACCCGTGGCCGGGTGGTGGTACGGGTGAAGGCCCACTGATTTGTCAGCGGATTCCTACACGCGAACGTCCACTGCCGCTGATGCAGCCGCACAACACGACCACTAGATTTGGGTGACGCAAGCGAGCCGACCGAAACGCAGTGGTATGAGCGCAAATCTCCTCCTGATCGACGACGAAGTAGTGACCCTGAGCATCACCAAAATGATGCTCGAGCAACACGGGTATGACATTCAGATTACCCAAAGCACTTCTGAAGCCATTTCTATCCTGACCCGTGTACGCATCGATTTGATCCTGTTGGACATTTGCATGCCCAACTTGGACGGGTTTGATTTTGTAAAATTGATGCAGTCCTTGCGCCTGACCATGCCCGTGATCTTTGTTTCGGGTACGGTGGACGACTACACCCGCAAGCTGGCCTTTGCCGAAGGGGCCAAGCGCTGCATCAGCAAAAAGACCGATTACGCCGATCTCCCGAAAATAATCGAAGAAGTACTGCTAGAAGAACGCGCCTGATGGCCCTCCCACCCGAACTCGACGCCCCCAAAGATCCGTTCGAGAAATTTGTGTACTCGGTATCGCACGACTTGCAAGAGCCGGCGCGTCTGATCATGTCGTTCCAAAAGCTCTTCCGAGAAAAGTACGGCGACCAGGTGCCCGAAGAAGGCGCCCAGTATCTGGAATACGCCTTCACCAACGCCCAAAAGCTGCAGGACATGATCCGCGCCTTGGTGGACTTCAGCCGCGTGGGCCGCAACAACGAGGAAATCCTGGAGGTTGACCTAGGCGGGTTGTTGTCCGATTTTCGACAGAGCTACACCAGCGAGATTGACCGCCGCGGCGCCACCTTCGAAGTGGCAGACCTGCCCAAGGTCCAAGGCCAAGGATTACTCATCGCATCGCTCTTCCAACAGTTGGTTGAAAACGCGTTCCGCCACACCGGCGACGGTCCGGTGCGTGTGGAAATCGGCCACCAAACCACCGACACCCACCACGAGTTTTGGGTGGCCGACGACGGCCCCGGCATCTACCCGCCCTACCAAGCACAGGTTTTTCATATCTTTAAAAAGGCAGGCTCCACAGGCCCGGGTACAGGCGCCGGACTTGCCATTGCCGAGGCCATCGTGCAAAAACACGGAGGCACCATCTGGCTGAACACTGAAACCGAAACTGGGACGCGCATTCACTTTACGCTTCCGCTCTGACCTATGCAGTACGCCAAGCGCAACATTCTGATTGTCGAGGACAACATTCAGGACTACATCATCTTCAATGAAGTCTTGGGGCAAATCCGGGATTTCTTCATCCACCTCGACCATGCAGGCAACATGGCCGAAGCGTTGGAGTTGTGCGAGACCAAGACTTACGACATCGTGTTTTTGGACCTGTTTCTGCCCGACAGCTTTGGGCAGGAGTCCTTCAGTACCCTGCAAGCGGCCATGAGCCATACCCCGATTGTGATCCTCTCGGGTTTGAGTGACAAAAACATTGCCTTTGACATCGTAAAACTCGGTGCCCAGGATTACTTGGTGAAGGGTGAATTCGACAGCAACCTGCTGGAGAAGTCCATCATCTATTCCATTGAGCGTCGCCGCTACCAAGAGCGCCTGGCGATGAACGAGCGCAAGTACCGCTCTACTTTCCGCAACATTGGGGTTTCGATTGTGGAGGCCAATGTGACCGGCATTGCCCGCTACTTCCAGCAACAGCGCGACAAAGGCGTGGAGCGCTTTGTGACCGTGCTCCACAGCGACGACTACCTCACCAAACTGGCCGAAGAACTTGAGTTCACCGACCTGAACCCGGAGGCCCTCTCGCTCTTTGGCTACAGCAGCGTAGAACGCTTTGTGGAAGGCTTTGTACGCAACCGTGAGCAAGTGATCCAACAGTTCACCCCCATGTTCAAAGCCATGTGGGGCGGAGCGCATTACTACGAAGGCGAGACCCTGTTCAAGGACGCCAACGACTTGCCGATTTACGCCCTGATGAAGGTGAAATTCCTCCAGGAAAGCGGGGAGCACCGCATGCTGATTTCCATTGCGGACATCACCGTGTTGAAGGAGAAAGAGCAAGAGGTACTGCGCCAATCGGCCATCTTACAGGGCATCTCCGATTCAGCAACCACCCTGCTGAATGTGGAAGACGAGGCCAGCGCCATGGAAAAGACCCTGCGCCTGCTGACCCAATCGCTCGAAGGCGAAATGGCCGCAGTCCTTGAGCTGGATGAATCCGAAGCGGGGAGATTCTCGTTCACGCTGAAATCCGTCTGGCAAGCCGAAGGCGTGCAAGTAGACAGGGCGTGCTTCACCGGTCAAGTGACCACTTGGGTGGACGAAGAAAGCATTGCGCAATTGCGCGACGGAGATTTCGTGCAAGTGGATGGTGTAGAACTTTGCACCTCAGAAGGCGCAGACCTGCCTGAGCGCTCCTTCATTTTTGCACCCTTGCTGTTGGACGGTAACCTCAGCGGAACAGTGGCCGTTTGCCTCGGGGAATCCCGAGACTTCCACGACTACGAGCTCTCCAGTCTGCAATCCATTGCTGGTAATATCGGGGCCTCGCTGGCACGTCACAACGTGCAAAACGAGCTGCGCCAACTCAACGAAAACCTGGAGGACATGGTGGACGACCGCACCCAGAAGATGGAGGCGGCCATCCGCGAACTCGAAAGCTTCTCGTACTCGGTATCCCACGATTTGCGCGCGCCACTGCGGGCCATCACCGGCTTTTCGCAGGTGTTGGAGCAGGAGATTGGCGGCAAACTCACCGAGGTCGAAGAAAAATACATGGGCCACATCGTGAGCGGTGCCAACGAGATGAGCCAGCTGATCGACGACCTGCTCGACTTCTCGCGCATGGGGCGTAAGGAGCTGAAGTTCTCGGTGCTAAATATGACCGATTTGGCCAACGAGCAAATCACCAAACTCAGCCGGGATGTGAAGCGCGAGCTCAATTTTGAGGTGGGCACCCTGCACCCGTGCATGGGCGATTTGTCCATGATCCGTCAGGTGATGCAGAACCTCATCGGCAACGCCATCAAGTACAGCAAAGCAGACGGCGCCAACCACATCACCCTCACCAGCTCCGAACACGAGGATTTGGTGGAGTACTGCGTGTCAGATACCGGCGTGGGCTTTGACATGCGCTACGTCGACAAGATTTTTGGGGTGTTCCAGCGCCTGCACCAAGACAGCGAGTTTGACGGCACGGGCGTGGGCCTGGCCATCGTACAACGCGTGGTGGTGCGCCACGGAGGAACCGTGCGCGCAGAAGGGGAAGTGGGCCAAGGAGCGAAGTTCTACTTCACGCTGCCCAAGGCCGACTCCCAGCCGGAAGAACACCTGGTGACTTCACCAGTCTCAGGCGTCAATCAGCTTTAATTTCTCTCGGATTTCTTTGATCTCGCGCTCGGCGTTGTGGATCTTCTTTTCGTAGTCCTTACGCATGGCTGCGGCACCGTCGCCTTTGAAGAACTCCAAGTTGTTCTCGTACTGGCGGATGGTGTTGCGCAGGCGGTCGATCTTGTCGCGCAGCAAGTTGCGCTCGCGGCGCAGGTCGTTGCCGGCGTTGGATGAGCCCTTGAGCCCTTCGATGCGCTGGCGGTAGCTCATCATCGACTTTTCAGCCGCATCCAAGTTGAGTTTCTTGTACTTCTCATCCAGCGCTGCGTTGTACGCGTCGTAGATCTCCTTGACGTTCTTGCGGGGCACAAAGCCAATCGCGTTGAAGCGGGCCGAGAAGTCTTTGAGCGCGGCCACATCTTTGCTGCGATCGCCGGTGAGCTCGGTGGACTTGATTTCCTCGATGAGCTTTTTCTTCTCTTCCAGGTTGGTCACCTGCCCGGTCTCTTGGCCGGCAAAGTGCTCCTTTTTGCGGTTGAAGAAGGTGTCGCACGCCGCGCGGAACTTTTGCCAGAGCTTTTGCTCGTCGCGTTGCGGTGCGGGGCCCACGGCTTTCCACTCCTTTTGCAAGGCGATCAAGGCGTCGGTGGTACCGCGCCAATCGTCGCTTTCCTGGAGCTCTTTGGCCTTCTCGACCAACTCGGTCTTGCGGGTTTTGTTGGTTTCTTGCTCCTCGCGGCGGCCGTCGTAGTAGGCCTGCTTGCGGGTGAAGAAAGCGTCGCACATACCGCGGAACTTGGTCCACAGGGCTTCGTTGACCTCACGTGGGGCGGGGCCTACGGTTTTCCATTCCTTCTGGAGCTCGAGTACCGATTGGGTCTTTTTGGTCCAGGTAGAGTGGTTGGTGATGTCCAGCTCGTTGAGCTGACGCATCTTTTCGATCAGGACTTCTTTGGCGGTCACGTTGGCCTCGCGATCGGCTTGGATGGAGTCGTAGTGCTCGCGGATGCGGGTGATGGCATCGCGGCAGAGTCCGAAGAAGGTGTCGCCCATTTCCTGGTAGGTCTCACGGGGTGAGGGTCCCACGTCCATCCACTCCTTCTGGTAGTCGCGCACGAGCTGGTCCAGCTGGCGGATGTCGGTGACCGCTTCCAGTTCCTTGGCCTTGTCGATCAACACTTGCTTTTTGCGCTCGTTGATCTGCAGGTCGTTTTCCTGGAGGGCTTTGTAGATGCGGATATTGTAAAAGAAGGCGTCTTGCAGGCGGTAGAATTCATCCTGCGATTCGCGGCCGGCGTCGGTGGGGACGCTGGGCACTTCCTTCCATTTGTCTTTGATTTCGTTGAAGCGGGCGAAGGCGGCTCCGATGTTTTCCTCGTTTTGGATGAGGTCGTTCATCGACACCAGCAGGTTCTTCTTCACTTCAAGCCGGGCTTTTTGCTCGGCCTTCACCTTTTCATCGTGGGCCTGCATGCGGGATTTGAACTGAATGTTCAACTCCTCAAAATCCAGGTCTACGGGATTGGGGGTGAATTCAAATTGAGGGCTGTCTCCCTCTGTTTCAGATTCTGCAGACGTCCAAGCGTCAAACTGGGCTTGGCGTTCTTTGCGGGTTTCCTCGTTGTAAGCACTCCGAAGGGCGCGCACCTCTGCTTTGGTGGTGGCGATGTCTTCGGTCTGGAGCAGCTCACGAAATTGGGCAATCAATGCTTCTTTCATGATAAGTGTTGTTCTAACAGGTAGTGCAAAAGTAGTGGCTTTATCACGGTTTGCCGCGGGGTTCCGGGTTATCCGAAGTTTACTTCCCCGCTAAAACACATCCCGTGATTGCACACCGGCTTCGCGCAGTGAACGTGAAAGTTGTTCTTAAGGTTACCTCGCAGGCCCACCGATTGGGTAACTTACCCTCCGCATGAAGCAGCCCAAGTACCCCCCTGAAGAAGGCCTCGAGCGCCTGCGTCGCTGGTGCGATTTGCAGGAACGCTGCCTGCAGGAAGCGCGCCGAAAGCTGCGCTCATGGGGGTATTCCGACGACACCATCAACGACTGGCTCGACCAAATGGAAGCCATGGGTGTGGTAGACGAATCGCGGTTTGCGCACGCCTTTGTGTCCGGCAAGTTTCGCATCAAGCGCTGGGGCAAACGCAAGATCCAAGCCGAGCTTCAGTTTCGTGGCATTCGCAGCGCATTGATCCAAGAAGCCCTGGCCACCATCCCCGAGGAAGAATACCGCGAAACGCTGCACCAACTCGCCCTGCGCAAGCTCTCGGGCCAAACCGATCAAGGCCGGGCCGCCCAAGGCAACACCGCTCGTTACCTGATCTCCAAAGGATACGAGCCGGATGTGGTGTGGGAAACCATCGCCCAGATTGCCCGACGCTGATCGCCCGCGCCGCCCTTTGCTTACTTTTGTTTCGTGATCACACAAGACCGACTGAATCGAGTGGTGGAGCGCCTCGAAGCACTCAAAGGCTACCTGGATATTGAGCGCAAGCTGCTCCAGATTGCAGAGGACGAAAAGCACACCCAAGACCCCGACTTTTGGAACGACCCCAAGCAAGCCGAACGGGTCATGAAGCAAATCCGCAACAAAAAAGTGTGGACCGAAGGCTACGCCCAAACCGAAGCCGCCGTGGGGGATTTGCAAGTCTTGTTTGAGTTCGCCAAAGAAGGCGAGGCCGAGGAAGCCGAGGTGGATGCGGCCTACGCAACTGCCCTTGAGCAAATCGAAGAACTGGAGTTCAAAAACATGCTCTCAGCCGAAGAGGATGCCCTGGATGCTGTGGTGCAAATCACCGCAGGCGCAGGCGGCACAGAAAGCTGCGATTGGGCCTCGATGCTCATGCGCATGTACCGCATGTACTGCGACAAGAACAACTTCAAAGTCAACGAGCTGGACCTGCAGGAAGGCGATGTGGCAGGCATCAAACAAGTGACCATGGAGGTCAGCGGCGAGTTTGCCTTTGGTATGCTCAAGGGCGAAAACGGCGTGCACCGCTTGGTGCGCATCTCACCGTACGATTCCAGCGCGCGACGCCACACCTCGTTTGTCTCAGTGTACGTGTACCCGCTGGTGGACGACACCATCGAAATCGAGGTCAACCCCTCCGATATTACGTGGGAGACCTTCCGCTCGGGCGGTGCAGGTGGACAGAACGTGAACAAGGTGGAAACCGGCGTTCGCCTGCGCCACAAGCCCACCGGCATCATCATCGACAACACCGAAACCCGCTCGCAGCTGGGCAACAAGGAAAAAGCGCTGCAGCTGCTCAAGAGCCAGTTGTACGAGATGGAACTGGCCAAGAAAAACGAAGCTCGCGCCGAAATCGAAGCCGGCAAAAAGAAAATCGAGTGGGGATCGCAAATCCGTTCGTACGTGCTGCAGCCGTATAAACTGGTCAAAGACCTGCGCACCAACCACGAAACCTCCAACACCGACGCGGTACTCAACGGCGACATCGGCGACTTCCTCAAGGCCTTTTTGATGAACGCCGGCCAAGGCGCCGAGGCCGAATAAGCCCGGCATCGTTGCTTGGGTATCCGTCGAAGTCTGACAACCGGCCCCGTCCAATGTCAATACTTTCATGGCCGCCCTGTGAACACTTCGTGAAACGCACGGGCCTACTTGCATGCCTGTAATCCTTCTGCCATGAAAGCACTGATCACTGCCCTGCTCTGTTTGTCTGTGGGCACCCTCGCGGCGCAAGACGCCTTCTTCAACGACGCTGACGCCTTCTTGCGATCGCACGTAAGAGATGGGCGTGTGGACTACCGCGCGATTAGCCAAGACTCGCGTAGCCTTGACCAGCTTGTGGACCAAGCCAAGACCGTCAATTTTGGCCGCGCTTCTCAGGAAACCCAAATCGCGTACTACATCAACCTGTACAACCTGCTGGTGATCAAGCAGCTGGCCGACAACTACCCGGTGCGTTCGCCCAAGGACATTGGCGGGTTCTTTGACAGCAAGCGGTTTGAAGTGGGTGGCATGAGGGTGTCCCTGAACACCCTCGAGCACGTAGTGCTGGCGGGTGTTCGCAAGGATTCGCGTTACCACTTTGCGCTGGTGTGTGGTGCACAAGGCTGTCCCAAACTCGCTTCGCAGGCCGTACGTCCAGACAACTTGGAAGCCTTCCTCGACGCCCGCACCAAAGCGGCCATGAACGACACCGCGTTCATTCGCCCGGGCAATCCGGTGGGCCTCAGTGAGATTTTTAGCTGGTACGCCAAGGACTTTGACGCTAACCCGCTCGACTACGTGAACCGCTACCGCGACACCCCGTTGGACGCCTCCAGCAAAACCACCTTCTACACCTACGACTGGACCATCAACGGCCGCCAAGACGCCACCCCTCCCTTGCCCGGTGCTCCCGGCGAACCGGTGAATCAGCTGAGCAACGTGCAGGCCTACACTCCTTCGGTGTTGCTCAAAAAGGGCCAGACCGATGTGACCATCTTCAATTCCATCTACACCCAAACCCAGGTCAATTGGATGGGGCAAAACTTCTTTGGCACCCGTGAGACCTTTGCCGGCAGCTGGATTCAGATTACCCGAGGCGTGAGCAAGAATGCCCGCATCAACGTGGGCTTGGACATCAACATCAAAGCTTCGGGACGCACGCAGGACACCACCTTCGCTGGGGTAGGCGAAGCGTTCACCTTTGCCAACGACGGGGACCACCGCTTTGGGGTGACCACCATTGGACCCAAGGTGAAGATTGCCCCGTTTGAAGGCGTCCCGAATTTCTCGATCGAGTCCATTTTCTGGATTCCGCTCAACGCCAACCTCGAGGGTGCCGGCGGCGACAACCCGCTGTACTTCTTGGACTGGAACCGCCCGATTTGGTGGAACCGCTTCTACTACGACAAGAGCTTTGGCGACTTCCAGGCCTTTACCGAGATCGACCTGCTGTTCCGCATCCCGATTTACGAGGGACAAAAGCAAGCGCTGGACATCCCCATGAACCTCATCTTCAGCTACTTCCCCACACCCAAGACCATCGTGTATGTGCTGGGGCAACACGTGAACCGCTACCGCTTGGACCTGGCGCCCGTGCCTCCTTCGGAAGACACCGATGCCATCACCAGCTCGGCCAACTACTCCACCTACGGGGCGGGCGGCAAGTACCAGCTGACCGACAAGCTGCAGGTCGAGGCGCTGTACACCAACTTTTGGCGTGGCATCAATTCCGGGCTGGGCGAGACCTACAACCTGGGATTGAAGTATATTTTCTGACATGAACCGCGCGCTGCTGCTGTTGGCCTTTGCGGTGGGGTTTGCCGGGGCCAAAAAAGCGCCCACCGTCTTCACTGCCCCTTAGAGGCGCGCATGGCCTGCGCCATGTGACGCTGGTTGTGGTACACCAGTACCTGCAACATGTCTCCCCCCGAAATCTTGATGGATTTGAACACGCTCAGCGGCACGCGTTGGGTGCGGATGTCTACCTCGCGGGCGGCTTCAATCACACCGAGGTAACGCTCTTGCTGGTCTAAAAACTCCAACAACACGTTGTCTCGGACGGGTTCGCCCTGGGGGTTCCAGCCTTTGGGTGAACGCATGGTGCGGCCCACGCTGCCCTGCTCATTGAGCTTCATACTCTTGGCAAATGGCCCGCCGAGTAGCCCGGTGCGGTACGACTCCAGGCCACCGGTTTGATGGGTGGGCGAGGTGGCCTCCTCCAGCAGCGGCAAGTAAAAATCCCCGCAGCGGTTGAGGTGTTCCAGGCATTCGGCCGCGTTCCAGCGGTCGGCGGTGGGCTTGCGCATGAAGCGAGCGGCGCCTCCGTTTGCCAAAGGCCCCGACGCATCGGTTTTGACCTGCAATGTGACATCACGCAGGTGGTCCAACAAAGAAGCTACGTGGATTTTCATGACGCCAGGTTTGCCTCCCGCTTGCGGTTGACGCGGCGCGAGAGGATGACGCTCACTTCATACAGGATGAGCACCGGGAACGACACCAGCAACTGCGAGGTGACGTCCGGCGGGGTGATGATGGCCGAAATGATCAACACCACCACCAAGGCGTGACGGCGGTATTTCTTGAGCAGCTCGGGGGTCACCAACCCGATTTTACTTAGGAAGTACACCAGCACCGGAAGCTGGAAAATCAGGCCCGTGGCCAAGCACAGCGCGGTGATCAGCTTGGTGTAGGAGCGTAGGTCCGGCATGTTTTCTACCCCAAAGTTGTAGTTGAGCAGGAACTGCACGCTGAGCGGAGCCAGCACAAAATACCCGAACAGCACCCCAGAGAAAAACAGCAAGGAAACCGCCGCCATCATGCCGCGGGTGGCCTTGATTTCTGGCATGCGCAGGCCCGGTCTGATAAAGGACCAGAACTGCCAGAAAATAAAGGGGAAGGCCACCACAATCCCGCCCACAATGGCAGTGGTCATGTGGGCAAAAAACGAGCCCATGGCCTTGGTGGAAATCAGGGTGTATTGGTCGTCGAAAATGCAGAGGCGGTCGCCGAGGTCCATCCAATGCGAGAGCGCGCACCAAGCGCGGTAGGTGACGAAATCTCCTTTGGTAGGACCAAAGATGATGTCCAGCAGCAGGCTCTTCCAAATGAACAGCACCACCGTGCCAATGGCAATGGCAATGACCGACCGGATAATGCGAAACCGCAGCTCTTCCAGGTGGTCGAGAAAGGACATGTCGTTGGGGTCGCTCATGGGCTAGAAGATCCCTTCCTTGAGGATGTCGTGCAAATGTACGATGCCTACGTATGCGCCGTCTCGGGTGACCAGCACTTGTGAGATGCTGTTGCGCTCCATGAGTTCAAAGGCGCGCACAGCCAGTTCCTCAGCCTCCAGGGTTTTTGGGGCCCCACCCATGATGTCTCGGGCGCGCAGGGTGAGGAAGTCCTGGTGGTTTTCGATCATGCGGCGCACGTCGCCGTCGGTGATGATGCCCAACAAATTGCTGCCGTCAATCACCGCGGCTGCACCTTGGCGGCCGCCGGAGATTTCCAAGATCACCTCGCGAATGGGGGTGTCCGGGCCGACTTGGGGAGTGGTTTCGTTGTCCAGCAAGTGCTCCAGTCGCACAAACAGGCGTTTGCCAAGTGCACCGCCTGGGTGGTACTTGGCAAAGTCGTCGGAGGAGAAGCCGCGCACTTCCATCAAGGCCACCGCCAGCGCATCGCCCATGGCGAGTTGTGCCGCGGTGGAGGTGGTAGGAGCGAGGTTGTTAGGGCAGGCTTCCTTTTCGACGGTGGTGTTGAGCACCAGGTCGGAGTGTTTGGCGAGGTAGCCCTCCAAGTTGCCGGCCATGCCCACCAGCAGGTTGCCCATGCTTTTGACCAGCGGTACCAGTACCTTGATCTCAGGGGAGTTGCCGCTTTTGGAGATGCAGAGAACAATGTCCTCCTTTTGCACGTTACCCAAGTCGCCATGGATGGCGTCGGCGGCGTGCATGAATACGGCTGGAGTGCCCGTAGAATTGAGCGTTGCGACAATCTTGTTCGCTATATTCGCGCTCTTTCCGATTCCCGTGACCACCACCCTGCCGGAGCCGTTGAAAATCCGCTGAACAGCTTGCTCAAACGCACCATCTATGAATGTGGTCAGGTTGGCAATGGCCTCTGATTCGAGCCGTAAGGTTCGGAGCGCCGATTCGCGGATGGATGAAGCTGATGGATTCACAAAAAATCGAGGGCTGAAACTGTTCCCGAAAACCGCGTTTGCAGTGCCGGATTTTGAGTATTTTAAACGTGCTAAAGTAGGAATTAATTGATGACAACGGTGGACCTAACGCCCGCTCAGGCGTTGAAGAAATTCTTTGGTTTCGACCAGTTTAAGGGAGATCAAGAGGCCATCATCCAACACGTGTTGGATGGGGGCGATACGTTTGTAATCATGCCTACCGGTGGCGGCAAATCGCTCTGCTACCAACTGCCCGCACTCATGCAGGAGGGCACCGCCATTGTGGTGTCTCCCCTGATCGCCCTGATGAAAAACCAGGTGGATGCGGTGCGCGCGGTTTCCGAGAACAACGATGTGGCGCATTTCCTCAACTCCTCGCTCAACAAGGGGGAGGCCAACCACGTGAAGCAATGCGTGCTTGAGGGCACCTGCAAGTTGCTGTACGTAGCACCCGAGTCGCTCACCAAGCAGGACAACATTGAATTTTTGTCCAAGGCACGCATCCAATTCATGGCCATCGACGAGGCGCACTGCATCTCGGAGTGGGGCCACGACTTCCGCCCCGAGTACCGCCGCCTGAAGACCATCATCCAAGAAATTGCGGACGTCCCGGTGATTGCCCTAACGGCCACCGCCACCCCCAAAGTCCAAGCCGACATCCAAAAGAACCTGGGCATGACCGATGCCAAGGTGTACAAGGCCTCATTCAACCGCCCCAACCTCTACTACGAGGTGCGCCCCAAGAAGGACGTGGTCAAACAAATCATCGGCTACGTACGCCAACACGAAGGCAAGTCAGGCATCATCTACTGCCTCTCACGAAAGAAAGTAGAGGAGCTGGCCGAGACCCTGCGCGTCAATGGCCTGCAAGCCGCCGCCTACCACGCCGGTATGGACAGTGGCCAACGCAGCAAAGTACAGGACGCTTTTTTGATGCAAGACATTGACGTGATTGTGGCCACCATCGCCTTTGGTATGGGCATCGACAAGCCCGATGTGCGCTTTGTGATCCACCACGACATGCCCAAAAGCCTGGAGAGCTACTACCAGGAAACCGGCCGCGCAGGACGCGACGGCGGCGAAGGCAATTGCTGCGCGTTCTACAGCTACAAGGACATGGAGAAGCTCGAGAAGTTCCTCCACGGCAAACCGCTGGCCGAGCAAGAAGTGGGCATGCAGCTGCTGCAAGAAGTGGTAGGCTACGCTGAGACAAGCATGTCTCGCCGCAAGTACATCCTCCACTACTTTGGAGAGCATTACGACGAGGTGAACGGCGAAGGCGCCGACATGGACGACAACACCCGCCACCCACGCGAGCAGTTTGAAGGCAAGGACCAAGTCAAGCTGCTGCTGGAAGCGGTCAAGGCCTTCCGCCAAATGCACAAAATCCGCTTCATCGCCGATGTGCTGGTGGGCAAGGATTCCAGCGAGATTGCCGCGTACAGGGCGGCGCAAAACCCCATCTACGGGCAAGGCAAAGACCACGACCTCAAGTTCTGGAATGCCGTCTGCCGCCAATGCGTGGTACGCGGTCTGCTCCGCAAGGAGATTGAGACCTACGGCACCCTCAAACTGACCCCTGAAGGCGAGGCCTTCATCGAGCAACCACAGTCCTTCATGCTCATCCAAGAGCGCGACTTCAGCGACGTGGATCAGGGCGATGTCGTTGTTAGTGGCAAAGCCGCTGGTGGTGCTGCCGATGCGCAACTGCTGGCCATGCTCAAGGACCTGCGCAAGTCCATGGCCAAGGAAAAGAACTTGCCGCCTTACGTGCTCTTCCAAGAGTCTTCGCTAGAGGAGATGGCCTTCCAATACCCCAACACCCTCGATGAGCTCAAGCGCATCACCGGGGTGGGCGCGGGCAAGGCCGTCAAATTCGGGCAGCCGTTTGTGGATTTGATTTCGGACTACATCCAAGAAAACAACATCGAGCGCCCAGCCGACATGCTGGTCAAATCGGTGGTCAACAAGTCCGGGCTGAAGGTGCACATCATCCAAAACATCGACCGCAAGCTGCCGCTCCAAGACATTGCCGATGCCAAAGGCAAAACCATGGACGACATCCTGGATGAAATCGAGTCCATCGTCAACTCCGGCACGCGCATCAACCTCAAGTACTACATCGACGACATGCTCGATCCCGACTCGCAAGACGAGATTTGGGAGTACTTCATGGAAACCGACGACCCCACCCTGGAGGGCACCTACCAAGAGTTCGAGGGCGATTTCAGCGAGGAGGAACTGCGCCTGATGCACATCCGCTTCATGAGCGAGGTGGCTAACTGATCCCCATTTTGTACTGCGCGGGGGGCGTTTATCTTTGGAGCAAATGCTTCACATGAACCCGCGACTGCTGTTTATCCTCGGCCTGGTGGCCTTTTTGGCCGCTTGCCAATCCCGTTCGGAACAAGCCGCCCTCTACAACGACCGCATTGTGGACCAGCAATTCCAGCTGATCCAAGCCGTTGAAAGCCTCGACACTCTACTGCTGACCCGCGACTCGTCCACCATGCAAGATGCGTTGGTACTGGTCAAAGGCGAGGTCATACGCAGCCAACGCCTGCTGGACAGCTTGGGCGCATTCCAACAAGACACCACCTTGCTAGAAGGGGCACGACAATTGTTCAACACCTATGCAGCCCTGGGCAGCCAGGACTACCCCGACATGATTCGCCTGTTGGAAGTGGGCGCCCCCGCAGACACCCTGGCGCACTTGGAACAGATCTACGCCATCCAGGCCGAGATCCACGCCCAGCGCACGGCCACCTACGAAGCGTTCTTCCATGCCCAGCAATCGTTCGGGAAAAAATTCAACCTCGAATTCGAAGAACGCAACACCCAGCACTGACCCATGCGCACCCTGTTTCTCGCGGCCCTGATTGGGGCCTTCCTTCCCCGCCTTTCGGCCCAAGACGTCCAATGGAGTTCCCCGTTTGAAGTCCGCGAACAATTCAAGCAATTCATCGGTACCCTTGGCGGTGACCACTACTACCTCACCCAGCGTGAGCGTAAAAACCGCTACATCCAGCGCATCTCGGCCAACCTCGATGCCGCCGATCCGGTGAACATCGAGCTTGAGGCCGAGCAAGGCCTGCGCACCTATGTAGATGCGGCCATCATTGGCGAGCGCCTGTACATCTTCACCGAGTACAACGACCGCAGTGAAAAGAAGCTCTACCTCTACGCCGACGAACTCGACCCGCAAACCCTCGAGATCCGTGAACAGACCAACATTGAGGTCATCGACTACCCCTCGATCAAAGAAACCGGGGAGTTCCGCGTACACGTATCGCGAGATGCGGACATGCTGATGGTCTTTTCGGACCGTGCCGGCAAGCCCAAGGAGAACAAGGAATTTGCCGTGCAGGTGTACGACCCTGAGCTCAACTCCAAGTGGGAAAACAAATTCACCCTGCCCCTGACCAACGAACTCTTCCAATTCCAGGACGTGTTTGTCAGCGGCGATGCCGAGGTGTTCTTGGGCTACCTGGCCTACGACAAGCGCCCGGGTTCGGGCAAAGACGGCGAGCTGTACTACCGCGCACACGTCATGCAAATCACCGGCAACGGCGATGTGGCCGTGGACCACAAGCCCGATTTCGGGACTGCATTGGTCAACGAGTTCCGTTTGACTGAGCACCAATACGGCGGAGCGGCCCTCATCGGACACTTCTCATACGAGGAAGATAGGCGCATGGCCGGCACCGTGTTTTGCTCGGTGTTTGACGCGGTGCAGGACGTGGAGGTCAATCCGCTGAGCCACGATGAATTGTTTCGTTTCATGAAGCCGAGCCAAGAGGAACAAGCCCGCAAGGACATT
Organism: Luminiphilus sp.; assembly: GCA_964221845.1. Classification (GTDB taxonomy): domain Bacteria; phylum Bacteroidota; class Bacteroidia; order Flavobacteriales_D; family Sanyastnellaceae; genus CAXPZW01. The sequence goes on along the minus strand of CAXPZW010000011.1, from coordinate 226,145 downwards.
TCCAAAGGACGCCCCGTCCCCGAGCTGCGCGACTTTGTGATGCGCGATGTGCTGGTACGCCCCACCGGAGAGGTGGTAGGCATCCTGGAATTCTGGGACCGCGTGGACGAAATGCCCTCGGGCACCGTGGACTTTGGCGTACAACTCGCCAACGTAGGCAACAATTCTTGGATCATGCGCGACGTGATGGTGGTTCAATACGGCGACCTGGGCCGTCGCCAATTTGTGGCCTGCGTGCCCAAGCGCCAACTCAGCACTACCGAGGATGACTTCTTTGGTTCGGTGGGCTATGCCGCGGGCAAAGAAAACCTCTACTTCGTGTACAACGACCACAAACTCAACCTCAACAAGGAGCGCTCGGGAGCTATGGCCAAAGTACTGAGCACCGACAACTGCGTAGTGACCCTGGCCACCATCGACCGCAACGGAATTGTGACCCGAACCCACCTTGATTTTCCCACTGGAGATGCGCGCTTGTGCCGTCCCGGGTCATGCGGCCAATGGCTATGGGGACCGACTTTTATGGTCTATGCCCGAGACCGTTCCAACCGATATGTGGGCACGATTTCCATCCGATAAACCGTTCGACTCAAAACCTGCAACATGAAATCTCGCTTGTTAGCATTGGCACTTGTGTGCCTCACCACAGTGGCCTTTGGCCAAGACTACAACCGCGCCATCGGTTTTCGTGGCGGTTTCTTTTCCGGCATCACCTACAAACAATTTGTAGACGAAAACATGGCCATTGAAGGCATCCTGCATTCCCGGTACGCGGGTTGGCAAATCACTGGCTTGGCCGAGTGGCACGGCGCTGCGTGGGATGTGCCCGGGCTCAACTGGTATTATGGAGCCGGGGGACATGTTGGCATCTTCTCATACAGCGAAAACAGCCCTTATTTCGACGCTGAAGCCACCGGCACAAAAGTGGGTGTTGGGGTCGATGGCGTTTTGGGGATCGAATACAACATCAAGACCATTCCCATCAACGTGTCACTCGATTGGAAGCCTGCATTGAACCTGGTGGGGTACACCGGTTTTGCGGCAGATGGCGGGGCCTTCTCGGTCCGCTATACGTTCTAGGACACAGGGGTTCCGGCCTGCTGGATCTTTTGCAGCATGGCCACGGCCTCCTCGATGCGCTCCACTTGGGCAAAGCTCATGCGGAGCGTTTCGTTTTTCTCGTACATGCGTCCAAGGGTCGGGTGTTGCTGGATGAAGCTCAGCACGCGCTGGAATTTGGCGCTTTGGTAGAAGGGCGAGGTCTGCTCGCCCACAAAGAAGCCGATCATCTTGCCGCCCTTGAGCACCACTTTTTCAAAGCCAATGTCCTTGGCCATCCACTGGATTTGCTTGGTGGCCAGCAGGTCCTCTACCTGACGCGGCAGATCGCCAAAACGGTCGTGCAGGCGCTGGCGGTAGCGCTCCAGATCAGGGTGGTTGTCGATGCCATCGAGCTCGCGGTACAAGGCAATGCGCTCGGTGATGGAAGACACGTAATCGTCGGGGAAGAGGATCTCGAAGTCGGTCTCCAGGTTGGTCTCGCGTACGAAGTTGGCTGAGTTACGCTCCTCTTCTTCGAGCATGTCTTTGAACTGCTCTTGCTTGAGTTCGTGGATGGCCTCGTCCAAGATTTTCTGGTAGGTCTCAAACCCGATGTCGGCCATGAAGCCGCTTTGCTCGCCGCCCAGCAGGTTACCCGCACCGCGGATGTCCAGGTCGCGCGTGGCAATGCTCAAGCCGCTGCCCAAGTCGCTGAATTGCTCCAGGGCTTGCAGACGCTTGCGTGAATCCGAGGGCAACGCGTACAAGGGCGGGGCCAACAAGTAGCAGAAAGCCTTTTTGTTGGAGCGGCCCACGCGTCCGCGCAGCTGGTGCAAATCGCTGAGGCCGTAGTTCTGGGCCTCGTTGATGATGATGGTGTTGGCGTTGGGAATATCGATTCCGCTCTCGATGATGGTGGTGGCCACCAGCACGTCGTAGGTGCCGTCGATGAAGTTGCTCATGACCTCCTCCAACTTGTCGCCTTCCATTTGACCGTGGCCAATGCCTACGCGTACGTCTGGCACCAGGCGCTGGATCATGCCCGCCACCTCCTTGATGTTGCCCACGCGGTTGTGGACGAAGAAGGCCTGACCGCCGCGGCTGATTTCGTAGGCGATGGCATCGCGGATGGTCTCCTCGTTGAACGGGGTAATCTCGGTTTGTACCGGGTAGCGGTTGGGCGGAGGGGTCTTGAGGATGCTCAAGTCGCGCGCACCCATCATCGAAAACTGCAGGGTTCGCGGGATGGGGGTTGCGGTCAGGGTGAGGGTGTCGACGTTGGCCTTGAGCGTCTTGAGCTTGTCCTTGACAGCCACCCCGAATTTCTGCTCCTCATCAATCACCAAAAGGCCCAAGTCCTTGAACTTGACGCGCTTGCCCACAATGGCGTGGGTGCCGATCAGGATGTCGATTTTGCCGACCTCCAAATCCTTGAAGGTCTCGGTCTTTTGCTTGGCGGTTTTGAAGCGGTTCAAGTAATCCACCCGGCACGGAAATTCCGCGAGGCGGGCCTTGAAGCTCTTGTAGTGTTGCAACGAGAGGATGGTGGTCGGCACCAATACCGCCACTTGCTTGCCATCAGCCACCGCCTTGAAAGCGGCGCGCACGGCCAATTCTGTTTTTCCAAAACCCACATCACCACACACCAGGCGATCCATGGGGTATTCGGCCTCCATGTCCTTTTTGATGGCCTCGGTGGCGGTTTCCTGGTCGGGGGTGTCCTCGTAGATGAAGGACGCTTCCAACTCGTGTTGCAGGTAGGTGTCCGGGGTATAGGCAAAGCCCTTGGTGGTCTTGCGCTTGGCGTAGAGCTTGAGCAAGTCAAAGGCCACTTGCTTGACCTTGGACTTGGTCTTTTTCTTGAGGTTGTTCCACGCCTGGGTGCCCAGCTTGTTGACCTTAGGGGCGGTGCCCTCCTTGCCCACGTACTTGCTGATGCGGTGCAGTGAGTGGATGCTCACATACAGGATGTCGCCGTCCTTGTACTTGAGGCGGATGGCCTCCTGCTCCTTGCCGTTGACGTCCAGCTTTTGCAGGCCGCTGAACTCGCCGATGCCGTGGTCGATGTGTACTACGTAGTCGCCGGGTTGGAGCAGGGAGAGTTCCTTGAGCGTGAGCGCTTCCTTGTTGCGCTTGAAGCCTTCTTTGAGGCGGAAGCGGTGGTAGCGCTCGAAGATCTGGTGGTCGGTGTAGCAGAGCAGTTTTTCGTCCGGGTCCACAAAGCCCTCGCTGAGCTCGATGACCACGGGGGTGAACTGCACGTCGCGCTCCTTGTCCTCAAAGATGTTGTACAACCGCTCGATTTGCTTGGGCTGGTTGGAGGCGATCACGTTGGTGTAGCCCTCGCCGGCGTTGGTGTTGAGGTTGGTGGCCAGCAGGTCAAAGTTCTTGGCAAAGGCCGGCTGGGGTTGCATGTTGAAGGCAATGCGCTCCCCCTCCACAAAGGCCTGATCGCGTCCAAACTCCACCACGCGGAAGTCCTGCAGCAAGCGGTCCCAATCCTTGGCGGTGGTGTAGAGCTCCTCAGGGGGCAGGTGGCGGGTCTCACCGGTGAGCTTTTCGAACTGGCCGCGGGCACGCTCCACTTCCTTGTCGAGGTGGGCGGCGCAGCCTTTGGTGTCCACGGTCCACACCACGGTGTCTCCTGGCAGGAATTCCAAGATGGTCTCGCGGCTCTCTTGCAGGAGTTTTTCGCCCACGTTCGGCACAATGGTGGCCTTGGTCATGGGGTTGACACTCAACTGGTTGACCGGGTCGAATTTGCGAATGCTTTCCACCTCATCGCCAAAGAACTCGATGCGGTAGGGGTGGTCAAAACTGTACGAGAACACGTCCACGATGCCGCCGCGCATGCTGTACTGGCCGGGCTCAAACACGTAGTCCACCTTCTCAAAGCCAAACCCCTGGAAGGCCTCGTCGATGAACTCCATGTCAAAGGTGTCGCCGATTTTCAGGTCGAGGGTGTTTTTGCTGAGTTGGCGCCGGGTGACCACCTTTTCGGCTAGGGCTTCGGGGAAGGAGACAATGACGGTGATGTCGCGCCCTTTGTTGACCTCGTTGAGCACCTCGGCGCGCATGGAAATGTTGGCGTTCTCGGTTTGCTCTTCTTGGTAAGGCACACGGGCCGAACGCGGGTAGAACAACGGCTTGGACTCGTCCAACACGCCGTCGAGGTCGTTCATGAAATAGGCCGCAGTTTCCTTGTCTTCGAGTACAAACAGGAAGCAGCCCTTGTGCTGAGCAATCACGCCCGCGGCAATCATCGCGCGCGAAGAACCTATAGCGCCTTGCAAGTGCACTTTGGCACTGGGGCGCGACAAGCTCTCCACCAAGCCCTGGGTCTTGGGGTGCAATGCGTACCGGTCTCGGAGTTCAGAAGGGGTCATAGAAGGGACGGCAAAAATAACCGTTCCCTGCCTTAGGTGTTCGCGGTGGCCGCCTCGGCAATCAGCGATTCCACCCGGTCTACCATCTTGGCCGAGCCGATGTAGAGCGGCACGCGCTGGTGCAGCTCCTCGGGCACAATGTCCATGATGCGGCGGTGACCGTCAGAAGCCTTGCCGCCGGCTTGTTCGACCAAATAGGCCAGCGGTGCGCCTTCGTAGAGCAAACGCAGCTTGCCGTTGGGCGCCGATTTGGTGGGCGGGTACAGGTAGATGCCGCCTTTGATCAGGTTGCGGTGGAAGTCCGCAACCAACGAGCCGATATAGCGGGCGGTGTAGGGGCGCCCGGTGCGCTTGTCGGATTTTTTGCACCAATTGATGTATTCACGCACGGGGGCAGGCATGGAGGCCAAATGGCCCTCGTTGACCGAGTAGATCTTCCCGGTTTCGGGAATCTTCATGTCCGGGTGGGACAGGCAAAACTCCCCAATGGAAGGCTCAAGCGTGAAGCCGTTGACCCCGTGCCCGGTAGAGTAGACCAGCATGGTGGAGGAACCGTAAATCACATAGCCCGCAGCCACTTGCTTGTCGCCGGGTTGGAGGAAGTCGTTGACGTTACTGCGGTCGCCGATGGAAGAGGTGCGGCGGAACACGCTGAAGATGGTGCCGATGGACACGTTGACATCGATGTTACTGGAGCCGTCCAATGGGTCAAACACCACCACGTACTTGCCTTTGCGGTTGAGGTCGCGGTTGAAGTCGACGTATTCGTCGTTTTCTTCCGAGGCGATACCGCATACGATGCCGCCCGAGCGGAAGGCGTTGATGAAGACCTGGTCGGCGATCACGTCCAGCTTTTGCTGCTGTTCGCCCTGGATGTTCTCGGAGCCTTGGGCCCCGAGGATGTCGCCGAGGCCGGCGCGGTTGACCTCCTTGTTGACGATTTTGGCGGCGATGCCGATGTCGGCCAAAAGGCGCGACAGGTCGCCAGATGCGTACGGGAAATCAGCTTGGCGTTCAATGATGAACTCGCTGAGGGTTTCGATCTGGGCCATGTGGGTGTTGGGTTGGGCCAAAGGTCGCAATTTCCGCTCGGGGGGCGCGGACGTGTTAAAAAACACCACAAACAGCCGGAAACCGGGCACACCGGCTTTCAATGACCCCGGTCAACCTGTTACCTTTATCCCAAAGCTTCGCACCATGAAATACGCATTCCTGATCGTGGCCGCTGCGGCCCTCACCCTCGCCTCGTGTGGCGGCGGATCTTCTGAGCCCAAAGCAGCCGTTGACATTGTGACCAAGTCCATGACCGGCGATGTGGCCAAAACCGTGGCCCACGTCCAAATCGAAGGCATCCACTGTGTGGACGGATGCGGCGGTCAAATCCGCGCCGCCCTCGGCGAGATTGCCTGCGTGTCTGAATCGCAACTCCTGGAATTCAACGCCGAAAACCCGGTGAACCTCGTGGAGGTGACCTTTGATCCTGCCGGCTGCAACGGCCAGGAAATGATCTCGGCCATCCACGCCTTGAGCGACGGCAAGTACACCGTCAAAGGCATGGAGGTGATCAACTACGAGGCGGGAAGCTAACATGCAATCCCCTTCGCGCAGCGGGCTGTTGGGGCACATCCTCAACCCGCTGCACATCATCCTGCTGCTGGGTGTTTTTTTCTCAGTGGCCCTGCTCTTGGTACGCATTCAAGTCACCGGGAGCTTCCGTTACGGCTTTTTGCTGTGGAACATGTTTTTGGCCGGATTGCCCTTGGCGGCGGCGGTCATTCTCAAATGGCTCCAGCACAACCACGCGCTCAAAACGTGGGTCCTGCTGGCCATTGGCGCGTTTTGGCTGCTCTTCTTGCCCAACGCCCCCTACATCCTGACCGATTTGGTGCATTTCCGCAAGGCCACCACACAGTTCATCTGGTTGGACCTGATGCTCATCCTCAGCTTTGCGTGGAGTGGGCTGATCATGGGCTTGATTTCTCTGCTGTACGTGCAAGACGTGGTGGAGAAGCACTGGAACACTTGGGCGGGTTGGGCGCTGGCGCTGTCCTCGATTGTAGCCTGCAGCTTTGGGATTTACCTGGGCCGCATCCTGCGCTGGAACAGCTGGGACCTCTTCAGCCGCCCCGCCGAGCTTTTTGGCGACATCACCTCCTCGTTTTCGGGACCGATTACCGATCCGAGTTGGGGTATTACGGTTGGGTTTAGTGGGTTGCTCATGATGGCTTACTTGACGCTGCGATTGCTGGTGTTGCAAGGGCGAACCGCCCGCGCACAAGGCTAAGGTTTCCCAGCGGAATCTTTCTGGCCTCACCCCTGCGGGCTACCCCCTATATTTGCCCTCGATGAGCGACAGCCTGGTCATCATACCCACTTACAACGAAAAGGAGAACATCGAGCGGATGATCCGCACGGTATTCGCCCTGCCCAAGGACTTTCACGTGTTGATCGTGGACGACGGCTCCCCGGACGGAACCGCCGACATCGTCAAGCGCCTGATGACCGAGTTCACCGGGCAACTGCACATCCACGAGCGCAAAGGCAAGTTGGGATTGGGCACCGCATACATCGCCGGTTTCCGCTGGGCATTGCGACGCGAATACGGGTACATCTTTGAGATGGACGCCGACTTCTCGCACCCTGTGGACAAACTCGTTGCCCTTTACGAAGCCTGTGCGCACCAAGGCGCCGATTTGGCCGTGGGCTCGCGCTACACCAAGGGCGGCAAGGTGGACAACTGGCCTCTGAACCGCGTGCTGATGAGCTTCTTTGCTTCGGTCTACGTGAATCTGATTCTGTGGACCGGCATCCGTGATTGCACCGCGGGCTTCAAGTGCTACCGCCGTAAAGTGCTGCAAACCATCGATCTAGACGACATCCGCTTCATCGGGTACGCCTTCCAAATCGAAATGAAATACACCGCCAAACGCCTGGGCTTCAAACTGGTTGAGGTGCCCATCACCTTCACTGACCGGCAATTTGGCGAGTCCAAAATGAGCATGGGGATTTTCAAGGAGGCCTTCTGGGGCGTGCTGAAAATGCGCTTCAAGAAAATCCGCCCTGCACAAACCTCTTGACCATGAAGACTTTGTTTCGCGCTGCCACCGTCATCAACGAAGGGACCTCCCAGGAGTTGGACGTGTTGGTAGAAGGGGAGAAGATTGCCCGCATTGCACCTGCCGGCACCATTGACGCCGAGGGCGCAGAGGTGATTGACGCCCGTGGCAAATACCTGTTGCCCGGACTCATCGACGACCAAGTCCACTTCCGCGAACCGGGCCTGACCCACAAAGGCGACCTGTTTACCGAAAGCCGCGCTGCGGTAGCCGGGGGCATCACCACCTTCATGGAAATGCCCAACACCGTACCACAGGCCCTCACCCAAGACCTGCTACAATGGAAGTACGACCGAGCTGCTGAGGTCAGTGTGGCCAACTACAGCTTCTTCATGGGCGCCTCCAACGACAACATTGAAGAGGTGCTCAAAACCGACCCCAAACACGTGTGTGGGGTGAAGGTCTTTATGGGCTCCTCAACCGGAAATATGCTGGTGGACCAACGTGCCGTACTCGAAGGCATCTTCAAGGAAGCCCCATGCCTTGTGGCCACCCACTGTGAGGACGAGCCTACCGTACGCGCCAATATGGAAGCGGCCCGCGCCCAATACGGCGAAGAGGTGCCCATCGGCCAGCACCCCATCATCCGCAGCGAAGAGGCGTGCTACCGCTCCTCTTCCATGGCGGTGGAGCTGGCCGAGAAGCACGGCACCCGTTTGCACATCCTGCACATTTCCACCGCGAAGGAGACCCACCTCTTCCGCAACGATGTGCACCGCACCCAAAAGAAAATCACATCCGAAGCGTGCATGCACCACCTCTGGTTCAGCGACGCGGACTACGCCACCCACGGCACCCGCATCAAGTGGAACCCCGCGGTGAAAACCGCTGCCGACCGCGCCGAGATCCGCCAAGCGGTGATCGACGGACGCATTGACGTGCTCGCCACCGACCACGCGCCTCACACCATTGAGGAGAAGGCCGGCACCTACTTCAAAGCTCCATCTGGAGGCCCGCTCGTGCAACACGCACTGGTGGCCGCTTTGGAACTCTGCAACCAAGGCGTCTTCACCAAGGAACTAGTGGTGGACAAGTACTGCCACGCCGTGGCCGATCTGTTTGACATTGCCACCCGCGGCTACATCCGTGAAGGCTACCACGCCGACCTGGTACTGGTGGATCCCAACTCCCCTTGGACCGTGGCCACCGACAACATCCGCTACAAATGCGGCTGGAGCCCGTTTGAAGGCACCACCTTCCAGCACAAAGTGATGGCCACCTACGTGAACGGCCAACGCGTTTACAGCGATGCCGACGGCGTCAACGAAGAGGTCCGCGGCCAGCGCCTGATGTTTGCCCGATGAGCTGGACCTGCCCCAAGTGCGAAAAGCGGTTTTCCCGCGACAACCAGTCCCACTTCTGCGAGAAGGTGACCCAGAAAGAGTTTCTGCACCACCACAATGAGGAGATGGGTGCGTACTACCTGGGGTTTCTTGCCTGGGCGCAGCAGCACTTTGAGCTTCGCGAACAGTTCACCAAAAAAGCCGTGAGCTGGTACGCCCCCAACGACCGCGTGTTTTTGGTCACCCGACTCAAAAAAAGGTGGCTGGACAGCCACTACTACTTTGGGGAGGAGATCCTAGAGTTTCCCGTGTTCAAGACGTTGTGGTCCGAGAAGCACGACAAGTGCGTGCACTTCATGCGTGTGCACGATGAAGAGGATTTGGATGAGGGATGCCGACGTCGATTGGAGGAGGCTGATTTGTTTGCGATGGAGGGGGTGTGAGTGCTCTAGCAGACTTGCCCTTTTGATCGCTTCAAGACCGGGCCCACCGTCCCACCCGGGTCCCCCCGTACCCCCCCCGTTGCCCGCCGCCACCACCAACCCTGAGATCCAAAGGCCTCAAGGGGCAACCGAACCAGCAGCTTTGCAGCTTCGCCAATCCGGCGGGCACGTCCGGCTTCTCAGCCCCGCGCCCCAACTCCGGCTTTCACCGGCCCACATTTTACAGTGGTGCAGCCCTGCAAATCTCCCCTACTTCAACCGTCTTTCTCCCCTTCAGACCCACCACTTTGTAGTTGGTCGCTCCAGCACAATGGCTGGTCCACCCCACCCGATAGACCACAAAAAAACCCGGCCATTTGCATGACCGGGTTTCCTTGAAAGTGTGTCTTGTTTAAAGCGTGCCGCGCGCTTCTTGCTCGCGTTCAATCGCCTCGAACAGGGCCTTGAAGTTGCCCTTGCCGAACGACTGTGCGCCCTTGCGCTGGATGATCTCGAAGAACATTGTCGGACGATCCAACACCGGTTTGGTGAAGAGCTGCAACAAGTAGCCTTCGTCGTCGCGGTCGATCAGGATGCCGAGTTCCTTGAGGGGCTCGAGGTCCTCGTCGATCTCGCCTACGCGGTCAAGTACCGTATCGTAGTACGCCTCAGGCACGTAAAGGAATTCCACGCCGCGCGCCTTGAGCTCGGTCACGGTTTCGATGATGTTGTCGGTGGCCACCGCGATGTGCTGCACGCCGGCGCCGTTGTAGAAGTCGATGTACTCCTCGATCTGCGATTTCTTGCGGCCTTCCGCCGGCTCGTTGATCGGGAACTTGATGCGGCCATTGCCGTTGCTCATCACCTTCGACATCAGGGCGGTGTATTCGGTAGAGATGTCGTTGTCGTCGAACGAAATCAGCTGCGCAAAGCCCATGACCTTGGCGTAGAACTCGCACCACTTGTTCATCTCGTTCCAGCCCACGTTGCCCACCATGTGGTCGATGAACTTGAGGCCCACTGAAGACGGCTTGTAGTCCGACTCCCATTTGCGGTAGCCCGGCAGGAAGGTGCCGTTGTATGCGCCGCGCTCCACAAAGATGTGGACGGTCTCGCCGTAGGTGTGGATGCCCGAGAGCACCACTTTGCCGTGCTCATCTTCGATGGTTTTGGGTTCCATGTACGACTCGGCGCCACGCTTGGTGGTTTCCTCGTATGATTTGGTAGCGTCATCCACCCACAGGGCCACCACCTTTACGCCATCGCCGTGCGCGTCGATGTGGCGGTTCACGTCACCCCCGCTCTGCAGCGGAGAGGTGAGTACCAGGCGGATTTTGTCTTGTTGAAGTACGTAAGAAACGCGGTCGGTCATGCCGGTCTCCAGTCCGGCGTAGGCCAGCGGTTGGAAGCCCCAGGCCGATTGGTAGTAGTGCGCCGCCTGCTTGGCGTTGCCCACGTAAAGTTCCACGTAATCGGTACCCAGCAAAGGCAAAAAGTCATCTGCTGAAGGCACCACTTTATCGAGTTGGAGGGAAGAATTGTCTGTAGCCATAATTCCAAAAATTGTCGTTGAAGGGAAGTCCGATTAGTCCTCCAACCAGGAAGTGAGGTAATCCGGGTCGCTCATGTCTACAGCGGCCTGGGTGACTTGAAGGGGGCGGAAGGTATCCACCATCACGGCGAGCTCGAGGGTCTCGGTCTGGCCGATGGAGCGCTCGGTGACGCCGGGGTGCGGTCCGTGGGGAATGCCGCCGGGGTGCAGGCTGATGAAGCCCTTGTCCACGTGGTTGCGGCTCATGAAGTCCCCGTCCACGTAGTACAGCACCTCATCGGAATCGATGTTGCTGTGGTTGTATGGCGCCGGGATTGAATCCGGGTGGTAGTCATACAAACGCGGACAGAACGAGCAGATCACAAAGTTGTGCGCCTCAAAGGTCTGGTGCACGGGCGGTGGCTGGTGCACGCGGCCGGTGATGGGCTCAAAGTCGTGAATGCTAAAGGCGTACGGGTAGTTGTAGCCGTCCCAGCCCACCACGTCAAAGGGGTGGCTGGCATACACCACCTCGTGCAGGCGGTGTTGCTTTTTGATGCGGATGGCAAACGCGCCCTTCTCGTCGTGGGTGTCAATCACCTGTGGACGGCGCAAGTCACGCTCGCAGAACGGTGAATGCTCCAGGAGTTGGCCAAAGCCATTGCGGTAGCGCTTGGGCGTGAGCACCGGGCTGTAGGACTCGATCACAAACAGGCGGTTGTTCTCGGTCTCGAAGCTGATCTGGTAGATCATGCCGCGAGGAATCACCAGGTAGTCACCCTCGCCAAATGGCAAGTTGCCGAGCATGGTGTAGAGGGTGCCTTCGCCTTGATGGATGAAGAGCACCTCATCGGCGTCTGCGTTTTTGTAGAAGTAATCGGTCATGGACTGCTGTGGCGCGGCCACTTGCAGGTTCACATCGTTGTTGAACAGGACCGAAACGCGGCTGTCCAGAAAGTCCGGGGTGGGCTTGGCCTGGAAGCCGTTGAGCATCATGGGGGAAATGTTGTGGCTCACCGCCGCTTGGGGCGTGAGGTCTGCCAGTTCGGCCACCTCGCGAATCATGGTGGGGCGGTGAACGTGGTACAACAGCGACGACATGCCGTGGAACCCTTCTGTGCCGAAGAGTTGCTCGTAGTAAAGGCCGCCGTCAGGCTTTTTGAAAACAGTGTGGCGCTTGTGCGGGATGCGCCCCAGTTCGTGGTAAAAAGGCATGGTTGGGAATTGAAGTGTGAAACACAGGATTGATCGGGCGTGCTCGACGCGTCATTCCGGATTGCGTTTCATCCGCTGCTTGAGGTTGATCTTCCGTTTGGAGCGTCCCATGCTCCAAAGGTAACAAGATCATTCGGGCGCTTCCCGTGGGAGCTCCCTGACTTTCTTCAGGAAGTCGTCCAGGCTAAGCGCATCGGCCAAATTGTAGTCGCCCGATTGGGTGCGGCGCAGGTGGTCCAAGGTGGCCACCGTGCCCAGCCGCTCGCCAAAATCGCGGGCCAAACTGCGGATGTAGGTGCCCTTGCCGCAGGTGATGTCGAGGGTGACTTTGACCCCGTCGATGGCCACCACGTCGCATTTGTCAATGGTGACGCCTACCGGTGGCATCTCAATGTCACGGCCGCTGCGTGCCGCTTTGTACGCGCGCTTGCCGTCCACCTTTTTGGCGCTGAACACCGGCGGTACTTGCATGTACACGCCCACAAATCCCGCTGCCACTTCACGGATGGCTTCTTCGGTGATGTGGTCGGTGGGGCCGGTTTTCTCGACTTCGCCTTCCCGGTCAAGTGTCGCGGTGTATTCGCCGAGGTGCACCACGGCGGTGTAGCGTTTTTCGGCCGCTTGAAGGTGCATGATCTGCTTGGTCATGCGGCCCGTGCAGATCACCAGCAAGCCCGTGGCCAACGGATCCAAGGTGCCCGCATGGCCCACTTTGATGCGTTTGACCCCCAAACTGCGCGACAAGGTGTAGCGCACTTTGTTGACCACATCGAAGGAAGTCCACCCTTGCGGTTTATCAAGTGAAACCAGCATTCCATTGCTGAAATCCTGCAACACGCAAAATGAGTTGGGTTCGGGGAGGTCGTAGGCTGCCATATCCGGGGGGCAATGTGTAGATTTTGTGGCGAAAACCCGCCTACCATGAAACACCTTTTACTCGCATGTGCCTTGTTGATGACTGCCGCCTTGGGCGCGCAAGTCTCTGATCTGAATGACCTCACCACCCCGCGCAGCGGCCACCAAATGGTCCAATTGCCCGACGCCACCGTACTCGCAGCCGGCGGCTGGACCGGCGAAAGCTACACCAGCTCTGCCGAAGTCTACAACGGCGACACCTGGGCCACAGTGGACCCCATGAGCGTCAACCGCTACTCCTTTAACCTGCTTGCGGCCGGCGGTTCAGCCATCGCCATTGGCGGCTGGGACGGCGACTTCACCAACCACACCTCCACCGAAGTCTACAACGCCGAGTTTGGCGCGTGGGAAGCTGGCCCTACGTTGGCCAACGGTCGCAGCAATTGCCGTAGCATTGTGCTGGAGGACGGCCGCATCTTGGTCACCGGTGGCTACAATGGATCTGACGACCTGTCCTCCTGCGAATTGATTGACCCCTCGGACTGGTCAGTCGCATCCACCGGCGACTTGAACTTCGCCCGCAGCAGCCACGCATTGGTCTTGCTCCAGGATGGTCGCGTGATGGCCATCGGAGGCTTCAACCCTTCGCTCGATTTCCAAATGAACGAATGCGAGATCTACGACCCTTCCACCGGCATGTGGACCGCAGTCAACCCGTTGAGTACGGGTCGCGACAACCTCGCCGCAGTGGTCCGCCCCGACGGCAACGTGGTGGCCGTTGGAGGTCGCCTGTTTGACGGCGCCAACAACTGGTTTGCCGGTCAAGCCGAGGTCGAGGTCTACAACCCCAGCTCAGGTACCTGGACCATCACCGAACCCTTGGCCCAAGGCGCCAGTTACTGCGATGCCTACTGGCGCCAAGCCGAGGACGACGTCTTGCTCATCGGCGGTACCGAACTTTCGGGCAACGGGGTAACCACCACCTATGCCACCAACCAACGCAACACCTTCGGCCCCGACAACTGGGACGCCGATCCGGGCATTCAAACCACCGGTCGCTTCCGCCAAGCTTCGTGTCAACTGGCTTCTGGAGGCATTCTGGTTTCTGGTGGAGACGACGACGGCACCGTGCAATTGATTGGCCTGTTTGATGCCACCCCTGAGTTCGAAGCAATTGTACCCCTCCCCTTTCCCAACCCCGCCACGACAACGGTCACTTGGGAAAGTGCCGACCCTGAAGCCACCATGTGGATGCACCTGGACGGACAACGCATAGATGTGCCTTACTTAGGGCAAGGCCGTTGGGATGTGTCAAGATTGCCCGCTGGGATGTACCTCTTGGGCACCGAAGATGGAGGGGTGCCTGTTTACCGCAGACTGTCTGTGCGCTGATCGCGCCAAAAGACCCCGAGCAACAAGAAGCTCTGGAAGAAGGCGTAGAACGTAGCGCCCGCCTGGGTCTCCAGGGTATCCTCGGTGAAGAAGGACAGCGCAGCCACCAGGAAAAACGCCAAGTAAATCGGGCGTTTGAATGCACCTTGGATGCGCCCGGGCCAAATGAACGCCACCAAGAACCACAAGATGCCCAGTACGCCAAAGGCCACGCCCATGGTGAGGTACTGGTTGTGGGTGCGCAGGCGGTGTTCGGCTTTGAGGGTAGAGCCGGTGTCGTGGTAGGCCTGCTCAAACGCAGCAGGAACATCTCCAGTGCCCACGCCTACAACTGGGTTGCTGGCAAAAATGTGTGCGCCCACCCGCCAAAACTCCAAGCGTTGGGTCACCGAGTTGCCGCCCGGGTTGCCCCCGTTGCGGTAGATGTCTACCTCGAGCAAAATCTTGTTGATGCGTGAGCGGAAGCCACCGGCGCCTACCTCGGCAATGCTGGCAATGCCCTTTTCGACGCAATGCACGTCCTCGGCGGTGAGTGCCGCTACGCCATCGGCATCTTTTCGAAGGCCTTTGCTGGTCAAAAAGCGGATGAGGGTGAACTTGAGTTGCTGCCCGCGCTGGTCTTCGCCGTTGAAATTCAGCCTGCTGCGCTCGTTCCAGCCACTGGCCAGCTCTCCCCAGGCCACGTAGGTCCATACGTAATGGCCGTTTTCCAGCTGTTGGTTCTCCAGGTCGTGGAAGTAGGGCTCGCCTCGTGGGGTTTCGGCTTCGAGGGCATCGGGGTCGATGGCCTCCACGTCAAAGTAATCCCGCACCACGGTGCCCACATACACGAGCGACCCTGCCCAAATCACCAGCAATCCTGCCAAGGCCAAACGGCGCACGGTTTTGCCTGCGTGGGTCCACACCAACCGGAGCATAAAAAAGCCGAGCAGCACCAGCGCAAGGCCCATGCCCGTTACCGATTCAATGGTCCACAAAAAGGCCAGCAACCAGCCCACGACCACTGCGTACAGCAGCGCCCAGCGCGGGTGCTTCCAAGCGCGGAAGGTGGCATAGGCCATGGCCAAGGTGGCCAGCAAACTCAGTCGGATGTGGCTGATGCGGGCAATGAAGGCGTGGGTGATTTCGCGGACGTCATCGCCGATGGGGCGGTCTACCCATCCCCAATGCACCCACATGCTGGTGAAGGTGCTGAACACCACCGCCGCTACAAACACATGCATGAGTCGGTGAAACCAACGTTCGCTGATGGCCTCGAGCCCGGCGAGCACGATGGGCAGAAAAAGCAACGGGAGTTTGACGCGCAAGTCCTTCAGGCCGTAGTCCAAGTCTTGGGTCCACAGCAGTCCCAACACATGCAGGACAAAAAGCGACACCAATACCAGTGCGGCCTTGTTGCTGGCAAAGCGCTGGAATTTGCGCCACGGTGTGCCTTCGAGCACATCCAACACCAGGTCCACCAGCCAAGCACCGGCCAGCACAAAGCCGGCTATGCTCATGCCTACGTTGAACACGGGCAAAAAAGCCAGCATGGCGCCCAGCCCGGTCAGTTGTGCAACTCGGGTAAACTGGCGCCACGGGAGGAGTCGGGTGGCGGGAATGAGGGTCACTACTTACCGGGGCCAACCAAAATGTCGGCGTAGTTGGTGTTGAGGGTGTTGAGTGCGGCTTCCATCACAGGATCGGCCTCCAAGTTGGCTTGGATGCGTCCGGTTTGGAAGTAATAGCGAGAAGCAATCTCGCTCTCGAGCAACTCGCGGATCTCGAACTTGAATTTCTCCAGGTCCTCTGATTTGCGCGGGGTAATGCCTTCGCGCAGCGCCGCAAATTGTGCCTCCGCGCCTTCCTTGTACCGCTCACGATCGGCCACTTTTTCCAGCTGGGCAAAGAGGGCCTCGGTTTCGGTGTTGTATTCGAAGTCTTGGGCATTGGCGTACGCCACAAAGTCGGCATACTCGGCGTCGGAAAGGCCAAAGGCTTCGGCCTCGGTGATGCTGTCGTGCGAGAGGCGGTAATCGGTGGCAAAGTCGAACAGGATGTCGTTGGACAACAGGCCTCCGATGATGTTGATGCTTTCGTCGTAGTCCACCGGTACGTCGGGATCCACGCCGCGGCCATCAAACACTTTGCGTCCGCTGGTGGTGGTAAAGCTCTGGATCAGCGAATCGGGCACCTCGCCCACAATGCCGTCCACTTTGTTGGAGTAGTCGAGCTTTTGGATGCAACGCCCGCTGGGGGTGTAGTACTTGGCCACAGTCAGCTTGAGCTTGGAGTTGTAGGCCACGTCTTTGGTTTGCTGCACCAGGCCCTTGCCAAAGGAGCGCTTGCCAATGACCACCGCGCGGTCCAGGTCCTGCAGGGAACCGGATACAATCTCCGAGGCCGAAGCCGAGCTGCCGTCGATCAACACCACAACGGGCATGTCTGGCAGGATGGGCTCGTTGAGCGCGGTGTAGGTGCGGTTCCACTCTTCCAACTTGCCGCGGGTGCTCACAATCTCGGTGCCTTTGGGCACAAAGAAGTTGACGATGTTGATGGCCTCGCGCAGCAATCCACCGCCGTTGCCACGCAGGTCAAACACCAGGCGCTGCATGCCCTGGCCTTCGAGGTCTTTGATGGCTTTGCGTACTTCCGAAGAAGCCGTCTTGGTGAACTTGCGCAGCGATACGTATCCGGTGGTCTCGTCCAGCATGCCGGCGTAGGGCACGTCCTTGACCTTCACCTCCTCACGCTCGAAGGTGAAATCCAAGGTGGCTTCCTGACCCGGGCGCTTGATCTTCAGGGTGATTTCCGACCCGGCGGTGCCTTTGAGGATGCCACTCATTTCTTCTTGGGTGCGGCCCACCACGCTTTTGCCGTCGACCTCCAGGATTTCATCGCCCGCCAGCAGGCCTGCTTTGGCTGCGGCGTACCCTTCGCGGGGTTCGGTGATGATGATGCGGTCTTTGCGGGTCAGCACCAGCGCGCCAATGCCCCCGTACACGCCGGTGGTTTGGAAGCGGAAGTCCTCGATGCGGGTCTCGGGGTAGTACACCGTGTACGGGTCCAAGGACTTGAGCATGGCATCGATGCCGGTTTTCATGAGCTCCCCGGGCTGGGTCTCGTCCACGTAGTAGGTGTTGAGCTGTTGGTAGAGCCCGGTGAAGATCTCCAGGTTCTTGGAAACCTCGAAATAACTGTTGGTGAAGGCCGATCCCAGCAGCAGAACTCCGGTGAGTGCACTAAGCACCACCAGGCGGCGGGTCGGACGGCGTCGAATTCGAATCATGAGTAGCGTGTTGAAGCAGCTTACGTTCCCAACGCTGCAGCAGCGCGGTTATTTTGCGTTCAAGCTCCGAATATACAGGCATTTCCCGGCCAATGAAGATGAGCATGGCATCGGTCGGATGCCCGTGCTTCTCGCTGGCCGAAATGAAGCCGGATTTTTGCTTGCGGTAAGCCTCACGCATCAGGCGCTTGACACGGTTGCGGTCCACCGCACGCTTGAACTTGCGCTTGCTGACCGAAAAGCCCATTTGAATCTGCACTTCACGCGGCTCCCCTTCGTGCTCGACATAAGCGAGCATGAGCGGGTATGCTTTAACCTTGGCGCCGTGTTCAAACAAGTACTCAATTTGCTTGCGCGACTTGAGCTTCTCGGCGCGAGGAAAGGAATGGTCGGGCTTGGGGGTATCCACAGGCATGGGGGTGCAGCGCTAACAAGCCGCTTCCCGAAAAATACTACTTGATGTCGCGTACGTAGAGGTCAATGGCCATAGACATCGACGGCGCCTTTGGGTTGGGAGCCGAGATGTTGACCGTCAAACCCGCGCCCTCCACGGCTTTGGTGGTGGTGGGACCAAAGGCAGCAATGCGCGTTTTGCCCTGCGTAAAGTCCGGGAAGTTCTTGAACAGCGACTCAATCCCCGAAGGGCTGAAGAACACCAACACGTCGTACTTCACATCGGCCAGGTCAGACAGGTCTGAACATACGGTGCGGTACATCACGGCTTTGGTGTAGTTCAGGCCCAACTTCTCGAGGGTATCAGGGATGCTGGGCTTGAGTAAATCCGAACACGGAAGCAGGAAACGCTCTTGCTTGTGCTTCTTGAGCAGGTCTACCATGTCAGCGAAACGCACCTTGCCTACGAAGATTTTGCGCTTGCGGTACACGATGTGGTGCTGCAGGTAGAACGCCACCGACTCCGAAATACAGAAGTACTTCATGGTGTCGGGCACGGTCACGCGCATCTCTTCGCACATGCGGAAGAAATTGTCGACCGCGTGTTTGGAAGTGAGGATCACCGCGGTGTGCTCGAGGATGCTCACACGTTGTTGGCGGAATTCCTGAGCGGGCACCTCTTCCACGTGGATGAAAGAACGGAAATCGATCTTCAATCCGTGTTTCTTGGCCAGGTCGAAGTAGGGAGATTTTTCGCTGCTCGGTTTGGGCTGCGAGATCAGGATGGTCTTTACCTTGTCTGCCATGCACTCCAGGTGTTAGGATTAAGCACTTTAGTCCTTGAAAAAGCCCGTTTCAGTGAGCCATTGCCAACCTTGCCAACACAGCAAGGGGCAAAAATTCAAGGGCGCAAAGGTAAAAAATAATGTAGAACAAGGGGGTACGCGTGCGCAGGGCCAGCATCACACTGCGTACAATACGTCCGAGGTACGCCACACCGATCAGCGCCAAGGCCACAGCCAACAGCACTCGGGCCGTTCCGGGCTGCGCATAGGTGGCAAACAACATCAGCGGCAACAACACCAACCCCGAAAGTTGGTGGCTCAGTGAATGGTCAAACCGCATAGCCTGCACGCCAGGATGTCCGCCCACCAATTCGTCGGTTCCGGTCAGGGTCAATTGCTTGACCAGAAACACCAGCACCACCAGCGCCAACACCTTTAAAAATCCGAACTCTGCTGACCCAAACGAGCGAATGGCCAGGTACACCACCAGCGCTTCGCACACAATGGAAAACACGGCCAGCAACAAAGGCATGCCGGTGAGCACCCGCCCCTCGTCGCGCACCAATTCGCGGAATGCGCGTGGGCTGACCACGGCTTCCATGCCCGCCACCAAGTACCGGCGACCAGTCACGTTGGCCACCGCCAGCAAGCCCAACAACCCCAAGAACACCGGAAGCATCCACGGTTCGGCCAGGGTGGCCACCAATCGGGGTGAGGGGTCTACGGCCAGCAGCATCAACGCAGTTTGTGGGCCAAAGCCACGGTAAGTTTATCGGTGGCCACCTCGCCCGAAGGCAGGAAGCGTTCCACCAGAATGACGTACATGCCCATGCGGGCTTTTTGACGGTCGTCGCGAATGCCATCCCAACTGAAGGTGCCCGAAGTGCCGAGCAATTCCTGCTGGCGCAGCAAGCGCGCCTCGCGTCCTTGTTGGTCAAAAATGCGCACGGTAGCCACCCAACCGGGCCTGTCCAACACATAACTGATTTGCACCACGTCCTCAAACCCATCGTTGTCGGGCGAGAACACGTCAAGATCCGTGGTAAACCCGCCTCCCACACTTGCACCCGCAACGCTTTGTGAGTTGAGGTAACCCGGCGTGGCGAACCCTTGGCTTTCGGCCGCGGAATGCCAGTTGGTGTCGTCGTCGCTGGCGCGCAGGGTGCTGATGCGCTCCAGGCTCACCCCGTCTACATCGTCCAGCAAGGCAAAGTGCTGGTCCTCGGTGTACGGCACGCGGTCGAGAACTTGTTGCAGGGCGTCTACGGCCACCACCACCCCCTCGCCGTTGTTGTATCCCGGCATGCTCTCGAGTTCCAAGAAGCGATCGGCGCGGGTGAAGGGGTACTCCGAGGTTTGTGCCGCAATGGAAGTGGACACCGCCACGTATTCACCCGGCCCAAGCAGGATGCCCCACGGGGTGATGGGTTTGATGCTGGCCACCGCTCCGGCGTCTTCTTCGGCAATGCCCATGTCTGCCAGGCTGATGAAGTGGTCTGAGGCATTGATCAACTCCACAAAGTCGGCGCCGTCGGAGGTGGGGTTGAACAGGATTTCGTTGATGAGTAGGTCACCCGCCAAGGCCGGTTCGGGGCGCTCAAACGGGAAGGCAAAGGCGGTGGACGCGTTGCCCCAGCAGTCTTGCAAACTGGTCCCTTCCAACACGTAGCGCACGCCCGCGGGCACCGGTGCATCGAGGTTGATCAACAGCAGTTCGGGTGCTTCGGGATCCACTGCAAAACTGGCCACCCCAAAAGGAGCAGGTTCGCCAGCCAACGTGGTGAAGGTGATGTCGGGGTCTCCCAACCCAGCACCGGGCTGCTCGTCCAGCAACAACCCCAATTGGGTATCGGTGTTGAACACCAGCCATTGCACTTGGGGTGCTTGGGTGTCGGGTGTTTCGTCCCACACTGAGTTGAGCAAGCCGGGAGTGGCGCCGCTCGGGTCGTCGCTGGCGCGCCAGTTGGTGCCGTCGCTACACGGGTCGTTGGGGTTGATGAGCTCCAGGGAGTAGCCGCCGTCGTCTTTGGTGGGGTCGCCGTACCAGTCGTCGGTGTACGTGACTTGGTCAAAGACTTGGGTGTCGTCTTGCAAGGTGAGGGTGCGTCCGCTGTTGGTCAACCCCGGAAAATCTTCCATGGGCACGGCCGCAGGGAAGGCAATGAACGCGTCGAATTCTTCCACATCACACAACACCAGGCGTTCGCCGGGGCTCAGCAGGACCTGTCCTGAGAAGGTGCCGTCTTCCAAGTGTACACTGCTGATGTCCAGCAGCACCGCGCTGCGGTTTTCGATCTCCACAAACTCGGCGTTGGGGCTGAGCAGTTCTTCGTCGGGATCGGCCAGGATTTCGGTGATGCGCAGGTCTCCTGGTTCGGGCGTGAAGCCTAGGGTGAAGCTTTGGGTGAGTGTGCCCGCGGCGTTGCCTTCGCAATCGGCAGCGCCCATAATGGACAATGTGTAGGTCTCGCCCAGGGTGAAGGGCAAATCGGTCTCGAGGACTGCGGAGGTGGCGTCGCTGCTGACCAGGACTGCGGTCAATCCGGGCTCAACAGTGATCACCAGCGCATCCCACACCGCAAGGTCCAACGGCTCGTTGAAAGTGATGGCAATGCTGTTGGGCTCTTGGGGAAGGACGGTTTCCAAAAACGGTGCTTGGGTGTCGGGCAAATCGTTGAATACGCTGTTCTGCTGCCCTGGCGAACCGCCCGAAAGCGATTGGCTCGCGGTCCAGTTGAAGGCGCCACTGCACGTGCGGAACGGGTTGACCTGTTCCAAGGAGGTGCCGCCGTCGGCCACTGCGGAGTTGTTGTACCAATCGTCGGTATACACCACCACGTCCACCACAGTGCCCAGGTTGTCGCGCAGGGTGAGGCTGTCCCCGGCATTGCTCAGCGCCGAAAAACTCGGGATACCAATCACCTCGCCGTAAGGCACAAATGCGTCTACGTCCCCCTCGTCGCACAGGATGACGGTTTCCGCGGCCGGGAGCACAGCAGCGGGAAGGACCTTTTCGGTGTTGGTATTGACAAACACCCAGTCTTGCAAGTTGATGGCGCCAGCGGTGGCGTTGAACAGCTCCACATACTCCGCGCCCGGCAGGCCGATGGGCGGGTCGGGGTCGGCCATGATTTCGTGGATGACCACGTCGCGCACGCCAGCCACCACGGGCTCCACCCAAGTGAAGGGCAGGTCCTGGGGCGTCATGGTGTTTCCAGCAGCATCCTGTACGCCACTCACGCTCAAGGTCTGTTCCACCCCACTTGGGAAGGGGGTGTCGAAGGTGAGGGTGACCTGATCGGGCGCCTGCGCCTCTGCAGAGGAAGGCGTGTTTCCAGACCAATCGTAGTGAACGGTGTTGGCACCTGTTTCAGGGGTCACCGGCTCGCTCCAGACCACGTTGAGTTCAGTGGCGCTCAACGCTGCGGCCGAGAGGATTCCCGGGGCGGTCTCGTCCACTTCTTCGTCGCCAAAGAACCAGTCGTCGTAGAAGAAATTGTCTGCGTTGCTGGAGGTGTAGGTGCACAGCACTCCTGTGGCCACAGTGGTGGTGTAGGTGGCATCGGTGCCTGAGGCTTCCAGCACATACTCGGTGCCGCCGGAGGCGTCCGCCCACACCTGCCAGTTGCCAGCGTCGTCCCGCAAAATGCGAAGGGCCAGTTCAAAGGAACTGCTGACCAATCCGGGTGTGCCAGAGGCAATCAAAACAGGGGAATCACCGGTGTTGTCATCGCGGTAGAGGTGGATGGCATCGTCGCTTCCTGCCTCTCCCAAGCGCAGGAAATAGCCTTGTGCGCCCGCAGCATCGTTGCCATCAGCCGCGGTGGGCACGGTCAATGCCGTGAGGTAAATACGCCCGTTGTTGTTGTCCGAACCGCTGAAGGACTGGCGCACATACACGCGCCATTCGCGGTTGTCCAGTGAAACTTCGGGGTAAGCGGTAAAGAGTGTGGCCTGCCCGGCCTCGGAGTCCTGCAATTGCAGTTGGCCATCCCCGTTGACGGCAAAGGATGCATCGCTGCCCGACCATGCAGGGTCGGCAGAAAAATCGCCGTCGGAAAAATCGTCTTGAAAGACTTGAGCCGACAGGGCACAGGCGGCAAACAAACCAAGGAAAAACAGAGCGGCTTTCACGCTAGCGAAAATAGCGGGTCGCCCGGCGGATATCAAGCCGAATGCTGCACCGTTTTGTCCGGATACTCGGTTTGGACCTGTTTGGGGTTCTTGGGATTGTAGAATACCGTTACCGGGGTGCCCACCGGGTACATGGGGTGGCCCTCACAGCGCTCGTCTGCGCGGTACTCATGCGCTTGGCCCTGGAGGTCTTTGTAACGGATCAACGGGTAGAAATACGGCTGGCCTTTTTCACGGACGCGCATCCAGTTGGCAATCACCCCGGGCACTTGGGTCGCGCGCTTTTTGAAAAACAGCACCGGGGACAACCGCCAGTAGACGATACCCAAGAATGCCGCAATGCACACGCCTGTGAGGGTGTACACCAACCAATCGGGCCATTGAGAAGGATCCATGGTGCGAAGCTACAACATTGCCTCAGCCGGGATTGGACGCCGCTTGCCAACAAAAAAAAACCGACCCCGCTAGCGCGAGGTCGGTCCCTTTTCCAATCAACGTACAGGTGTATAACCAAAATCAAATTGACACTTGTACCAGCTTCATTTCATCCTTCACCTCTACGGTGCAAGGCCAAGGTCGTACGTTGTTGCCGAGCGGAACGTTGCCGCCAGGCATGCATTCTGCTGATCGCTGTTGTCGTGAAGTAGAAGGACGTACCATAACCACTTGAGATGTCCTCCATCGCGACAGCGCGTGTCAGCGAATTCTGAGATGCGTTTACGGGACCGGCTACAGAAGGGTTACGGAAGGGGACAAAAAAAACAGGACAACCAAATGCTTGATTGCCCTGCCTAACCTAACTTTAAACTAAGTGTAATCGCTTACACTAGCGCGGTAAATGTCGTTGGCACACGCTGCGCGCATGCGTCTATCACAAATATAACAACTCCCCCACACCAAGCAACTCGGCCAAAACCCTTGTTTTTCAAGGCTTTGCTGTTGATTTTAGTAGGCATGCATACCATCACCCATCTTGGATTCCTGCGTATTTGTGTGGCCAGCCGGCCGTGTACCCAACGTGTTGTCCCCTCGCCATGATCCTGACCTCGGAAGCCATTGCCATTCATTGGGTTCGCTACGGTGACAATGCTGCGGTGGCCCATTTCTTCACGCGTTTGCACGGGTATCAGTCCTTTATGGTGCGCGGGCTGAGCACCAAGCGGTCGTCCAAGCGACAGATGTTGCAACCACTCTCATTGTTGGAAGCCGACTACCGCATCCAAACCCAACGTGACCTGCAACGGGTACATGCCATCCGACGCGCGGCCGTCACCGGGTCCATCCAAACCGACATTGTCAAGACGTCCTTGGCCCTGTTCCTGGGAGAGTTCCTGTACCGCACCTTTGAGCAACACTACACCAACGGTCCGCTGTTTGACTACCTCTGGCAAGCCATCTTGCACCTGGAGCAGGCCGCCTTCCCCGCCAACCTGCATCTGAAAATCCTGGTGGACCTCACGCGCTTTTACGGCATCCAGCCCCAGCAAGACCCGCTGCACGCAGCCACCTACCTCGATTTGGAAACCGGACGCTTTGTGGCCATTCGCCCCGGGCACCCTTATCACACCACGCCGGAACAGACCCGGCTTTTTCAAGCGCTCTCGGGCATGAATTTTGCAGAAGCCCAGGCACTCAACGTGTCGCGCCAACTGCGCAGTGAAATGCTGGATCGGCTCATTGAGTATTACCAAATCCGTTACCCGGGTCTGAATAAGCTAAATTCGCGTGACGTTTTCGAATCGATATTTGATGCCTAACCTCCGTGCTGCGCGCCTGCTCATGTGGGCCGTAATGTTTTCTCAAGCACTTGCTGCACAGCACATTGTGCTTTTGGACCAACAAACCCACGAACCGGTGCACGGCGCGGTGGCCACCAACTTGCGCAACGGCACCATCAATGTTTCAGACTACAACGGCAAGCTGGTCCCCACCAACTACTTGCCCACCGACACCTTGTACATCGACGAGTTCCGCCACCGCGGTGCCTTTGTGCTGCCGGGGCAGGTGGACGGCCGCGACATTTACCTGGCGGTGGAAATCATGACCTTCGACGGCGGGCCTGAAATCACCGTTTACGGCCGCAGCGAACGCCTCAGCGAGCTGCCCAACAAAATCGACGTCATCGATGCGGGATCCATCCGCTTGAAGAACCCCCAAACCAGCGCCGACGTGCTCAGCCAAGGTGGTAACGTGTTTGTCCAGAAGTCGCAAATGGGCGGCGGCAGCCCAGTGCTACGCGGGTTTGAAGCCAATAAGGTGTTGCTTGTGGTGGATGGGGTGCGCATGAACAACGCCATTTACCGTTCGGGGCACTTGCAGAATGCCATCACAGTAGACCCGTTGATTCTCAAACAGGTCGAGGTGGTGTTTGGGCCGAGTTCTGTGGCGTATGGCTCGGATGCCTTGGGTGGGGTGGTGCACTACCGCACACGTGATCCGCTCTTGGGCGAGCAGCGCGGTTCAAACGAAGCCACCGGCAATTTGCTGGCGCGCATCTCCTCGGCCAACCAAGAAAAAACCTTCCACGCCGATGTGGCGGTGGGCTACGAACGTTTGGGTTTTTTGACCTCGGTTACCCGCAGCGAGTACGGCGATTTGCGCATGGGTTCCAACCGCCGCCACGGCGACGAAACGTGGGGGCTGCTCCCGGTGTATGCGGCCTACGACCTTGAATCCCAGAGCGATGTAATCGTGGAAAACGAAGATCCCGAGCTCCAGGTGGGCACTGGGTACGACCAACTGGACTTCACCCAAAAAATCCTGCTGCGCGCCAGCAACACGGTGAGCTGGAAGGCCAATTTCCAGTACAGCACCTCCTCCAACATCCCGCGCTACGACCAACTCAGCGACATCCGCGATGGCGTGCCGCGCTGGGCAGAGTGGTACTACGGCCCGCAGCAACGCGTGTTCTTCTCGCTGCAGAGTGTGATCACCGACACCACGACGCTGTACAACTCGGCCATCATCACCGGGGCCTACCAGCGCATCGACGAAACCCGTATCAAGCGCCGCTTTGGCCACACCGCACGCGAGGTCCAAGACGAAGACGTATGGGTGTACAGCCTCAACGCCGACTTTGAACGCAACCTGGGTTCGCAGACGCACTTCAACTACGGCGCTGAGCTGGTGCACAACGATGTGACCAGCACCGCGTGGAGCGAAATCTTGGGCTCGCGCGAGCAAGGCGAGGTGGCCACCCGCTACCCCAACGGCGGCAGCAGCCTGAGCTCAGCGGCAGCCTATTTTGGACTCAAACGCAGCCTCGGCGAAAAGGCCGACCTCAAGGCCGGCGCACGCTACACCGTGGGACGCCTGCGCGCGGCCTTTGATGAGAACCCCTTTTACACCTTGCCGTTTGACGCGGTCAACCTGAGCCGCAGCGCACTCACCGGAAGCCTGGGGTTGATCTACCGCCCGGCCAAAACCTGGAAGGTGGCCGCCGTGGTGGGCAACGCCTTCCGCTTGCCCAACGTGGACGACGTGGGCAAGGTGCGCGAGAACGACGGCTTTGCCCTCATCCCTACCGACCAGCTCGGTCCGGAGTACGCTTACAACGGGGAGCTGACCTTGGAAAAATCACTCCTGGGCGGCCGTGCACAAATTGCCCTGACCGGCTTTTACACTCTGCTACGCGATGCCATCGTAGCCCGCAACACCACCCTGAACGGCCAAGACTCCATTGAAGTGGAAGGCACCGTGGCGCGCATCCAAACCAACCAAAACGCCTCTCAAGCGCAGGTGTACGGCTATTTTGCCGGGTTCAGCGCAGAGCTCACCGACCGCTGGAACTGTTACGCCCGTTACAACTTTACCTACGGCCAAGAGACCGAGTCCAACGTACCGCTCGCGCACATCCCACCGGTGTTTGCCTCGGCCGGGCTCAACTACAACTACGACGGGTTTATGGGTGAGCTGTCGGTGTTGTACAACGGCGCCAAGTCCATCGACCGCTACGCCCCCGGAGGCACCGACAACGCGGATGCAGCACTCGCAGATGGGGTGCCCGCATGGTGGACCCTCAACCTGAACGCCACCTACTTCATCAGCCGCACCTTGCAAGCACAGTTTGGCCTGGAGAACATCTTAGATGTGCACTACCGCACCTTTGCTTCGGGCATCTCAGCGCCGGGACGCAACCTCATCCTGGGGCTGCGTGCAGCGTTCTGACCGGCCTTTGCCTACTTTCGCAGCATGCTGTTTCGCGACGTCATAGGCCACGACAACATCAAAGCGCGTTTGATCCAAAGCGCCCAGGAAAACCGCATCAGCCATGCACAGCTCTTCCACGGGCCACACGGCAGCGGAAACTTCGGGTTGGCCTTGGCATTTGCACGCTACCTGTCGTGCCCCAACCGCACCGACACTGACAGCTGCGGCATGTGCCCCACGTGCAAGAAGTTCAACTCGCTGCAGCACCCGGACTTGCATTTTTCCTTCCCCCACCTCTCGCGCAAGAACAACAAAACCGCCACCAGCGAGGACTACCTTGAAGAGTGGCGCAGAATGGTCACCGAGTTTGGCTACTTCGATTTTGGACATTGGCAACAGCAGCTCAACTCCGAAAACAAGCAGCTGACCATCGGAGTGGCAGAGGCCGAGAAAATCGTCCACAAGTTTTCGCTGACCAGCTATGAGGGTGGGTTCAAGTTTTTGATCCTCTGGATGCCTGAACTGATGAACATTGCGTGCGCCAACAAGCTGCTCAAGACCATCGAGGAGCCGCCTCCCAACAGCCTCTTTTTGCTCGTCTCGCACCAACCCGAACAGGTCATTTCCACCATCCTGTCGCGCACCCAAATGACCAAAGTGCCCGCCCTGAGCGACGAGGCCATGGCCAGCGCGGTGATCACCCACTTGGGTGTAGCCAAACCAGAAATGGCCGAAGAGATTGCCAACGTTTCGGACGGGAACTACTTCAAGGCCTACACCCTGGCCAAGCTCTCCAGCGAAAACCCCATGAGCGAGCGTTTCATGGATTGGATGCGCAAATGCTACCAATTGGACGTGGCCCAGCTGGTCACCTTCTCGGACGCCCTGCACAGCGACGGCCGCGAAACCATCAAGGAATTTCTGGAATACGCCCTGCATATGGTCCGCCAGTGCATTGTGATGAATTACGCCGGCGACCAACTCTCGCGCTTCACCCGCGCTGAACGCGCCTTTGCGCAGCGTTTTGCTCCCTTCATTAACGACAAAAACGTCATCGAGCTCACCGAGCAGATTGAACGTGCGCACTACGATGTGGGCCGCAACACCTACGCCAAGTTGACCTTGCTTGATTTGTCACTCCAAGTGAACAAGTTGCTGCACGCATAATCCGAGCCGGGGGTGCGTTTGTTACATTTGTAAGAACCCCTCAACAGCCAACCATGGGATGTAGCAACTGTGCCTCAGGAGGCACTCCTGCCGGTTGTAAAAACAACGGCAATTGTGGCGTAAGCGGCTGTAACAAACTGGAAGTATTCGATTGGCTGGCCGGCATGGAATTGCCCCTGGGCCAAAAGCCATTCGACGTCATTGAAGTTCGCTTCAAGAATAGTCGCAAAGGATTTTACCGCACCTCCCCCGAATTGGAACTCCAAGTGGGCGATGTGGTCTGTGTAAACGCCGATCCGGGAACAGATGTGGGCGTGGTTTCCCTCACCGGAGAACTCGTACGCATCCAGTTACAACGCCGAAACGTCAAGGACAACCACGAGATCAAAAAGATCAAGCGCAAAGCCACCGAAGAAGACATCGAACGCTGGCAAACCGCGCGTCAGTCCGAAGCAGACACCATGCTCCAAGCACGTGTGCTTGCACGTGATTTGGGCTTGGAGATGAAAATCTCCGACGTCGAATACCAAGGCGACAACGCCAAGGCCACCTTCTATTACACCGCCGAAGGGCGTGTGGACTTCCGCGAACTCATCCGCAAACTCGCCGACGCCTTCAAGGTGCGCATCGAGATGCGTCAAATCGGGATGCGCCAAGAGGCGGGCCGTTTGGGCGGCATTGGGTCGTGCGGGCGCGAGCTGTGTTGCAGCACGTGGTTGACCGACTTCCGTTCGGTGTCCACCTCTGCGGCGCGTTACCAGCAACTGGCACTCAACCCCACCAAACTGGCCGGGCAATGCGGCAAGCTCAAGTGCTGCCTCAACTATGAGCTGGACCAATACTTGGAAGGCATCAAAGAATTCCCTTCACCCAACACCAAACTCAAGACCGGCAAAGGCCGCGCCTTCCACTTCAAGACCGACATTTTCAAACGTGTGATGTACTTCATCTACGCCGACCAAATCGGGGGTTCGCCCGTGCCGTTGGACGTGGAACGCGTGAAGGAAATCCTGGAGATGAACAAAAACGGCGAAGTGCCTGACGCCCTGGAAGATTTCCAAGACGCGCACTTGCTGGTGGTGGAAGAGCCCGATTACGCCAACGTAGTGGGCCAAGACGACCTCACCCGTTTTGACAAGAAAAAGCCGAGCCGACGTCGTGGACGCAGCGGAGGCAAATCGCGCCGAGGCGGCAGCGGAAACAGCGGAGGCGGCGGCGCCAAAGGCACCCAAAACAAGGGCGGCCAAAACAAAGGCGGCGGCCAGCGTAAATCCGGCGGCAACACGCCCAAGGGCGAAGGCAATTCCGGCGGCAACCGCGGACGTGGACGTGGGCGTGGCAAAGGCGGCAACAGCAGCGGCGGTGGCGGCTCCAAACCCGAAGCCAAATCATGAGTCGGTTGGTGTGGTGCCTCGGCGCATTGCTGGGCTGCAGCCTGCTCTGGAGCTGCTCGGACGACGCGGTGTTTGACGGCACCACCGAGATCCCCAGCGGCTACTGGGCCTCCGGCGAACCGGTGACGTTTGATTTTGACACCCAAGACACGGTGCGCTTGTACGATTTCTACATCACCCTGCGCAACGGAGAGGAATACCCCTTCAGCAACATCTTCCTGTTTGTGGACCTGGAATTCCCCAACGGCAAGCACTCGTTGGACACGGTAGAATGCATGCTGGCTGATCCGCAGGGACGCTGGTACGGTTCGGGCACCGGAAGCCGCTATTATAACCGCATTCGCTGGGGTGCCAAGAGCAAAAAGGCCTTCCCGCTCGCGGGGGACTACTCAATCTCCATCCAACAGGCCATGCGCACCGATAAGCTCGCGGGCATTTACGACGTGGGCTTCCGCTTGGTGCCGGTGGAATAGTGTCAGAACACGCGCTGCGGCAGATTGCCTGATTGCGCGCGGTATTCACTGTACGCGCTAGCAACGGCGCGGATACGGCGAGACCCGGCTGCGCAACGGATGTCAAAACGGCACCAGCTGCCCAGACCGGGTCCACGAAGAGAATCGCCGCACGGAGTTCACCGTGCTGGCTTCAAACTGATGTTAGCGCTTGATGAAGGCCGCTGACCACACTTGCCCCGCCTGCTGGAGGGTGAAGGTGTAGGCGCCTTGGGGCAGCAGACGCACGTCTACCTCTTGCCCAGCATTCCAAACGGTTTCTACTACTACGCGGCCTGCAGCATCTACCACTTGTACGGTGGCACTGCCTTCTACGCCGTTGATGCGCAGCACGTCGCTGGTCGGGTTGGGGTACACCTCCAACGCAGGAGCACTCTGCTCAAACACAAAGTCGCCGGCATCCACGATAGCGGTGAATTCCTGGAAGTACTGGTTGGCAATGTTGGCGTCATGCACCACCACGGTGTTCTCGTCGTTGATGTTCTCGGCTGAATTGGACCAGTTGTGCGAGCCGGTCAACACCAATGGGTCGGCCGAAGCGTCTCCGGCATCGATGATGGCGTATTTGTGGTGCATTTGTCCAGAGATGGTCAAGTGATCCAACACATCCACGCCGGCTGCCACCAAGTTGTCGTATTCGGCGCCGGTACCGCCGGTTTGCTCAATGACCCCGCGGGCGAAGGTGAAGAAGTCTTCTTGCACGGCAATCATCGCGTCGCGCAGGTCGTCGCGGGTGAAGGCGAGTGTGGCAAAGTTGGCCTCGTCGTCGGTGGACAGGATGGCCTGCTCAATGGCAAAGGTGGTGTTGTCGGTGGGCGAGAAGTAGACCTCCACAGGTGCGTCGCCGCTGAAGTACTGCACCGGGGTGTTGAACGACTTGGCGTCGCCGAATTTGGCGTTGGCGGCGTCGGCCGCCAGTTCAGAAGTGCCCCACATCTCTTCAAACTCCAGGGTGAATCCACGTGCCATGGACTGCTCTTGGAAGATGATCAGGTTGTTGAGGTCCTCGGTGAAAGAACCGGTGGTGAAGTTGGTTGAACCGGTCAGGACAAAAGCCTTGTCCGCCAGCTCGCGGTCGATCACCACAAATTTGTTGTGCATGCCAGAGCCGGTATCGTCCGGACGTTCGAAGGTTTCGATGTCGTCGTTGAACTGCTCCATGCCCGAGTTGAGGTTGGGGCCGTGGGCCAAGTAGCGAATGGCCACTCCGTTGTCGTGCGCCTGGTTGATGGCGTTGACGATGGTTTGGTCGTTGATGTTGTAGACCGCAATGTCCAAGGTCTCGGTGGCACGAGTGATGTAGGCCGCAATGGTGTCGTTCATGTCCGCACCGACGGAGACGGCCTCTTGGATGGTGGCCACTGAAGTCTCGACAGGACCGGTGAAGTACGCGATGATCTCACCCGATGAGTTGGAGCGGGTGATGAATGGAATCACGTTCGATTGGGCGCTGCCGTCCACGTTGGTTGAAGTTACGCGGGCGTAGTACACGGTGGCCGGATCCAGTCCTTCGAGCGAGAGGCTGTGGTCGGTGGTGAGGTCGCCGCTGTAAAGCTCGTCGTCGAGTGCGTCGGGGCTGGTGCCGTACTCCACAAACGAATCGCCGTCCACATCGGTGCTCCAGGTGAGCTCAAAGCTCGAAGTGGTCACCATGTCTTGGCCAATGGGGGTGATGATGTTGATGGGCGAGGCCGACACGATACCCGAGAGGTCCTCGATGAGCAATTGGTATCCGTCGTCCCCGGTGAAGGAGAACTGCGACACGATGCCAAACAGGTCCTGGGCGCCAAAAGGAATCGTTTCGCCGACCAAGAAATTGCCGCTGCGCACATAGATCTCGCCGGTTTCGGTGCCGTTGGAGAAGGTGTACGAAGTGTTGCCTGAGAACTCGTTGCCCGCAGCGTCAAACGTGCAGCCTTCTATAACTGCACGCTCAGATTCCAAGGACTCATTCATGGCTCCAGGGGTAATCAGTTGGTGCTCGGGCAGCATGTTGCCGCTGGAGTTGACCACGGTTGAGGAAATGTTCGGGCCGATTTCGAGCAGTCCGTTGAACTCGGTGATTTCACCGGTGATGGTGACCTCGTCACCGGGTTCGGGGGTAACGCCGTCCCAAGTAGTGCCCGGGTACAGGGCGATGCCCGCGGTTTCGTCTTGGAGGTAACGCACCGAGCCGAAGCTCTCACCTGAGGTGATGACGCCGGTTACAGTGACCACATCACCAATGCTGTAGTTGGTGCGGGCATCGAGGATGTCGGTTTGGGCAGCGGTGCCTAAGGTTGCGGCCAAGGCCGCGAGGGTCAGCAGTTTGCGCATGACAAGCATTCTAGAGGTTCAGAGTCAATGAAAAATTGAAGCGGCGGGGTGCGCCAAAGAACACGCTTGCCGAGGCCGCGTCCCAGTCGGTGCGCGGGTCGGGCAAGAAGGTGTCGTTGTTTTGGGCGTCGCTCACAAACACGGCGTCCAATGCATTGAACATGCTGGCGCGTGCTTGCAGGCGGAAGCCCTCAAACTTGAAGGTGTACCCAGCGTGCACATCCAAGATGCCGTAGGCAGGGATGCGCCAAGGATCGCGGCCGGCATTGTCACCCACCGAAGATTCGGGGTTGAAGTCCGACCAGTTGCGGTCAAAGTAGGTGTAGCGCGCCTTGATGTACGACTGCTTGGTGGGGGTGTAACGCAGGCTGCCACCCAATTGGGTTTGGGCCGCATCGCCCACATGCACCCCTCGTGGGTCAAAGGACACGATGTAGTTCTCGCCGGTATCGGGGTTGATGAGCTCTTGGCCGCTGTCGTTGTCGATCAGCGGTTCAGACTCCTCGCTTTGCCAGGTCCAATCGCCCACAGACACCACGCCTTCCAAGGTCCAGTCGGGGTGGATTTCGTAGGCAAAGTCCAGCTCCACACCCATGTGCAGGGCGTCCATATCGGTCACGAACACGCCGGCATTCTCCACGTCACCGGGGCCGATGGTGGTGATGGGCACAAAGCGGTTTACCGGGCGGTTTTTCCAGTTGGTATAGTAGGCGTTGAGGTTGGACGCGATGCGGTCGTTGGCAAAGCTGAGTCCGTACTCGACGGCCCGCACCAACTCGTTGGCGTAGTCGTCGGAGATGTTATTTTGGGTGGTGATCACCGAGTTGAAACGGGGCGCGCGGTTGAGCCAGCCCAGGTTCACGAAGGTGTTCATCCACTCATTGAGGTTGTAGTTGGCACCCCCCTTAACAGTGAAACCGGTGAGGTTGACCCAGTCGGTTTCGTAGGTCTGCAGGCCCGCTGAGTTGCGGTCGTAGGTTTGGCCACCCACCTCGATTTCATCCAAGTAGCCGATCTCGTAAGTTTCGCCGTCGATGTCGATCACTTTTTTGCGGAAGTAGTCCACGCCTTTGTAGCGGCTGAGTGCTCCGGATACGTTCACAAACGCACTCCAGAGTTCGTTTTTGAACTCGGCTTGGGCAAAGGATCCAAACCACGCCACGTGACCCTCGTCGTAGTAGAGGATTTTGTCGCCTTCGCGCAGCTTGTCGGTGGTGGAGCGGTTTTGGTCGCCTTCCACGTCGATGAAGTAGTCGGCACCCATCAAGTTTTCGATGCGGCGGAAATGCTCTCCGGTGTAGCGGCGGGCATCGATGCCTGTGCTGTAGGTCCAGTTGTCGTTGTGCTTGTAGGTAGCCGTACCCAAGTAACCAAACCACTGGTGGTTGTTCATGGAGGCCACCAAGAAGTTGGAGGCTTTGTATTCGCCGTCCGCATCCAAGTTCAACCCGCCGGGGCCAAACTCAAACAAGCGGTTGCTGTCCCACACGCGTTGCAGGTTGACCGTGCCGTCTTCCAAGGGAGAACCCGTGGCCGACTGCGAATCCAGCTGGGTACCCCCACCGCGTCCGATGCTCACGTACGCGATGTTGGAGATGTACAGTTGGTCGTTCACGCGCCAGAAGT
This sequence comes from Luminiphilus sp., assembly GCA_964221845.1. Classification (GTDB taxonomy): domain Bacteria; phylum Bacteroidota; class Bacteroidia; order Flavobacteriales_D; family Sanyastnellaceae; genus CAXPZW01. The sequence goes on along the minus strand of CAXPZW010000011.1, from coordinate 192,160 downwards.
CCTTGAGGGTGAACTGCGGCTTGTGGTAGAAGTTCTGGCGGGTGTTGAGCTGTAAGGTTTCCCCGGGGATGAAGCCCGCGACTTGGCCGTCTTCGCTGTAGTAAAAGCGCTCTTGGTACTCGCCCCAGAACTCGTTGTAGGTGAGCCCGTATTCGGGGAAGGCGTCGAGGTCTTCGTTGGCGTATCCAATCTCTTGGGCGTATTCGCGGCTGAAGACGCTAGCGCGGTTCTTGAAGCTACGCTGGCCGTGGCGTTGCGGTGCCCCAAAGGCCGAAAAGCTCAGGATATGGCTGCCGAGTTCCTTCTCCACTTTGCCGTAATAGAAGTACCCTTCGGTGAAGTTTTGGTCCACCCAGCCGTCACCCAACTTGAAGGAGCCGGCGGCGGTGAAGCCCCAGCCGTTTTCGAGACGTCCGGTGGTCAGGCCCAGGGTGCTTCGAGTAAATCCGAAGCTGCCCACTTCTTGCTTGAACATCAGCCCTTTGCGGCTATCGATGCCCTTGGTGATGATGTTCATGGTGCCGCCCACCGCCGGGATGGCGATTTTGGAGGCACCCAATCCGCGTTGCACTTGGATGGTTTGGGTCACGGCGTCCAGTCCGAACCAGTTGCTCCAGTACACCCAGCCGTTTTCCATGTCGTTGACCGGAACACCGTCGATCATCACCGCCACGTTGCGCTGGCTGAAGCCGCGGATGGTCACGCGCGCATCCCCGTCGCCGCCGCCCTGTTGGGTGGCATACACGCCCGGGGTCGAGTTCAGGATCATGGGCAGGTCCTGCGAGGCCAATTCCTCTTGGATCTGCGCGGGCAGCACGTTGGTGAAGGCCACCGGGGTTTCGCGCTCGCGGGCCACGTCGGCCACCACTTCGGCTTCCGACATGGTTTCGGTCTCGAGGCGCACGCGCAGGCTGTGCACGGGTTTTTCCACCGCAAGGGTACGGGTGTAGGGGGTGTACCCGATGAAGGACACCTCAATTCCCACTTCGCCGTACGGCACCTCAGCGGTGAAGCGCCCATCGAAATCGGTGGTCATTTGTTCGGTGCCCACGCGCACGTAGGCCCCGTACAAGGGTTGTTTGGTGATCGCATCGATCACCGTACCGGTGACTTCACCGGTTTGCGCCCAGCTCAAAGCGGACGCCAGCACCAGCAGTGCTGCCAGGATCCTGCCTTTCATCAGCTTGGGTTTCCGCGCTTAGCGCACCAGCACACGCTCGGTGTGCACGGCGCCGTTGGCGGTGGTCAGCTGCAGCAGGTAGACGCCTTGCCCGTGGGCAGTCAGGTCCAAACGCACGCGATCCTCGGTGAAGGCAGTGCGCGTTTCCACCAGCTTGCCCTCGGCAGTCATCACGCGCAGCTCAGTGGCGTTGAGCACACCTTGGAGGTATACGCGGCCGTCTTGGGATGGGTTGGGGAACACGTCAAAGGTGTCGGGAGCTTCCGAGTTTTCGATGTTGATTGGGCTGCACGCACAATCGTGGAAGCCCAAGTGGTCAAAGGTGTTGACAGGGAGGGAGTCCCACTCCAGACCTACGTTGAAGGGATCGGTTGGAGTGGCGTCGCCCATGGTCACGTCAAACTTGCGTACCAAGGTGTTGTTCGCAGTCCATGCAACCTCGCCATTGATGGCCCAGTTGTAGCTGGGGCCTACGTTGTTCCAGCCACCGCCGTCAGTGGGGTTGCCAGGATCTTCGCCAATGGTGCCGAACACGTCGATCACCACGTTGCCGTCGATTTTACGCAGTACTACAGCATCGTTACCGTTGAAGTACATGGCGTTGTTTTCGTCGTAGATGGGGCATTCGAAGGCATCAGCCACTTCTGCCAGTTCGTCCCAAACAGGGGCTTCTTGGCCGGTGCCGTCGGGATCTTGCTTGTCGATCACGATCACAAATGCAGCGCCGGGTTGGATGGTACCCGAGAGGTCGAGTTTTTGGTTGTCGGCAGCCGAGGTGGCGCCGTTGCTGTAGCGTTCCAGACGGTAGCCGCTCAGATCAATCGGCGCGTCGGTTGGGTTGTAGAGTTCGATGGCTTTGTTGTTGGACCAGCCTTCGATGTATTCTGAAATGAAGAGCTCGTTGCAACCTTGTGCGAAGAATTGCAGTCCTGAGAATACCGCTACGAGTGAGAGGATAAGTGTTTTCATCGGGTAAGATAATTTGCGTGTTGTCACGTTGAAAGTCCAAAAACGGGAGCGCAAGTTACTGCGTTTTTTCAGCCTGCGATTTTACTTCAACATTAACATTGGTCCTCCCAAGTTAACGGCTATCCACAAAGCGATAGGGATGAATTCCCCGAAATGGGCGGGTTTGTTCGTATCTTTAACGGTTCTTCCTTTTTGGAAGGGTTGTGTGTTGAAGAAGAAAACTAACTGTATTGAGAGGCCGGCTCCCCGGCTGCAAATCGGTCAGACCAAGGTGAAGCTGACATGAAAGCTAGGATCGCGTGTGTCGTTATCGGACTGTTGATGTCCGTGGGGTTGCAGGCCAATCACATTCTTGGGGGAAACATCTCCTACGAGTGCTTGGGTGGCGATCAATACCTGTTCACGCTTACCATTTACAAGGATTGTTTTGGCGCCACGCCCGCACCGGGAATTGAGAATGTGTTTTTCATTCCGGATGCCGGATGCTCCAACATTGCATTCTCTGCGCCGTTTGACCTGATCTCGGTCACCGAGATTTCAGACTTGTGTGCTTCGGAGCTTATCAACAGCTCGTGCAACGGTGGTTTCAACCCCGGTACCGAAGCGGTCGTTTACCAACAAACCATCACCCTGGACCCCAACTGTGTGTGGGAGGTGTCGTACGGTTCTTCGGACTGGAACTACTTCGTGAACATGGACAACGCCCTGCTGCCCACGGCGTATTTGTCCACTTCGGTCGACACCAACTTTGGCTGCAACAACTCGGTGGAAGTCACCTCCGACCCTGTGCCCTATGCTTGTGTCAACGATCCGGTCTCCCACTTTTTGACCTTCAACAACCCCGATGGTTACACCTTGAATGTGTCACTGGTAGGTGCAGAAATTGCCGATGGCATCGATGCGCCCTACGAGGCGGGCTTCACCTTTGGCGAACCCATTCCCGGACTCACCTTTGACCCGGTCACCTACGAGATTGCCTTTACCGCCCCGGCCACCTTTGGCAACTACGTGGTGGTCTTTGAGATCGAAATGGAAGACGCCATGGGCAACGTGGTAGGCACCATGGTGGAGGCCATGACCTTCACTGTTCGCGTGTGCGACAACCTGCCCACCTACTTTGACACCCCGCCGCTGACCGCGGTAGTGGGCGGCACCCAACTGAGCGATACTGAACTGGAAATCTGCGTGGGTGATACCATTTGCTTTGACGTGGAGGCGGTGAACGACAACCCGTTCCGTTCGGTGACCGTGTCTTCGTCCAACCTGGGGACCTTGTTTGCCAACGTGGACGCCGTTTCGGTTCCGGGCAACCCGGGTTCACTGGACGTGTGTATTTCGCCTACGGACGGCGAGATTGGGGTACAAGTCATGGACTTTGAAGCCATCGACGACGCGTGCGTCAACCCCGGCTCGGACAACATCTCCATCACCCTGGAAGTGCTGCCGCAACTGGAGGTCAACTTCACCGACTCACTCATTTGCTACGGCGAGCAAATCGCCCTGCAGGCCTCGGGTGATACCGACTATACTTGGAATGTCATTTCGGGGACCTCCACTCCCGCCATCGCTGGAACAGGAGGCACCCAAACCATCACCCCGGATACCCCGCTGCTCATTGAAGTGATCGGAAACAACGCGCCGTCGCTCCAATGCAACTGGCGCGACACCATCAGTGTGGACGTCTCGTTGTACGACCTGGGCGCCGTGGTGGTGGACGAAAGCTGCGTGCAAAACGACGGCTCGGTAACCCTCACCGTCCTGGGCGGTGTAGGCCCGTTTGACTACGCTTGGGACGTGACCGCAGACAACGTGAACGCCGTCACTGGCCTTTCTGGAGGCACCGATGTGAACGTAACGGTGACCGATACCGCTTTCCCGGGTGCTGCGGGATGTACTCGCAGCGAAACCTACCCCATTGCCACTACCCCTCCTCCAACTGCGAGCATTGCGGGGGACGTTACCATTTGCGCCGGAGACAGCCACGACATTCCCGTCACGCTAACCGGAACAGGCCCCTTTGACGTGACGGTTTCCGGCACGCTCTACACCGGCCTCAACGACGGCGAAGTAATCACCGTCTCGCCAGCCGCCACCACCACCTACACGCTGACCTTGGCTGAGGATGCCAACACGCCGGCGTGTACGTACAGCACCCCGTCTTCGGTGACGGTGACGGTGCGTGACATCCCCGCCGCTACCCTCACTGGAAACACCGATTTGTGTGCCGGCGAATCCACCGACGTGACCTTCAACACCGTCCCCACTGGCTTGACCCTGGACGCGCAAGGCAACGACGCTGCGCTCAACGCCCAGCTCACCGACGGCGACGTACTCACCTTCACCCCTGGTGTGCCGGGCACCACCACCTACACGCTCACCGAGGTGGCCTACACCGACGCCCCCACTTGCCCGAACACCACGCCCAGCTCGTTGGCTGTTACAGTGGACCCCTTACCCACCGGCACCCTTGGCTTTACCGGAGCCAGCACCATTTGTGCCGGCGATGCCGTGGTACTCCATTTCGAATTGACCGGTACCGGGCCTTGGATCATCGACTACACCATCGACGGCACGGCGCAAACCGCCATCAACACCGCGCTTGATGCCTACGATTTGTTGATCAGCCCAGGGCCTCTGGTGGACACCGAATACTGCATCACCCAAATCACCGACTCGGGTACGGGATGTGTGAATACGGCCTCAAGCTGCGTGACCCTGACGGTCAACAGCTTGCCCACCGGAACAGTGAGCACCACAGGCCCATTCTGTGCAGGCGATGCGGTGGACTTGACCTTGAACTTTACCGGAAACGGCCCCATGGACGTCACCCTGACCGATCCTGCGGGCACTGCCATTACGGTGGCCGGACCGTACAACGACGGCGATGTGATCACCGTACCCACTGCTGCCACCGGTGACTACTGCCTGAACACCGTGACCGATGCCAACGGCTGCGCCGCAACCGGCTTGCCGAATTGCAGCGCCATCGTGGTCTCACCGCTGCCCTCAGCAACCGTCATGGGCAACGCTGTGATTTGTGCGGGCGAGGACTACGGTTACAACTGGTCCGGACTGGTGGGCACCGCGCCTTTTGAAGTTTCTTGGGAGTTGCTCGCCACTGACGGCATCACCTTTGTGGACGCAGGCACCACGACAGGGGTGAACAACGGCGACATCCTCACCTTGACCCCGGCCGACAGCGTGACCTTCCAAATCACCGGCATTTCCGATGCGACCCCAGGCCTGTGCGGCGCTGGCGCCCAAGCGGGCACGTTTGACATTGCGGTGAATCCATACACCACCACTGCTTTGCCGGCTTCAACGGTGACCGTTTGCCAAGGCGAAACCGTACCGGTGACCCTGACCTTTGGGGATGCCGTTGGTCCTGTGCTGCAAGTGGACTTGGGAACCGAGGTGGTGACCTTAACCACTGCGGATCTCGACGCTTCGGGCCAGTACACCTTCGATGCTACTTACGACACTTCGATGCCGGGGACGGGTTCCATCACCATTGCTTCGGTCACCGATGCGGGCAACCCATGTACGCAAATTGATTTGACGAGCGTCGACGTAACGGTGGTAGAAACACCTGTTGCCACATTTGCTGGCGACTTTGCCATTTGCCCTGGCACAGGCACTGACCTGACCTTGGATGTGCCTCTGACCGGCGGGCCTTATGACGTGGTGATCACCAACGATGCGGGCGATCCTGACATCACCCTGATAGGGGTCACCGGCAACCAGTCCATTCCCATTTCACCGGCAGCCACCACGACTTACACGGTGACCTCCATTACCGAAACCGGCTCGGGCATTGGGTGTGCCAACACTACGGCGGAAACCGTAACGGTGACGGTGAACACCTTGCCCACCATCGTGCAACCCATCGACACGATTTGTAGCAACAACGGCGACGCCTTCCAAGTGAGTTTTGAAATCATTGGAGGGACCCCGGCCACCTATACGGTTACCACCACCGATGGCTACGCAGGCACCATCAGCGCAGGACCACCTTACATCTACACCTCCGACAACATTCCGGACAACACCGCGCAAACGTGGACCGTGACCGATGCAGCCAGTTGCGATCCGGAAAGCATCACTTTGGACGCATTCGATTGCCCAGTACTCACCTTTGCCGGTACCGTAGACGAGAACCCGCTGTATGCCTGTGAGGGTGGCATTGTGTGCCTTACCCAAAACGGGGACGAAGTGCTGGACGACGACGACGTATTGTCCTTTGCCCTGCTGGACGGACCCGACTTGGCCACGGCAGCCATTCTGGATATTCAGCCGGGCAACTGCTGGGACTTGACCGTGTTGGCCTTCCCGCCTTTTGCTACCGGAGATACCTACTACGCCGTTGCCCTTGCCGGCAACAACGACGGAACCGGAGTGGCGGACGTCACCGACCCGAACCTGGACGTATCCTCCAGTGTGGAAGTACTGTTTGTGGAAGCCCCTGTAGCCACCATCACCGGCGGCCAAACCATTTGCAACGGCACCTCAACCGAACTGTCTGTGGCCATCACCGGCACCGGCAGCTTCGACTTGACCTACACCGATCCTGCAGGTGCCGCCACCGAATTACTCGGACTAGAAGCCGCTGATTTGCCGGTGGCCTTTGATGCCAACCAAGCCGGAGACTACGCCGTAACGGTCATCAGCAGCTACGGCTGTCCGGGTGCAGCAGGTTCCACCACAACGGTGAACTTCTTCCCTGCCATCAACGGCACCATCAGTGTAGGCGGGGCCATCTGTGAGGGCGAGGTCTACACCTTTGACATTGGCCTGGAAGGCGATGCCAACTGGAGCATCGAACTGGAGTTTGACAACGGCACCGCCAGCGGCACCACCATCGAATCGGACTTGACCACCAGCCCGTTTGTGTGGTCGGTGAACCAACCGGGGACCTACTCCTTGCTCTCGGCTACCGATGCCAACGGCTGCACCGAGACCTACACCAACGGCGAAACCCTGGCGGTGAACGCCCTGCCGACCGCGGTATGGCAAGAGACGGCCATCAACTTCTGTGAAGGCGGCTCAAGCGACGCATTGGTGGACCTCACCGGTCCGGCCGACTACACGCTGAACTACAGCATCGACGCTGTGGCGCAACCTGCGGTGGTCACCAGTGATACCCCGTACACACTCACCGGCATCTCAGCCACCGGCACCTACACCCTTGACAGCGTGACCGACGCCAACGGCTGTACCGCAACCATTGACCAAGACTTGGTGGTGACCGAAGTGCTGCTGCCCACCGCAGACGCTGGCGCCGACCAAGACGTTTGTTCGGACGAAGGCGTGCTGATCGGCACCCCAGCAGAAGGTGGCAATGCCTACGATTGGACCGTGGACACCGGCGATGTGGCCGATTGGTTGAACAACACCACAGCTGCCGAGCCTACCGCATCCATCACCAACACCGACGCCCCCAACGTCGCCACCTACACCTTTACGGTCACCGTGACCGAACCGGTGGCCAGCTGCACCAGCACCGACGATGTGGTGGTGACGGTGAACCCCGTACCCACCGCTGACGCCGGGTTGGACGCCAACATCTGCTACGGCGACCCATTTACTTTGAACGGCTCTGGAGACGGCGACTGTGCGTGGACCGACAACGGCGCCTTTGCAGCTGCAGGTGACTTGCTCTTGTGTGCGCCTACCACTGCAGCCTTGACCGCTACCACCACCTTTGAACTGACCATCACCAGCGCCGCAGGCTGCACCAACACCGACGAGGTGACCGTGACCGTGCCCGACGAACTCACCGAGAGCGTGGTGTTTGAGGGCGTGGTGTGCTTTGGCACCTGCACCGCTGAGGCCACCATCACTCCCGTAGGTGGCTGGGGCGAGTACCTGATCACCGGCGATGTGACCGACGTGGCTACCACTGATCTGTGCGCAGGCATGTACAACTACACCGTGACCGACGCCGAAGGGTGCACAGTAGACGGCGCCTTTGAAGTCACCGAACAACCGGCCTACTACATCGACGATGTGATCGTGGATGCCCCCAACTGCTTTGGCGACCAAGACGGAGAGCTTGAAATCCAAGCCGTAGGCGGGGTGGAGTACTTCCTGGACGGCACCTCATCGATCACCAACACCTTTGACGACTTGGGCGCAGGCACCTACCTGATTGAGGTGACCGACCTCAACGGATGTACCGCCGATACCACGGTAACCATTGACACCAACTCCCCCGAGATCACCTTGGACGTGAACTTCACCAACACAGTCGTGTGCTTTGATCAGGCCCTGGAGTTCATTGCCACTGCGGGCGGCGGTGTGGGCGACTTCACCTACAACTGGTACCAAGACGCACCCCCTCCCGGCACCATTTACGACGTGGGCAGCCCCCTGGAAGTGGTCATGGACGAAGAGCTGTTGCTGTTTGTGGTGGCCTACGACGCCAACGGATGCCCATCGGACACCCTCAGCATGGAAGCGGTGTTCTCGACCCCGGTATCGGTGAGCGCTTCTCCCACCACGGCGCAAACCATTTGCGTTGGGCAATGTGTGGACGTGAACGCCATCACCTCAGGCGGTAGCGGCCCCATTGAAGTGACTTGGGTGGAAGACGGCATTTTTGACGACGATCTGATCGGCAACGATCCCAACTACACGCTATGCCCCGAGGAGTCCATCAACTTTGTGGTGTTTGCCGATGACGGCTGCGCTCCGGTGGCTTCCGACACGGTGTTTGTAACGGTCAACCCCGCACCCGATGTGGAATTCACCTTGGATGTGGACTTTGGCTGCTTGCCGTTGGAGGTGAACTTCATCAACGAAACTCCTGACGCCAGCACCACCTGTTTCTGGGACTTTGGCGACGGCACCACTTTGGATGTGTGCGAGAACGTGACTTACGTGTACGAAGAAGCAGGCACGTACTTCCCCAGCCTCAACATCACCAGCGATCAGGGATGTACGGGCACGGACTTCTCATTGACTCCTGTGAATGTGTATGGCTTCCCCGAAGCGGATTTCTACTGGGATCCGGTGCCGGTGACCACCTTGGAGAACGAGGTGTCGCTGATCAACACTTCTACCGATGGGGTGTCCTACTTGTGGGACATCACGGGCTACGGAACCGCCACGACGGAAGACGTGGAGATCACCTTCGCCCCTGTGGATTTGGCGCAGTACGAGGTTTGCTTGCAGACCACCAACATGTTCGGTTGCACCGATACGTTGTGCCAGACCATCTCTATGGAAAGCGAGCTGCTGGTGTACGTACCCAACGCCTTCACACCAGACAACGACGGGCTGAACGACCTGCTGACACCCTCTGTACTGGGGCTCTTGCCTTCAACGTACCACTTCCAGGTGTTTGACCGCTGGGGACACATCGTGTTTGAGTCCTATACCGTGGGTGAAGGGTGGAACGGCTCGTTCCAAAACGGCACGCACTACGTGCAGGAAGACGTCTACCTCTGGCGCATCGAAGGCCAGGACGTCAGGAGTGCAGATGTGGTGACCCTCCAAGGCCACGTGACGGTGGTGCGTTAGCGCGCCGCGTGCACCAAGTTGGCCCGTGCTACCTCGTTTCCAATCTGAACGGTGATTACATAGAGCCCTGTGGACCAGGCAGACACGTCCAGTTCAATCCAATGCTGCAGGTCTCCGGGATTCTCGATCGTGCGATCGGCCACAAGTTTGCCGTCGGCGGTGTGCACGTGCAAGGTGCCCTGACGCCAATCAAAGCCAAACTCCAGGAGGTTGACCTCGGCCACGTCTGAAGCTGGATTGGGAGTTACTGCGATGGACAATTCTCCCGGTTCATCACCCAACACATCAAACAAAAACATGCCGCGCTGGCGGTCGGAGATGATGACCCGACCACTGGGCAGCAGCGGGTAAATCCCCCAAGCTCCGCGGCAGCAGAGGTCATCGCCAATGGAAGTGTCGTACCAAGCCACACGGCGCACGTCATCGGGATCGGACCAATCAAACACCTGCAAGCCATCAAAGTAATGCGAGACGAAAATCAGGTGGTCGCGCATGATCAGGTTGTGGGCAATGAAGGTGCTGTTGCCCGAATCAAAGAAATCGGTGATTTGGATGTCGGTGAGGTCGGCCACGTTGCAGAGCTTCATGGAGGACTCCAGGGTTTCGTCGGCAAAGCAGTACCACTCGCCGGAGGGGTCCAGCCAGCCCGAGTGGTTGTAGCCGTCGTCGGGGTAGCCGTCGAGGGTGGCCAGGAACTGCGGGTTGTCCAAATCGGTGAAATCCACCACGGCCAGGCCCGGATTGCCGGTGTTGAGCCAAGCGGTATCGCCGCGTACGTAGCAATCGTGCACGTAGCTCACATCGTTGAACTCTAGGAGCAATTCGGGTTGCTCGGGGTTGGTGAGGTCCACGATTTCAAGGGCGTTTTGGTTGGTACCACAGAGGTACGCACGAGCGGCAGGCTCATCCACCCACACATTGTGCGATCGGGTGACAAACTCGCTGGACTCGTACACCACTTCTGCCGATTGCGGCAAGCCAGAGAGGTCCACCACTTGGAGTTTGGCGGGTTCTTGGTCGCCCACGCAAAGCAGGTAGTGGTCGTAGGTGGCGTAGTCGCGGTGCACCACGTGGATGCCCTGCTGCGGGCCGGGGATGAAGGCCACCTCCTCGAGGTTGTTGTTGCCCTTGAGGTGGATGATGTGCGAGCCTAAGGTGGAGCCCATCACGCCATACTCTTCGCCATTGATCTCAAAGCCCCACACCTCGTTGTAAAAGGCGCCCGAGCCGTTGACCGGCAGCCCGGTGGTGTCCCAATGGCCTAGAAGTGTGACATTCCGGGATTCTTGGGCCGTTGCCAGCAGCGGCAACCACGCCAGTAGGATAACAAGCTTCTTCATCGCCATCCAAACTACGCAAACCCCACCAGCCGCGCTTTCTCCGAGAAACCCAAAAACCCCGGAGCCTTGCAAATCCACCGTGGGAAATCAGGGTATTTGAGCCTTGGATTGTATTGGAATCGAACCCTGTTGTTAGTTTTACACTTAGAGATACACGTCCCGCGCGTAATCTGCTGTTCATATGATCCGACTGACCTTTCTTTTTGCGGCCTTCACGGCTGCCCTCACGGCTTTTGCCCAATCCCCAGACATCCGATACTGCGGTCAAACCGAGGCCACCGAAGCCCTGTTTTCTCGTTTCCACGGGCAACGCCACGTGAGTGAGACAGCCGAGGACCGTGCCACATACGCTACCCGTAAACAGGACGGCGAGGTGTACATCGTGCCGGTGGTCTTCCACATCATCCACAACAACGGTGACGAGAACATCTCGGACGAGCAGATCGAAAACGCCATGTTCATCCTCAACCGAGACATGCGCAAACAAAACGCAGACACCTTGCAGATAGTGGAGGAATTTGCAGACCTCGCCGCCGACACAAACATCGAGTTCCGACTGGCTCAGCTCGACCCGAATGGCAATTGCACCAACGGCATCGTGCGCTTGGCCTCGCCCTTGACCTATCAAGGCAACTACGACATGAAGTTGGTCAGCAACTGGCCGCGTGAAAGTTACTTGAACGTGTGGGTGTGTGCCGACGCAAACGGCGCTGCGGGCTACTCGCAACTTCCCGGAAATGTGGACGGCCCATGGGGCTACATCTCAGACGGCATTGTAATGCGTCACGACTACACCGGCGCCATCGGCACCAGCAACAACAACCGCTCGCGCGCCCTGACCCATGAAGTAGGGCACTGGTTGAACCTCTACCACACATGGGGCGCAGGAAACTCCCCAGGAGAGAGCGGCAACTGTGGGATTGATGACTTCGTGAACGACACCCCAGAAACGCTCGGCTGGACCTCTTGCAGCATCAGCGGCGAAACCTGCGGCTCGCTGGACAACGTGCAGAATTACATGGAGTACTCGTACTGCTCGCGCATGTTCACCCAAGGCCAGGCAGACCGCATGGTAGATGCCTTGACCTCCTCCATCGCAGACCGTAGCAACCTTTGGTCTGAAGGGAACTTAGCGGCCACTGGCGTACTGAACGAAGTGCCCGTCTTGTGCCAAGCAGACTTTAGTGTAAACCGCACCCTGGTGTGCACCGGCGACTCCATCCAATTCACCGACCTCTCGTTCAACGACCCTACAGCCTGGACTTGGGACTTTGGCGATGGCACGGTCATCAGTGGCGATGCTAGCGTAGCCAACCCCGCACACGCCTTTACCACCCCGGGCACCTACTCGGTGACTTTGACCGTGGGCAACGGTGTTGATGAGGTGAGCACCACCGAGGAAGCACTGGTTACTGTACTTCCGAGCGCTCAAATGGCCTCCCCTTTCCAAGAAGGCTTTGAAGAAGATACCTGGATGGACACCTGGTTTGTGTTCAACCCCACCGACGACCAGTACTGGAACGACACCAGCACCGGTACTCCGGCAAGCGGCCAACGCCACCTGCGCCTCAGCAACAACCTCACAAGCACGCCTGATACGTACGACTGGATTGAGTCGGTGACCTTTGATGCCAGCGAGGCTACGGCGGTGTACATCAGCTACAAATGGGCCTACGCCAACCGCATCCAAGAAACCGACGACCGCCTGCGCGTGAAAGTCAGCGGTGATTGCGGGGTGACCTGGAGCACCCGTGAGCTGCACCGCGGCTTTACCGATCTGCCCACCGACAACCCCACCAACACCACCTTTGCTCCCAATAGTCCGAACGACTGGACGGGGAACACCGTGGTTGTGGACCAAGAGATTTTCCTGACCGAAAATATGCGGGTGATGTTTGAATTCCAGAGCAAGGGAGGCAACAACATCTACCTGGACGACATCAACATCTCCACCGAGAATCCAGTGAGCGTGGCCGAGCTCGACGCTGCGGTGACCGAAGCGCTGCTCTTCCCCAATCCTACCAGCCAAAGCGCTACCCTGCGTGTGAACACGGATGCCGCTGATGTGGCCACCCTGCGCGTTATGGATGCCACCGGCCGAGAGGTTTGGAACAGTGCTCGGGTGGTGATCACGCCTGGTCGCCATGATGTGGAAGTGCCGACGGCAGGCTTCCCTGCTGGCATGTACCACGTGGTGCTGGAAGGCGAAGCGGTGCAGGTGCGCTTGCCGTTGGTGAAGCAGTAAGCGTTTGCTGAGCGCTTTCTGGAGAAATTGATCTGGGGCGAGCGGACCTTAAATTCCCGCTGGCGCGGGGCCCCACCGCCCCACCCCGCCTCCACCTCCCGCAGGCTTCAGGCTACGCCCTCCACCCCCGTTTTTGCCGGGTTTCGACCTCCCAAAAGTCCGCCCCTCAAACGGCTCCACCAAGCCCAAACCCCCACACTTTGTGGATGGCGCCTCGGGGCACATGGATGGCAGCCCTCACCCCACAATTGGGCACAAAAAAAGGCCGCCCTGGGGGCAGCCTTCTTCAAAAATCGGTGATCCTTCTTATTCCTTGGACCCCACCATGATGCTGACGCATCCTTCGTGGGTCATGGGCGATCGGGAGTCTAGCTCCGGTACCCGCACCCGCACGATGAGTTGCTGGGTAGTGGCCACCTTGAAGTCAAAGCTCTCGCTTTTGTCTTCGGTGTCGCGGTTGGTGTAGAGGATTTCCTGGTCGGTGTCGAGCACATCGAATTCGATGTCACCCAGTACAGGGTGGCCGCACACGAGCAGGCGGTATTCTTTGTCTGCGTAAAAGGTCAACAACAGCTCAGCTTCGTCACCGGGAATCAGTACGGCACTGTTGAAGTTGTCGTTTTGTACATATCCATCCAAGAGTGGGAGGCACTTCTTCTTGGTAAAGCTGCGGCACTGGGCAGAAGCGCTTACCGCGGCGAGAAGCATCAAAGGAAGGATCAGCTTGACGATTTTCATGTTCATCACTTTAGGCGGGTTGGTGATTATTGGATGGATTTGGTCCGGAGTTGTGTGATTTTGTCCGAGATCTCAGCGAGCACTTCATCCGAAATGTTCACTTGGCGAGATCCACCTATCACCATTGTACCCGATTCGTCCTCAGAAGTTTCAGTTTTGCCTTTCTGAATGTCGACTTTTTCGAAAGAAGCATTCAAATCAGACAAATCTGATATGATGCCCGAGAGGGCGTCAGGCTTGTTGTAAGACTCCATCAAGCTGATCAAATCCGACAACACGTACTTCTGCTCAGCGATGCGCTGGCGCAGCAGGTCGTTGCCCTCGGTGTAATGGGCGCAGGCCAGGTACATGCCTTCGAGCCATCCGCCGGCAATCACCAGAGCCGAGATCTCTTGACGGTCGTTTTCCTTGAGGTAAGCGTCCAAGTCGTTGTACGAGTTGGACACGATGGTCAACAGCGAATCTTTGTTCTGGCTGTTTTCCTGCAAGCGTTGGTAGAGATCATCGTCGATGGCACCTTCTACCCCCAGTTCACTGGCCAATTTCTTGACCGTTGCTGCGTAGAGGATGGATTGCTTGTCCTGCTCGTACATGCTGGTGTAGCGCAAGTCTGCACCGTACACGCCGAGGTTCAACGCACGCTGGTCGTTGGTGGCGTAGTTGTCTGCCGACTCCACAGAGTTGAGCAGGTCGAGGTTGAATTCCACGCCGCTTTTCATCAGCAGGGAAGCCATTTCCGTGGGCGATGGAATGGAGTAGATGATTTTCTTAATACTGTTCTCGCGCTGGCCGTCGTCTTCGTTCTGGCTTTCGTTGAGGGTGATTTCATCGACTTCCGGAGCGGCAGATTCTGAACCGCAGGAGGTGATTCCCACAAGTGTCACGATCGCAAGTGCCCATAGGGTGGAGGCAATTGGTTTGGACATGCTGATAAATTTTGGGTGTGTCAAAGCTTCTTAATAATTGAAATTCAATTTAGATGCACTTAACTGGAATACGCATTTGGCGCACAAAAGTTTTGCAATTCGCCGTGTTTATTTGGTCTAAATGTAGGCGCGCGGGGTTCCAGCCCGAGTCAGCCACTGCGCCCAAGCCAGAGTCGGACAATTCTGACTTTGGGGATCAGTGGGCTTCCAGCCAGTTGTGGCCGGTGTCGACATCCACCTTCAGGGGCACCACCAATTTGACGGCTTGCTCCATTTCACGCACCACCAGTGGACGGATGATATCCAGCTCGTCTTTGTGGGCGTCAAACACCAATTCATCGTGCACTTGCAGGATCATGCGGGAACAGAAGCCTTCCTGCTCAAACAGCTCGTGGATGTTGACCATGGCCACCTTGATTACGTCGGCGGCAGAGCCCTGGATGGGCGCGTTGACCGCGTTGCGCTCGGCAAATCCGCGCACCACTGCGTTGGAGGAGTTGATGTCCTTCAAGTAACGGCGACGGCCCATGATGGTCTCTACAAAGCCGTTCTGGCGGGCGTACTCCACCTGCTCGGCTTGAAATTCCTTGAGGCGGGGGAATTGGGTGTAGTAGCTGTCGATGATCTCCTTGGCCTCGCCGCGCTTGATGTTCAGGTTCTGTGCGAGCCCAAAAGCACCCTGCCCGTAAGCGATACCAAAGTTGACCGCCTTGGCCTTGGAGCGCATTTCGCGGTCTACCTCAGCCAGCGGTACGCCAAAGACCTTGGCAGCGGTAGCGGCGTGCACGTCTTCGTCGTTGTTGAAGGCTTCCACCATACCGGGGTCGTTGCTGAGGGCGGCAATGATGCGGAGCTCCACCTGTGAGTAATCGGCCGCCATCAAGATGTGGTCGGCGTCGCGAGGGATGAAAGCCTTGCGGATGTAGCGTCCGCGTTCGGTGCGGATGGGGATGTTCTGCAGGTTGGGGTTGTTGGACGCCAAGCGCCCGGTGGCCGCTACGGTTTGCATAAAGCTGGTGTGCACGCGTCCCGTCTGTGGAGAAACCATCGTGGGCAACGTGTCCACATAGGTGCTCTTCAGCTTTTTGGCCTGGCGGTAGTCCAGGATTTTGGGGACGATTTCGTGGTCGTCCGCGTGGCGGCTGAGTACGTCTTCAGAGGTTTGGTACTGGCCCGTCTTGGTCTTTTTGGCCTTGGTGGAAATGCGCAGGTGGTCAAACAGCACCTCGCCCAACTGGCGGGGCGAGTCTACATTGAAGTCCATGCCTGCGAGGTCTTTGATTTCATTCTCCAGCACCTCCAGTTCTTGGCCCAACTCGGCCGAGTAGGCGTGCAGGCCGTCGGTGTCGAGGTTGATGCCTTCGAGCTCCATGTTGGCCAGCACCTTGATCAGGGGCACCTCCATGGTGTCGAACAATTTTTTGGTGTTCCCCTCGCTGACCTCTGGCGAGAAGGTTTCACGCAGTTGGAGGGTGATGTCGGCATCCTCGGCGGCGTAGTCTACCACTTGGGCGGGGTCCACGTCGGCCATGTTGCCTTGGTTCTTGCCCTTTTTGCCGATCAACGTTTCGATGGAAATGGGCTTGTAGTTCAGGTAGGTCTCGGCCAAGATGTCCATGCCGTGCTTCATGTCGGCGTTGATCAGGTAGTGGGCCACCATGGTGTCAAACACCTTGTTTTGGATGTCCACATCGTAGCGGCGCATGACCTTGTAGTCGTACTTGAAGTTATGGGCCACCACCTCCTTGGCCGGATCGTCAAACACGGGGCGGAATTGGTCCACAATGCCCTGCGCAACCTCTTTATCCTGCGGAACGGGCACGTAGTACGCCTTGCCTTTTTCCACCGAGAAGGCCAACCCTACCAAGTTGGCTTCCAACGGGTTGAGAGAAGTGGTTTCGGTATCGAAGCAGTAAACGCTCGCGCCTTGGAGTTCCTTCACCAGACCGGCAATGGCGTCGCCTTCGATGAGCTTGTAGTCGTGCTCGGTGGTTTCGACCGATTGCAGGGCGGGGGCCTCGGGTTCCGGCTCAGCGGCGGCTTCAGGAGTGGCTGCCTTGGCGGGTGCCGGGGTGTTGGTGGCAAACATGTCCATCTGGTCGCCTTCGGACACGGTGGTCAGTTCCTCACCCAAAACACGCTTGGCCAGGGTGCGGAATTCGAGTTCTGCAAACAGTTCGCGCAGGCGCTCTTTGTGGATGGGGGTGACTTTGAGGTCACTCCACTCGAGATCCACCGGCACGTCGGTGATGATCGTGGCCAGCACCTTGCTCATGCGGCCCTGCTCGGCAAAGTTCTCGACGTTTTCTTTTTGCTTGCCTTTGAGCTCGTGGGTGTGTTCCAGTAGGCCTTCTACGCTGCCGTATTTCTGGATGAGTTTGGCGGCGGTTTTGGGACCGATGCCCGGGATGCCGGGGATGTTATCGGCCGAGTCGCCTTGCAGGCCCAAGATATCAATCACTTGGGTGGGGTGCTCCACGCCAAAACGCTCTTGAACAGCTGGGATGTCCCACACTTCGGCGGGATTGCCTTGACGCCCCGGGCGGAACATGACACTCTTTTCGGTCACCAGCTGAGCGTAATCCTTGTCCGGAGTCATCATGTAGGTGAACAGGCCCTCCTTTTCGGCGCGTTTGGCCAGGGTGCCGATCACGTCGTCTGCCTCGTAGTTGTCCACCTGAATTACCGGAATCCCAAACGCCTTGACAATCTCCATGATGTACGGCGTGCTCATTTTGATGTCCTCAGGGGTTTCGTCGCGGTTGGCCTTGTATTGCGGGTCAATCTCCACGCGGAAGGTGGGCCCGTGCGGATCAAACACCACCGCAATGTGGTCGGGCTTTTCGTTGTTCAGCACGTCCAGCATGGCGTTGACAAAGCCGAAGATGGCCGAGGTGTTTTGCCCCTTAGAGTTGATGCGCGGATTGCGGATAAACGCATAGTAAGCGCGGAAAATCAGCGCGTACGCATCGAGCAAAAAGAGCTTATTGGGAATGTCTTGAGAAATCATCGTTCAGGCGCGGGTTGGGAGGGGGAAGGTACGCAGCGCGCGTGGGAATTTCACGGTGGGATTGGGCTATCTTCGGCCCATGCGCTACGCGACTTTGTTAGAAGATCGGTTTTCGTTATCAAAAACGCCACACCCATGATTGTACGCACCTTTGACGCCTCTGGAGAGTCCCGCGTAATGATCCAAGAAAAACATGTGGACGCCGATGGACGGGTCACCTTTGAGCGCATCTTTGATGAAGAGGGCCACTCCGACCGCGAATACACCTACGACCCAAACGGCCACCTCACCGAAGTCCTCGAACGCGGCGAAGAAGGCGAAACCTACCGCAAAACCTTTGCCTACCACCCGGGCGGCAGCCTGGCCACCGAAACCCTGTGGATCGGCGGGCAACCCTACCGCCGCATTGAACACGCCACAGCAGGCGACACCGAAACCACCACCACCTTCGAAGGCGACCACGAACTCGAGCGCCGCGAGGCCACCCACAAGGATGGCAAAACCCTGCGCGTAGATTACTTCGAAGAAGGCGTATTGGCCGAGTCCCAACTGTACACCTACCCCGCGCCAAACACCGTGGACATGGAGGTGCTGGAAGGCGGTGGCCAGCCCTTCGGACGCCGCCTCACCACCCACAACGAGGAGGGCGATTTGCTCACCCTGCGCCGCTGGCAAGAAGGAAATTTGATGGAAAGCGTGGAGCAAACCTTCAAGGACCAAGGCCTGCTCGTGCGCCAAGTGGTGGGCGAATACGACAACGGCATCACCGAATACACCCTCGACTACAAGTACGACGCCCACGGCAACCTCACCGAACGCGAATGGCGCGAACAGAGCTCCGGCCAGCTCATTGGCTTTGAGCACAACCGCTACGACGACCAGCACCGCTTGGTGGAAACCGTCGGCAAAATGCACAGTGTGGCCCTGGGTGGCACCGCCGGAGGGGAGCAGCATTTGGTGTATGGGTACGAGGAGTGATGCTATTCAAAAAAAAAGCCCGCCCGTAGCAACATCCAAGGCAAGAAATAATCAGGTTTGTAGAGGTATTTAACCGCGTGATGTGGGCTATAACCTCACTTGACGTCAAACCCCTTTCGGACGCTTGTACACCGGCACCGTACTGCACGGCTCGCCATACATGATGCTCTTGGCCACCGGTTGCAAGTGTTGCACCAACAACATGAAAGCAGAGGGGGCCACTTCGCGGTCGGCACAGCCTTTGATGACAATGCGGGTGTCTTGGTAATCTTGGGGGTTGAGGGCAGCAAAGCGATTGCTCCACAGCTGGTTTTCCAAGGCCGCAGCATCACCAAAGACCACGGTGTTGGCCACGCCTGTCAGCTGGGTTTGCAACAGCATGTAAGCCCAATGAGGTACGATGGCATCTGCGCTGCAATGCACCGCAACGTGGGCGTCTTGATACGCGCTCCAATCGTGGGTGGAAATCCAATCTCGGAAATCGGCCTCTTTGAGGACCAAGCCTTGCCACAGCTGGTCGGCCAAATCAATGACAAGGCGGTCCCCCTCGGGGTACCACTCGCCCAAATCGAGGGTGACAATGCCGCTTTTGGCAACGCGATTGACGATGCCTCCTTCGGCCATCAGCCCACGAGTTTTTGGGTGGCTTGTTCGGCCAGCATTTCCAGGGCGGTTTCTTCGATGGCAGCCGCGTCGTATCCGCACTCGGCCCAGAGTTCTGGCTGGGTGCCGTGCTCGATGTACTTGTCGGGGATGCCCAAGCGCTTGACGGTGCACTTGTAGTCGTTGTCGGCCATGAATTCAAGGATGGCAGAGCCTACGCCGCCTTGCAGGCAGCCGTCTTCCACGGTGATGACCTTGTCAAACTTGCCAAACACTTCGTGCAGCATCACCTCATCCAGCGGCTTGGCAAAGCGCAAGTCGTAGTGGGCAACTGAAATGCCTTTGGCCGCGAGTTCGGCGGTGGCTTTGACCGCCTCGTTGCCGATGTGGCCGAGACTGAGGATGGCTACGTCTTTTCCTGAGGTGACCTTGCGGCCGGTGCCCACCTTCACTTTGCGCAGCGGGGTGCGCCACTCACACATCACGCCTTTGCCACGCGGGTAGCGGATGGTGAACGGACCCATGTCCTCTTGTTGGGCGGTGAACATCAGGTTGCGCAGCTCTTGCTCGTTCATGGGCGAGGCCACGGTCATGTTGGGAATGCAGCGCATATACGCCACATCGTAGGCGCCGTGGTGGGTAGGGCCATCGGCACCAACCACACCCGCGCGGTCCAAACAGAACACCACGTTGAGGTTCTGCAGGGCCACATCGTGCAGCACTTGGTCGTACGCACGTTGCATGAAGCTCGAGTAAATGTTGCAGAACGGCACCAATCCTTGGGTGGCCATGCCGGCGCTGAAGGTTACGGCATGCTGTTCGGCAATGCCCACGTCAAAGGCGCGTTCGGGCATGGCTTCCATCATGTACTTGAGCGAGCAACCGGTAGGCATGGCCGGGGTGACCCCAACTACCTTGTCATTCTTTTCTGCGAGCTCAATGATGGTGTGTCCAAAGACGTCTTGGTACTTAGGCGGTTCGGGCTGTTTGGGGACGACTTTGATGATCTCCCCGGTGTCCTTGTTGAACAGGCCCGGTGCGTGCCACTTGGTGGGTGAACCCGCCTCGGCCGGCGCATAGCCCTTGCCTTTTGTGGTGACGCAGTGCAGGATTTTGGGTCCCGGAATGTCTTTGAGGTCCTCGAGTACGCGGGCCACGTATTCCACATCGTGCCCGTCGATGGGGCCGAAGTAGCGGAAGTTCAGGCTCTCAAACAGGTTGCTTTGCTTGAGCAGCGCCGACTTGAGTCCGTTTTGGATCTTCTGCGCGATTTCTTGTGCGTTGGGACCAAACTTGCTGACTTTGCCCAACAGGCTCCACACCTCATCTTTCACACGGTTGTAGGTGTGCGAGGTGGTGATGTCGGTGAGGTATTCTTTGAGGGCGCCCACGTTGGGGTCGATGCTCATGCAGTTGTCGTTGAGCACCACGAGCAAATTCGTGTCTTCCACCCCGCCGTGGTTCAGTCCCTCAAACACCAGTCCGGCCGTCATAGCTCCGTCCCCGATCACGGCAATGTGCTGGCGGTCCTTGTCTCCTTTGATGCGGCTGGCCACAGCCATACCCAACGCTCCGGAAACCGAAGTGGAGCTGTGCCCCACCCCAAAAGTGTCGTATTCAGACTCGGTGCGCTTAGGGAAGCCACTGATGCCTTTGTAAATGCGGTTGGTGTGGAACTTTTCGCGTCGGCCGGTGAGGATCTTGTGCCCGTAGGCCTGGTGCCCCACGTCCCACACGAGCTGGTCGTACGGGGTGTTGAACACGTAATGCAGGGCAACGGTCATTTCCACCACGCCGAGACTGGCGCCGAAGTGCCCGCCTTTTTCGCTGACCACATCCACGATGAATTGACGCAACTCCTGGCATACTTGCGGGAGTTGATCGAGCTCCATTTTCGCACGCAGATCCTCAGGGGTTTGGATCTGGTTCAGGAGCGGACCAGCTTGAAAAGATTCCATGGTAGACGGATTGGTTGTACCCACTGCAACAAAAGTAGCCCATTTAGGTTCGAAGCCCTTGTAGGAACGACGCGGACAACCGAAAGTTACCGACGCTCAATTGCTCAGGCCAACACGGTCGACAAGATGCTGTCGAAGAAGGCCCTACCGTCGAGGTTGCTGAGCTCGTAATCGGCCGCGCGCTCAGGGTGTGGCATCATGCCAAACACATTGTGGGTGGCGTTGCACACACCCGCGATGTTTTCCAGCGATCCGTTGGGGTTGGCTTCATCGGAGATGTTGCCTTCAGAGTCGCAGTAGCGGAAAATGACTTGGTCGTTTTCGTTGAGCTCATCCAAAGTGGCGGCATCTGCGTAGTAGTTGCCCTCGCCGTGTGCGATGGGAATGCGGTACGACTTGCCGTGGTCCAAGTGCGCGCTGACCATGCAGGTGCTGGACTGCGGCTTGAGGTGGATGTTCTTGCAGATGAATTTGCGGCTGGTGTTGTGACGCAGTGCACCCGGCAGCAGGCCCGACTCGGTCAGGACTTGGAAGCCGTTGCACACGCCCATGACGTAGCCGCCTTTTTTGGCGTGTTCGGCCACTTCCTGCATGATGGGGCTGAAGCGCGCAATGGCGCCCGAGCGCAGGTAATCGCCGTAGGTAAATCCTCCAGGGAGCACCACGAAGTCGCACCCTTTTAGGTCGCATTCTTTGTGCCACAGGCGCTCCACGGGAACCCCCATGATTTCCTGAAGCACGTACACCATGTCTTCGTCACAATTGGACCCGGGAAAGATGACTACACCAAATTTCATGGACTGCTGAATTTGGGGGCAAATTTAGCCCTTTCGCACCATTTCTTCTGTGCTCCTAAACAGCAAAAAAGCCGCCCGTTGCCGGGCGACTTCCTCGCTTCTATGATGTACTTGGTCAATGTTCGTTACGGGGCCACCTTGAAGCGTTGCACTTCGCTGGTGGTGAGGCTGCGCACGTCCACCACAGCCCAGTGCACGTTGCCGGGCACGTCCAAGCGCAGGTGGTCGTTTTGCACTGCGTGGGGGCCGGAGTTCACCAGCAATTGTCCCACTTGGTTGTACACGCGTACAGTGACTTCTTGGGTGAAACCCAGGTCAAAGGTCACGTGGATTTGATCGTCGGACATCCAGCAATCGGCGAGGTCGCCGGCCAGGAGTTCGTCCACACCCACGGTGCTTTCGTTCACAATCACACTCACCGAAGTCATGCCGAAGCAGTCTTCGTTGCTGGCCTCGAGGTCGATGTCATACACACCTGGGGCGGTGTAGGCGTGGGTAGGCGCTTCGTCGGAGTAGAATGTGCCGTCGCCCATGTTCCAGAGGTAGGTGTCGGCCCCGGTGGTGAGGTTGGCCAGGTCCACAAAGGCCTGTCCGTCCACCAGTTCAATCACTTCCTCGGCCAAGCCGATTTCGGCATAGACTTCCACTTTATCCTCGATCTCGTAGGTCTCTTGGATGCTGCAGCCGTTGAAGTCGGTAATGGTCACGATGTAGAAGCCGGGCATCAAGTCGCCCATCACAGGGGCTTCAAGGCCGTTGCTCCAACTGTACTCCAATGGGCCAAAGCCGCCTTGGGCTTGGATGGCAATGGAGCCGGTGTTGTTCTCCCCACATGCCACTTCGCCGATTTCAACAGCGGTGATCTCGATGGGGGTTTGGTCTTGGATTTCAACCGTGGTGGTGAGTCCGTCACACAAGGTGTTGCCGTCCACCACAATGGTGTACGACCCTGGGTCGAGTCCTTCTACCGTCGATGGCAAACCAGCCACTTGGTAGATCTGGGTGAGGGTTTCGCCTTCGTACCAGTTGTAGGTGAGGTTGCCGTCGCCGTTGCCGGTCACGGTGATGGCCGCATCGCCCATGCCCGCGCAGGTAATCGGGGTCACATCCACCGAAATCGGCTGGCCCACATGTACGCGGAAGCGCAATTGGTCGGTGGCTACTTCTGAGTTGAAGGTGAAGGTGGCTCCCGCGGTCAGTTCGTGCATCTCGCCAGTGGTCAGATCTTCAAGGGCCATGCACCAATCGGGGTCGGTCTCAGGCGCACCTGCAACAGTAACCGTGTAGTCACCCGCGTTGGCGGTGTTGAAGTACAGGTCCATTTCGTCCCCAGCAGCAAAGCCGCGTTGGTTGACGCCCAGGTTGTACCCGCTACCGGTTTTTGCATATACGTTGTGGTAGGTGTCGCTCATGAGTTTGAGCGCATCCAGGTACGGGTCAAAGTCTTGGGTTCCGTTGCCGTTGTCGGCCAAAATAACCTCGTCGTAGTTGCCAGAGGCATCGCTGATCACCAAGTGAACACGGTCCGGATTGGTGTTGGTGTCCACATCCAGCATTGCGGTTTTTGCGGGCTCGGATACCATCAGGCCGCAGCTCTCGTCACGGGCGTGAACAATGAAGGCCTGACCGGCGTCGATGATGGGGCTGCCGCCGTTGAGCGAGAAGCCTTCCACATAGGTGCAGTACTGGCGGGTTTCGGGATTCCAGAGGTAGAGGGCGTTGTCCACGTTGCTGCGGGTCCAACCGTCGTTGTCCCAATTCAGGGCGCTGGGGTAAGGGTTGCCCACTAAGTTGTACCCGTCGTGGCGGGGTTCGCTATGGTCGGTGTAGGTCACATCAAAGGTCACATCGCCTTGGTTCACCGGGCCCAAGGATTCCACTTGGTAATCGCCGGCTACCGTGTAGAGGTAGTACCCGCGTCCCGCTGGTGTGGCGGCATCCACAGATGCTGGCGCGATGAAAGAAATGTCTTCGGTGGCATGCTCCTCTTCGTAATGCATGATGGACACAAAACCGTAGCTCGGATAGTCCGATCCAGGGAATCCGTAGGTAACGATTTCATCGTTGAACGGTTCCAAGGTGCCGCCGGCAGTCATGGTGGATACTGCAATCCAATCATCGGTGTTGGGCTGGTAACGGTTTTGACAACGCACATCACCTTCAATGGTGCTGCCGGTCAAATCCCCAATGGAGGCCATGTGAGTGCCGTTCCAAACCAGGTTGAGCGCGCCGTTGGTGACCAAGGTGGCTTCGGTGAGTTGCACTTCATCGCGGATGCGGCATTGCCCACCAATGGTGGTGGTGCCGCCAACCACCTGAAGTACAGATGCATTGAGCGTGCCGTTGATCATGTGGTCGTCTCCTCCGCCAAACTGCACCACGCCGGAACTGGCGTCAAACATGCCTTGAGCTTCCAAGTCGCCGTAAATGCGGAGCGAAACCACAGAAGCCGAGAGCAACGTCAAGCTGCCACCGGTATCAATTTGCACGTCGGTCACTTCGGCTGAAGTGGCCAGGAAAACTTCGTGTCCGAGCAAAATGCGCACGCCATCTGTACTGGCGGGAACGCAGTTGCAATCCCATGTTTGGGGGTTGTGCCAGTCGCCGCTGGCCACCGATATTACGGTCACCTCGATGGAGGTTTCCACCCACACCAGCGTCTCGTCGGCCGTTTCCGCTGCCGCTGTGGGCTGGGTATCCGGCGTTGAAAATTCAGGTGTGCCCAACCCTTGTGCCGAAGCGGCCGAGAGGGTGCAAACACCGATTATGAAGAGGAAAAGTCGTTTCATAGTGCCTCGATTTGAAGCGGTAAGGCTTGCACTCCTTTACTGCAAAACGTGGCATGAGGTTACATGAAACAGGGGGGAAGGGGCAGAATCAGATTCGCCCTACGCACAGAGGTCCCACAGGGTCCAAATCACGTTGGCCACCAGCAGTGCCACGGTCACCACACCCAAGATGTTCTTGCCGCGCGAACCGCCCTGCAAGGCCATCGGCAACGCGGGCAACCACAGGAAAGCCCACATGCGCAAGTGCACCCACGGCCGGTCCACATCCATGAACAACCACGACACCACCAGGGCTACACACCCAAACAGGAGTTGGTTTTTGGAATTGCGCGAGCGGTTGGAAGCATCGCCGTAGCTGGTCAGAAACAGGAGCAAGCCTGCCAGTCCCGCCAAAACCAAGCCCATCCACAACCCGCTGCTCAGGTCCCAAACGCCCAACCCCAAAGTGGCCGACCAACTCCAATCCGGAGCGGCCAACGCGCCGTGCCACACAAAGGCTCCGGCGGCGTAGATGTACAACGGCATGAACAGGCCCACCAACAGCACGGCCCATTCGTCCCACGCAAAGTTGCGCGAGTAGGCCAGGGTCAACACCACTGCGGCTGCAAGCGGCACAACTGCAGGGCAAATCACCACAGCCAACCCGGTCCAAAAGGCCGCCTGAAACACCTGGCCGAGCACCCGTTGCTGGCGAAAAATCTGCACGATTTGCACCAAAGACAAGGTCCAGCAAATCAGCGCAATGCCCATGTTAGGGTGGGGGTAACGGGCTTGGCCCACGCCCACAACAGCCACCCAAATGACCGCCGATAAGGGCAGCGGCTTGCCAAACACCTCGCCCAAGTTGACCGCCCGAAAGAAGAAATAGGCCTGCGCAGATAGTAGCACTGCAAACAATGCCCACCGACCTACAAGACTGCCCCACAGCCAAGCGTCCACACCAGAAGCCCCGGTGCTCCATACCAGATCACCGGCATTCAAGGCCGCCGCGCCACCCAGCAAAACAGCCAGCAGGAACGCCAAAAGCAACAGGGCGGGTCGGTTGGAGTGGAGGTAGGTCAGCATGGATTCACAATGCGGTGCTCGAAATTCTGAGTTGGGACACGGGTGCTGCGGTCGGTTTGGCTACTTTTGCGCCAAAGTTGTGATTCTGAGATGAACTTGCAAGACCTCCTCCTCCCCATCCGTGACCTGATTGTTTGGTCGTTTGAAACCATCCTCGAAAGTGGTATCCCCAACTTGCTCAACTGGGCGCTGTGGGGCGCAATGATCGTTGTTCTGGTCGGTTGGTTGCGCATGCAGAAACAATACACCGCCAAAGCCCAGGCGGAAGGCGGCATCGTTTAACCGCCCCCCTTTTTCAAGGAATCAGGCCTTCTGCTTGCGCAGTTGCAGGTCGAATCCAATGTCCTTGCGGTAGTACTTGCCTTCGTAGGTCAACTTCTCCGCGTTCTCGTAGCTTTTCTTGAGTGCCTCGTCTGGCTCGTATCCGAAGCTGGTCAATGCCATCACGCGTCCACCGTTGGTCACCACTTGGCCGTCCTTGTTCTTGGTGCCCGCGTGGAACACCACCGAACCGTCAACTTGGTCAAACCCTGCGATGGCCTTGCCTTTTTCGTAGGCTTCTGGGTAACCGCCTGATACCAGCATGACTGTGGTGGCCGCGCGGTCGTCGATTTCCAGATCGCACTCGCTGAGGGTGTCGGTGGCCAAGCCGTCAAACAGGTGCAACAAGTCGGACTTGATGCGGGGGATGATCACCTCGGTTTCCGGATCGCCCATGCGGCAGTTGTACTCGATCACATAGGGGTCCGAACCCACTTTCATCAGGCCAAAGAAGATGAAGCCTTCGTAGTGGATGTCGTCGGCTGCCAAGCCTTTGACCGTGGGGATGATGACTTGGTTCTTCACCTTCTCCATGAACTCCGGGTTCACAAACGAAACGGGTGAAACCGCGCCCATGCCGCCGGTGTTGAGGCCGGTATCGCCCTCGCCGATGCGCTTGTAGTCCTTGGCTTCGGGGAGGATCTTGTAGGAGCGGCCGTCGGTGATCACAAACATGCTCACCTCAATGCCTTTGAGGAATTCCTCGATGACCACCTTGCGGCCGGCCTCGCCAAAGGAGTCGCTCATGAGCATGTTGCGGGCCACCTTTTTGGCTTCCTTCAGGTCGTCGACGATGAGTACGCCTTTGCCCGCAGCCAAGCCATCGGCTTTGATCACGTACGGCGGCTTGAGGGACTCCAGGAAAGCGCCGATGCGCGATGCGGTGCTCTTGGTAAACGAGGCGTAGCGCGCGGTGGGAATGTTGTGGCGCTCCATGAACTTCTTGCTGAAGTGCTTGCTGCCTTCCAGCTGCGCTGCTTTTTGCGTTGGGCCAATCACTTTTACGCCGGCCAGTTCAGGGTCTGCGGTGAAGTAATCTTGGATGCCGGCCACCAAAGGTGCTTCGGGGCCCACCACCACGATGCGGATGTTGTGTTCCAGGGCAAAGGCCTTGACGGCGTCAAAGTCCATGGGATCGAGGTCCACGTTGGTGGCCACTTCGGCCGTTCCGGCGTTGCCGGGGGCCACATACAGGGTGCGCAAAAGCGAGCTTTGGGCCACTTTCCAGGCGATCGCGTGTTCGCGTCCGCCAGAGCCCAGAATGAGTACATTCATCGTACCTCAGAATTTCATTCAAAATAACGAAGAAACAGGGGGTCTATCAACCGCGAGTTATCCACGAAAAGCGGCCATTTCAGCCCTTTTTTCCCCGCCTCCATCGAATCGGTCACGCTGGTGTAACTTGGCCCCCGAAAACCGCACTTGTTCATGCCGCTCAGCGCCGCCATCATCACCTTCAACGAAGCCCGGAATCTGCCCCGGTGCCTCGCCTCGTTGGAAGGGGTGGCCGACGAGATTGTCGTGCTCGACTCGTTCAGCACCGACACCACCGAACAGATTGCCCGCGCAGCCGGCGCCCGCTTTGAACAGCACGCCTTCGACGGGCACATCCAGCAAAAGAACCGCGCCATTGGCCTGTGCACCCACGATTTTGTACTGTCCTTGGATGCCGACGAAGCCCTCGACGACACGCTGCGTGCTCAGCTTCTGGTGGTCAAAGCGAGCCCACAATCCCAGGCCTACTCCTTCAACCGCCTGACCAATTACTGCGGTAAATGGGTGCGCCACACCGGCTGGTACCCGGACGTCAAAACCCGGTTGTTTGACCGCAGCATTGCGCGCTGGGGCGGGGTCAATCCCCACGACAAAATCGAGCTGGATCCCGGACTGCGGCCCACCCACCTCAAGGGCGACCTGCTGCACTACTCCTACTACACCCGCGAGGATCACCTCAAGCAAATCGAGTACTTCTCGGGCATTGCAGCCCAAGAGCTGTATGACCGCGGGCGCAAAGGATCTTGGGGACTGGTGCTAATCAAGGTGGTGGCCCAATTCTTCAAGAGCTTCTTTTTGAAAGCGGGCTTTTTGGACGGGTACACCGGATGGACCATTTCGCGCCTTTCGGCCTACGCCACCTACCGCAAGTACCGCAAACTCATGCTGCTCCATGCGCAAGGTTGAACACGTGCTGCTCTCGCGCCCCGATGCCATTGGTGACATGGTGCTTACCCTGCCCCTGGCCGGTGCACTCAAAGCCGCCCTTCCCGGGGTGCGCATCACGGTGCTGGGGCGCAACTACACCCGTGCCATCGTGGGCTGCTGCGAACATGTGGATGCCTTTGTTTCCTTGGACGATTGGGGCGACGAGGTGGGCGCTGTCACCGGCCACCTGCGCGCCTTGGCACCCGACGCCATCATACACGCACTGCCGCACAAAACCGTGGTCAAAGCCGCGCACAAGGCCCGCATCCCGGTGCGCATTGGCACCGGACGCCGGTTGTACACCCTTGGGCGCATGACCCATCCTTCGTTTCAAACCCGCAATAAGTCCGACCTGCACGAAGCCCAACTGGGGCTGAAACTCCTGGAAAAACTGGGCGTGAACGGCTCGGCCACATTGGAACAATTGGCCGCTTGGACGGGCTTTACCCGTGTGCCTGCTTGCCCGCAATGGGCCTTGGATTTGCTGGAACCCGGCAAAGCGCATTATATCCTTCACCCAGGCAGCCGCGGATCGGCCGTGGATTGGGCCCCGGAACACTGGGCGCAATTGGCCGAAGCTGTAGCCGGCGAGGACGTGCAGCTCTTTGCCAGCGGTACAGCCGCAGAAGGCGAAGGATTCCGGGCCACGCTCGAAGCCTATCCAGAATCCCTGCACGACCTAAGCGGCAAGTTCTCGCTCGACGAGTTCATCGGGTTCATCGCCGCATGCGACGGGCTGGTGGCCTGCAGCACGGGCCCCTTGCACATTGCTGCCGCTCTGGGTAAAAAAGCGATCGGCCTTTACCCCACCGTACGTCCCATGCATGCCGGGCGTTGGGGGCCCCTCGGAACGCTCGCCATCGTGCTGGAATCCCGCAGTCCGGGCCTGATCCTGGACATTTCCCCGGCCGAAGTGGCCGCCGCGCTCAAGGGGTAAGCTGCACCTTGCGCTCTTCGCAGGTGTGCAAAAACACCGTTCCCGCTTTGCGCCAATCCGCACCCGTGGCCGACCACTGCACCAACCCGGCGCACAAGCCGTTCATGGTCATGGACTCGCCTGGTGCCAGCTGGTGGGTTTGGGTGGTGCCGCACTCGGCGCGTACCTGCAGGGTCAAGGTGCGATCGGCGTGGTTGACCACGTGGAGCCTGCCTGTTTTGTAGGAGGCGCAGTCCACAATGGAGATGGGTTTGGGGTCGGGATCGGGGTCAGGTGCGGGTTCCAAGCTAGGGGGCAGGCCAGAGAAGGCCGCGTCCAGGTCGGGTGTACGGGCGCAGTAGGCCCGGTCCGCGGCCAAGAGCGAGGCCGTTTCGGTGTCGAGGGCCTTGACCGTGATTTTGTAGCGGTCCGAGAGCTGGGCAATGGAGCCGGTCACAATCACATCCACGCTTTCCAGCCGTCCGAGTTCGATCAGCGATTCCTCATTCATCAGCCCGCCAAGGGCCATGCGGTGTTCGGCAAAAATGGCTTTGAGGTGGGAGCGGTCCATGACTTCAAACCCAAGCGCTTGGTGCACCAAGGCCACGGTGAGCTCTTCGCTGGCGGTCATGCCCAGCAGGTTGGAATCCCCCGCCAAGGTGACCAAATCCGACACCGCGACGTGGGTCTTTTCCAGCGAGGTAAGCTTGAGTGCGAGCGACTTGCCGAGTTTGTCCAGGCAAGCGTCGAGACCGTCTTGGGCGTGCCAGGTGGCTGGCAGCAGCAGGGCAAAAAGAAGAATGAAAATGCGATTCATGACGAGGGCTGTGGTGCTCTGTACACCCCGGCAGCCCTCTGGTTCATCGCGCAGGCAATTGAATGCGGAAGGTGGTGCCTTTGCCCGGCTCCGAGCGCTTGACGAAAATGCGCCCCTTGTGGTAGTTCTCCACGATGCGTTTGGTAAGCGATAGGCCCAGTCCCCACCCGCGTTTTTTGGTGGTGAAGCCCGGTTCAAAGACCGTTTTCTGGCGGCTCTTGGGGATGCCCTTGCCCGTGTCTGTGATGTCCACAATCACCCAATCGCTGTCGAGCGTGATGGCGGCACTCACGTGACCCTCGCCGGCCATGGCGTCTACCGCGTTTTTGACCAGGTTCTCAATCACCCAACCAAACAGCGGCTTGTTGATGCCGGCCATGGTGGTGCTTCCCGTCACCTGGAAATGCACCTTGGTGCTCACCCGCACCTTCAGGTAGTCAAAGGCCTGGGTCACCACCTCGGTCACGTCGTGGTCTTGCAAGTCTGCCTTGGAGCCGATTTTACTGAAGCGGTCGGTGATGGTTTGCAGTCGGTTGAGGTCTTTGTTGATCTCTTCTAGTGTTTCGCCGCTGACGCCTTCTGCCTCCAACAAGGAACTCCAGGCGATCAAACTGCTGAGCGGCGTGCCCAATTGGTGCGCGGTTTCCTTGGCCATGCCCACCCAAACCTGGTTTTGCTCCGCTTTGCGGAAGGTGCTGAACATCAAGTAGGCCAGCACCAAAAACAGGCCCACCAAAATGAGCTGCACCACCGGGAAATACTTGAGTTGGGTCAGGATCAACGAGTTCTCGTAGTAGATGTAGTTCATCCCGCGGTCTGGGATTTCCACCGCGATGGGCGGATTGGCCTGGGCCATGTCCTCGAGCATGGCAGCAAGCGCCTCAGGGCTTTGCACCGCACTGGCGTCCACATTGTTGTAGCGGATGGCCGCCGAACGCGAACTGTCGGTCAAAATCACCGGCACCGACGCCGAGTTGATCACCGTTTCGGAAATGAAGGAGTTGATCAAATCGTCCATGGTCGCCTGCAATTCCTTGAACAGGTTGCTCTCGTCGTAGTAGACGCATTGCGAAGACACGTTGAAGCAAATGGGCGCGTTCTTGGCCTCCATGGCCTTTTTGAGCGAGTCGCGCCGCCCCACGTTGTTGACGATTTCGGGGGCGATGTTTTTGCTGAGTTGGTATTCGCCGTCGGCGTAAATCAGGACCGGGATGGAGGTCTCCTCCACAATGAAATCGGCCTCGAAAGTGAAGTCCTGGTTGCCGCTGGTTTCGCCAATGATGCGGAAGGCGTTGCCCAAGACCTTGGCCTTTTTGGTTTCGTCCTCGCGCAGTTGGTCAAACAGGTTTTGGGTGAATTCCACCAGCTCGGCGCGTTGCTTGACCGCACCGCTCCAGAGCTGCACTTGCTCCATTTCTTCCTGCTCGATTTGGGAAGCGATGTGGTTGGAGTACCACAAGGTCACCCCCACAATCACCAAGGCGCCAATAAGCAGCACCACCTTCCACCGTTGTTTGCTCGAATAGAGATTCACACCGGCAAAGTAACGAACCGCAGCCGGGGATGTTGCCTAGCCCGCCACTTCCCGTGGCAAGGGCTACGGAGAAGACCGCCTGCTCAACAAGTGCAAGGACGGCATGGACTGCACCGATGAGGAGCACCAGCAGAACCGCCGTACGGAGTTTACGGTGTTGGATATCTGATCCTCCGCCGCACTTTTTTTTCACGCCTACTTGCGCCGATTGTTTTTTGGCGTATGATTGCTTCGCAGTTTAACTGCGCAATAAGAGACCATTGAGACGTTATACCGTTGCAGCTACGCCGATGTGGGCGCAGTTGCTTGAAGCAGGATCCGGGATGGGTCAGGCTTCGTCGCCGGCACCGATCCGCGACCACCAATCACATCCTGTGGCACCGCTGTCTGCACCTGAGTCCTGGTGCGGGTGGACTTCTCACAACACATGAAAACCAAGTACATCGATCTGATCGAACAAACGTTCGATTGGCCGGTGCAGCCCTTTACCCTGGTGGACGGAAACGTGCACTGGCGAGGGATTGACATGTCCGGCCTGGCCCAGCGCTACGGCACGCCGTTGCGCTTTCACTACTTGCCTGTCATCGGCAAAAACATCGCCCGCGCCAAGGGCTGGTTCCAAGACGCCATGCGCGACTTGAACTACGGCGGCAACTACGAATACTGCTATGTGACCAAAAGCAGCCACTTCTCGTTTGTGTTGGAAGAGGTGCTGAAGTCGGGCGTGAATTTGGAGTCGTCTTCGGCCTTTGACCTGGACATCATCCGTAACCTGGAACAACGCGGTAAGATCCAACGTGACCATCGCGTGATCTGCAACGGGTTCAAGCAAACTCCCTACCTGAAAGCCATTGCTGGGCTCATCAAGGATGGGTTCACCGGAGTGTTGCCCGTGTTGGACAACCGTCGCGAAGCAGGTCAACTGGCCGCGTTACTGGACCGCACCGTGGACGTAGGCTTGCGCATTGCTTCGGAAGAGGAGCCCAAATTTGAGTTCTACACCTCGCGACTGGGCATCCGCTACAAGGACATTCCCGAGTTCTACCACGGCCACATCGCCACCCATCCCAATCTGCGGTTGAAGATGCTGCACTTCTTTGTAAACACTGGCATCCGTGACTCGGCATACTACTGGAACGAGCTGAACAAATGCTTGAACGTGTACGTGGAACTCAAACGTACTTGCCCCAGCCTGGACAGCTTGAATATCGGTGGAGGTTTTCCCATCCAAACCTCGCTCGGGTTTGAATTCGACTACGCATTCACTGTACGAGAAATTCTGAGCCAAGTGCAGGCCTTCTGTCGCGAAGCCGGTGTTGAGGAACCGCACATCTTCACCGAATTCGGGTCGTTTACCGTGGGTGAGAGTGGTGGAATGCTGTACTCGGTGCTCCACCAAAAGCAACAGAACGACCGCGAAAAGTGGAACTTCATTGACAGCTCTTTCATGACCACCTTGCCCGATTCGTGGGCGATTTCAAAACGCTTCCTGATGCTCCCACTTAACCGCTGGGATCAAGAATACGAGCGCACCTTTTTGGGTGGCGTGACCTGTGACAGCGACGATTACTACAACTCCGAGCAGCACATCAACGCCATCTACATGCCCAAGTTTGATCCCGAAGAGCAGCAGTTCATCGGGTACTTCCACACCGGTGCCTACCAAGAAAACCTAAGCGGTTACGGCGGGATTTCTCACTGCCTGATTCCCCGACCCAACCACGTATTGCTGGACCGTGACGAGCACGGCCAACTCACCGAACGCATTTTCAAACCCGCGCAAAAAGCGCCCGAAGCCCTGGCCATCCTGGGCTACCCAGAAGCATGAAAACCTTCGCCTCCATCCCTGAGGAATTTGCCGCGACAGACCGCGCGCGCCTCGTTGTGATTCCCGTGCCTTACGACGACACCAGCTCGTGGGGCAAAGGCGCCGACAAGGGCCCCCAAGCCCTGTTGGACGCCGCCGATAACATGGAGCTCTACGACATCGAAACCGATGCCGAGCCCTTCCGCTACGGCATCCACCTGGACGCTCCGGTGGACGAGAACCTCTCGCCCGAGGACATGGTCGACGCCGTGCAAGACCGCGTGTCCACTTGGCTCGCCAAAAACAAGCAAACCGCCCTGCTCGGCGGCGAGCACTCAGTGTCCATTGGCGCCATCAAAGCCTACCGCGAGCAGTACCCGGACCTCCAGGTGCTCCAACTCGACGCCCATGCGGACCTGCGCCCCACCTACGAAGGTTCGGCCAACAACCACGCGTGTGCGCTGCACTGGGCTTCGCGCAATTGCGGGCTTACCCAGGTGGGCATCCGCAGCATGGACGTTTCCGAAAAGAAGTACCTCGACCCCGACCGCACTTGGTTTGCCGAAGACATTGTGCCCGACCACAAGCTACGCTGGATTCCAGAGGTGCTCGATTCGCTCGACGGGCCGGTGTACATCACCATCGACCTGGACGTGTTTGACCCCTCGGTACTGCCGGCCACCGGCACCCCCGAACCCGGCGGACTGACTTGGTACCCGGTGCTTACACTGCTGCGCGAGGTCATCTCACGCAAACACGTGGTGGGCTTCGATGTGGTGGAGCTCGCCCCGCATGCCGGCGCACACGCCTCGGCGTTCACCGCCGCCAAACTTGTGTATAAACTCATCAGCTACCTCAACGATGAACTCTAAATCCGTATCGGCATTCATGCGCCACCACTACCGGCACTTCAATGCTGCCACGGTGGTAGACGCCTCACAGGCGTACGTGGACCACTTGGACCGCGGCGGCAAAATGATGGTCACCCTGGCCGGCGCCATGAGCACCGCAGAACTGGGTGTGTCGCTGGCCGAGATGATCCGCCAAGATCGCGTACAGATCATTTCCTGCACCGGAGCCAACCTGGAGGAAGACCTCATGAATCTGGTGGCGCACTCGCACTACAAGCGCATTCCGGACTACCGGGACCTCACCGCAGTGCAGGAACGCGAACTGCTGGACCAAGGGCTCAACCGCGTCACTGACACGTGCATCCCCGAGGAGGAAGCCTTCCGCCGCTTGCAGGGCCACATTTTTGACCGTTGGAAAGCGGCCGAAGGAGCCGGAGTGCGCAAGTTCCCCCACGAGTACATGTACGACATGCTGCTCAGCGGCGAACTGGAACAGTACTACGAAATCCCCAAAAAGGATTCCTGGATGCTGGCCGCGGCCGAGAAGAACCTGCCCATTGTGGTCCCTGGATGGGAGGACAGCACCATGGGCAACATTTTCGCGTCGTACTGCCTAAAGGGCGAACTGCGCGCCAGTACGGTCAAATCCGGCATCGAATACATGATGATGCTCGCCGATTGGTACACCGACAACTGCCAAGACCCCGGCATTGGCTTCTTCCAAATCGGAGGGGGCATTGCGGGAGATTTCCCCATTTGCGTAGTACCCATGCTCTACCAAGACTTGGAGCGCACCGACACGCCCTTCTGGGGCTACTTCTGCCAAATTTCAGACAGCACCACCAGCTACGGAAGCTACAGTGGTGCCGTACCCAACGAAAAAATCACCTGGGGCAAACTCGACATCGACACCCCGCGCTTTGTCATCGAATCGGACGCCACCATCGTGGCTCCGCTCATGTTTTCTTGGATCCTTGAACACTGCTGACCGTGAAACGCATCATCAAAAACCACAGCACCATC
Source organism: Luminiphilus sp. (assembly GCA_964221845.1). Classification (GTDB taxonomy): domain Bacteria; phylum Bacteroidota; class Bacteroidia; order Flavobacteriales_D; family Sanyastnellaceae; genus CAXPZW01. Next base: position 156,570 of record CAXPZW010000011.1, on the reverse strand, counting down.
ACCGAAGTACACATGGCCTTGATCGCCGAGCACTACCCAGAAGGGGTGACTCCAGACGACTTGGTCTCCATCAGCACTGTGGACGGTAAACGCATCCACTGTTTGGAAATCAAAGGCGAAGAAGTAGTGTATCTCTTCCGCTTTGACAACGCGCTGATTGCCATGCTGGACGAGTACACCGACGACGAATTCGACCTCGAAGAATTCTCCGAGGATGAGGATGACGACATCGACTGACCCATGAGCACCCTCCCACGCGGCATTCACCGCATCGACCCTGCCGCATTCCAACCCGAAAACCACTGGTACCCGCAGGCGCTCAACGCGACCATTCACCCGATGGTGGCCTTTCTGATGCACATGCGATCAGATCAAATCGTTGCGCGGTACTGCCATTTGCACCCTTCCATCCACCCCGATGAAGTACGTGCTTTGCTGCACTACAAACCCAAGTACTTTTTACACTCTGGCACCGACCTCATCCACGCCACCAACGACCAGGGCAACCGCTCCATGGTGGTGATCGAGACCAACTCTTGCCCTTCGGGCCAAAAGTCCATGCCGCTGCTGGACGACATCGACGAGTTTGGTGGCTACCGCCGCTACGTGCGCGACACCATGGTGCCTGCGGTCAAAAAGCGCCGTGGTCCCAAAGGAGTCTTGGCCGTCCTCTACGACAAAAACCCCATGGAAGCCAGTGGCTACGCTGCCGCTATGGCCGAGGAATTTGGCGAGCCGGCCTACCTGGTGAGCATGCACAACGACCCCGATGAACTGCGCCACGTGCGCTTCGAGGACGACCTGTTGTACGTGAAAATCGATGGCGAATGGTCCGCAGTGCGCGCGTGCTTCCGCTACGTGACCCAAAAGCCGTGGAACCGCATTCCAGTGGTGGGCAAGACCTTGATCTTCAATCCGGTGATTGTGTGTTTGGCCGGTGGTCGCAACAAGCTGGTGGCCAGCAAAGCATACGAGGCGTTCAACGCCGACTACAAGGAACGCAACCTCAGCATTGCCTTTCCCGAGACCATTTGGGACGTTCAAAAGGCCGAAATCCCGTTTTGGGTGGAGCGCATGGGCGGCAAGGCGGTGGTGAAGATTCCGTACAGCAACGCTGGTCAAGGGGTATTTACCATCATCAACCAAACCGAGCTGGACGCCTTTATGGCCGGCAGCTACGACTACGATAAGTTTGTGGTCCAAGCACTGATTGGCAACCACAAATGGAGCTCGGAACTCACCGGGGGCAAGATGTACCACGTGGGCACCGTTCCCAACAAACAGCTCAAAAGCTATGCGCTGGACTTCCGCATGTTGCTCCAATACACCCGCGACGGTTACCGTCCCTTGGGCGTATACTCCCGCCGTGCCGCCGACCCGTTGGCCAACGAATTAGGCGCTGGCAATGACAGCTGGGGCATGCTGGGAACCAACCTCAGCGTGAAGCTGGGCACCTTCTCTTGGGGCAGCGACACCGCACGCCTCATGCTCATGGACCGCAAGGGATTCAACCGCTTGGGCGTGGGCCTCGACGATCTGATCGACGGCTTTGTGCAATCGGTCATGGCCACAGTGGCCATCGACAAAATGGCCTGCAACCTGATCAACGCCAAGGGCGGGCTGAAGCTCAAACTCTTTTCTTCCCTTAACAACGACGCATCCCTGATCGATGAGCTCTTCTGAATTTTCCGGATACCCCATCCGCCACACCTTGGACCTGGAGGCCTTGCCCGAGGGTCAAATCAGCCGCTTTTGGATGGACCTGGTGGCCAACGGCATTGGGCAGGACATCCTGGTGCCAGTCGTAGTGGCCAAAGGCGCACAGCCCGGACCTGTGGTCGGCCTCACCGCAGTCGTCCACGGCAACGAACTCAACGGGCTCAAAATCATCCAACGCCTGTTTGGTGAGTTGGATCCGGCAACCTTGGTGGGCACTGTTGTAGGAGTTCCTGTGGTGAACGTGCCGTCCATTCTGAATTACGAACGCCGCTTCAACGACGGTGAAGACCTGAACCGCATCATGCCTGGCAGCGAGTCGGGCAACCGCAGCCAGGTCTATGCCGCACGCATTGTGTCGCGCATCGTGAGTCGCTTTGACTATTTGTTGGACTTGCACACCGCCAGTTTTGGACGGGTCAACTCGTACTACATCCGTGCGAACATGAAGAGCCGGGCGGCCAACAAGCTGGCCCTGCTGCAAAACGCGGAAATCATCCTCAACAACGAGGGGGCCGATGGCACCCTGCGCGCAGCGGCTTCGGACTTGGGCATCCACGCCATCACTTTGGAAGTTGGCGATCCCAACCGCTTTCAAAAGGGGGTCATCCGCTCCGGGCTGGAAGGCGTGTACAACGTGCTCGCCGACTTAGGGGTGACCCAAGACGAGGTGCAGCCTGCCGACGAACCTGCGGTCATCTGCCCTTCAAGCAAGTGGCTATACGCAGATCGAGGTGGCATATTGGAGGTCAAAGTGGACTTGATTGATCGGGTCCAGGCCGGGCAGCCCATTGCCACCATCCGAGACATCTTTGGCAAGGTGATCCGCCATTACGAAGCGCCGTACGACGGGATTGTGATCGGCAAAAGCACCCACCCTGTTGGACAGACCGGAAGCCGGATTGTGCACCTGGGGCGTCTTTCCTGATCACACCCAAAGCAACCGCACCCCCACCACCAGGATCAACACCGCCGTCACCGTCCGCAACACCTGCGGATTGGACAGGCGGCGCGAGGTGATGTTGCCTAAAAAGCCGCCCACGGCCACAGCCAGCAGCAGCATCCACATGCGCTCTGGCAGTGCCCAGTGTCCAGACGTTGCGCGTCCGGCAAGCCCCGCCAACGAGTTCACCAAGATGAAGGCTGACGCCACGGCAGCAATCTCCAGGGCTTTGGCCCATCGGACCAAATGGAGCAGCGGGCTCAGAAAGATGCCTCCGCCAATCCCCACAAGTCCAGACAAACCGCCGATGGTACCTCCGATCAAAAAGGGAAACCGACCAGGTGCATCTACCGGCTTGTCCGCAGGGCGTTTGGCCCAAGCTTGCCACAACATGGCCAAGGCAGCAAGCATCAACACGACCGCGAGCAGCGGATAAAACACCTCATCGTCCAACTGGAAACGGCCTGCCACGAACGCCGCGGGTACACTCAAGGCCAATAGCGGCAGGCTGCGCTTGGGCAAGTGTTTGTGTCGCATGTACAGCGCCGTACCGAGGCCCACAACCACCACATTGCACAACAGGCCTGCGGTCCGCATTTCGTCGGACGGCAGGCCTACGAGGGCCAACAAGGCCAGGTAGGAGGATCCCCCTCCAAAACCGGCATTGCTGTACAAAAAGGCAATGGCAAAAAACGCCGCGGGCATCCAAGCTTCCACGGCCCTAAGCTACATCAATCCACAACGGCTACGCGGCGGGTGGCGTGTCCACCGCTTTCCAGGGTGACTTGCACCAGATCCATACCCTCCTGTGCGATCACGGTCTTGAGGTCGTTGGTTTCAGAGACGCGAACACGCATACCGGCAAAGTAGGGCATAAAAAAACCGGAACGTGGGGGTTCCGGTTTTCAAGGGGTTTGGACGGGTGCATGGGTCAGTCACAAAAGCCCGCGTTTGAGCGCTTGCTCATCTCCAAAAATCGCCCGAATGTGCGCCCACCAGGGCTTGAACCTGGGACCTCCAAATTATGAGTTTGGCACTCTAACCAGCTGAGTTATAGGCGCATGAAAAAATGTGTGATGTGCACTGCTCCACTGAGCGGTCAACAGCAGAAATACTTATCCAATGCGTGCAAGCAGCGCGCACACTACGGCAAAGTTAAGAACAACCCCAAAACCATGTTCGCCCAAACCAGACGGGCACTGGAGCGCAAGCGTGCGCATGTAGCGCTCAAGGGTGGCGGGTGCCAGCAATGCGGCTACGACCGCAACTTGGCCGCTTTGGAGTTTCACCATGTTGGCCCCCAAGTCTTATCCACTGGATGCAAGGCACCTTTCTAACTCAAGCATAAAGCGGATTCTGAAGGAGGTGGAGCAATGCATGTTGCTGTGCGCGAATTGCCACCGGGAATGGCATCATCCGGAGGCTACGTTGGAGTAGAACACGAGCGCCGCCGGTCCCCTCCCGTGGGCTGCCGGCCCTGCCGCCCCCGCCTCCACCCCACGCCCCTCTTGTCCAGAGCGACCCCTCGAAGCTCCTCTTCCCACCCCTCACTTCCAAACACCCCCCCGATCTGTTTTGTGGATGGTGGAGTTGGGTTTGTGGATGGGCTTGACAACCCTTCGTCTCCAACCCTCACCCAAAATCCAATGCCCAACCCAACCGCGCCCCTTTGTATCTTCCTCGTCCTTAATCCTACCCCTATGGCGCGACTTGGACTCGTTGTACTGCTTGCACTGCTTTCCTGCACCGGCTTTGCCCAGCCTGAATACTTCGGCTGTCACCACTTCAAAAACAAAGCCCGTCCCAAAGCCCTGACCGAGGCCCAACGCAAGGCGCTGGTGGTCAGCAACGCCCGCAGCGATACGTTTGACATCGTCCACTACCACGTGTACTTGGATGTGACCCAAGACGAGCAGGACATGCTCAAAGCGGCGTGCACCATCGACTACAGCCCCAAGTTTGCCGACCTCAACAGCATCACCCTGGACCTGTACGAACTCGTGGTCGACTCCATCACCGATGCATCTGGCCAGTTGGAATTCAACTACGACAACGAGCTGCTACAGGTCTACTTTGACACGCCTCCTTCGGTGGAAGACACCACCGCCATGACCGTGTATTACCACGGCGAACCCCACGCCGACCCTTACTGGGGTGGGGTGTACTTTGAACTGGGGTACATCTACAACCTAGGGATTGGTCTGACCACCATCCCGCCCAACTTTGGCAAAGTGTGGCACCCGTGCTTCGATCAATTTGCCGAACGTGCCAGCTACTCCTACAGCGTGCTGAGCGACGGCGGAAAACGCGCCGTGTGCCAAGGCGAATTCATGGGCGAAGAGGTCATGGGCATGGACTCGGTGCTGCGCCACTACACCTTGGACGAGCAAATCACCACCCACGTAGCAGCCTTTGCGGTCAACGACTACGTGACCAACGAATTTGAGCACTCGGGCGAGTACGGCACCTACCCCGTACGCCTGACCCGTACCCCGTCACAGGCCACCTCCATGGACGCGGCCTTTGGCGACATCCATGAAACCATCGACGCGCTCGAGTACTGGTTTGGCCCCTATCCTTACGATGCGGTGGGGTACGTGATGACCACCGACGGCGCTTTGGAAATCGTAACCAACATCGCCTACCCCACTTCCATGCTGGGCAACACCCTGGTGTCCAACGGACGCTTGAGCTCCCATGAGTTGGGTCACCACTGGTGGGGCGATCACGTGGCCCTGACCACCCACAACGACATGTGGCTCAAAGAAGGCCCTGCCGAATACAGCGCGCACCTCTACGTGGAGTGGACCTATGGCCACGACAATTTCATCTCGGCGGTCAAATCCAACCAACTGTTTGTGTTGGAGGAGGCGCCCGAACAAGACCAAGGCTACTTCCCGCTCTCGCCCATGCCGGATCCGCAGATTTACGGCCGCCACACCTACTACAAGGGTGCTGCGGTACTCCACAACCTGCGCGGCTACTTGGGCGACGACCTGTTTCGCCTGGCCATGACCGAGGTGCAACTCAACCATGGCGGCGAAAACTTCACCCCACAATCGTGGCGCGACTGGCTGGAAGAGGCCTCAGGCGTGGAACTCGACGACTTTTTTGACGACTGGGCCCTGCAACCGGGCTGGAGCACCTTTGTGGTGGATTCAGTGCAAACCACGGCCGATGCTGGAACATGGAACAACACCGTATTCGTGCAGCAAAAACTGCGCGAGTGCCCGAGCTACCACAGCAATGTGCCCATCAGCTGCTCGGTGTTGGACGCCGACTGGGAGTGGCACCAATTCCCTGTGGTGGTAGACGGCCAGTACAGCACGGTCGAAGTCGAAACCGACTTTGAGCCCTTGCTGATTACCCTCAACCAGGACACCAAGCTCACCCAATGTTGGATGGACCATGAGGTGCGCGGCTACACCGATGCTACGCTCAACACCCAACTGCCTTACGTGGACTTCCGTGTGATCAAAAACGAGCTCAGCGACTCAGCCCTGGTGCGCGTGGAGCACGTGTGGGCCGGACCCGACGACTGGAACGTGGCCGAAAACATCCTGAACATCTCCAACTCACACTACTGGAACGTGGGCGGCGTCTGGCCTGAGGGCTACGAGCTGGAAGGACGTGTGGACTACGACGGCCACGACGAATGGGCCTTGGACTTTGACCTCACCGGCACTACAGAAGAGGACATCATGCTCGTGTACCGTCCTGACGCTTCGGCGATGTGGACCGAGTACAACGAATACACCGTCATCACTGGGGCACCCACCAACGGTTCTGGGACCATCCGCATTGACGTACTGCTGCCCGGACAATACGCCTTTGCCAACCGCGACAACACCGTAGATGTCGCCGAGCCCGTGGCCACCGGTGAGGTGGGCAACACCATCGTGCTGTTCCCCAACCCGGCCGTCCGCGACTTTGTAAATGTGAAAGGAGCCTACCAATACCGCGGCAACGCGCTCATCCAAGTGCATGATGTGAAAGGCGCCTTGGTGCTGCAACGCGAAGTCAGCATCACCCAAACCGAATCGCTGGAAACCCTAGATATTGCACCGCTCTCGCCCGGGTTGTACCACGTGCACGTGCTGGGCGCCGACGGGCAATTGCTCGACGGTACGGCCTTCGAAATCTTCCGATAAAGGTTAAGAACCGCTGCCCGCAGAAATGTGCGCCGTGCGCAAAATCCCTTCGAGGAAGCGCATGTGCTCGCGCTTTTCCTCGTGCGGGGCAAACACAAAGCCTTCGGTGGTGATCACCATTTGGTTGACCTCATCGAGGTAGGTCAAACTCACAAACGGGCCGCCCGAGAACTCCCCTTGCAACTTCCACAAACCCTTGAGCTCGGTGGCGTAGCGCCCGTTGAGGTCCAGCTCGCGGTAGCGCGGAGCATAGAAGTACTCGGTGGTCATGTAGGAATCAAACTGCGACCCCCCGATGTAGCGCTTCATGACCGAATCACGCGCTGCGAGCAGGGTGGTGGCCGTGAAGGTACTGTCGTTGGTGTAGGGGTAGCGGTACACCGCGATGGCTTGTTGAAGCTCTGGATTGGTGCGCATCACCCCCATGCGGTACAGCTTGAAGTCGGTGGTGTCCTCCACCAGGGTGAAGTTGCTCGGAATCTCCAAACAAACGCCCCACTCCTGACACAGCGAATCGGCCGCGCCGTGGTTGGGCGAGTACCGCGCCAGTTGTCCAATGCGCGCCAGCTCTGACTCGGTCATTTGGTAGAGCATGCTGGGGCCGAATTCCTCCAACACCTGGCGAAAGGCCACGATGTCCTTGGCATACACCGTGAAGATCATTTGGTCGCGGGCGTAAATGTCCTTTTGGACCTTGATGCTCGGTTCCTGGTTCTGCAAACGGTCGCCCACGTCGAACATCATGATATGGCGGTGTTGCTTGAAGAACTTGTAGAAGAATTCGTGGTTTTGGCGGTTCACCTCAAACTGCGGTTCGGCTTGGGGCAGCAGCAAATACGGGGTGTTCACCAATTCGCGGAAGGCCTCGCCGAGTCCGCCGTTCCAATTGGCGTCGTCCATGACCACCATGAGTTCACCTTGGGCTCCAATGCTTTGGGGCAGGCCATCACGGCGCGCATCGGCAGGGTGTTGGGAATCGGAGCGAGGGGCTTCAGAAATGCAGGACGTGATGGTCAAACAGGCCAGCAGAAGGGGCCAGACAAACTTCATGGGTCAGAGCTTTTGAACTTTGATTTTCTGGCCCTGCTTGAGGTTGCCCGGGTCCAACCCCGCATTGAGCCGTTTGATTTGCTCCACATCCACCCCGTCGTACAACTTGGCAATGTCCCAGAGGGTGTCTCCGGATTGCACAGTATGGTAACGGAAGTCACCCACGTCCTCGGTGACTTTTCGGGGTTTCGGTTTGGGTTTGGGAGCGGGTGCGGCCTGGCTGGTGGAGCCGCCGCTGGCGCCCTTGTCCAGAATGCGCAAGCGCTGTCCGGGGTGGATCATGTTGCCACGCAGGTTGTTCCACGCCTTGAGCTCGCTCACGCGCACGCCATGGCGCTGGGCAATCTTACCCAATACATCGCCTGAACGCACGCGGTAGGTGATCCACACCTCTTCTTCCACTTCGGGAATGTCGTCTTGGCGCCAGGTGTAAATACTGTCTTCATTGTTGACGAAAGTGGCCACCGCGTTCACCGGCAAACGCAGCACGTGCTTGCGTCCGTTTTCGGGGATCACGCCACGCTTGTAGCTGGGGTTGAGGAACGCCAACAGTTCGCGGTCAACCCCGGTAAAGTCGGTGACTTGCTCGAAGTGGAGTTGCTGGGTCACGTGCACGGTATCGCACTGGAAGTAGCTCCATTCGGGCTCTTCGGGGTAGATGTTGTGCTCCGAGGCGTAGTTCATGATGTAGTTGACCGCAATGAACGCCGGCACATAGCTGCGCGTCTCCCGCGGGAGGTACGGGCGAATGGCCCAGTAGTCCTTTTTGCCCCCCGAGCGGCGGATGGCCTTGTTCACGTTTCCTGGTCCGGCGTTGTAAGCCGCAAGGGCCAGGTTCCAGTCGCCGTAGCGTTCGTATAGCGCGGTCAAAAAACGGCACGCGGCATCGGTGGCCTCGTACGGGTTCATGCGCTCGTCCTCGTAGGAGGTGATGCGCAGGCCATACATCTTACCTGTCGCGTACATGAATTGCCACAGCCCCACGGCACCCACGCGCGAGCGGGCCTCGGGGTTAAGTGCGCTTTCCACAATGGCCAGGTACTTCAGCTCGTAGGGCATGTCGTACTTGTCCAGGGTCTGTTCAAACAAGGGGAAGTAGACCTGCGCCATGCCCAAACAGCGCGCGGTCATCACGCGGCGTTTGTTGGCGTAGAAGCGGATCATTTTGTCTACATCTGCGTTGTACTGCAGGTCAAACGGCGTATCGGCGTTGAGAGACGCCAAGCGCTCGCGGATGGTTTCCGCATCCACACCCGGGATGGAATCCACAGGGTAATCGAAGATGTTGAGGATGGAAGTGTCCGCCGTAAAGCAGAAGTGGTTGAGGTAGGTGGCCACCAGCATGCTGTCGATGGTACGCAACTCAGGATCGTCGTCCAGGACGATGGGCACTTCAACCGAAGGAATCGAATCTTGGGCCCGCCCACCCAGTACCACAAGAGTACAGGCAAGCGCAGCCCACCACAGGCGGATCACACGCATACGCAGGTTTTACGAGAAGGTGAAAGTACAGGTTGGAACTGCAATCCAACCCCCCCACTTACGAACTCCACGAACAATCGCTGTGGATTATTGCAGCTGGGAACAGGACTTAATCCTTGATCTTTTCGCCTTTTCCTTTGGCTTCTTTGCCGTTGGAGGCGTCTTTGAACTCCTTCATGCCTTGACCGAGGCCCTTCATCAACTCTGGAATTTTCTTGCCGCCAAACAGCAACAAAACCACCAGCACAATCAGAATGATGCCGCCGGGGCCCATGTTCTGGATGAAAAGGAAAGGGATGAACTCTTGCATAACGAAATCGTTGATTGCACAAAGTTAGCCAATTTCAGCCTCCAAGGTGTGCCAATCTTCCCCAACAGCGCGGCGTTCGGCTGCAGAAGGCACTTGGCAGTTGTCAATCAGGCGCACCGCACCGACCTGCGCAGCGGTCAGCAGAATGGCAGGGTCCTGGTCGCTCCACTGTTTAGTGGGCTCCAAAGTGCGCCGCGAGACCAACTCAACATACTCGGGGTCAACCCCTTGCGTTTGGGTCAACTGCGCCCAGGCCCAATCACGTACGGCCCCCGGGGGGTCGTGGGCGGCGCGGGTGGCAGCGGCAAACAAAGTGCGGCTGATGGCCAGGGCCACTTGGCGTTCTTGGTCACTGAGCAATGCATTGCGCGAACTCATGGCCAGGCCTTCGGACTCACGGATGATGGGGCAACCGATGACTTCGAGCTCGGGAAATTCGCGGCGGCCGAGCTCTTGGAGGATGGCGAGTTGTTGGAAATCCTTCTCGCCAAAAAACGCCCGGTCGGGCTGTACGGCTTGGAACAATTTGCGCACAATGGCCACCACCCCATTGAAGTGCCCGGGACGAAAAGCGCCCTCCAAACTGTGGGTCAACACACCGTAATCGGTGTCCTCAACCACCTCATCGGGGGTGTACATTTCGGCAATTGTGGGGGTGAACACAAAGTCCACACCTGCGGGCGCCAACAGGGCCACATCGGTCTCCACTTGGCGCGGGTAGGTTTCCAGGTCTTGGGGGTTGTTGAATTGGGTGGGGTTGACAAAGATGCTCACCACCACCACATCGCACGCTGCGCGGGCCCGAGCGACCAACGAGAGGTGCCCATCATGCAATGCACCCATGGTAGGCACAAAGCCCACTTTTTGCCCTGAATTCCGCGCTTTTAAAAGTGCGTTTTGGAGGGCCTGAACGGTACTCACAATTTGTGTCAAAGGCGTGCTATTTCAAGCTTTCAAAGCGGCTAAAGCTAGCCGGAAATTTTGAAGTGGCCTCGGTTTTTACGTACTTTTGTAGGCCTGCTCAAATTGAATTTATCTTCTTAAAGCTTCCCCATGGATAAGACTCGTATCCTTTACGTGAGCCAAGAAATCACGCCCTTCCTCCCCGAAACAGAACTCTCAACCATATCACGTCAACTCCCACAATCCATCCACGAACGTGGGAAAGAAATCCGGGTCTTCATGCCCCGATACGGCAAAATCAACGAGCGCCGTCACCAACTCCACGAAGTCATCCGACTCTCGGGCATGAACCTGATCATCAACGATGCCGACCACCCTTTGATCATCAAAGTGGCTTCCATCCCCACCGCACGCATGCAGGTGTACTTCATCGACAACGAAGAGTACTTCCACCGCAAGTCCGTATTGACCGATGAGGACTACAAGCTCCACGAAGACACCGACGAGCGCGGCATCTTCTTCATCAAAGGCGTGCTCGAGACCGTGAAAAAACTCGGTTGGGCACCAGACATCATCCACTGCCAAGGTTGGATGAGCGCCCTGATGCCACTCTACGCCAAGAAACTCTACGGCGACGATCCACACTTCTCAGACGCCAAGATTGTATTCAGCGCGTTTGACGGTGAATTCCCCAGCCCACTCGACAAAGGCTTCATGGATAAAGTGAAGTTCGACGGCCTGGCCGATGAGGACATCGCACTGCTCGCCGATCCTACTTTCGAAAACCTGAATAAGCTGGCCATCCAGCACTCCGATGCCGTGATCCAGGCTTCAGCTGATATTCCAGCCGAAGTTTCGGCCTACATCCAGGATACCGAAAAGCCATTCCTCAACGTTGGTACCGAGGACAATTACGTTCCCGAGGTTGACGCCTTCTATGACGCCGTTCTGGAGGGAAAGTCGGTACTGATTGAAGAGTAATGTAACCACACGCGTATGACCACCCGCTTCCAGCGCCGCATCCTCAGCGCTGTCTTTGGGGTGTGCCTGTTGGCCACCGCCTGCACCCGTCCGGAGAACGACCTGGGTGTAACCCTGCTACCCGAAGACGATTTGCTGGATGTACTCAGCACCGACACGGTCACCCTGACCCTGGAGATGGTGCTGGATACCGCCGTGCTCACCGACGAGATCAATCCCGTACTGTGCGCGCGCTATGCTGATCCTGCTTTGGGAACCGTGAACGCGGGCTTCTTCTCGCAACTCCGTTTGGAAGCTGCCAACCCCGACTTCGGCGCCGAAGACGAGTTCTTCGTGGACTCCTTGGTGCTGGTGCTCGGATTTGATGGACTCTACCCCGTGCCAGACCGCGCATGGGAACCGGCCTTTAACGTCTACAGCCTGACCGAGGAATTTTACCTCGACTCGGCCTACACCACCAACGATGCAGTGGCCTTTGACGCCACCACTTTGGAGTTGGACCCCGCCGGTACCTACCGCGTGCAAACCTTGGTGGACACCATCGGCGATGTGGCCGAAGACCCGCAAGTGCGCATTCCGCTGGGCCTGTCATTGGTGGACGTGCTCCTGGGCGGCGAGGACGCCGACTACGCCAGCTCCGATGATTTCGTGAAGTACTTCCCCGGACTCTACGTGGAGTTGGAGGAATCGGTGGTGAACCAACGCTACCAGTTTGACCTCGAAGACGGCACCACCCGCTTGGAGATGTACTACCGCACCGGGCTGGACGACGACCAGGATACCACCACCTTTGCGTTTACCATCAACAACAACACCGCCCGCTTTACCCGCGTTGAGCGCACCTACAGCGGGTTTGCGCAAGCCTTCAACGATCCCATGGTTGAGGCCATCCCGGTTTCTAACGGACAGGGTTACGTACAGGGCGGTGCTGGTTTCAGTTTGCGCATTGGGTTCCCCCACATCGAGGACTTCAACGGCGACGCATTTGCCGGCCGCAACATCAACCGCGCAGAGCTCATCGTTCCCAACACTGCCACGGGTTCAGAATTGCCCGAGCACGAGGGCATGATCTTGCGTGAAAAAGACGAGGATGGCGAGTTCCAACTCATCGGGGACCACAACACCCTGATCAACATTGACGGGGGGTACGAAGCGGCCACTGATGACTACCGTTTCATCCTCACTCGCCACGTGCAAGACTTGCTGAACGGCGAGGCCCGCACTGGAGACCTCTACCTGCTCAGCAGCAACCGCCAGAACCAGTTGCTCCGCAATTTGCTCAATGGACCCGGCTACACCATTGCAGGCGCCGACCAGCGCATGCGGCTTGTGCTCACACTCTCACGCTGACCAAGCGATATGCTTACCTTCGTACACGGTGCATCTCCTAGCTAAGCACCTTATAAGCCTTATACGACTATGTGTGGTATCGTTGGATACATCGGTAACGGAGAAGCCTACCCGATTCTCATCAAAGGACTCAAGCGCCTCGAATACAGAGGTTACGACAGCGCCGGCGTGGCCTTGCTCAACCCGGAGTTGAATGTGTACAAATGCAAAGGCAAGGTGTCTGACCTGGAAGCCCATACCGACGGCAAAAACGTCTCGGGCTCGGTAGGCATTGGCCACACCCGTTGGGCCACCCACGGACCGCCCAACGATGTAAACGCCCACCCGCATACCTCGGGAGACAGCTCGTTGGCCATCATCCACAACGGCATCATCGAGAACTACGCCACCCTCAAGGAGGAGCTCATCAACCGCGGCCACAGCTTTGCCTCGGACACCGATACCGAAGTGCTCATCCACCTGATCGAGGACGTGCGCAACAAGACCGACCTCAACCTGTTTGAAGCCGTCCGCGTGGCGCTCAACGAGGTGGTCGGTGCCTACGCCATTGTGATCGTAGACAAAGACAATCCCGACCAACTCATCGCCGCCAAAAAGTCCTCACCGCTGGTGATCGGCATTGGCGACAACGGCGATTACTACGTAGGCTCCGACGCCACTCCCATTGTGGAGTACACCAAGAATGTGGTCTACCTGGAAGACGAGGAAATTGCCCTGATTGACCGCAACGCGGATCTGAAGATTGTCACCATCCACAACCAGCCCAAGACCCCATACGTCCAAGAGCTGGAAATCCAACTCGAAACCCTCGAGAAAGGCGGGTACGACTACTTCATGCTCAAGGAGATCCACGAGCAGCCCCGCTCCATCCGCGACTCGTTCCGCGGGCGCATGGACATCCGCAAAGGCAGCATCCGCATGAGCGGGATTGACTCCTTTGAAGGCAAGTGGGTCAACGCCCAGCGCATCATCATTGTGGCCTGTGGCACCTCGTGGCACGCCGGACTGGTGGCCGAGTACCTGTTTGAAGAATTTGCACGCATCCCGGTGGAAGTGGAGTACGCTTCGGAGTTCCGCTACCGTAACCCGGTGATCCGTGAGGACGACATCGTCATTGCCATTTCCCAATCGGGCGAAACCGCCGATACCCTGGCCGCTATTGAGCTGGCCAAGCAACGCGGCGCACACATCTTTGGCGTGTGCAACGTGGTGGGCTCCTCGATTGCCCGCGCGTCTGATTCAGGCGCCTACACCCACGCCGGTCCCGAGATCGGGGTGGCCTCCACCAAGGCCTTTACCGCGCAGGTGACCGTGCTCACCCTGATGGCCCTCACCGTGGCCCAGAAAAAAGGCACATTGCCTGTTGAGCGGCTGCAACGACTCATGCTAGAACTCAACAGCATTCCAGAAAAGGTGGAGTTTGCCCTCAGCAGCAATGATTTGGTGGAGTACATCTCCAACATCTACAAGGACGCTTCCAACGCCCTTTACTTGGGCCGTGGATTCAGCTTCCCGGTAGCCCTTGAAGGTGCGCTAAAGCTCAAAGAAATCAGTTACATCCACGCCGAAGGATATCCTGCGGCTGAGATGAAGCACGGCCCCATTGCATTGATCGATGAGAACATGCCCGTGTTTGTGATTGCCACCAAGGGAGGTAACTACGAGAAGGTGGTGTCCAACATCCAAGAGGTGAAAGCCCGCAAGGGCAAGATCATCGCCATTGTGACCGAAGGCGACAAAACCGTCAAGGAACTGGCCGACCACGTCATTGAAATCCCACACGTGGACGATGCCTTGGAGCCGCTGGTATCCAGCATTCCGTTGCAATTGCTCAGTTACCACGTAGCGGTGATGCGCGGGTGCAACGTGGACCAACCCCGCAACCTGGCCAAGTCGGTGACCGTCGAATAATTTCTGGTGGGTGAGAGGGTTGTTCAAACTCCCCTCTCCCTCGAATACTTTATATTTCCGAAGACCCTTCTTATCGGCCGATAAGAAGATATACTTCGTTGATTATCCCAACCAAAGTGATTTAAAGATATACTTTGTGAAGTATAATAACCAATCAGGCTGGAGAGATAAATCTAACCAACATTTGATGTATTAGGAATACTATCTTTTGAAATCCCCATGTAAATTACACCAATAAAACATAAGGCGGTGATAAATAAACTTTTCAATTTTTTAAAGAAAAAAGAATTAGAGTCGAAGTTAAAACATCAAAAATCTAAAATAGAAGAAACGATTCAATCAGGTAAAACCCAAATAGAGAGAGACAGATTACGTGCCCTAGCACTAGCTTTTGATAGAGCGAATGATAAAAAACTTACAATTGAAGATGAAAAATGGTTGGATGAACATGGCGCAAAAGAGAGAAAAAGAAAAGAGATTAATGAAAATAAAAGAAAAAAAGAGAACAAAAAAGGAATATTGAAAAGAAAAAATATCTCACCGAGAAATATGGTAAGGACAATGGAGAAAAGTTACACAAAGGTGAACTATGGGTAGGAATGACTTATGAAATGTTAAAAGAAGTTAAGGGAGAACCCGAATCAAAAACTGAAAAAATATCAAGACATAAAAAACGTGAGGAACTTTATTATGAAGGGTTCAAGAACAGATTAGGGAATCAGTCATACAACTTAAAGATAGTTCTCATAGAAGGAAAAGTTGAAAGCTGGACAAGAAGATCTACCTAACTGTTTGCCATCCTCTTCAACAACCCATTCAACCCATCTATTCTCTTAGTATTCAACTTCAACCTATTGAAGAGTTTCTTGAAGGGAGATACCAACTTCAGTCACATCGATTTCAGAGAGATTTCATCCATTCTCTGAACACCAATGGTAGATACTACTCTACTTACTGTTTTAGTAGATTGTAGGATGTCTTCCAATACCCTTTTGGTTTGTTGATTCACTTTGGTAAGTGGTTTTTCAAAACTCTCTTTGTATTTGAAGTTCTCTCTATTATATCCCAATCTTTTCAGAGTTACCAAACACTTCTTTGTTTGAATGGATTTCTTATTCTGAATATGGAGTTGTTCCATCATTGGTCGTAACTCTCCTTCAATCTCTTCGTATCGGTTTGAAAGTTCTTTCAATTCCATCTTTACCTTATCAATCTTATCTGAGAGTATTCCAAACTCATCAATCATTGATTCTATATCATTCTCAAATCTGAATTCATTTAACCTCATTTATTTACTCCATATGTTCTTCAACTGGAAGTCGTTCTCAGGATGTGATTCCTGAGTAATCTCCTGAGGTTTATTAATCATTTTGGTATTCAGATATCGATGAAGGTCTGATAACCTCATATACCTCTTATTTTGATGATGGGGAGTTTCTCTTCAATAACAAATTTCTCAAAGTGTCTTCTACTGATGTTGAGGTAATCCATCAATTCGTATTTAGTCAGTAGTTTATCTTCCATAGTTCTCCTTCACTTTTCTTTCTATTTCCTTTTGTTTTTCACTGGGTAACATCCCAATACCTTTCTCTAAGGTTCTTTTTCCATCGAAGATTGAAAGTCAGATAGGGAGTGTACCCACCTCTAATATGTTTTTCGCCGTGGAATAGGATTGCCAGAACGGCTGAACAACTTTCGGGGAGACGCTATGCACAGCGCCTCCCTTTTTGTTTTCTTACCCGTCAACAAACTCCCTGCAATGAAAAAGCTGATCGCACTTGGGGCCGTAGCCCTGTTCTCCACCGCCTTGTTTGCCCAAAAACAAAACGACGGCGCGGTGGTTGCCGAACTCAACTTCACCCCCGCGAGCGATGTCCCGCTAAGCGTCAACGGCATCAAAATGCGCTTCTTCACCGAAGACAACTTCTGCTTCCGCGGCCAATTCAACATTGCCAGCTCCAACACCGAAACCGTGCTCTTCCAAGCCGGCGAACAGGTCAACGGAGAGGCCTCCAACTCCGACCCTGTGTTGCAGGTAGACAAGTCGTTTGACTTCTCGCTCGCCCCGGGTGTGGAGCTCCACTTTGATGGCGCAGATCGCCTTTCGCCGTACATCGGTGCGTTTTTGTTGTGGGGAAGTGGCAACAGCTCCACCTCGGTGGAAACCTGGGGGCCGGTGGACGAAGCCAACGTGGCCAACCCCGCCAACTGGAGCAACTGGAGCACCATCGAAACCACCCCGTACTCGCGCTTTGGCCTGGGTGCGGTGACCGGCGCAGATTTCTACTTTGCCGATTACATCTACTTGGGTGTGGAGTTCGGACTGGTGTTTGACCGCACCAACTACAAGGACACCGAAACCACCTTCTCCAACGCCCGCGGATACCAGCTGAGAGAGAACCCCCAAGACCCCAACTCGGTGGACAGCCCTGAGCCCACGGTCAACGGATCGGAGTCTTCGTTTGGCCCATCGGTGGGGGGGTCACTGCGCTTGGGATACTGCTTCGGCCGCTGATTTCTTGCGGCGGTTGAGGACGGTCTGCAAAAAGACGGTGCACAACAGCACGGCGGTGCCCAAGTAGAACCCGCCCGACATGTGCTCCTCTTCGCCGTAGATGGCCAAGGCCAGGATGATGGTGTATACCGGCTCCAAGTTGATGGTCAAAGCCACGGTGAACGGGCTGATTTCGCGCATCACATCCACGCTGACCACAAAGGCAAAAGAGGTGGCCACCACCCCCAATACCAACAGGTTGGTCCAGTCCCATGCGGTGATGGTTTCGGGCCAAAAGTCCGCCCCGTCACGCACGAGCAGGTACACCAGCACTCCGGCGCAGCCCAACGACAACTCCTGCAACGAAATGTGGAGCGGTTTGCCCTGTTCCACCAATTGCGCATTGAGCACGGTAAAGGTGGCCGCAAGCGCTGCCGAAATCAGGCCCAGAATGATGCCCAACGTGTAGCCGGTTTCAAACCCAAAAATCAGCACGATGCCCACCACCGCTAGCCCACCAAGCACCAACTCGGTCCAGGTAAAGGGCTTGCGTCGAATCAGCGGATTCAACAGAGCCACAAACATGGCGCCCGAGGCAATCACGGCCAAGGCCACCGAAACCTTGGAGACTTTGATGGATTCAAAAAAGGTGATCCAGTGCGCGGCAATGATCAGCCCTACCAGCGCAGTGGGCCAGTGCCACTTGAAGCCCTTGGCCCGGCTGGGACGCAGCACAAACATGAAAAACGCTATGCCCGCCGCACCGATGGCGGTGCGCAGCAGCACAATGAATGCCGAGTCCTGTTGGATCTCTTTGCCCAAGATGCCGGTGAAGCCAAAAATCAGCACAATCACATGCAGCATGATCAAGCTGCGCGCGGAGGTTTTGGTTGCCATGGCGGGGTGTGTTGAGTACCACGAATTAACCACTTAACTTTAGGGCATGAACACGCGTATTGTCATTTCTTCCCTGCTTATGCTGCTTTCGGGCTGGCTAGGAGCACAGTGTCCGGACTGCACACCTGATGAAGGTTGTATTTCTCCCGACGGTTTTCCCACGATTTGCCCGGAGGTAATTCCCACAGCCACGGCCAACAGCTACTACGAAGAGGTCCTTACCTTTTTCCTGCCTGCGGAATTTACCGATCCCGACACAGGCATCCCGGCCACACTTAACCAAGTCACTGTTACCTCGGTAGTGGGGCTGCCGTTAGGCATCAACTTTACCCTGTCAAGTGCGGATGGTGTTTTCTACCCCTCCGAAGGGGACAACCTCGGGTGCGCCACCTTGTGTGGAACCCCGATTTTACCCGGTGATTACACCATTACCATCACCGCGCTCGTAAGCACCTCTGTTTTTGGCATTCCCATCACAGCCACCCAATCCTTTTCTCGCCCTTTTTCTGTGGATCCCGGCGCTTCAGGTACAACTTCGTTTTCAGCAAGCGCTGTGGCTGGTTGCGGCACATTGGATGTGGATTTCGAAGCCTTCATTGACGGCGCGCCCAACCCCACCTCTTGGAACTGGGACTTTGGCAATGGCAACACCTCCAACCAATTCTCACCACCCACTCAGAGTTATACTGCCCCCGGCAATTACTCGGTAACACTGGAAACAGTTGTGTCTTCCTGGCAACTTACCGAGGTCTCCTTAACCTCTCTGGCTGGTGGTTGGTCTGGCGACATTGAAGAGCTCACCACACTCTTCAGCCCCGACCCCTACTTTGTGCTCTTGGACGCCGCCAATAACCCGGTGTTCACCAGCAGTGTCATCATTGATCAAAATGATGGCAATTGGTCTGATCTTTCGGTAGACCTCCCCAATCCGCCATACAGTCTTCAAATTTGGGACCAAGACAACGGTGCTCCGTTTGGCTCTTCCGACGACTACTTGGGTGCGGCATCCATCTCTCTCACCGAAGGCATTCAAGCCTTCGCCTCCGCCGACCCCAGCGGCAGTAACGGCTTTGTTTCCATGGCATTGGTGCCTGTAACAGTGGTCAACGACACGGTGGATGTGCAAGTATTCCCCTTGCCCGAACTCGAACTGCTCGTCCAAAATGACACAGCATATGTCCTTGATCCTGAAATCACCAGCGGCCTCTGGTTGCTGAATGACGACACCTTAGCTGTAGACAACCCACTGGCTGTGCCGCTGAATGGTTGGGGAGTCTATCAAGCCGAATTGACCAACAGCTTTGGCTGTACCGGTTGGATAGAGCCTATCGTGATCTGTCCTGAATTCGCCCTCAACTGGGACGGAGAAACCCTCTCTGCGGCACCAGGTATGGCCACCTACACCTGGTTTTTCAATGGACTGGAGGTCGATGGAGAGACCGGCCACACCTTGCCGGCCACCACACCAGGCAACTATGCCGTAACCATCACCACCGATTACGGTTGTACGTTTACCACCGAAGTGTACACCGTGCAAGTTGGTGTTCAGGAGTACAGCGTGCGTATGCATATGTATCCGAACCCGGTTAACGACTGGCTTCACGTGGAGCTCGATGCGCCTGCCCGCGCTTTGCGGGTACTCAGCCTCACCGGCGCTGTGGTGTTGGAAGTGCCCACACCGGGAACGCGCCACCAGCTCAACCTGAACGGATGGACGCCTGGGGTGTACCTGTTGGAGGCAGAAACAGCCAAAGGAGCCGTGCGCAGCCGCGTTGTGGTGCAGTGACCCCACAGCGGGTGTAAAAACCGTTAATTCGGACGATTTGGGCCGTTTGCGAGGCTCTTGTGATGCGCACACGGCGGCCCCTTTCGTTACTTTTACACAGAGGCCTGCATTTTGGTGAATAACACGCCGAAACCCACGGGCCGCGTTTTCGTTCAACCCGGGAGCTACAGATATGAGTGGATACGATACCCTGCTGCGAAAGCTGGATGAATTCATCCGTAAATACTACCTGAACCGCATGTTGCGCGGCGCCTTGTACGCCGTGGCGTTGGTGGGTGGATTTTACCTGGTGGTGGCCCTCATGGAATACTTTGGGGAATTCGGCACCGGCACCCGTACCTTCCTGTTCTGGACGTTTGTGGCAGTGACCTTGGGTGTGGTGGTGCGCTTCCTGATTTTGCCACTGTCCAAACTCATGCGCCTAGGCAAGTCCCTATCGCACGAAGAAGCCTCTGAAATCGTGGGGCTGCATTTTCCAGAAGTACGCGACAAACTGCTCAACACCCTCCAGCTCAAACACCTGTCTGACACTTCAGGCGACAACTCCATGTTGCTCGCCTCGATCAACCAACGCATTTCCACCTTGAGCCCGGTGCCCTTTGCCAGCGCCGTGGATTTTGGGGAGAACCGCAAGTACCTCAAGTACGCACTGCCTCCATTGGCGATCATTGCCGTACTGCTCTGGGCGGCACCTAGCGTACTCAAGGATTCCACCGACCGCTTGGTCAACCACACTGTGGAGAACATCCCAGTGGCGCCGTACCAAATCGAGGTCCTGAACGACGCCTTGCAAACCGCTCAAAACGCAGACTACACGGTCAACATTGAGGTCTCCGGCGACGCCGTTCCGCAGAAGATGTACGTGGTGCGCGGTGGCCAGCAGTTCAAGTTGGAGCAAGCCGACAAGTCACACTTCAGCTACACGTTCCGCAACGTGCAGCGCGACACGCCCTTCCAGTTTTACGCCGCCGGTTTTTACAGCGACACCTACACTCTGGAAACCCTGCCCACCCCTTCGATCTTGAACTTTGAGGTCGCCCTGGACTTTCCGGCCTACACTGGCCAACAAGACGAGACCGTGGCCAACAATGGCGATTTGGTTGTGCCCGAAGGCACCGAGGCGCAATGGCTGTTCACCACCCGCAACACCGACAAGTTCCAACTGCGCATGGGCGACAGCTTGGCCCACGTGCTGGACCAAGGCGATGGCCGCTACGGACTCATCAAGCGCTTGATGGGCAACACCAACTACACGGTGACCGTGGGCAACGAATTCCTGAACAGCCCGGATTCACTCAGTTACCGCATCCAGGTGGTGCCCGACCGCTACCCGCAAATCCGCGTGCAGGAATCCGAAGACAGTACCGCTGCGCACCAGCGCTTCTTCACCGGCGAGATCCAGGACGACTACGGCTTCCGCAAACTCACCTTCAACTACCGCTTTGAGGACCAGGACGGACTCGGCGGAGATTGGATCACCGAACCGCTTGGCCTCAGCGGCGGCTACACTTCAGAGCAGTTTTACCACTTCATCGACGTCAAGCAATTGGGCATCCAACCCGGACAAGCCTTGAGCTACTACTTTGAGGTGTACGACAACGACGGGGTGCACGGAAGCAAGAGCACGCGTTCGCGAACCATGGTGTACAACGCACCATCGGTGGATGAGCTCAAAGACGCCCGCGACCAACAAAGCGAAGACATCAAAGACGAGCTGGAAGAAAGCCTGGACGAGGCCAAAAAGCTCAACAAAGACCTTGAAGACCTTCGCCGCCAATTGCTGGAAAAGGAGGACTTGACCTGGCAAGACAAGAAGCGCTTGGAAGAGCTGCTCAAAAAGCAACAAGAGCTCCAAAAGAAGGTAGACCAGCTGGCCAGCAAAAACCAGCAGAAAAACCAGCAACAAAACGAGTTCAACCAACCCAACGAAGACGTCCTCGAAAAGCAAAAGCAACTCCAAGAGCTGATGAACGAAGTCATGACCGAGGAGATGCGTGAGATGTACGAGGAGCTCCAGCGCATGATGGAGGAACTCGACAAAAACGAGATCCAAGAACAACTCCAGGAAATGGACTTCAGCCAGGAAGACCTCGAGAAAGAACTCGAGCGCGCCTTGGAGCAGTTCAAGCAGATGGAGTGGGAACAGAAGATGGAGGAGACCATCGACGAGCTCGAAAAGCTGGCTGAAGAGCAAGAACAACTCGCCGAGGAGACCGAGCAAAACGAAGACAAAGAGAAGAACGACGAGCTCAAGGAGAAGCAAGATGAGTTGAACGAGAAGTTTGACGAGCTCAAAGAGGAGATGGAAGAACTCGAGAAAATGAACGAAGAGCTCGAGGACCCCAACTCCATGCCGGACACCGAAGAGCAACAAGAGCAGATCGAGCAGGAAATGCAAGAGAGCTCTGACCAGCTGGAAAAAGACAAGCAGCAAAAAGCCTCTCAGTCCCAAAAGAAGGCCGCTGAGCAAATGCAACAGATGGCCCAACAAATGGACCAAGCCATGCAAGCCGGCGAGCAAGAGAGCATGGAAGAGGACATGGAAGCCCTGCGCGCGCTGCTAGAGAACATCATCACCCTCAGCTTTGATGAGGAGGACCTGATGGCGTCCATCAAAGGCATCGACCCCAACGATCCCAAGTACGTGAAGCAGGCCCAGTGGCAACGCAAACTCAAGGACGACGCCAAGATGGTGGAGGACAGCCTGTTTGCCCTCTCTAAGCGCATCATTCAACTCCAAGCCGCGGTCAACCGCGAAATTGGCTTGGTAAACGAGCATATGGCCAAAGCCCTCGACCAAATGGGCGACCGCAAAACCGGCGAGGTGGCCACCCACCAGCAATACGTGATGACCTCGTTCAACAACTTGGCGTTGCTCTTGGATGAAGCCTTGCAGCAAATGCAGCAGCAATCCTCGTGCAACAAACCAGGGACCGGCAACTGCGAAAAGCCGGGTGGTATGGGCTCCAAACCCAGCTCGAGCCAGGTGCGAAAAATGCAGCAACAGCTCAGCAAACAGCTGGAGCAGATGAAGCAAAAAATGGAGGGCTACAACAAGGGCGAAAACAACTCCGGCAAGAACGGTGAGATGAGCAAGGAATTGGCCCAAATGGCCGCCAAGCAGTCAGCCATCCGCAAGGAAGTAGAGAAGCTTGCCCAACAGCTCAACGAAGACGGCTCGGGCAACGGCAACCAACTCAAGGAGATCGCCAAGGAGATGGAAGAGCAAGAGCGCGACCTGGTCAACAAGCAACTCACCTTGGAGTCGCTCAAGCGCCAGCAAGACATTGTCTCACGTCTGCTCAAAAGCGAAAAAGCCGAGCGCGAACGCGAGCAAGACAACCAGCGCAGAAGCACCGAAGCACGCGACGCACCGGTGAGTACGCCCGAGGAATACGAAGAGTACCGCAAGCGCAAAGAGCAAGAAGTAGAGCTGCTTCGCACCCTGCCGCCTTCACTCAAACCCTACTACAAAGGGAAGGTCAACGAATATTTTAATAAATTGGACGGGCAATAACGGGCCTATTTCGCGCACAAATGTCTGAACCACAGCGAGTTATCAGCTTTCCTTCCAAGACCGAAAACATCAGCGTCGCTGAACGCATGGTGGACGACGTCTGTGAAGCATACAGCATCAAAGAAGACTTCTACGGAAACATCTTGATCTCCCTGACCGAGGCCGTGAACAACGCCATGGTTCACGGAAACAAGCTCGATCCAGAAAAAGAGGTCAAAGTGACCTGCATCGTGGAGCGTCCCTTCCTGCGTTTCCAGATCGAGGATGAAGGCCCTGGTTTCGATTACGACAACCTCCCCGACCCTACCGCTCCGGAAAACATCGAAAAGCCCAACGGCCGCGGCGTATTCCTGATGCGCAACCTCGCAGACAACTGCGAATTCCTCGACGACGGACGCATCGTTCAAATCGAGTTCAATGCCATTGACGCCTGATCACGACCCGGCGGAAACCGGTGTGCACTTCCACGCCGATCATCCCTCTTTTGCTTTTGAACACATCGCTGATCGCTCGGCCTGGATCGAACGTTGCATCGATCACCACGACTGCGAACTGGGCCGCATCAACATCGTAGCGGTCACCGACGAGACCCTGCATGCCATCAACATCGAGTTCCTGAACCACGACACACTGACCGACATCATCACCTTCGATGACGTTCATGACGGGCTCATAGGAGGCGAATTGTACATCTCCTGGGACCGTGTAATGGACAACGCCCTGGTGTTTGATTTGGACGAAGAAGACGAGCTCGATCGCGTCATCATTCACGGGGTACTGCATCTACTCGGCTTCAAAGACAAGACAGAAGAAGATGCCGCACTCATGCGTTCCAAAGAGAACGAATGGCTTGCGCTCCGCTCTGCGTAACTTTGCAGCGCATTTCCCGCATTGATTTTTTCACGCTACCACTATGCTCCAACGTTACGACGTCGTTGTTGTAGGCGCTGGCCATGCCGGCAACGAAGCTGCTGCTGCAGCGGCCAACCTAGGCGCCTCCGTCTTGCTGATCACCATGAACATGGGTGTAATTGGCTCCATGTCTTGCAACCCCGCTATGGGCGGCATTGCCAAGGGCCAAATCGTCCGTGAAATCGATGCGCTCGGGGGCTACAGCGGCTTCGTGAGCGATCGTTCTGCCATGCAATTCCGCATGCTCAACAAGAGCAAGGGACCGGCCATGTGGAGCCCACGTACCCAAAACGACCGTCAGCGCTTTGCAGAAGCTTGGCGCTCCATACTCGAAGAGACGCCCAATGTGGACTTCTGGCAAGACATGGTCACCGAGGTGTTGATCGACGGTGACCGCGTACGCGGCGTCAAAACCTCCATGGGATTGGAGATTGAAACCCGCAGTGTGGTGCTCACCAGTGGCACCTTCCTCAACGGTAAAATCCACATTGGTCTCAAGCAGTTTGGCGGTGGCCGTGCCGGCGAAAAAGCAGCCCACGGCATCACCGAACAACTGGTTGATTTGGGCTTTGACCACGGACGCATGAAGACGGGAACCCCTCCCCGTGTGGATGGTCGCTCCATCGACTACTCCAAAATGGAAGAGCAACCGGGCGATGATGATCCACAAACCTTCTCGTTTTTGGAGACCACACCCATCTCCAAACAGCACTCTTGCCACATCGCGTATACCTCGAACGCTACGCACGATTTGCTGCGTGAAGGCTTTGATCAAAGCCCCATGTTCTCGGGTAAGATTTCTGGTCAGGGCCCTCGTTACTGCCCTTCTATAGAAGACAAGATTGAGCGTTTTGCCGAACGGGATCGTCACCAACTCTTTGTAGAACCCGAAGGATGGAACACCATTGAAACCTACATCAACGGCTTCTCCACTTCGCTTCCAGAAGAAGTACAGATGCGTGCGCTTCGCTCCATCCCTGGTTTTGAAAAAGCAAAGATCTTCCGCCCAGGGTACGCGATTGAATACGACTACTTCCCTCCTACTCAGCTCAAGCACAACCTGGAAACCAAGCTGGTGAACGGCCTGTTTTTCGCCGGCCAGATCAACGGGACTACCGGCTATGAGGAAGCCGCCTGCCAAGGACTCATGGCTGGAATCAATGCCCAACGCTATGTGGCCGAAGCAAGCCCCTTCATCCTCAAACGCTCCGAAGGCTACATCGGGGTGCTCATCGATGACCTCATCACCAAGGGCACGAAGGAGCCTTACCGCATGTTTACCAGCCGTGCAGAGTATCGCATTCTGCTGCGTCAGGACAATGCCGATGCTCGCTTAACACCGCTCAGCCACGGCCTGGGATTGGCCACAGATGCGCGTATGCAGCAACTGGACGCCAAGCAATCCTCCATCAAAGCCTGGCGCAAACGCATTGGCAAAGCCAGTGTAGAACCCACTGCCGTAAACCCCTTCTTGCAGAATTTAGGCTCAGCTCCACTCAAACAAAAGATCAAGGCAGATCAACTCCTGAGCCGCCCTCATGTACATCTGAAGGACATGATGTTCCACGTGGAACCTTTGCAAGCGGCACTGGAAGAAGATCAGCCTGACCGCTACGTCCTCGAACAAGTCGAAATCCTCACCAAATACGAAGGGTACATTCAGAAGGAACAAGAGATGGCCAGCAAGATCGAACAACTCGAAACCCTCACCATTCCCGCAGACTTCGCGTACGAACAATACGAAGCGATCTCGAGTGAAGGGCGTGAAAAGCTCAACGAAATTCGGCCAGCTACCATTGGTCAAGCGTCCCGCATATCAGGAGTAAGTGCCTCTGATATCTCTGTGCTGCTTGTTCACCTCGGGCGATAGTTCCACGTGGAACACCTTCATCGTATATTTACGCTGATAAACGGCTTTCAGAAAGGCCGCTTCCTGCCCTTTTCTCGATTTGGGCCGTGGGGTAACGCCTTGAACCGTGTTAAATCAGCGTAATCCACCCTTTCTAGACGTTTTCCGGTTGGGGTCTCACTACATTTGCGGAAAATTTCCAACATGAACACTGCAACCGCCATCGACGTCAGCGCCATCCTCGCCGACCTCGGTATCCAGGACAACAACGCCGGCACCAGCACCGGTCTCAACTCCTTCGGCGCAGGTGCCACCATCGAAAGCTACTCGCCGGTTGACGGCGCGCACATCGGTAACGTCACCTCCACTACCGAAGAAGAATACCAACAAGTGATCGACGCTGCCCAAGCTGCTGCTTTGGTATGGCGTCAAATGCCAGCTCCTCAACGCGGCGAAATCGTCCGTCAGTTTGGCGAAGCACTTCGTGAAAAGAAAGAATCGCTCGGCCAACTCGTGAGCTACGAAATGGGCAAGAGCTACCAAGAAGGCCTCGGTGAGGTACAGGAGATGATCGACATCTGCGACTTTGCCGTGGGTCTCTCTCGTCAACTCTACGGATTGACCATGCACTCTGAGCGTCCAGGTCACCGCATGTACGAGCAGTGGCATCCGCTGGGTATTGTCGGTATCATCTCTGCCTTCAACTTCCCTGTGGCCGTTTGGGCATGGAACTCAGCCCTGGCTTGGGTATGTGGTAACGTATGTGTTTGGAAGCCCTCTGAAAAGACCCCTCTTTGCGGTGTTGCTTGTCAGAACATCTTCCAGAAAGTCCTGCGTGACAACGCCCTGCCCGAAGGAATCAGCTGCCTGATTCAAGGGAACTACCAAGTGGGCGAATGGATGACCAGTGATGAGCGCGTACCGCTCATTTCGGCCACCGGTTCTACCCGCATGGGTCGCATCGTGGGAGCGAAAGTTGCCGAGCGCTTTGGTAAATCTATCCTCGAGTTGGGCGGCAACAACGCCATCATCATCACCCCTAACGCTGACTTGAAAATGACCACCATTGGTGCCGTGTTTGGCGCTGTAGGTACTTGCGGTCAGCGCTGTACTTCCACCCGTCGACTGATCATCCACGACAGCATGTACAGCCAGGTAACCGAGAAACTCGTTGGCGCTTACGGTCAGCTCAGCATTGGTTCTCCACTGGACCAGAGCAACCACGTAGGTCCACTCATCGACAAGGATGCGGTTGACACCTACCTCAAGGCCATCGAAACCGCCAAAGCCCAAGGGGCCAACTTCATTGTTGAAGGCGGTGTATTGGAAGGAGAGGAGTACGGCAGCGGTTGCTACGTGAAGCCCTGCATCGCCGAGGTGACTCCTAACATGGACATCGTAAAAACCGAAACATTTGCACCCATCCTCTACGTGATGAAGTACAACGAGTTGGGTGACGCCATTGCCATGCAGAACAACGTGAAACAAGGCCTTTCTTCGGCCATCATGACCACCAACATGCGTGAAGCCGAGCGCTTCCTCAGCGCAGATGGTTCGGATTGTGGCATTGCCAATGTCAACATCGGTACCTCGGGTGCTGAAATCGGCGGTGCGTTTGGTGGTGAGAAGGAAACCGGTGGCGGTCGCGAAAGCGGCTCAGACGCTTGGAAAGGATACATGCGTCGCCAGACCAACACCATCAACTGGAGCGAAGAACTCCCGCTTGCACAAGGAATCCAATTCGACCTGTAAGCAATACCATATTCATCCACTAGGGAAAGGCGGCCTCCGGGCTGCCTTTCTTATTTTGCGCCCCTATCAACCTTGACATGACTGTTCGAATCCTGGCCGCTTGTGCCGTGGTGCTGTTTGCTGCCTGTTCTTCTCCCGAGCCCAAACCCACATCGTTCCGACCGCAAGTGGGCTATTGGCGTTTGGCCATGGAGACCGGGGAGACACCCATTCCCGTGAACATACACATCGATACCACAGGTACCCTAACCATCCTCAATGGGGCAGAAGAGGTGCCCACCAACGACCTGATGGTCTGCGGCGATACCACCGAATTGCGCATCTCAGCATACCCCAGCTACCTGCGTTACGCCACCACATCAGCCACTTCCATCAGTGGACGCTGGATTGATTCAGCACGGAGCAATTACGCGGTGCCGTTTTCTGGAACCTACCAGGGCAAAACCGCATCGGATTACCCTGCGCTTCAAGCAGGATCGGATGCTTACCGCGTGACGTTTGAACCCGGCACCGACGATGCTTACCAAGCTCAAGGTTTGTTTACTCCAGGCAATGGCCAATGCGCCGGAACCTTTTTGACCGAAACCGGGGACTACCGCTACCTCCAGGGCAGCCGCACTGACGCACACATGGTGCTGAGCTGCTTTGACGGCGCGCACTTGTTCTTTTTTGAGGCCGATGTTGCCAGGGATTCGCTGCAAAACGGGGTGTTCCTCTCAGGCAAGCATTACCAAAGCACTTGGGAAGCCGTACGCGACAATGCCTTCACACTCACCGATCCCGACAGCCTCACGTACCTGACCAACCAGGACGCCTTCACCTTCCAAGCCCTTGATGCTTCAGGAGACATTGCCGCGTTTGAAGCCGATGCCTTTGCAGGCAAGCTGACCATCGTACAGATTTTCGGATCCTGGTGTCCCAATTGCTTGGACGAAAGCACCTACTATCAAGACCTCCACGCCCGCTACGCAGATCGCGGTTTGGACATCGTGCCCGTGGCGTTTGAGCGCGGGGAGGACTTCGCACAAAACGTACAGCACATCCAACGCCAGTTTGACCAACTGGGCATCACCTATCCTTTTTACATCGGGGGTACGGCTTCCAAGTCAGAAGCCTCGCGCGTGTTCAGTCAATTGAACCGCGTGATTTCCTTCCCCACGAGCGTGTTTATCAGCCCAGAAGGGGAGGTACTTAAAGTTCACACCGGCTTCTACGGCCCCGGCACTGGGCAAGCCTACACGGATTACGTAGCCGAGACAGAAGCCTTCATCGAAGCGCATCTGCCTGGCCCACAACCTTAATCGGTAAACTCGTTTTCTACGTCCACGGGCAAGCGCTCATCGCGATTGGCCACTTCCCATGCTGTGTGAAACACCAGTTGAGCAATCTCCGCGGTCTTGTCGTACATGATCTTCTCGGGATCGTCGCCGGGCTTGTGATAGTCTTCGTGGACACCGCTGAAGTAGAAGATCACCGGAATGCCGTGCTTGGCAAAGTTGTAGTGGTCTGAACGGTAATAGAAGCGGTTGGGATCTTTGGGATCGTTGTAGGTGTAGTCCAACGCCAGGTTGGTGTAGTTGCTGTTGCAAGCCTCGCTCACCGAGTGTAGCTGGGTGCTGAGCTTGTCTGAACCGATCAAGTACACGTAGCGTTCATCGTCGGCGTGCGCCTCATCAATACGGCCAATCATGTCGATGTTGAGGTCACACACGGTTTGCTCAAGCGGGAAAACGGGGTACTCGCTGTACCATTCGCTGCCCAGCAGGCCTTTTTCTTCGCCGCTTACAGTCATTACCAATACGCTGCGACGGGTACCGTGGCCTTCGGCTTTAGCCTTGGCAAAGGCTTCTGCAATTTCAAGGGCGCTCACGGTGCCAGATCCGTCATCGTCTGCACCGTTGTTGATCTCGCCTTTTACAATACCGATGTGATCGTAGTGGGCGGTCACTACCACAATCTCGTTCTTCAATACTGGATCGGTACCCTCGATGAACGCCAGTACGTTTTCACCGGTAAAATTCTGACGGCTGCGGTCTACAGCAATTTGCAGATCGGCTTTGACTTCGCGTGCACCGGGTTTCTTGGCCAACTTGTCGCGCATCTTCATAAGCTTGGATGCCTTACCTTTGGTCAGGATTTCAGCGGCCAACCCTTCACTTACAAAGTAGGTGGGGAGCACCTCTTCACCGCGCTTCAACGGGTAATCCAGACGCATGCCTGGTGACTGCAGCCAGTATTTGACGCGGCCCACGTAGCGGTCAAACTCACCCTTGATCAGGATCAAACCTGCAGCGCCTTTTTCCTCTGCGATGCGGCGTTTCTCGCGCCAATCCGCATTCCACACGCTGGCTTCTTTGTTGCCAGAAATCAGGAAGGTACCGTCCACATTCACCGGCTCGCCTTCGAATGCAATCAGGACTTTGCCCTTCACATCAGCGCTTCCGTAATCCGAGTACTTGTCGTCCTCGATGCCAAAGCCCACAAACGTCAAGGCATCTACATCCACATCACCCGAGCTGAAGCCCGGGAAGAAGAGGAATCCGTCGAGGAAGTCACGCTTCTCGCCATTCAGGGTGAGGGCACTTCCAGTTACCGACTCCGAACGGAGCGGGTATGTTTGTACATACTCGTTGCCCACGCATGGTGGAATGCCGAGCGCTTTGAAGTGGTTGGTGATGTACTGAGCAGCTTTCTTTTGACCCGGCATACCGGTCTCACGGCCTTCGTATTCATCGCTGGCAAGCACCATCAAGTGCTCCTTCAATTCTTCGGTAGTGATGGTCGCCGCGTATTTCATCGCGAGCGAGTCAAGTTGGGCGTGGAGGGATCCCGCCAGGGCAACCATAGCGGTTGCCAGCATCCAGTTTTTCATGCAAGTAGCGTTATGCGCAGGCAATCTTACCTACACGACGGGCGTGTCGACCGCCCTCAAAAGATTCGTTCAAAAATGCGCTCACCATGGCGCGTGCAGTTTCCTCAGACACAAATCGCGCCGGAATGCAGATCACATTGGCGTCGTTGTGCTGGCGTGCGAGCTCGGCTATTTCTACCTGCCAGCAGATGGCTGCACGCACACCCTGGTGTTTGTTGGCACTCATGGCCACGCCGTTGGCGCTTCCACAAATCAAGATGCCCAACCCGTCGCCTTGTTCCACGGCTTCGGCCACAGCGTGGGCGTATTCAGGGTAATCGGTGCTCTCGTCAGAGTAGGTTCCGCAATCGTTGATTTCGTGTTCAGATTCCAACCACGCACGCATGCGTTCTTTGAGTTCGAATCCTGCATGGTCAGAACCAATGCTAATGTGGGCCATGGCTTCGCAATTTTTCACGAATATACCACCGATTCCACGCCTGAAAACGCGCACAAATCCCGGTTTTACGCGTTTTACACATAATTCACAGGGGCGTGTATAACGTTGCGGAAACATGTGGACAACACTCCAGAAACTTCTTTTGGCCGTCTCAGCAAAAAGTTCAGATGCATCATCGCATGCAATCGACCGCATTTTTGGAGGCCAATTTTTTGATCACTTCCACACAGATCCGCGCTGGTTTATTCATGCTGATTTCAGAAAAAACGACCCACGTTCACGTTCTGCACAAATTGTTGATAGCGTGTGTAGGACCTTGACCTACAATAGATTGAAATGGTATACAACCGTGAACAACCCTGCTCATCGCGTGTATAACTTGAAAATCCAAACCAAAATTGACTGGGTTTTCAACGGTTTCAACAGCCCTATTACTATTATGAGATTTACTTTAAAAAAGAGATTTGAATCATATGGGGTGTGAACAACGCATGTGGATCCGGTTGAGCTGTCTGTTTTGCTTGGCCCTGGTGCTTCACTTGGATGTGGCAGCGCAGCAAGACTCGTTGCTCCAGGGGTACACCATCTTCCGGTACCCTAATGGTGTGATCAGCAGCGAGGGGCGCATGGTGGAAGGCCGCCCCGATGGTTTTTGGAAAACCTACTACGAGGACGGCACGCTCAAGTCGGCCGGCAACCGCGAGGATTATCAGCTGAGCGGCGAGTGGGTATTCTACCGCAACGACAGCACGCTCCAGCAAAAAATCAATTACGAGCAGGACCTGCGCCAAGGGCTGGCATTCAACTTTGATGGCGAAGGCAACCTCACTGAAGAGCTTAACTATGTAGCCGATACCCTGCAAGGCGAAGCGCGTTACTTCTACGCCTCTGGTGAGTTGTATCGCACCGTCATTTTCGAGGACGGCAAAGAATCTGGCAAGGGATACGAGTACGCCAAAGACAGGCGTATCATCACCTTGTTGGGCTACGATCAGGGCTACTTACGGAGTATCGAGAAAGTCAACCGCAACACTTCTACTGGCAAACGCACCGGGCGCTGGGTGGAGTGGTATCCAAACGGCAAACTCAAAGAAGAAGGACGCTGGATGAATGGCGTGCGCAACGGCATTTTCAAGTTCTACACCAAAAAGGGCGATTTGGACCGCATTGAAGTTTGGCGTGGTGGACAGCTGGTGGAAGACGCCGAGCAAGCAGTGATGCCTGAAGTGCGCAAAGAGTACAATCCTGATGGAACACTCAAATCTATCGGGGCCTATAAGGATGGGAGCAAACAAGGGGTCTTCCGCGAATACGACGCAGAGGGGGCTATTGTGGCCAGTACCATCTACGAGAACAACGTGAAAGTGGGCGAAGGCATCGTGGACGCTGAAGGACGTTACCAAGGCGATTGGACCCTGTATTACCCCACCGGTGAAATCCGTGCTAAAGGGAGCTATGTGGACGGCCAGCCCGATGGCAAGTGGACCTACTTTTTCATCAACGGAAAAGAGGAGCAAAAAGGCGTGTACAAACTCGGCGACTACACCGGTACCTGGGTCTGGTACCACACCAATGGGGCCATCAAACGCGAAGAGCAATACCGCCGGGGCAAAGAAGACGGACTCATGGTGGAGTACGACGACCAAGGCAACATTATCCACCAAGGGGAATACGCCATGGGCTACAAGGAAGGGCCGTGGCTCTACACGGTGAACGACCACACCGAAGAGGGCCACTACATCGACGGTGAAAAGCACGGCGTTTGGGTGCACACCTATGAAAATGGACAACTCAATTTCAAGGGCGAATTTGCCGGGGGCATTCCCCAAGGCAAACACACGTGGTACTACCGCAACGGGCAAGTCAAGCTCGAAGGCAAGTACAAAAGCGGCGAGCGCCACGGCAATTGGACCTACTTTCAGCAGTCGGGTGAGCCACAAATGATCATCCGGTATAAATTTGGGGAGGAATTCAAGATCGACGGAGTCAAGACCTCCCTCGGCAAACAGGAAGCCCCCATCGAATGACACCCGACAATCCCGCATGGCAGCCTTGGCTGACCCACCCCCGCGACGCACTGGCGGTGTGCACGTGTGACACCCTTGAAGTGTTGGCGTGCAACGCCCCGTTTGAACGTGCGCTGCGAGCTTGGGGATGTGAAAGTCCAGATGGGTGTGGCGCCGTACTCGAATCCCAGTTTGGACTCCACTTGGCAGAGTTGGATGCCTTGCAACCGCAATCCCTGACAGGAAAGCAGCCGGAGTGGACCCTCCACCTGCATCCCATCCTGCATCAAGGGCAGACCTACTACCAGCTGCGTTTGTTGCAAGACGAAACCTACCGCGCTGATGCGTACAAGCATTTGTTTGACCGCAACGTGGCAGGGGCACTCACCCTGGATGCCGAAACCGGCAAGGTGATCAACTGCAACCAGTCCTTTGCCGAGATGCTGGGGTACGCGAGCTATCGAGAGCTACGCGGCAACACGTTGGTGGGGCATTTCCCTCCAGAATACAACCGCGAAGCCTATTTGACGGCCCTGCGCGATACCGGATCACTGACCAACTTTGAAGTGAGCATGGTGCGTGAGGACGGCACGGTGATTTGGTGTTCAGAGAACTCCTACTTGGACGAAAACGGGGTGATCCAAGCCACGGTCATGGACATCACCGAGTCCCGCGGCAACCGCGAACGCTACGCGACTTTGTTCGAGCACGCCATGGACGCCATGGTGATTGTAGACCAAGACCGCGTGGTGCAGGCCAACCAACAGGCCCTCACCATTTTTGGAGGCAGCGAAGACGATGTGGCCACCTGGACGTGGATCCAAGGAGACCAAGCACGTGTAGTGCGGGACCGCACCAATGCCGAGCTGTTGACCCTGAAAATGGAGCAAGCACTCCACGGAGACCAGCACCGCGCATCGGCCGTGTGCCGCAGGGTGGACGATACCCAGTTTCACGCCGAACTCAAGATCAATTCCCTCCAAGAGGAAGACCACATCAGGGTGTGTTTGACCATCCGTGATGTGACCGAACGTGTGCTGTTTGAACGCGCCATTCGTGAAAGTGAGTCGCGTTTTCGTCTGCTGAGCGACGTGGCCATCGAGAGTGTGGCTTTTGTGTTCGAAGACACCTTCCTGGATTGCAACGAACAGATGGCCAAACTGCTGGGCTACGGCAAACGAGAGCAGCTCATTGGCAAGAAGATTTCAGATTACATCGCTGACCCCGACTTGGAACGCTTGCGCGGCAGGTTGGGCATAGGCGGACCCAACAAGACCGAGGTCCGTGCGTCCTCCCGAGACGGTCAGGGCATGTTCTTGGAGGCCTCTGGGAGCCACATCCAATACCAAGGCCAAGAGGTGCAGGTGATGCTCTTCTACGACATCACTTCGCGCAAACGTACAGAGAGCCAGTTGGAGCAGTCCATGGACCGCTTCAAGAACCTGGTAGACAACTCGCCCAACGGGGTATTCATTGTGACCGATATGTTGGTCAAATACGCCAACCAGGGCGGTATCCAACTGGTGGAGGCTGAAGATGAAGACGACCTGTACGGCCACGAATTTGCCGAGTTTTTCACCGGCGAATCGGCACTGCAAGTGCTGAGTGATTTGCAGGAAGTCCGCCAAGGCGAAGAGGTGCCGTACCGCGAAATCAAAGTGCGCACCCGCAAAGGCGTGGAGCTGGACGTAGGGTTCAAGGCGACGTTGACCGTCTACGACAACAAGCCTTCGATCCAGGTGACCATGCACAACCTCAGTACCCGCGTGCAACTGTTGCAAGAGAAGGTCCGTGCGGAGTTGGCCGAAGAGACCAACCTGGTGCTCAAGCGTGAGATTGAGGAACACAAAATCACCCAGAAGAAGCTCATTGCCGCAGAGAATTTTGCGCGCAACATCATTGAGTCGTCCATCGATATGATCATTGCGGTGGACGATCAGTTCCACATCACCGAATTCAACGGTGCGGCCCAGCAGCAGTTTGGGTTCACGTTGGAAGAACTGGAAGGTTCACCCGCAGACCAGCTCTACGCTAGTAAGCGCGATTACAGCCTGGTGCGCAAATCGCTGGAGGAGACCGGAACCTTTTCTGGAGAAATCGAAAACATCACCCGCGACGGCAAGGTGTTTACTTGCCTGCTCAGCGCCTCGCTCATCCGCAACAACGATGGAGAGATTGTGGGTTCCATGGGGGTTTCCCGAGACATCACCGAACTCAAACAGGCCGAAATCGAGCTGCGCGAAAGCGAGGAGCGCTACCGCGACATCTTTGACAACGCCCGGGATTTCATCCTCAGCATTGATCAAAAAGGCGATCTGCTGTATGCCAACAACGCCTTTATTCAAGCCCTGGGCTATGGCCGCGAGGAATTGGGCACCAAAAGCATTTACGACCTGGTGCCGGCCGGTACATTGGACCGTCGTCGCAAGGTCACCAGCACCTTTACCGGGGTGAACATGGAAGTCACCTTTGTGGGCCAAGGTGGCCGCATCGTGGTGGCTGAGGGCGATGCGAGTGTGCGTCTGCTCCAGGGAAAACCCGATTCGGTGCGTGCCATTTTCCGCGATGTGACCGCCACCCGCCGCAGCGAGGCCCGCGCCGCAGAGCAGCAGGCACGCTTGGAGTCCATCTTCGAATCGACCCGAAACATGAGCATGTGGACGCTCAACCGGGACAACATCATCACCGCCTGCAACCGCAACTTTGCATGGTTCATGGAGCAGCAATTTGGCGAGCAAGTGCGCGTGGGGGACCGCTTCATGGAGAGCATCGAAAGCCACATCGATCCCCAACACTACCTTGGGGAATTGCAGGCCTTCAAGGATGCGTTCAAAGGCGCCGCCAAAGAATTCGAAGTCGCTCTGCGCAACCAACACGACGATACCGTGTGGCTGCAAGTCTTCCTCAACCCGGTCAACAGCGGGGAACAAACCGAGGAAATCTCTTGCATCACTTACGACATCACCGACCGCAAGGAAATCGACCAGCAAATCCGCGACTCACTCAAAGAGAAGGACGTGCTGCTCCAGGAGGTGCACCACCGGGTGAAAAACAACCTGCAGGTGATCTCCTCCATCCTCAACCTGCAGTCGAGTTTTGTGCAAGACGAGGGCACCCTGGAAATCCTGCAAGAGAGCCAGAACCGCATCAAGTCCATGAGCTACATCCACGAGACGCTGTACCGCACCACGGACTTCTCGTCGATTGAGTTTACAGACTACATCCAAAACATTGCGCGCAACCTGATCCACACCTACAGTTTCACCACGGGAGAGGTGAAGTTGCAGACGCGGTTTGACCGGATTTACCTGTCGCTGGACCAGGCCATCCCGTGCGGGTTGATCATCAATGAGCTCGTCTCCAACGCCATGAAGTACGCCTTCAAGGGGATTGAGGAACGCGAGCTGACCATCGAGATCACCGACCGTGAAGGGCACGTGCGCATCCTGGTGGCCGACAACGGGATTGGACTCCCAGCGGATTTCCGCTACGAAGAATCGGACTCGTTGGGCGTGCAGCTGGTGTACACACTGGTGGAACAGCTGGATGGTACCATCGAGGTGGACGCCGAATCCGGGACCCGCTTTTTGATTACATTTGACAAGCCCCAACACCCTTGAAATGCCTGTAAACATTCTGGTTACCGAGGACGAGAGCATCGTCCGCAAAGACATCGAGCGCAGCTTGAAAAAGCTGGGTTACAACGTGGTTGGTACCGCCGATACCGGTGAAAAAGCCATCAACCTGGCCAAAGACCTCAAGCCAGATATCGCACTGATGGACATCATGCTCAAGGGCACAATGACGGGCATTGAGGCTGCCGCGGCCATCCGTCAAGAGATCGACATTCCGATTGTATTCTTGACCGCCCACTCGGACGAGAGCACCCTCAAGTCCGCCAAGATGGCCGAGCCGCACGGCTACATCCTCAAGCCATTCAAAGAGATCGACATCCACACTACCGTGGAAATGGCCATCCACAAACACAAGAAGGAAAGCGAAGTCAAGCTCGAAAACGAGTTGTTGCGCAAGCTGGCTATTCCCAAGGAGAATGCGGATTTGATTTTTGTGAAGGCCAAGTCGCGCTTGCTGCGTCTCCAGACCGACGACATCATTTGCGTAGAGGCACTCAAGGATTACGTGGTCATCCACCTCAAGGACGACAGGTTCACCATCCACGCCACCATGAAGGACATCGAGCGCAAGCTCCCGGACGCGCATTTCCAGCGCATCCACCGTTCCTACATTGTGAACGTGCACAAGATTACCGCCATCCAGAACTCATCCAACATCCTGCTTGAGGGCAAGGACGAGGAACTCCCCATCGGCGGCTCGTACCGCGACGCGATTTCAGAGCGCATTAACCTGCTCTGAGTTAGCCCAGCGCCTCAATCTTTTTCAAAATGTCCTCGGCTTCGGCCAGCAGTTGATCGCCTTTGGTGCGGTTGACCTGTGAGGCTTTGTGCGCTTCTTCGAGCTTTTTGCGGTAGGCTTCCTCCAGCTTTTGCTTGGGGGATTTGCGTGAAAAGAGTCCCATACGGGATCAACACCTTGGTGGGGGAGAGGTTCGGTGTGTCAAGGTCATCTGCAAAGTCATTTCGGCTATTCACAAAGTCAAGCGAGGGGCCGAGGCCCGCGGGGGGGACCCGCGCGAATCCACGAAGCACATTGGAAAGCGCATCCAACACCGCACCAAGGGCTGGCCTGATCTGTGCTACTTTGCCTGCATGATCGTACGCGCGTTGCTCGCCCTCATCCTGCTCTTCCCACCAGCGGCTGTCCTGTCCCAAGACTGGCAACCCTGCCCAGACTGGGAGGCCTTTGCCGATATCCAAGACTCTCGGATCACTCTGGCTTGGCAACCGGCCACCGCTTCGGATT
The DNA here is from genome assembly GCA_964221845.1 of Luminiphilus sp. GTDB lineage: Bacteria > Bacteroidota > Bacteroidia > Flavobacteriales_D > Sanyastnellaceae > CAXPZW01. The sequence goes on along the minus strand of CAXPZW010000011.1, from coordinate 118,368 downwards.
CTGCCCATTTTGTGGTGGACGTGGACGACGCTGTTCCTGCAGACGCGGCACTCACGCTGGCTTTTCCGCCCGCGTGGAAAACCTATACCGCCATTTGGAACAGCGACACCCTGCAAGTAGAGGCCGCCATGCATGCCCAGCAGTTGGACTTGACCGGCCGCTGGAACACGGGCAAAAACCGGCTCGAGGTGTTGAATGGCGACGCAATCGCCTTCGGCCTCAACCCTCAGGTGGCCGTGCGCGGCTTGCAACTGACCCGTGCCGAATTTCGTGAAGACGGCCTCTATCTGACCATCACCAACGCGGGCACGGCCAAAATGAAAGGGGCATCTGCAGTTTTCGGGTGCAAGGCCTCAAGGCGCTATGTTGAGGTTGAAGAGGAACTCAACCTCAAACCAGGCAAAACCACTGAGGTTTACTTTCCGGCTACCCGCGACCAAATCACCGAAGATCAACACGCCCTCTTGGTGCTCAAAAGCCCAGACGGGCAGGAGGTGCACCACCGCGTCTACCTCACCCCTGATTTGAAACTCGAAGTGCGCGACGGCGTGGTTAAACGCGAAGATTACACCATGCGCATCCACGGCATGGAACTTAGCGCATGGCCCGGAGGAGACAACCTGGCCACGCTCGAAGTGTGGGAATCGGCCATGCAAAAGTGGAAAGCCATTGGCGGCAACGCGGTGAATTGCCCGGGTAAAGCCAGCGAGCAGTTGTTGCGCTTGGCAGCCAACTACGGGCTGATGGTGTTTGAGCAGCATAATTTCCTGCCAGCCCCGGTGTACACTCAGGAATACGGCAATTTGGTGGGGAGTTACGATTGGAATACGGGTCAGATTCTCCTGTACGGAGGCCAGGACAGTGTGACGGTGATTTATGAAGAACGCGGCGAAGGACCGTGGATGTGGGGTGCGCTTAAACCGCCCATCGACGTCGGTTGGGGCGGTTGGTTGAAGGCTTGGAAGTCTTGGGAGCGGGACGCGCATTTCTGCGGTTCCTTTTTCCGTTGGGATCGCCTGCATCGCGGGGAAATCTGGAATACAGAGGGCACATTTCTGCCGGCAGTCAATGAGTTGAAATCTGCATTTAGTCACTATGAGATGCGCATGCAGCTGGCGGATTTCGGTGAGGAGGATGACCTTATGATCAAGCGCAAGTGGGGGCCGCCCGCATCCGGTCCCTTGGAATTGCGCTGTCGCCTTATGGGCGACGTCGGTACCATGGACGTAGGCAGTTTGTCATTGGTGGATGGTTTGGGAGAGGAGTGGTTGAGTTTGGGTGAATGGTTTGCCTCGCTGGGTACTGAGAATCAGGGAAAATTTAGCGCTGGTGGTGCCTTGGACTTTCAATTGCTGAAGCTTCCTAGTCCTGGATCCCCTCAGGTGTATGAGTGCTATCGAGGACAGCCACTAGGGCTGCTGGGCGTCAGTCAGACGTTGAAGGAGGTACACGACCCTTCAGAACTGTCTTGGGAACTGGACGGCGACAACTACGTGTTCGAAGCTGACTCGGTGACCTATGCAGTTTCCTTGAAGAGTGCCCTGCCAGTGGCTGTGACTTCCAGTGCTGGAAACCTGCTACCCTTGCCCTGTGAATGGACCTTCGACCGTTTTCCAATCAAAGGTGAAGACCGTATGATGTCGGAAGAGGACACACGTTTTTGGGCGGCTGCTGGCAAACGGATGTCGGTCTTGTTCGCCGAGGTGGACGGGGCTACATTGACCTTGACAGGAGAATTCATGGAGGAATACGGGACCTTCAACGTTTCCTACAGTGTAGACCTAGAGGGCCGAATGCACATGGAGAGCGCCTTTGCGTTTGCCAAAGCGCACGATTATCCAATGCGAGTGGGTGTGCGCATATATGGAGACAGCGGCTTGCATGCACTCAACTGGCTGGGATACGGCCCCCTGGAGAATTACGCCGACCGAAACGCCGGAGCGTATTGGGGAACCCACAAGGCCGGTGCTGCAAAATTGTTGATGGCCCCTTACGATGCTGTGCAAGAAACAGGGTCTGTCCATCTGGCCGCATGGGTGTCTTGGAGCCATGGCAGCGGTTGGACACTGCAGTGGTCCAGCAACCTGTCTCTAGGCTTGGGCTTTTCAGCGCTCCCGTACCCTCCGCAAATGCAAGTCCCCGGAAAACCTTGGGCAGACAAAGCGACCCTTCCCGTAATCACTCTCAACGCCTACAACGCGCCGCTTGGTGAACGAGACGCTTTATCGCATGTCTGCACCTGGAGCTGGACCCTCCAAGTCCTTCCCGAAGCACCCTAACCGTCAAATTCGAACGCCAACCCCCAAGAAAAACGCCCGTCCATCCGCAGGGATGATCCCCGGACCGGGGTAGCCTGCCGCACGTCGCGTGAAATAAGGGGTATTTAAGGCATTGTTGAGGTTCGCCTCGAGGGTGACCCTACCGCGCTGCCATTTGGCCCCAAAATCAAGCACCGCATACACCGGTACCAATCCGTCTACTGCTCCGGGGGTGCGCTCGGCATTTGTGGCGTCGGTAAATTGCTCGGAGGTGTACGTGTATTGCGTGCTGAAAGTGAAGCGGCGCCACTCGAACGCAGCACCCACCTTGCTGGTAACTGCCGGCACCAATTCCACGCGGTTGCCCGCCACGTCGAGTGCCAAGGAGTCGGCATCGGAGCCGTTGGGCAGATACTCTCCGTGGGTAAAAGCGCCGTTGATAAACCAGTGCACGTGCGGGGCCTCCACGTCTTCACCTAAGCGAACAGTGCCTTGCACCAGACCTTCCAACCCCACAATGCGCGCGTTGGACACATTGGTGCGGTAACGGATCACGCGCTGCACCAACACCGGGTCAGCAATGGCGGTGTTGTAGGCGCCAATGCGGTCGCGGTAAAACAGGGCAAATGCGCTGATGTCGTACTGCACTTTGCCCTTGAGGTCGCCGCGGATGCCGAGGTCAAGGTTGGCGCCGCGCTCGTCCTGGATGTTGGGGTCCACCACAATGGAGAGGCCTTGCACCTGGATGTCCGAGAAGTTGATGGCGCGGTAGTTCTGCACCGCGTTGGCGTACAGCTCAAAGTGGGGCTCGGGTTGGTAGCTGAGGCCCACGCCTGCCAGCAGAAAGGTGCGGGAGCGCGAGCGGGTATCGGTGTAGAGTGTGTCGTCCACAATTTGCCCGGCGCCGTTGACCACGGTTTCGAGTACAGTGCCGTTTGCTCGGGTGGAGATGTGTTCCAGCCGCACCCCAGGAGTCAGGCTCAGGTGCTTGCCCAAGGGAATGATGTTCTGGGAAAACAGCGCCAAGTTCGTGTTAGGGAAACGGTAGTCGGTGCCGGCGAAGGTGTCGGGATCGGTCAGGGCAAAGGTGGGGTCCGACCCTGCCGGCGCTGTGCCTTGACGCGCGTGGCTGTTGCCTTGGAAAAAGCGCGCACCAAGCAGAAGCACCCCAATGCGCTCGCGGATGTTGACCCGGTGCAGTAAATGGCTTTCGACCCCCACGTTGCGGAATTCACCCCAAATCAAATCCCGGGGATTCTCTTCAAAGTCCACCCGTCCGGCTTGGCCCAAGAAGCCCAACGCCTTGCGGCTGGCCGAGAGTCCAAAGGCCGTCGTGCGCCACTCGGTGAGGGGAGAAAATTGGGTCACGTTGTGCACCGCCGCCAAGTTCCAATTCACCGCAAACCAGTTGCGCTCTCGGAAGGATCGGCGCGGGTCCTGCTCAAACTGGCTGTCCAGGAGCCCGCCGGATTGCTGGGCCAGGTAATCCATGTGGGTGAATTCCACGCCCCATTCGCTGCGGTCAGAAGGGGCGTATTGGAGGTTGATGTGGCCGGTGTGCACGCGGTAATCACCGTTGGGTCGCCAGCCGGCGCCGCGCTTGTGCTGGTAGAATCCAAAGTAGGTCACCCCCGAAAGCAAACTGCCCTGAAGGTGCACCACTGAATTTGACGAGACCAAGGCCGGGCTGATGCTGTCGCGCAGGCCGTACGTCCCAAAGGTTTGTTTGGCCCCCACCACCAGCGAATCCCCCACGTGGGCATGCTTCATGCGGAAGTTGATGAGCCCGCCAAACTGGGTGCCGTATTGCAGCGCCCCGGCCCCGCGGACCACGTCTATGCGTTCTACCGCTTCGAGCGGTGGAGTGTAGTAACTCTCAGGATACCCGAGGGGGTCGGCCGAGATGTCAAAGCCGTTTTGGCGTACGTTGAAGTGGCTGGTGCGGTTGGGACTGAGCCCGCGCCCACCAATGCCGAGTTGGATGCCCGCGCCATCGCTTTCCCAAATGTTGAGCCCGGGTACCTTGGCGTACACCTGCCGCGAAGAAACCAGGTTGGATGCTCGGGCCTCGGGACGGATCAGGTGCGACTTCATCCCGCTGAACACCGATCCTGCCTCCACGGCTCTCAGCGAGATCATTTCGCGCGAGGTGCGTCCTTCCACCTCAGCGGTGCCCAAGTCCAATTCCAACGGGATCAGGGTGAGGGTCACCGCCTGTTCGGCCTCGTCGCCAATCTCCACCAACAACGTGGTGGCCATGTAGCCCGAGTGCACGCAGCGGAAGCGCCACTCGCCCTGCTCCAATCCCCCGAAAGTGCATGTGCCTTTGGCGCCGGTGACCGCATCCATGAACCGCGGGCTTTCGGCCCACACGAGCACGCCGGAAAGGGACTTGCCCGAGGTGCTGTCGCGCAAGGAAAGGGTCAGGGTGCAGGTTTGTGCACCGAGGATGCCGGCCCACAAGACCAGCAGCAAGGTCAACGCTCTACCACCCATGTTGTGCGCGCAATTGCGGACGTAGGGCCTCCAGCCCGTCCAAGGTGATCACCGAATCGCGCGGAATGATCCACGGTTGGTGGTGAAAGCCGTCTTCGGCCTCCAGCAAATTGTAGTACGGATCCAGAAACAGGTGCGACCCTTCGCCGTTGAGGTCTACCCACACCTCGGCCCGCACCTTGGGGTCCTGCACGCCTTGGCGCGTGTACTCGGCAGCAATCCAATGGGCAAAGTAGAGCAACATGTCGGGTTGGGTGGACATCTGCTTTTCTTGGTTGGGGGTGAGGTACTGGCCCAGCACCACTTCTTTTTCGCCGGGGTAGCGCGCGTCTTTAACGTAGAAGAACGCCTTGCCGGCCTTTTCCATCAGCATTACGCGCCAGGAGAAGCGGAAGCCTTCTTCGTTCCAAAACAGGTCACCGGGGTACAACGCGTAACGGAACGGGTACACCAACTGCACCACCAGAAACACCACGCCCAAACCACCCACCAAACGGCCCCACCCTTCGCGGAAGGCAAAGGAGCGCGCAGAGGCTGCATACACGCCCAACACTTCCAGCGCTCGGCGGTGCATGCGCGGCGGAAAAAACACCAGGGTCACCACCATCATCATCAACGGGAATACGCCAATGGGAAACAGCGCCCAGGTGACCGAGTGAAAGCCCAACACCGCCAGGTACGCCCATTTGCGCCAGCGGTTAGACCACAACGCAAAGCCCACCAGCAAATCAAACAGCGCTCCGCCCCAACTGAAGGCAAAGGCCACCCACACCTCGTCCAGCAGGGGGCCAATCAGGGGCAAGTCGGTGTGTTGGGGGAGCCAGATGCGCAAGGGCTGGGCTTCCAGCAACCATTCGGGATGAAGCTTGGCCACGCCGGCAAAGAAGTACAGCAGGGTCAGCAGCATTTTGGGTGCGTGCACGGTCCACCAAGGTGCGCGTGAACAGGCCGTTTTGGGCCGGCGCCACACGTCCACCGAGGCGTTGCGGTGGGCGGGCAAAAACAGCATCACCAGGGCCACCAGGCTCACAAAGTAGTAGTGGTTGAGGTAGTTGGTTTTGTCCAGCAGCTCTACGCAAGTGAACACCAAAAAGAACAGGGCCGCGGACCACCGGTAAAAGGCCCCCAGCAAAACGCCGAACGCCCCCAGCAACATCAGTCCAAACAGGACATACATGCCCGTCTCTGAGGGGCGGGGAAGCCATTCCCAACCGTAGTAAGGGAAGAAGAGTTTGGGAGCGACGTATTGCTCGTGGATCCACCCGTAGGCCGCAAAGCGCACTGTGGAGTACACGGCAACCGCCCCGAATAAAATCCGAAAGACCACCAGCGGCGCCAGCTCAACCGGTCGGTTCAACCAGGGCTGCACGGGTCAGTCGCCGTCGTTGTCTTGGTAGGTCACCAGTACGCCCAGGCAGGACATCATGTCCACCTTGTAGAGCACCACCATTTGTTGCAGCTCGGCGTAGGCATCGAGGCAGGCTTGTTGGTCGGTGACCACGGTGGTGGCCAGCGGTGCGGGCAGGGCTTCAACGGCTGTGGTGGCTGCTTCCCATTGGTCTTGGATGGCTGCGTTGAGCGGCGCGTCCAGGTGGGTGGCACCGAGTGCGTGGAGGTAGTCGTCCAGTCCCACGCCGTCCATGCCTTCGGCGTTGATGCCGTTGTAGATGCGGTTGCACGCGTCGAGCGCCGCCAGCAAGTAGTCGTTGGAGGCCGTTTGGCTGTAGGCCCCTTCCACGTGGTCGGGAAGCGGGGTCATCGAAAAGGTCATGGCGCCCGAAGGCAGGCCCAGTTTGTTCTTGCGCACGTCGGCTTCGTAGACGCGGTTGAAGGCGTTGAGCATCAGGCCCAAGCCCGAGCCCACGTCGGTACCGGAGGCACCCACAAAGGTGTTGCGGTAGTTGCCCGAAGCAGGGTCCCACGCATCGCGTACGGTGATCGCTTTTTCTTCCAGCAACGCACCGATGCGTTGGCAGTAGTCCAGCGCACCGGTTTCGGTGGCCAAAAAGTCGAGGACTGCGGTGGCATCATCGCCGGTGCCGTACAGCAGGTAGTCGAGGGCTTCAAATCCGCCCGCGGCCAAATTCGCAGGGGTTTCGAGGTTAACGTTGCTGGCCGAGAGGTTGTCCATGACTTGCTCTACGTCTACGGGGTAGATGTTGGCAATGGCAGACAGTCCTTGGTTGGACGCCGGTCCAAAGTCGAAGTAGGCCACGGTTTGCCAGCTGGTGCGCGCGCGGTGCAAAGCTTCACGGGCGGTTTCCAGTTCGGCCATGTCGGCTTCGGGGTGGAGGTTGAGCAGGGCGGTGTGCAGGGTGCTCACTTCGTTGGCCCAAGTGGTGTAGGCGGGAAGGATGACGCCATCGGCCCAATTGGCCAGCAACGCGGCACGGTCAAAATCGTCGGCCAGGGTGTCGTCTTCGGGCTTTTCGCAGGCGGTGAGCACCAATGCGCACAGGGCGATCAGGAACGCGCGAAAGGGCATCCCCGTTGGAACGCCCTTCGCATAGAATTCCCACTGATTTGGCTTACAGGGATTCTTTGACATCTTCCAAGTTCAATAAGGTGGCCACCTGGTCGCGCACGGCGATGAGGTTCGAGGTGGTCACGTTGTAAAAATCGGTTCCGAGTGTGTCGAGCAGGCTGGCCAACTCGGCGGAGTTTAGTGCAGGCTCGTGGCCATAAGGAATGGCCTGGAGGAATGCCCACGCTTCGCTGAGTGCGTGGTTGCGCAGGGCGTCGTCGGCAAAGTGGGTGACGGCGCTGTTGAGGTAGTGGATGGCGGTGGCGCCGGTCATGCGCTCCATTTCAGTGCGGATGATGGCGATTTGTGCATCGCGGGCGTCCAGGTCACCAGCGGCAATCGCAGCGCGGCCAGCGCGGAACGCCGTGCTCAACGCACTCGCCGAACCGATCAAGTCCTCACGTCCGGCGGCGTATTTGCCCCAGAAGCGATCTGTGCCCGAGGCCGGGAAATCGAGCGCTGTGGTGAAGTACCCGTAGGCCTCGTCCCAGTGGTGCTCCATGGTGGTGTAGTACTTGCCGTTTTCGGGGTCTACGGCGGTGGTGTTGTCCACGTCCATTTTGCCCTCGCCCAAGTACACCACGCAAATCTGGTTGTAGAACACCGCGCCCATGAGGCCTTTTTCAATGAGCTGCACGTATTCGCGGCCCTCGGCGTCTTGGAGGTATTGCTTTTCGGGGATGGTGGTGCTGAGCACAACGCCGCCCTGTCCCGGTCCGCCGTCGGTGACGCCTGATGTGGTGGTGGCGCTGAGGGCTTCTGCATCGGCCATGAGGCCTTCAAAGTAAGCTTGGATGGCCGGGTCTGCAGTGCCCGAACCGGCAGCTGTTTTGTTCTTGAGTTGCTTGGTGGAACCGGTCATGCCCAGGGTTTCCAAATCGTTCCAGGTGTGCCCGTCGTTGGCATACATGGCCAGCAAAATAGACGCCTCCACCGCGTTGCCTGGGGTGTTGGCAGTTTTGAGGTAGGTGGCCATTTCTTCAAGCATCTCCAGGCGTTGCGCTTGGCCGTTGAAGTTGACGGTGCTTTGCCCGTCGGCGTTGGTGTAGGTGTACGTATCTGGAATGGTGAAGCCCAGGGCTTCACACACGACTGGCTCGTCCTCTTTTTGGCAACCGCTCAAGGTGAGGGTGGCCACCGCTCCCATCAGGATCCAGCGTTTCATTACAGGTGGTTTCATCTTGCACTGCAAACCTAGAATCCACCAGCGCGCTGCTCAATACCCCGATTGTGGTATTTTTATTTGGACTGAATACAGATAAGAGTCTAACCAACTGTAAATCAGAAATCTACACGATAGAAGAAGACCGGCAAAAAGCCCAACTGATATTCCTCACGTATGCTTTCCTCAGGATTGTTGTTCTCATCGGGTGCATAGGTGAGCTTGAGGATGTTCTTGCGGTTGGTCACGTTCACCAGGTCCACGCCCACCTCGTGGGTGGTTTCGGGGCGGTTGAACTTCAGGTTGAGCTTCACGTCGGCGCGGAAGTAGGGGTCAAACTGTAAGGTGTTGCGCTCGCTGTCTACCCAAATGATCTCGCGCGCGGCGTTGGACGCTTCCACATCTACAGGCCCGTACCAGCGTCCTCCCAATGAAGTCAGTTTTACGCCGGACACCAAGGAGGTGCTGTTGTTCAAGACCCATTCCTTCGAGGCCAGCGCATTCCAGGCGTAGCGGCCGTTGAATTCCACATTGCGCTTCACGCCGTCGCTGCCTTTGTACTTGGCTTCAAACAAGGACGCAGTCACCATAAAGAAGTACCCGTCCTGGAAGGCGCGTGACAAAGTGAACTCCATGCCGTAGTTGGTGCCCGTGCCGCTGTTGACCAACGAATCCGGGAACAAGCGCACAAATCCACTGCCTGCGTTGATCAGTGAGAAACTGGAGGCAAACTGGTCCACCGGGACATCCCTGAGGGTCTGGTAGTACACCTCCACTTTCCCCTGCAAACGATCGGTCAGGCCGACTTCGTAGCCCAGCACGGCGTGACGGCTTCGGGTAAAGCCTAAGTCGCGGTTGTTGGGGATGACTTGGCCGTTGGCGTCGCGTTCATCGCCATAGAAATAGAGGTAGGCCGGTTGCATTTGGCTGTGCTCACCCACCCCGAGCGACAGGCGCTGGTTGGGTCGCAGGTCGTAGGTGGCGCCAATGCGCGGTTCCACCCAACTGGTGCTGCCATTGAGCGTGAGGGTTTGCACGTGCCAACCGGCCACCATGGTAAAGCGGTCGTTGGGGCGCCACTTGACTTGGGCGTAGGCTTGCAGCAGGGCGGCGGCCTCGTCTGCGTCCCAGCGGGTTTGCCAAGTGCCGTACCCGGGCAAGTCCGGCTCGAGTTGGGCAATACTGTCGCGGAAGTCCCACTGGTACACATCCACGAGCACGCCGGTACGCAAGGTCCAATTGGCGTTGAGTTTGCGGTTGAGGCTGGAGGCCAGTGAGGTCTTTTGTTGCTCAAAGCGGTAGCGCAGCAGTCCCGCCAGTGAGTCCAATTGGTAGGTGTTCTCAGGGGTGAGTTGGCGGAAGACCAGCTCATGATAAGAGTCCTGCACGTCAATGCCGTGGGCCAAGGTGGTCTTCAGATAAGTGTCCTTGTTGAAGGGCTTGCTCCAAGTGGCTCCGGCCAGGCCCATGCGCGAGCGGAAGTATTGGTCGCGGTCGTTTTCGCCAAAGATGTTGCGCTCGGGGCTGACTTGGTCTGAGATGAGGATGTCCACCGAGCTGGTGCCGCCAAAGCCCCAAAGCGCCAAGTTGCTGCCTCCCTCTCCTTGGAGGTTCACCTTGAAGGCGCCGTCTTGGTAGCGCGGCACCGCAGAGGTACCGATGTCAATGCCCAGCACACTGAACAGCTCCACGGTCGAATAGCGGTACATGCCCAAGTAGGAGTGGCCTTTTTCACGGTTCAGGGGCCCTTCGGCCAAGACTTCGGTGCCCAGGAACCCAAACTGCCCGCTGAACTCATGCTTGTTGCGGTTGCCGTTGCGCAGGCGCAAGTTGAACACCCCAGCGGAACTGTTGCCAAATTCTGCCGGGAAGGCCCCGGTGTAGAAGTCCGAGTTCGCGAGGAACTTGTTGTTGAGGATGGCCACCGGCCCGCCGCCGGTGCCTGGAATGGCAAAGTGGTTGGGGTTGGGAATGTCCACGCCTTCCACCCGCCAGAGCACGCCAGAAGGGCTGTTGCCGCGCACCACAATGTCGTTGCGCGAATCGTCCGCACCTTGCACGCCGGCAAAGTTGCTAGCCATACGCGCGGGGTCGCCACGCGAGCCGGCGTAGCGGTCGGTCTCGGCCACCGAAAACTCCCGGGCCGATACAGTGGCCATCTCGTTCATGGCTGCACCGGGGCGGCGTCCTGCCTCCACCTCGGCGGTGCCTACGGTCATCACCGCGGTCTCGAGCGCGAGTTCCACCACGGTCTCCTTGGCCGAGTTGATGATGATGCCTGAACGTGAAGTGGTCTCAAACCCAATGGCCGAGACCACCAAGGCATGGCGGCCTACCGGAACGGCTTCAAACACAAAACGTCCGTCGAGGTCGGCGACGGATTGAATGGCGGTGCTGTCCACCATCAGGGCCACCCCGGCCATGGGAATGGGAAAACGGGATTCGGCGTCCACCACTGTACCGCGGAGGGTGCCGGTGACTTGGGCGGAGGCGGTCACAGAGACCAGGGCAAAAAGCAGGAACCAAATACGGGTCATGGCGGTCAAATTACGGTGCAAATCTGCAGCCTCGGCGCTGCCCCCGCCAGCCCGTTGCACCCGAATACGTACACCAGGAAATCAGCAATTCGGCCACGTGTGCCTGAAGAACGGACACCTTGTTGATCTCAAACCAGTCGTTACGCTGGAGCCAACAGATGCCGGTGGCGTGCACGCGGATTTCGGCAAGCAGTTGGTCCATCATTCCTGAGGGATCACGGTGTGCGGCACCGCATCTGCGTCCCAATCGATCACCAGCCCCTTGGCCAACGCACGCGCAATCGAATCTCCATACATCACTTCACTCAGGTACAGCGCCGCCTCAAAGCTTTTGGCGCCCCCCGCCGAGGTGATCACCGGTCCGTCGTGCACAAACAACACGCTGTCTCGGATGTCAAGGTGGGGGTAGCGTTCGCGCATGGCCGCCACGTCGCTGGGGAAAGTGGTGGATACGCGGCCTTCCAATAGACCTGCCTCGGCCAGCATAAATGCGCCGTCGCAATGGCTGGTGATGTAAGTGGCTTGCGCACCTGCATCGCGGATGAAGTCCAAGGTTTCGGCGTCTTCCAAATCGGAGTCCAAGTGGTGTTCGGCGCTAGGCACCACCAAGATGTCAATCGGTGGGATTGAGTCGGTCAAAAACCCAAAATCGGGGGTGAAGTGCAGGCCTTCGAACGAGCGCACTGGCATGCGCGTTTTGCCCACGGTAAACACATTCATGGGGCGGATGCCGGTGCGGTAGGCGGTGTGCTCAAAGATGTCGTACGGCGCGGTGAGCTCGGTGTTGTAGACCCCATCCATGACCAACAGCGCCACGTTGTAGCCGTCCGGGAAGGGTGTAGTGAAGGTGTGTGAGGTGGGGGTGGATGGGGGGAGGGGTGGGCGGGCGGGGCCCGCGCAACCGGCGGCCACTACCGCCAACAGGATCAGGAAGCGCATGGAGCAATGTAGCGCAAAAAAGAAGCCCGGGCGTTGCGGCCCGGGCTTCTGTGACACAAAGGTCTTGCAGGTTAGCGCATGATCACCACTTGGCGGTGGATGCGCACGTTTCCTTGGGTCAGCACCAGGTGGTACTGTCCGGCTTTGTGAGCTGCGAGGTCGAGCTCAAAGCGGTCGGTGCTGCCGGCGTTCCAGGCGGTGGCCATCACCACGCGTCCGGTGACGTCGTGCAGTTCAACCTGTACAGGCTGGTTCGCTGCAAAGCCGGTGAGCTCCACATTCAGCACGTCTACAGTTGGGTTCGGGTACACGGCCACATCGGCGGCCGCTTCGATCAACAGGCGCTCGAGGGCTTCAGGCGAATCGGCCGCTGCCATCCACTTCTGTAGTTGCACCTCTTGGGTCTCCACGGTCATGTTGTGGTAGAAGCTTCCAAGGAAGTCGCAGATCCACGGTTTCCAGGCGAAAAACAGGGCGCCTGGTACATCCAGCGATGCACATACGTCGCCGCCACCGTCCACCAGCAGTCCAAAGACATCAAATCCGGTGGTCTCGCCGATGGTCACAATGCTCAGATCCAGGGTGGCGGGGTTGTATACCAGCGTGTGGATGCGGTACACGTTCCAGCTGTCCACTTCGAATTCAGGTACGGTGTTTACCCCGAGAATGGTCAGGTCCCAAGCTTGGGTCAGTACGTAGAGCACTTCGTAGCCGTCGGGTACAATCGCGTCGCCGTTTGGAATGCCCACCAGCGTGGTGCTCTCGCCCAGCTCAAAGCAGTTCAAGAACGACTCGGCTTGGATGTGACCTGCATCTGGGTTCTCCACGGCTACCGGCGCACCAGCGACGTCGAGTGACGCGCAGATGCTGCCACCGCCGTCGGTGATCAGTCCGAAGACGTCAAATCCGGTGGTCACACCAAACTCAACGATGCCGAGGTCCAAAGTTGCTGGGTCGTACACCAACGAGTGGATGGTGTAGTTGCCGGCTTCGATAACCTCGAATGCAGGCTCAGCGCCGGCGTTGACGATGGTCAGGCCTTCGCCTTGGGTGAGTACGTAGATGTTGGAGAAGCCTTCAGGCACCACTGCGTCGCCATTGGCGGTTGCCGAAATGGTGGTGTACCCACCGAAGCAAGCCGCATCAGCATCGGCAGTCATCGTGCCGGCAAACGCTTGACACGCGCATTCTGCTGCATTGAAAGGCGCACCGGCTACATCAAGTGAAGCGCAGATCGCACCGCCGCCTTCAGAGATCAATCCAAACACATCAACACCGGTAGTCACGCCGAACTCCACGATGCCCAGATCTAGGGTCGCAGGGTTGTAGACGAGGGTGTGGATGGTGAACAGTCCAGTCTCGGCTACCTCAAACGAGGGCTCAGCACCGGCGTTGACGATGGTCAGGCCTTCTCCTTGGGTCAGCACGAAGAGGCTGCTGTAGCCCGCAGGTACGCTGATGTCGCCGTTAGGAGTAGCGGTCAGCATGGCTGCGCCGTCTACCAAGCACGCCTCACCGCCACCGCTCAGGGTGCCGGCCATCGGCGCTTCCACAGCAACAGGTGCACCCGCCACGTCGAGTGACGCGCAAATGCTACCGCCGCCTTCGGTGATGAGACCAAACACATCAAATCCAGTGGTCACACCAAATTCAACAATGCCCAGGTCCAAGGTCGCAGGGTTGTACACCAATGAGTGGATGGTGTAGTTGCCGGCTTCGGTGACTTCGAATGCAGGCTCAGCGCCGGCGTTCACAATCACCAGGCCTTCGCCTTGGGTGAGTACGTAGATGTTGGAGAAGCCTTCGGGCACAACTGCGTCGCCGTTGGCCATGGCTGAAATCATGTTGGCGCCGTCAAAACACACCGCGTCCGCATCGGCGGTCATGGTGCCTGCAGATGGGTTCACCACGTTGAAGGGTGCACCGGCCACATCAAGTGAAGCGCAGATTGCACCGCCGCCTTCAGAGATCAATCCAAACACATCAACACCGGTAGTCACGCCAAACTCCACGATGCCTAGATCGAGGGTCGCAGGGTTGTACACCAGGGTGTGGATGGTAAACAGTCCAGTCTCGGCCACCTCAAACGAGGGCTCAGCACCGGCGTTGACGATGGTCAGGCCTTCTCCTTGGGTCAGCACATAGAGGCTGCTGTAGTCCGCAGGTACGTTGATGTCGCCGTTAGTAGTAGCGGTCAACATAGCTGCGCCGTCTACCAAGCACGCCTCACCACCACCGCTCAGGGTGCCGGCCATCGGCGCTTCCACAGCAACAGGTGCACCCGCCACGTCGAGTGACGCGCAAATGCTACCGCCGCCTTCGGTGATGAGACCAAACACATCAAATCCAGTGGTCACGCCCAGTTCTACAATGCCCAAATCCAGGGTTGCAGGGTCGTATACCAAGGTGTGGATGGTGTAGTTGCCCTCTTCGGCAACGGTGAACCAAGGCTCGCCGCCCGCATTTTCGATCACCAGGCCTGCGCCTTCGGTGAGCACGAATACGGTAGAGAAGCCTTCAGGAACAACAGCGTCTCCGTTGGGGACTGCAGTCAAGGTTGCGCTGCCGTCAAAGCACACATTGCCTTCTACGGCGTAAAGAGTGCCCGCACAGGCCGCGCAGCTTTCACCCACGTTGAGGGTGTAATCTTCGACTTCGCCAGTGTTGTAATGCGCACATGCGCCTTGGTATTCGTGGCGACTCACGTTCACGCGGATGCGTGCTTGGCCGTCAAAATCGGCAGGGACGTGGATGGTGGCGTATTGGGTGAAGTAGCCGTTAACTTCGTCTTGGAGGTCGCCGTCAAAGCTGCCGTCGTTGCCAAAGTCTACCCACACGCGCCAGTAGTAGCGCTGCCACCAAGGGCCGCCTGATTGCAGCGCGAGGGTGAGGTCTTGTCCGGCCTCGGCGTCCACCAGTACATCGGTGTAGTCGCCGTAGCCGTCGTCGTCGCCGGTGGCGTTGAGCACAACGTCGCCGAATGCGATGCTGTAGATGTCATAGTACCCACTTCCGCCATCGGAAGAGCAGTAATCCTGGGCAGTTAAGCCAGAAGCGGCAAAGAGCATGGCTGCGAAGAGCGCCAGCAATCGCCCGATTTGGTTAAGCTTCATAACGATTGATTTGAATGATTCGAGTTGCTTGGGTAAGCATCTTGGGAACAAGCTTTTGCCGGTTTGGTTCATCACCATTCCTAACCCAGCATCAAACAAACCTTGCAAATCGGGGAAGCCAAACCCCAGAGCATTACCCTTTTCGGGTGGAAAGCGGTGCGCCCAGTTTTTCCTCAAACAAGGCGGCCAGCGCAGGGCGGAAGTACACCACAATGCGGCGCTCGTCCACGCGCATCATTTCGGTGATGTCGGCCGGGGTGTCGCGTTCCACGTAGAGGAACACGTGGCCTTTCAACGCATCGCCCGGCCCCAAGCGCACGTTGCCATACCGGGCCGATCGGAAGTACCCCCACTGTTGGATTTCAGTCCAATCCAAGTGGTGTTCCTTGCCCAAGGAGCGGTAGGTGATGCCGGCGTCGCTGACGGTCACCCGCTCGGTCAGCGCGCCCAGGAGAAAGACCACCAATACCCCACCCACAAGTGCGGTCAGCGGCCAAATGCGCGTGATGCCCCACTCGGCAATGCCCAGTCCCAGCAGCCCGAGTAGCACCAGCAAGGACAACAACGGCGCCCAGAGCTTGGAGGCAGAAAACGGAACAAAGAGGTAGGTGCGTGGCATAGGCATAAAAAAAGCCCGGTGCTGTACCGGGCTTTGTGTTGCTCCTCCTCTTGGACTTGAACCAAGGACCCTCTGATTAACAGTCAGATGCTCTAACCAGCTGAGCTAAGGAGGATTCTTCCCTCAAAAAGGGAGCGCAAAGATAAGTACGACTGTGAAAAACTACAATATCTTCGCCGCAAAAAATTTACTATGGCTTTGATCGAAGTGGGTACAGTGGCCTTTGACGCCATCGAAACACCGTTTGGAAAGGTGGACAAAGTGGTGGGCGGAGCAGCCACCTACATCAGCTTGGCCGCCTCGTACTTTGTGAAGGAGTCGCACCTGATCTCGGTGATCGGCGGCGACTTTCCCAAGGACATGCTGGCTGAAATGCAGCGCCGAGGCATCCACCAAGAAGGACTTGAAATCCGTGAAAACGAGAAGTCGTTCTTCTGGTCGGGCAAGTACCACTACGACATGAACAGCCGCGACACGTTGGTCACCGACCTCAACGTGTTGGAGACCTTTGAGCCCAAGGTGCCCGAGGCCGCCCAAGACGCCGACTTCTTGATGCTCGGCAACCTGGCCCCGGCGGTACAGCTCTCGGTGATCCGTCAAATGAAGAAGCGTCCCAAGCTGATTGCGCTGGACACCATGAACTTCTGGATGGACATTGCCCTGGATGACCTGCACGAGGTGCTCAAGGAAATCGACGTGCTCACCATCAACGACGAGGAAGCGCGCCAACTGTCTGGCGAGCACTCGCTGGTGAAGGCCGCCAAGAAGATCTTGACTATGGGCCCCAAGTACTTGGTGATGAAAAAGGGCGAACACGGCGCGCTGCTCTTCGACGAGGAGAAGGTGTTCTTTGCCCCAGCCCTCCCGCTTGAAGAAGTGGTAGACCCCACCGGCGCGGGCGACACGTTTGCCGGCGGCTTCATGGGCTTTTTGGCCCACACCAAAGAGGTGTCGTTTGCCAACCTGAAGCGGGCGGTAATCATCGGCTCGGCCATGGCTTCGTTTGCCTGTGAAAAATTCGGTCCTGAGCGCCTGTTGGAACTCACCGAGGAGGACATCGATCTGCGCATCCAGCAGTTCGTGGACCTCGTGGACTTTGACATTGTGTTGGTGGAGTAATCCGCTCACCCCCCCCATGCGAACCCGGTGTACGTTGTGCACCGGGTTTTTTTGTGCCCAGAATTGCTAACGATCAAGTCGTCCCGGCCAGGTATGCATGTGTACCGGCCATCCGTCAAGTCGCGCGCGTTGCGGATTGGAAATGGGGGGGTGGGGTGGGGAGATTTGTTGGGTGGGTGGGAGCGGGAGGAGGAGGACCTACCTAGGTACTAAGTGCAGCAGCATCAATCCCAAGCCAGGTAATCCTCAGGGTCAACCGGCACCCCTTCGATCCACAGCTCAAAATGCAAGTGTGGCCCATCGGTGTGGCCGCCGGTATTGCCCACCACAGCTACCGACTCGCCGGTTTCTACCCGGTCGCCGGTTTGCTTGAAGAGCTTGGAGTTGTGCTTGTAAACACTCACCACGTTGTTGGCGTGCTGCACGTGGATCTCGTGCCCGCCATCAATGGTGTATCCCGAAAAGAACACCGTGCCTTCTTTCACCGCTTTGACCACGCTGTTTTCGGGCGCCACCACGTCCACGCCAAAATGCTGCACGCGGGTATCGAAGCGTCCGGTCAGGGTGCCTTCCAGGGGTTTGAAGAGCAGGAGGTTGGCCAAGGTCGCATCCTCGCTGCCGGTTTCGAAGTCCAAGCCGAGGGGCGGTTCCTGGTCCACCCGTTCGCGGAGCAGCGAATCCTCTTCGATCATTTCAAACTCCAGGTCCCCGGGCTGGGCGCCTTGGTTGGTGGTGTCTTGGTTTGCGGGGGTGACCACGCCGCCACCCAGAACGACCCGTAGGTCTTGAATGTAGCGGTCCTGGCGTGCGGTGACGTCCATGAGGCTGTCTACCTGCGCGCGGCTGTACACGGCATCCTCGCGGTAGCTGTCACTCAAGTACCCGGGAATGACGTGTTGGCGCAAGGGGGTGAAGGCCACAAGCGAATACACGATGCCGCCGCTGACCACAAACAATCCCAACACCACCAAGATTACGTTGAGCGGCGTGAGCCTGAGGCTGAAGCGCTCCTGAAAAGTCTCGTCGTGGATGAGCGAGAGCCGGTAGCGATTGCGCAGTCGGTGGATGAGTTTGGGCTTGCCGGGGGCTTCCAAGGGGAGGGTTTTGGTGCAAATATCTGCAATTCACCTGCGGTGGGTTTGCTGGTTCTGGAAGGGATTTTGGCGACTTCTCTCAGGAAATGAAATATTTTTGCGGCTTATCAGTTAGCATTAGGGCTAACTAGCACTCGTTGAACAATAGAACGCGCATATCCCGCGGCGCCCTCGTAGCCGCGTTCCTCCTGGTCCTTGTGGCCGGCTGTACCACCGAACGCGACGGGTTCTCTTACCGTACCTTCCACAACACCACCGCACGCTTCAATGGCTACTTCTACGCCAAGGAAAGCATGCGCGAGGCGTCGGTCAAGCTGTTCGATGAGCACGAAGAGGACTGGGACGAAATCCTGCCCATCTTCATCCACGGCAACGAAGAGACGCGCCAATCGGTCTATCCCGAGATGGAGCGCATCATCGAAAAGACCAACAACGTCATCGCCAAACACAACATGGAAATCTCCAAGCGCCAGAGCAAAGACCTCAAGCGCCCCGAGATGAACAAGTGGATTGACGACTGCTACCTCTTGCTTGGCCAAGCCTACTTCTTAAAAGGGGAGATGTTCCGCGCCGAGGAATTCCTGCGCTTTGCCACCAAGAAGTACAAGTCTCCGCAGATGCAGAGCTTGGGCAACGCATGGTACGCCAAGATTTTCATGGAGAAGGGCGACTGGAAAAAGGCCAAACTCTTCCTCGACAAGGCCATCGACGCCAAGGACGTAGAAGACGAGCACCGCGCCGAGACCTACCTGATCTACGCTGAGTACTACACCCGCCAGAACGAATACAAAGACGCAGTCAAAATGCTCGAGCAATCGCTGGAGTACACCAAGAAGCGCAAAAACCGCGCGCGTCCGTTGTTCATCCTCGCCCAGCTCAAGAAAGAACTCGGCAAGTCCCAAGAAGCCATCGAGAACTACCAAGCGGTAGTCAAGTGCAAGCCGTACTACGAGATGGAGTTCTACGCCCGCATCAACCAAGCACTCGCCTTCTCGCGCCGCGGCGGCAACCCGGCCGAAATCCGTGAGACGCTCTACAAGATGCTCAAGGACGACAAGAACGAGGAGTACCGCGACCAGATCTACTACGCCCTGGCCGACCTTGACTTGGAAGAGCGCAACCGCCCCGGCGGCATCGACAACCTGGAGAAGTCGCTCCGCGCCAACATCGACAACCAGAAGCAGCGCGCCAAGAGTTACCTGCGATTGGCAGACCTCTACTTTGACGACCGCGATTACGAACCGGCCCAGGCCTACTACGACTCGTGTTTCCAAAACATCGCCGAGGACCACAAGCGCTACACCGACATCAAAAACAAGGCGACCAGCCTCACCGAATTGGTGACCCACCTGCGCGTGATTGAGCGTCAAGACAGCCTGCAGGCCCTCTGCCCGCTGGCACCAGATGAACTCGACGCCCGCCTGCTGGAAATCCAGAACCAAATCCGCGAGGAGCTCATCGCCGAGCGCGAGCGCGCTGAACGCGATGCTGAACGCGCCTTGAACGACGCACAGGCTGGCGGCGGCGGTGCCACCAGCAACTTCTGGCCGTACAACCCAGTACTGCGTACCAGTGGTTACGACAACTTCCTCAGCCAATGGGGCGACCGCCCGTTAGAAGACAACTGGCGACGCAGCAACAAGGGATTCCAAGCCTTCGACAGCGGCGACCCCGACGACCCCAACCAAACCCCGGACGGCACCGACACGCCCGACGAGAGTTTTGACCCCAACGACATTGAGTCCCAAGTGCCTTCGATTGAGGAGTTGCGCGCGGACTTGCCTTGTTCGGACAGCTTGATGACCGCCTCGGACAACGCCATTTCCCAGGCGTACTATCAATCGGGCGTGATCTACAAGGAAAAGCTCGAGGACGACGAAAACGCCATCGAATCGTGGCAAGACATGTCTTCTCGCGTGGACGACAGTGAGTTCCACCCGCTCGGGTATTACCAACTCTACCGCACCTTCTTGGCCAAAGAGCTGGAGGGCGGCGCCAACCCGTTTGGTGACCAGCGCGAGACGTCGGCCTACTGGGCCAACCACATCAAGCAGCGTTACCCCGGATCCATCTGGGCAGGCCTGATCGACAATCCCGATTACAAGGACGAGCAAGAGCGTCAAAAGGCATCAGAGCTTGCAGCGTACGAAGCGGCCTACACCGACTACACTCGCCGTCAATACGTGGACCTGATCATCCGCTGCGACGAGGTCATCCGCGAGGAACCAGACAATCACTTGCTGTGTAAGTACCGTTTCCTACGCGCCATGTGCATTGGCAACATGGACCGCCAAGTGGGCCAACGCAACAACTACATCGAAGCGCTTGAGGCTGTTACCGGCAACTGCCCTGAAGGTGAAGAAGGCGTTGCGGCCCAGCGCATCCTCGACGAGCTCGCGCAAGAGTCCGGAGCTCCCGGCGCCAGCACGGACCCCAAACCCGATGCACCGCCCTCGCCCTACACTTACGACGACCGTGCGCAGCACTTCTTTGCGCTGGTGTTCAACATGGACCGCGGCAACATCAACGAGGTCAAGGCCACCGTGTCGGACTTCAACAAGGAATACTTCAACAGCGCCAACCTGATCACCGCCGCCAACTTACTTGGCCGCGAGAAGCACATTGTGCTGGTCAAAAGCTTCAACCGCTTGGAAGACGCTGACAATTACCTGGCCACCTTCCGCGCCAACACCGACGCCCTGGCAACCTACAACGGCCCGGGCTACGAAACGTACCTGATTTCGAAGGGCAACTACTTGCAGCTCTTCAAAACCAAAGACCTGGATGCGTACCGCACGTTCTTCCAGGAATACTACCCCTGATCCGATGAAAAAGACCAAGATGATGGAGACCGCGCCTGACATGGCGATCAACCGCATTGTGGAAGGCACCGCGTTCCAAGGCGAAATCCACTGTGAAAGCAACATCCGCATTGACGGCTCCTTCACGGGCAGCATCAACACCAAGGGCCGCTTGGTGGTGGGCCCCACCGGAAAGGTGGAAGGCGACATCGTGTGTCAGAACTCAGAAATCGAAGGGTCGGTCAAGGGCAAGCTGCAGGTACAGCAACTCTTGGCACTCAAGTCTACCTCCAGCGTAGAGGGCGACATCGTGACCGACAAGCTCAGCATTGAACCCGGCGCATCGTTCACCGGCAACTGCAACATGGGCGGCAAGGTCAAGGAACTCACCCAATCCGATGCCGGAACCCAACGCCAAGAAGCCGCAGTCTAACGCGGCACTCAAGTACACCGGCATTGCCACCCAAATGGGCCTGACCATTGGCTTGTTTGTATACGGGGGCATCAAGCTGGACGCTTACCAAGCCAACGAAGCTCCGGTGTGGACCCTGGTCGGTAGCCTCCTAGGCACCATCCTGGCCGTGGTCAACATCATCCGACAAGTCACCCGACCATGAACCTGAAGGCCTACATCAAAAGCGCTACGCTGATCACCTTGGGCGTGTTGGGCGTGATTGCCGCCCTGAAATTCCTGGTGATTCCTTTCATGCCCAGTTGGTTGTTTGCCATTCCTCCAGCGCTGCTGTTGTTTTCGGTAGGTGCCTTTGCGGTATTGGCCCGCACCGAAGAGCGCAACCCCTCACGATTTGTTGGGGCGTTCATGGGCGCCATCGGCGGGAAAATGGTTCTCACCCTGAGTGTGGTGGCGGCCTACATTCTGCTCGACGGTACCCACCGCTTGTTGGTGACCCTGACTATTGTGGGGTGCTACGGCATTCAAATGGCCCACTTCACTGCGGTGGCCAGCCGTCAATTGCGCCGATCGGACCGCGAGGCGGATGCCGACAAATCGTCCTGACGCACAGCATTTTTGGCCGAAATGGGGCTGTTTTCAACACAGCCGGAAAAAAAAGTGGATATCCCACTTGCCAACAAAATGAAACACCTAATTTTGCACCGGTTTTTACGACCCCCGACGAACCCTTTTGGTCGACTCTGAGATGATGCAAATGTTCCGTCAAAACGCGCTTTTCGCACTCCTGGCAATCCTGGCTGGTCCAGCTTTTGCTTCCGATGCGCACGATGACCACCACGGCGAAGAATTCAAGGCAGGTGAGATGATCACCCACCACATCGCCGATGCGCACGTGATTCACCTTTTTGGTGACATCCACATTCCGCTCCCTTGTTTCATCTGGACCGAGCAAGGCCTTGACTTCTTCATGTCAAGCGAGTTCCACTACCACGAAGGGCACCCCACCACGACTTACATCAGCTCCAAAGGCTACACCTATGAAAACCACCACGAGACCATTTACATCGTGGACGGCATGGACGCAGGTCACAGCCACGAGGCAGAAAGCCACAGCGAGTACACCGGCAGCGGTGACCACGGCCACGACCACCACGGGGTGAAGCCGTTGGACCTGTCGATTACCAAGTCGGTTTTTGGCATGCTGCTGATCATGGTTGTGATGTGCTTGGTGTTCTTCCGCGTGGCGAAAGGCTATAAGAAGCGCAAAGGTCAAGCGCCTAAGGGCATCCAAAACCTCTTTGAACCACTTATCCTCTTCATCCGTGATGAGGTCGCGGTTCCTTCGATTGGAAAGCGAAAAGCAGATCGCTACATGCCGTTCTTGCTCACGGTCTTCTTCTTTATCTGGATGTGCAACATTTTGGGTCTCATTCCATTCTTGGGCGGATTCAATGTGACAGGCACCATGGGTGTAACCATTGTGCTTGCTGCCATAGTCTGGTTGATGACCGTCTTCTCAGGAAACAAGCATTATTGGGGCCATATTCTATGGCCCCCCGGCGTACCGATGTTTGTAAAAGTACTTCTGGTACCGATCGAGATCTCACAGATCTTCATCAAACCCGCAGTTCTCATGGTGCGTCTTACAGCGAACATTACAGCGGGGCACATCATCATTTTGGCCTTTGTATCGTTGATTATGATCTTCGGACAAGGAGGAGAGGCCGCCGGCCTCGGCATAGGTGTAGGCGTAGGCGCCACCGCATTTATGATTTTTATGTTCTTTATCGAGTTGTTGGTTGCCTTTCTGCAGGCGTATGTGTTTACGCTGCTGACGGCCCTCTACTTCGGTGAAGCCATTCACGAAGAACATCACTAATCCACACAAATTATAGAAAGATGGAATTGTTGACCATTTTGCTTCAAGAAGCAGCTAACCAAGGTCTCGCCGGTATCGGTGCTGGTCTCGCTGCAGTAGGTGCAGGTATCGGTATCGGCCGTATTGGCGGTAGCGCTTTGGAAGCCATGGCGCGTCAGCCAGAAGCGTCAAGTGACCTGCGTGCCAACATGATTGTTGCCGCTGCACTGGTAGAGGGTGCCGCACTGTTCGGCATCATTATTTGTCTGCTTGTAGCATTGGGCTAAGCCCAGAAATCCATTTGTACAAATGGGAGCGCTTCTCACACCGGCAGCCGGCGTGGTCATTTGGACCACGATCGCGTTTCTGACCGTTCTGTTCATCCTTCGCAAATTTGCGTGGAAACCGATTCTGAAAGGTCTGAAGGACCGGGAGGAATCCATCGACAATGCGCTCAGCGCAGCTGAGCGAGCACGCAATGAGATGGCCAACCTCCAGGCCGACAATGAGCGCCTTCTTCAGGAAGCCCGCGTAGAGCGTGATCGCATCTTGAAAGAGGCGCGCGATATGCGCGATTCGATGGTGAACGACGCCAAGGGCAAAGCGCAGGAAGAGGCCGATCGAATGATCGCCTCGGCGCGTGAAGCCATTGCGAACGAAAAGAACCGAGCTGTTGCCGAGTTGAAAAACCAAGTTGCCAATCTGTCGATCGAAATCGCGGAGAAGCTACTGCGCCAGAACCTTTCTGGTGAAGCAGCCAACCAAGAACTCGCCGAGAAATTGGCCGATGACGTGAAGCTCAATTAATCCCTTGGCATGAAGTCAGGAAAAGCAGCCGTCCGATATGCGAAATCGCTGATGATGTTGGCCCGTGAACAAGGCCAGCTCGACGCGGTGCAGCAGGACATGGAAGTCATTGCACAAACCGTTGGCGAGAGCCGCGATTTGGAATTGTTACTCAAAAGTCCGGTGATCAAATCGGACAAGAAAGAGAACATTCTGAACGCGCTCTTCAAAGGCAAGGTGAGTGAGGTGTCCATGGGCTTTGTTGGCATCATGGTTCGCAAGGGACGCGAGTACTTGCTCGCACAAGCTGCAAACGAAGTAGTGCGCATGGCCAAAGAAGCCAAGCACATCTACGAGGCCATTGTTACCAGTGCCGCACCACTGAACGACGCCACCCGCACCAAGGTGCGCGGGCTCGTCAACGGCATGGCTCCTGAGGGCGCCACGGTAGAGTTGGTCGAACACGTAAATCCGGACCTCATTGGGGGCTTCATCGTGCGCTACGGCGACCAGATGATCGATGCTTCGGTGCAAACGGGCATCCGTGCACTCAAGCGCGACTTCAGTGAGAATCCATTTGTACCCGAGTTCTAACAAGACCCCGCTCGGCTCGGGCCGAGCACAATTCATATCAGCATGGCTGAGATCAAACCAGCAGAAGTATCTGCCATCCTCCGCGAGCAACTCGCGGGCTTCAAGTCCGATGCAGAATTGCAAGAAGTGGGTACCGTACTCCAGGTGGGTGACGGTATTGCACGTATCTACGGACTGACCAACGTACAGTCGGGCGAGCTGATCGAGTTTGAGACCGGTACCCGCGGTATCGTACTGAACCTCGAGGAGGACAACGTCGGTGCGGTGTTGCTCGAAGCTTCCGGCGAACTGAAAGAAGGCGCCAGCGTGAAACGCACCGGCCGCATTGCTTCGATCAACGTAGGTGAAGGCATGCTGGGTCGCGTGGTCAACACCTTGGGTGAAGCGATCGACGGTAAAGGCCCCATCGAAGGCGAGACCTTTGAGATGCCTATCGAGCGTAAAGCACCAGGTGTCATCTACCGTCAACCGGTAAGCGAGCCGCTCCAAACCGGAATCAAGGCCGTCGATGCAATGATTCCCATTGGCCGTGGCCAGCGTGAGCTTATCATCGGTGACCGCCAGACTGGTAAGACCACCGTTGCGATCGACACCATCATCAACCAACGCGAGTTCTACGAAGCCGGCGAGCCAGTATTCTGCATCTACGTGGCGGTTGGTCAAAAAGGCTCCACTGTAGCCAACGTGGTCAAGACCCTCGAAGAGGCCGGCGCCATGGCTTACACCGTAGTTGTAGCTGCAACTGCTTCTGAGCCTGCACCGCTGCAGTTCTATGCACCGTTTGCGGGTGCCGCCATCGGCGAGTACTTCCGTGACACCGGTCGTCCTGCATTGATTGTATACGATGACTTGTCTAAGCAGGCGGTAGCGTACCGTGAGGTATCTCTGCTGCTGCGTCGTCCTCCAGGCCGCGAGGCTTACCCGGGTGACGTATTCTACCTGCACTCGCGCCTGCTGGAGCGTGCTGCGAAAGTCATCAACTCTGACGAAATCGCAGCCAACATGAACGACCTGCCCGAAAGCCTGAAAGGCAAAGTGAAGGGCGGCGGTTCATTGACTGCACTGCCGATCATCGAAACCCAAGCGGGTGACGTTTCGGCCTACATCCCGACCAACGTGATCTCGATCACCGACGGCCAGATCTTCCTTGAGTCCAACCTGTTCCTTTCCGGTGTACGTCCTGCGATCAACGTAGGTATCTCAGTATCGCGTGTAGGGGGTTCGGCACAGATCAAGTCGATGAAGAAGGTTGCGGGTACCCTCAAGCTGGACCAGGCACAGTTCCGCGAGCTGGAAGCCTTTGCCAAGTTCGGTTCTGACCTCGATGATGCCACCATGGCCGTACTCGAGAAGGGTAAGCGTAACGTAGAGATCCTCAAGCAAAACCTGAACTCACCGATGACCGTTGAGGACCAAGTAGCCATCATCTACTGTGGTACCAAGGGCCTGCTTCGCAAAGTGCCGGTGAACAAGGTGAAGGAATTCGAAGTGGAGTTCATCGAGTACTTGAACGCCAACCACCGTGATGCCCTCGACTCACTGAAGTCAGGTAAGCTCGAAAAGTCGGTGACCGACACCATTGAAAACGTATGTGCTGACCTGTCAGCCAAGTATGCATAATGGCGAATCTGAAGGAAATCCGTAGCCGCATCACCTCGGTGGGCAGCACCATGCAGATCACCTCTGCAATGAAAATGGTGTCTGCTGCCAAGTTGCGCCGTGCTCAGGACGCCATCACACAGATGCGTCCCTACGCCGAAAAACTCCAAAGCATCCTCTCGAACGTTTCTTCGAGCTTGGACGCATCGGAGGGCGTATACAGCGCGGAGCGTGAGGTGAAGCGCGTGTTGCTGGTTGCCGTGACGTCCAACCGTGGCCTTTGCGGAGCCTTCAACAACAATATCATCAAAGAGTGCCGTCGTCAAATGGAGGCGACCGGTGCGCAGGTAGAGGTGTTGAGCCTTGGTAAAAAGGCGAACGATTACTACGCCAAAACCGAGTACTACACCACCGACGGCCACGACGCGTTGCCGTATACCATCTTCGATGATCTGACCTTCGACCGCATCTCGGGCATTGCCGAGGTGATCATGGCCCAGTTCGTGGACGGGAAGTACGACGAGGTGAAACTCGTGTACAACCAGTTCAAGAACGCCGCCGTCCAGTTCGTGCAAGCCGAGCCGTTTCTGCCATTTGTGCCCGTGACCTCAGCAGAGGAAACCAGCGCACCGGCCGAGTACATCTTCGAGCCCAACAAAGAGTTCATCGTTGAGGAGTTGATCCCCAAGGCACTCAAGTTGCAGCTCTTCAAGGCGGTACTCGACAGCCACGCTTCAGAACACGGCGCGCGTATGACGGCCATGCACCAAGCCACCGAGAACGCAACGGACCTCCAGAAGGAGCTCAAACTGCAATACAACAAACTGCGTCAAGCGGCCATTACCAACGAGATCCTCGAGATTGTTGGTGGTGCCGAAGCGCTAAATGCATAGCGAAACTTCGGTTTCAAGCAAAGCCCTACCTACCGGTGGGGCTTTTTTTGTTTTGGGCCCTCAGGCATTGCGTACCTTGGACCCGTGGCGCGCCGTACCCCCATACAGCTGAGTTTGCGCACCCGCATCTACTTCACGATGCTGGCGCTCATCCTGATTTCCTTCGTGCTCACCGGGGTCACGGCCTTCTACAACTTCAAGACCCAGAACGAGGAGTACAACGTGGAGCGCTTCCGCCGGAAGGAGGGTGCGGTCCAGGAAAGCATGCGGTACTTTTTGCAGCAACGCGGGGGCTACATCCCACCCGATTCCATCCGCATGGTGTTCGACGACAAGATCTGCGAGCTCGCGGACGTGCACCGCATGGATATCCATCTCTTTGACCTGCGCGGAAACCTGCTGATTTCGTCTGTCCCTTTTAATAACACGGTCAGGGATGAGATTGAATACACGATTTTCAAGCAACTCACCTCGGGCAACACTCGCGCGGAGATAGAGAAGCAGGTCAACGGCATTCCGTCCATTCTGGCCTATTGGTATTTCACCGACGCACTTGGGCGCCAGATGGCCATCACCAACGTGCAATACGACAAGACCGAGGTTAACCGCGAAGAGTTGAGCTCGTTCCTCTTGCAACTCACCCAGATCTACGTGGTGCTGTTTGTGGGCGCAGCCATCTTGGCTTACTTCCTGAGCAACTACATCACCAAGAGCTTGCAGCACATTGGTAAGCGCATGCAACAAATCCGTGTAGATGGGCACAACGATCCGCTACAGTGGAGTAGTGATGACGAGATTGGCGCGTTGGTAAAGGAGTACAATCACATGCTCCAAAAGGTGGAGGATTCTGCCGCACAACTCGCCCGCTCGGAACGAGATGCGGCCTGGCGAGAAATGGCTAAGCAGGTGGCCCACGAGATCAAGAACCCCCTCACGCCTATGAAGCTGCGCGTGCAACACCTGCAGCGCTCGTGGGAGGACGAAGCGCCTAATTTTGAAGAGCGCCTGAAGCAAACCGGCCAAACCCTCATCGAGCAAATTGACTCGTTGGCGCACATCGCCAGCGAGTTCTCCAACTTTGCCAAGATGCCCCGTGCGCAACGCGTGGAGGTGGACTTGGTAGCCATCCTCGAGCAGAGCAGCGACCTGTTTGCAGACAATGGCAATGTAACGGTCACGTTGCACAACTTGGTGCAAGGCCCTGCGCACGTGATGGCCGACCGCGAACAGATGAAACGGGTCTTTACCAACCTGATCAAGAATGCCGTGCAGGCGATGGTGGAGGACCGTCCGGGGACCATAGACATCACCCTCGCGCGCAAAGGTGACCACTACCACGTGGCTGTCGCCGACAACGGCAAGGGCATCGCCCCCGAGGATTACGACCGTATTTTTGTACCCAATTTCACCACAAAGTCCAAAGGGATGGGCTTGGGCCTGGCCATGGTGAAGAACATTGTAACTTCTTCTGGAGGCCACATGACGTTTACCAGCATTCAAGGCGAGGGCACCACATTTACCTTGCAATTACCAGTGAATCAGTCCAAAACGTGATTTAGACACAATTCGTGTGTTGATAACACAAGTTTTGCCGTACCTACACCAAATGGAGGACTGATATATTGCGTCAAAATAGTTAGCTATGAAAAAGCAATGTTTACTTTTTGCATTGTGCGCATTCTTTAGCGCAGGTGCTATTGCACAAACAACATCAATGACTTCAAAGAATGGCCACGAAATTCTCCCACAGGAGGGTGACTACAGCCTTTCGATGAATGCAGTGCCATTGGTGGATTTTGCGCTGAACGCAATGAACATTATGAACAACACTGGTCAAACCGCCGCAACTCCAGACTACGCGACTGGATTCGATCAGACCATCGTTGGAAAACAATTCACATCGGCTACCACAGCAGATCGTGTACGTGTAAGTATCGCGCATTACAGCGCGTCTACCTCTACTTTCGCCGATGACGGCAACGGAGGTGAAATCGAGGATGTTGCAAAGACCCGAGAAACCGACATTCTCTTGGGCTATGGCAAAGAAATGCGTCGCGGCCACAACCGTTTGCAAGGATTCTACGGTTACGAAGGAATGCTGCAACTTGGTGGCGGCGGCACTTCAAACGAGTATGGTAGTGATTTGGCAGATGGTGCGTCTCGTCAATTGAGCACTAGCGACGGTCTCTCTTTCGGATTGGGTGCTCGCGGTTTTGTGGGTGCTGAGTACTTTTTTGCTCCTAAAATGTCTGTTGGCGCTGAATTTGGATGGGGCCTCGGAATCATGCGAGATGGACGAGGAAGTACAGAAACAGAAACCAACGATGGTGGATCTATCTCAACCACTGAAACTGACGGATCAACATCTGGCGGTGAGTGGGGTTTCGAAGTGGACAATGGTCCTGGCTCCACGCTTCTTGGTGGTGGCTCTGCAGCCTTGACGCTGAACCTTCACTTCTAAGTAAGGATCGAACGACTTTGAAAAAGAGGGAGCAGTGCTCCCTCTTTTTTTTTGTGCCCTAAAGTGGGCGGTAGAGCACCGGACGCGATGGGGCTGCGTCGTTGCGGAACGGGGCCACCTGTAGGTTTAGAAGGTAAAAGCCATCGGCAATGCTGTCGGGCACGTAGATCAGCTCGGTGATGGTGCGGTGGTAATGCGGATCCTCGGGGTAGTTCCAAAACAGGTGGTGGCATTCGAGTAAGCCTTCGTCCAACTCCCGATCTACCGAGGGAAGATCAATCAACACATGCTCAAAACCTTGTTCTACGAGTTTGCGCATGGCATCCAGGTGCAAATAGGGCGGATTGGACCCACTGTATACCTGTGAACGTTTGGCGTCCTTATTGGGTGTTGTACGGATGATAACGGCATTGGCATTTCCATCGGGATTGAGGCCTTCGAGCTGGTGGGGCAATAGGATGCGGTCCCCGGCTTTACGGTAGCGGTCATCGGCGTCCAAGATGGCGGGCTTCACGGTGGTCAGTACCGCGCCAAACCAGAAGCGCTCTAAGTAATCGTTGAGGTAGAGGATGGGGTTGGAAATGTGCCCCACGCATTCGGTGTGGGTACCGTGCCCGTGCGGGTTGAGGTAGACGTCGCGAAAGTTGACCATGCCACCCAGTTCGGTGCTGCCGGTGAATTGATCGGTCATGACCGGCTCCATGCGGGGCGGATCCACGTACCACGCGCGGGGGTTGTCTTCGGCAGCGCGCAGCACCAGCGAAAGGTCCAGGGGTTGGTTCAGGTCAATGCGGTAGGTGTGCCCGCGGTCTTCGACGGTGGCGATCATGATTCAAGTATAAACAAATCGGAGGCGATGCGGTCGGCATGGAAACGGGCCGATTCGGTCAAGGTGAAGTGGTCGCTGGTGAGTGTACCCCAACCCTGTGTTTCCAGTGATTGAAGTTGGGGCAGAAAGTCCGATGCAAAATCAAGGAAGTCCAAGCCCTTCAGCCAATCCAACGCAAGGCCATGGGCGGTGCGCAGTTGGGTCATGATGCGCTCGTTGCACACGTCGCGCTCGGTGAGGTGTTCCTCCTCCACGGCCAGGGTACCGGCCTCCAAGGCCTGCATGTACCGTGCATTGCTGGACACATGCCAATAGCGCCGCTTGCCCTTGAACCCGTGCGCCGACGGACCCATGCCCACATACGGCTCGCCCCACCAATACGCGCTGTTGTGGCGCGAGTGCTGTCCGGGCAAGGCCCAATTGGACACTTCGTAATGCTCGTACCCGGCAGCCGCCAGTGCGGTGCAAAGCAGGCGGTAGTGGGCTTCAGCCACGTCGTCCTCGGGGACGGTCACTTGGCCGCCGGTGACTTGGTGATGCAGTGCCGTTCCCGATTCCACGGTCAAGCAATAAGCGCTAATGTGCTGCGGACGTTGAGCCACCAGCGTGGCAATGTCTTGGCGCAAGGTGTCTTCGGTTTGCCCGGGTTGCGCGTAGATCAAGTCCGCCGAAAACGCGTCAAACCCCGCTTTACGCGCCACCTCCAACGCGTGCAGGGCTTGCTCGGAGGAGTGTGAACGGTTCATGGCCGCCAGCAAAGCCGGGTCAAAGCTTTGAATGCCTATACTCAAACGGTCGATGCCTTGGTGCTTCCAGCTGGCCAGCGCAGCCTCGGTCAAGTCATCCGGGTTGGCCTCCAGGCACCATTCGGCATCCGGGTCGATGGCAAAGTGGGCGCGAAGCGCTGCGGTCACCTTGCCCAGCTGATCGGGGTTCAACACGCTCGGCGTGCCCCCACCGAAGTACACGGTCTGAAACGAAGTGTCCGCCCAATCCGCGGCTTGCAGCGCCATGTCTGTGCACAGGGCCGCCACCATCCGGTCAACGGTTTTGAGCGTGGTGGAAAAGTGGAAGTCGCAGTAATAGCAGGCTTGCCGGCAAAAGGGGATATGGAGGTAAATGCCGGCCATGGATCACTTGCCCAATGCAGGAAACAGGCGCTGGTCGGTTTCGGCGTCGCGGATGCCTGCCCAGCGTTCGCGCAGGGCTTCCCATTGGACGGTGGCGTTTTCGTCGCCGTCTTTGCTGCGGGCCTCCAGATCCTGTTCAATGCGGTTGAGGGCGTTGTACGCGGCGTATTTCACCCACCACGGGTTTCCGTCGCGGGCCACGGCTTCCAAGCGGTCCAACCCGGACTGGATGACGGGCAGTTCTTGGTTGCTCAAATACACCCCGTAGAGGCTGACCGCCGTGTACAGGTCGTTGCCTGCCGCTTCTTCCACTCTGCGCTTGAAGTAGTCGTGCTGTGCCGGACCTCCGTTGCGCGAATACACCGAGGCTACTGCCCGTTGGATGCGTCCGTATTCCTGGTCTTCAAATGCTTTGGCTTCTTCCAATCCCGCTTTGGGGTCCATGGCTGCGATCGCTTCGAGTCCGGCGGCCATTTCCACATAGGATTTGGAGTTCAAGGCGGCGTAGAACCGGTCTTTGTGCGCATCGCCAAATTTCACCGCGCTGAGGGCCATGGCCGAGGCACGCACTTGGGTTTTGGAATCCAGGATGCGGGCTTCCACTTGGGAGGCCCAAGTTTCGGCAGGCACTTCGGGTTGGTCTTGGAGGATGCCAAGTGCCGTGCGGCGCAGGCTCCAGTGCTTGTCGTCGATGCCCAACTTGAGGATAGCGTCCACCTCAGCCCCGGAGGTATCACCGGCGGCCACCAGGGCTTCCAACCGGTCTTTGTAGCGCGGCGCGTTGGCCATTTGGTGGGCCCACCACGCCAGGGGTTTCAGGTCTTCTTTTTCGGCGAGGAGGGCTTTTTCGGCGTCCACGTTCACGTTCAGCAAGTTGCCCTCAAAGTCTAGCACAAAGGTGTTCTTGCGTTCGCTCACAAACAGGTCGTGACGGGTGACACCGGTGGAGGTGTACACGTCAATGGCCAATGGAAAATCAAACACGCGGCGGTCGCCGTTTTGGATTTGGTCCACGTCCACCATCACCTGACCAATGCTGTCCAGCGCGGTGTAGCGGATTTCCAAATCGGGGTGACCGGCACCCAAGAACCATTGGTCAAAGAACCAGTTGAGGTCCAGCCCGGTGGTGTGCTCAAAGGCCATGCGCAGGTTGTGGACCTCTGCGGTGCCAAACTGGTGGTTTTTCAAGTAGGTGCTCAGGCTGGCAAAGAAGGCCTCGTCGCCCACAATGCCGCGCAGCATGTGCAGGATGCATCCGCCCTTGTTGTAGCTGTGCGCATCAAACATGTCCTCCTTGTCCTCGTACTCAAAGCGGATCAGCGGCACCTGCTTGTAGCGCGACTCTTGGATGTAGCCCTGCATGGATTGGAAGCGCTCGTATTCGGCTTGGTCGCGGCCAAATTTGTGCTCGGCCCAGAGGTACTCGCCGTAGGTGGCAAAGGACTCGTTGAGCGGCAGGTTGCTCCAGCTTTCGCAGGTCACCAAATCACCAAACCAGTGGTGGAAGAGCTCGTGGGCGATGATGTCATCCATGTTCTCATCGATCAACTCGCGCTCGGTGAGTTGCACAAATTCGCCGTGGATCGTGGCGGTGGTGTTTTCCATAGCCCCAGATACGTAGTCGCGCACCACCACTTGGCTGTACTTGGGCCAGGGGTAGTCGAAGTCCAGCACATCGCTGAAGAAGGTGAGCATCTCGGGGGTGTGGCCAAAAATCTTGTAGGCCACCGGCCCGTATTCGGGCTCCACGTAGTAGTTGACGATGATTTCTTCGCCGCGGGCGTTTTCCCAGCGGTCCATGGCAATCACAAACTCACCCACCGCCAGCATGAACAGGTAGGGCGGGTGGTCCTGCTCTTGTTGCCAATAATCGGTGCGGGTGCCGTCGTCGTTGAAGTTGGAGTACACCAGGGCGCCGTTGGACAGGGTCTTGAAGCGGTCTTCTACGGTGATGAAGATTTCTTGAGTCGTGCGTTCGTTGGGTTGGTCAATGGTGGGGAACCAGCAGCTGCTCGATTCGGTTTGGCCTTGGGTCCAGAGCTGGGTGGGCTTTTCAGGGTCTTGGTCGAGGGGATCGATGAAGTACAGGCCCTTGTCGGAGGTGATGGCCGCGCTGCCGCCCACTTCGAGTTCTTCGGGTTTGGCGGTGTAGTCGATGAAGACGGTGTACTGCTCAAAGCGCGAGTAGGTCTTGTCCAGGGAGATGTCCAACAAGGCGCCGTCGTACGCGTATTCCAGCGGCAAACGGGCGCTGTCGGTCACCAAACTCACCTCGCGCACCTCAAACCCTTTGGCGTCCAAAAGCAAGCGGCCGGTGGGGTAGAAGTAGGGCTGAAAAGTCAGCTCCGCTATCCCGTCCAACTCAGAACGCTCCCAAGCAGGTACCAGTTCCAAGCGCGTGTGCAACAGGTTGTTGACCTTGGCCTCGGTGGCGCGGTAGGGCTTTTCCTCTGAACTCACCTCGGCGGGGGGCAGGGTGACCACATCGTCGGGCAGCTCAAACGCAGTGTTCTTGTTAAACAGGGTACACCCGGCCAACAGGACGGCAGAAAACACGAAAAGAAAGGTGCGCATGGGGCGGTAAGAATGAAATCCCGAAAATACGTTCCCCCCGCATTTGGCGCACCCAAGAATCCAATTCGCTGTGGATTTGCCCGATTTGCATTCCCATTGGCGGAATTTGTAGACGGTGTGCTGGAGGGAATGAATGGTACCTTAGAGGGCGTTCAACAAGCAGCGATGGGTCGCTTTTGGACCGTGATGCAAACCTGCAAAAGAAAGCCGTCCCGGTGGGGGCGGCTTTTTTTGTGCGCTGCTACCTTTGCACCATGTCCAAATCCCCCATGCTCGGCCTGCGCATGCCTACCGATCCGCGTTGGGCCAACATCGTTGAACGCAACCTCGGCGACGTGCTCTCTGACCACGCCTGGTGCGAACAAAAAGCCGCGTCCAACGCCATCACCACTATGGTGCGTTTTCCTGAGTACCCCGATGTGGTGGACGAAATGACCCGCATCGCCCTCGAAGAACTCACCCACTTTCGCATGGTGGTGGACAAACTGCGCGAGCGCGGCCTGGAACTCACCCAGGACCCCAAAGACCCCTACGTCAAGGACCTGCGCCTGCACATCCTCAAAGGCGGCAACCGCGAGATTCAACTGGTGGAGGCTTTGCTGCTGGCGGCCATGATCGAGGCGCGCAGCTGCGAACGCTTCCGCATCCTCAGCGAGGAATTGGAAGATCCGGACCTGAAGAAGTTCTACCGGGATTTGATGATTTCAGAAGCCGACCACTACACCACCTTCATCTCGCTGGCCCGCAAGAACGGTCCCAACGTAGATGTGGGCGCGCGCTGGCAAGCCTTCCTGGATTACGAAGGCGAACTCATGGGCAAGTACGGCAAGGAAGGCACCGTACACGGATAGGTTTAGCTGTTCATGATCTCCTCGATGGCCTCAGCCTCCAGAGGAATGGTGCCCATCAGGTCGTCAAACCCGTTGTCGGTAATCACGATGTCGTTCTCGAGGCGGATGCCCAAGTTTTCTTCACGGATGTAAATGCCCGGTTCCACGGTAAACACGTTGCCCGCTTGGATGGGCTCGTGCCAGAGGCCCACATCGTGCACGTCTAACCCAATGAAGTGCGAGGTGCCGTGCATGAAGTACTTCTTGTAGGCAGGCCACGCAGGGTTTTGCTTCTCCACGTCGTGCTTGTCGATCAGGCCCACAATGAGCAGCTGCTCGGTCATCAACTCGCCCACTTGTTTGTGGTATTCACCGAGCATGACACCCGGACGCAAGAGTTTCATGGAATCTTGCATCACGCTGAGTACCGCGTTGTAGATCTGTTTTTGACGGTCGGTAAAGCGGCCGCTGACCGGGATGCAGCGGGTCATGTCCGCGGCGTAGTTGCCGTATTCGGCGCCCACGTCCATGAGGATGACGTCGCCGTCTTTGCAGGTGTCGTCGTTTTCGATGTAGTGCAGTACGCAGGCATTGAAGCCCGAGGCAATGATGGGGGTGTACGCAAAACCGCGTGAGCCCGCACGCAAGAACTCGTGCATGTACTCAGCTTCGATTTCGTATTCCTTGACGCCCGGCTTGACAAATTTCAACACGCGCTCAAAACCAGCCTTGGTGATGTCGCATGCGCGGCGCATTTGCGCGATTTCCTCCGGGTGCTTCACCGAACGGATGCGGTGCATGGTGGGCGCAATACGCTTGATGGGGTAGTTCGGGTATTCGCCGCGAAACCACTTGCCAAAGCGCATGTCGCGGGTTTCTACCTCGCTGGAGTTGCGGGTGTGCTCGTTGTTGTTGAGGTAGACCGCGTCCACCTCTGCAAGCAGGGTTTTGAGGACTTTCTCAAACTGGTTGGTCCAGTACACCGTGCGCACGCCGCTGACTTCGAAGGCCTGCTCTTTGGTGAGCTTGGCGCCTTCCCAAATGGCGATTTCGTCGTTGGTTTCTTTCAGGAAGAGGATTTCACGGTGGGCCGGATTGCTGGCACCTGGGAACACCAACAGGACGCTCTCTTCTTGGTCCACTCCGCACAGGTGAAACAGGTCGGTGGCTTGCTTGAAGGGCAAGGTGCCATCGGCGCTGGTGGGCAGGATGTCGTTGGAATTGAAGATGGCCAGGGTGCCCGGCTCCATGGCAGCGGTCAGGCGTTGGCGGTTGTGGATGTATACGTCAGAAGAAAGCTGCTGGTAGCGCATGAAATTCGGTGTTGGGAGCGCCAAGATAGCAACAAAAAAACCGCGCCGAAGCGCGGTTGGTTATGTCCAGTAGTGTGTAAGTCAGGATTTGTTCCCGTTGGTAAAGAACCAACCGAAGCGCTGGTTGAACCAGCTCTCAAACCCGGAAAAGGTGTCCAATACGTGTTGCATGGCTCGTTTATTTAGAGTGAGTTAAGACAATGTACGTGCCGCATCTTCTAAAGGTTTAACGAATCAGGGCTACGAACGTTGTAGCCGTTATCCGACATAAGCGCCAAAAAATTGCAACCCCAACCGGGAATTGGCACCTTTGAGCCCATGAGTAATGACCGCATTCACGCCTCCGATGCGCCCAAACCAGTGGGCCTTTATCCGCATTCACGCAAAGTGGGAAACCTATTGTTTCTCTCGGGTGTAGGCCCACGTGTGGCCGGATCCGACGCCAACGATTCCGGCGTTCCGGGACTCAAACTGGACCACAACGGCAACTTCCTTGAGTTCGACTTCGAAGCGCAAGTGCACTCGGTATTTGGAAACGTCCGAAAAATTCTGGAGGCCTCAGGCGCCACCTGGAACGACCTGGTAGACGTGCAGGTGTTTTTGGTCAACATGAAGCGGGACTTCCACACCTTCAACCGCATCTACGCCGAGTATTTCAAGGAGAACCAACCTTGCCGCACCACTGTGGAGATCAACAGCCTGCCCACGCCCATTGCCATTGAGCTCAAGTGTGTGGCGGCCTTGCCTGAAGGCTAAAAGCTGTATTTATTTTGGCCCCCTTGATTTTGACATCTTACTCACGGGTGCTTCTGGCACCCCCTTGCCCGAAGACCTGAACGGAGACGGATCCTTGTCTCCGGCGGACGTTCTGGCCTTCCTGGGCCTGTACGGCACCGATGAACCCTCGGCTGATTTGGACGGCAACGGCGCAGTCACCACTGCCGATTTGTTGGCTTTGTTGTACGCTGTATTCACCGCGCCTACCTCTAATTGATCCAGTTTGGAATGGGGTTTGTTTTACCCTGGGCATGAACAAGCACATTTCCTTCATCCTTGCCTGCTTTCTGGGCCTGGCTAGCGCCGCCCAAATCAGCACGGCGTATGTTCCTGACAAGGTGGACCCCGACACGGTAGAAGCCCACGAATTGCGCGAAGTACGCAACGGCGCGTTCCGCGTGGGTGAAAAGCTGACCTACACCATCCACTACGGTTGGTTGGACGCCGGCGAGGCGG
The DNA here is from genome assembly GCA_964221845.1 of Luminiphilus sp. Taxonomy (GTDB): domain Bacteria; phylum Bacteroidota; class Bacteroidia; order Flavobacteriales_D; family Sanyastnellaceae; genus CAXPZW01. Next base: position 81,191 of record CAXPZW010000011.1, on the reverse strand, counting down.
TCATGGAGGTCCAGGAGTCGCCCTACAAATTTGGCGAGCGCGATGCCTACCGCATTGTAGGCACGGGCAAAAGCTTGGGTGGTTTTGATTGGTTTTACCGTGTTCGGGACCACTACGAAACCTACCTAGACAAGGACGGCCTGTTCCCGCATTACTTCGTGCGCAACTGCGACGAGGGCGGCTACAAGATCAACCAGAACTACCGTTTCTTCCCCCAAAAGAGTGTGGTCGCCACCCACGAGGGCGATACGCTACTGACCCCAAATTTTGTGCAGGACATGCTCAGCTCGTACTACTACATGCGCGCCCTGGACTACTCTGAAGCCGAACACGGCGATGTGTTTGAGGTGTTGACCCTGGTGGACGGAGAAGTCTTCCCCCTGAAGATCAAGTACCAAGGCAAAGAGACCATCAAGACCCGCAAAGGCAAGTTCCGCTGCATGAAATTTGTGCCCGTGGTGCAAGAGGGCCGCATCTTTAAGACCGAAGAAGACCTGACGGTGTGGATCACCGATGACGCCAACAAAATCCCCGTCATGGTCAAGGCTGACATCCTTGTTGGAAGCATCAAAATGGAGATGACCGATTGGGAAGGGCTCGCCAATTCACTGGCGCTCGTGGATTAGACCTTTGCGCACACAGGAAACCGCCTGATTCTAACGTTACCTTGTCCCGGGAGGACCTCAACCTCCCCGGATGAGGTTTTTTATTTTCGGAACCCTGCAGATTTCAAGGAAGATGAAACACGTGATGTGGATGGCGGCGTTGGTACTGGTCGCCTGCCAACCGGCCCCAACAGCAAGTACCGCGCTTGACGCGCAAGTCGAGGAGGCCGCTCCGGCCAACATCCAGTTTGGGATGGACTTTGACGCGTTTAACATTGAACGCCACGAGGTAGCGCCCAACGAATACTTTGGCGGGATTCTGAGCGGTTACGGACTCGGAGCTGCGACCATCCAGGCCGTGGTGGACCGTGCTCAGGGCATTTTTGACCCGCGTCAACTGCGCGCTGGCAGACTCATGCATTTGCTGTTTGATCCTTCCGATGGCGCTCTGGCCTGCCTCATCTACGAAAAAACCGACCGCGCCTACGTGCTCTTTGACTTGCGCGAAGAGGTTGCCGTTTCGGCTCACGACCACCCCGTAGAACTGCGCGAGGAAGCCGCAAGCGGCACCATCACCTCCAGCCTCTACAATGCCCTTGAGGACGATGGCGCCAGCCCCGAACTCTCCATGACCATGGCCAACATCTACGCGTGGACCGTGGATTTTTACCGTGTTCAAAAAGGCGACGGCTTCAAGGTGATTTACGACGAAGAATGGGTCCGCGACAAGCGCGTGGGCAGCGGAGGCATCCGCGCCTGTTGGTTCAAGCACCGCGGCGAATGGATCGAAGCGTATGCCTGGGAAAAGGACGGCCAAGTGGACTACTACAACTGGGAAGGGGAGAGCCTGCGCAAGGCCTTCCTCAAAGCTCCGTTGAAGTTCTCGCGGATCTCTAGCCGCTACAACCTCAAGCGCTACCACCCAGTGCTCAAGCGCTACAAAGCCCACCTGGGCACCGACTACGCTGCGCCCAAAGGCACACCCATTTTGGCCGTGGGTGACGGCGAGGTCATCAAAAGCGAATTCAAAGGCGGCAACGGCAACTATGTCAAGATCCGCCACAACGGCACCTATACCACCCAATACCTGCACATGAGCAAACGTGCGGTAAAAGTGGGTGATCGCGTGCACCAAGGCGATGTGATCGGGTATGTGGGTTCTACGGGCCTGGCCACCGGACCGCACGTGTGTTTCCGCTTCTGGAAAAACGGCGAGCAAGTGGATCACCTGCGCGAAGACTTCCCCACCGCCGACCCGTTGACCGAAGAAGAGATCCAACAATTCCGCGCGGCCAACGTGGACGTGCGCGAGCGCCTCCAGTCCATTGAGGCTCCTGAAGCCGAAGCCGTACAGCTGTGATCCGACGAACGTTCATGTTGGTTGTGGCTGGGCTGGCATTGTGCTTGGCTGGATGTGACGGCGGTTCATCAGCCCCCGAGGTGGTGGAATCGGCCTACCGTGCGAGCTCCTTTCACGAGTACCGTGTGTTCTCCTGGAGCGATGCCCTCACCCCCGATTGGGTGACCGAACGCCCAGACCCCGCTGATCCCTCCATCCATTTTTGCATTGCTGCGGCCTTTACCCGGGCCGGGGACTACGAAGTGGACGGCGCCTTTGCGGTGAACGGCATGTGGGAGCACACCCAGGAAGCCAATCCCAAACTCGGCGCGGCCCTTGTCATTGAACGTGACGGCACCCAATCCCGGGTCTCGGTCGTAGGCCAAGGCCAAGTGGGCGCCGACCTGCTGGCCCGCGTCACCGAATCCGGCGCCGATTGCTTTCAGCAACTCTCTGTGGTGGTAGACGGGCAGGCGCAAGCCTTTCGAGACAAAGCCTTGTACGTCCGGCGCGCATTGGTAGAAAAGACTGACGGCACCTGGTGTGTGGTTGAAAGCCAAAAGGAAGCTTCGCTCAATCGGTTTGCGGTAGACTTGGTGGAGTTCGGCGCTCAAAACGCACTCTACACCGACATGGGCTCGTTTGACGAAGGGTGGTTCCGCTACGCAGGAGCGCCTATTGCGCTCGGCCGTTCACGCAGCCAAACTGCGCTGCAGTCTAATTGGTGGGTGTTGCGCACACGCTGAGGGCGTTGCGCAAGGCCAGCAAATCTCCCTGACGGTTGTACACGTGTGCAGATACGCGAATGCTCGCGCCGCGCACACTCACGCTGATCCCGGCTTGCTTGAGTTGGGCGGCCACGGATTGTGGGTCCAACTCGCCTGGTAGTCCCACACCAAACAAATGCGGCGCGCGGAACGCATCGTCTTCCACCCGGAAACCAAGCGGAACCAAGGCCTCATCGGCCAAGGAAGTCAAGCGTCCGGCATAGGCGGCAATGTTTTCCACGCCCCAATCCAGCAGTTGATCTAACGCTGCATTGAGCATGGCCACGTAAGTGAAGTTGCTCGCCTCACCCATGTTGTAACGGCCGGCTCCAGGGCGGTACGCAGGCTGGTAGTTCACCAAACTGGCAAACTCATGGCTGTCCTTGCGGTGCATCCAGTTGTCCTCCAGTGGCAAACCGGCATCGAACCGCTCACCAAAGTAGGCCAACCCCAAACCATAGCTACCCATGAGCCATTTGTAGCCTGCACAGATCAACGCATCGGGTTGAATGCGTACCAGGTCAAACGGGAACGCGCCCACGCTTTGGGTACCATCAATGATGAGTGCTGCGCCCACACTGCGGCATTTTTGGCCAATGGTCTCCAGGTCGAAGACGGTGCCGTCTGCCCAGTGAACGTGGGGCATGGCCACCACTGCAGTGCGGGTGTCGATGGCGTCCAGGATGGCTTGGTTCCAGTGTGCGCCTTTGTGGTCCACCGTGGGCGGGGCCACCAGGGCTACTTCACCGCCGTCGCGCCTGGCCAAGCGTTGCCAAGGGTAAACGTTGGAGGGGAATTGCTTGTCCACCAACACAATGCGCTTGCCCGGAGGGCAGGAGAGGTTGGCTGCGGCTGTACTGAGTCCGTAAGAAGCCGAAGGCACCAGTGCAATGCGCTTAGGCGCATCGCCCCCGACAAGGTCTGTGAATTTGCTGCGAAGGGCTTGGGGCGGTTCAAAGAAATCCTCCACCCCAAACGAAGTGGGCACACGCTGGTCTTGCATGCGCGCGCTCCCAGCGGCCTCCACGGTCTTCATCAACGGGGCCATGTAGGCGTTGTTGAGGTAGACCAAGTCGGCGGGCAGCTGAAACAGGTCCCGCTGGCAGTCCATTATGCTTCCGCCGCTGCTTGCCATGCTTCAATTGCTTCCAGCGCGAGTGCGGGGATGTCCAGTTTGTTCTTCTTGCGGTAGCCGTTCAGTTTTTGGTGAATGGCTGCGGCTTTGGCACCGGTGAACGATTCAGGCGAGTCGTACCCAGCGGCCACCACATGCTCCACCCATTCTTCAGGCACACCCAGGTCGCGCAATGCGCCGAGGTCGGGTCCGGCTTGGAAGACTTCGGGGCGCATTTGGGGGAAGAAAAGCACTTCTTGGATGCTGGTGTTGTCGGTCAGCATCATCACCAAGCGGTCGATGCCCATGCCCATCCCTGAGGTCGGGGGCATGCCAAATTCCAGCGCGCGCAGAAAGTCCTGGTCGATGAACATGGCTTCGTCGTCGCCCTTTTCGCTGAGGGTGAGTTGGTCCTCGAAGCGTTCGCGTTGGTCAATGGGGTCGTTGAGCTCGGAGTAGGCGTTGGCCACCTCGGTACCATTCACAAACAGCTCAAAGCGCTCGGTGTATTCGGGGTTGTCGCGGTGCTTTTTGCACAGGGGGGACATTTCTACCGGGTAGTCGGTGATGAAGGTGGGCTGCACATAGTGGTGCTCGCACTTTTCGCCGAAGATTTCGTCGATCAGTTTGCCTTTGCCCATGGTGTCGTCCACTTCTACGCCCAAATCGGCGCACGCGGCGCGCAGTGCGGCCTCATCCTTGCCGTCGATGTCAAAGCCGGTGTGCTCCAGAATCGCATCGCGCATGGAAACGCGGGCATAGGGCGCAGCAAAGTTGATCTCTTTGCCCCCGAGGGTCACCTGGGTTTGTCCGTTCACCTCTTGGCAGATGTGCTGCATCATGTTTTCGGTGAACTCCATCATCCAGTGGTAGTCCTTATAGGCCACATAGATTTCCATGACGGTGAACTCCGGGTTGTGGGTGCGGTCCATGCCCTCGTTGCGGAAGTTGCGGCTGAACTCGTACACCCCCTCAAATCCACCCACAATCAGGCGCTTGAGGTAGAGCTCGTTGGCAATGCGCAGGTACAACGGAATGTCCAGCGCGTTGTGGTGGGTGATGAACGGGCGTGCCGCTGCACCACCGGGGATGGGCTGGAGCACCGGAGTATCCACCTCCATGTAGCCGCGCGCATTGATGAAGTCGCGCATGGCTTGGATGATCTTGGTGCGCTTGAGGAACGTGTCCTTCACGCCGTCGTTGACCACCAGGTCCACATAGCGCATACGGTAGCGCAGCTCGGGATCAGAGAACGCATCGTACACCTGGCCATCGGCCTCTTTGACCACCGGGAGCGGGCGCAGCGTCTTGCTGAGCACCGTCATTTTGGTTACCTTGACAGAAGGCTCTCCCACTTGGGTGCGGAAGGTCTCTCCCTCTACCCCTATGAAATCGCCGTAGTCCAACAGCTTCTTGAAGACGCTGTTGTACAAAGTTTTGTCTTCGCCCGGGCACATTTCGTCCCGGTTGAAGTAGAGTTGCATGCGGCCTGAGCTGTCCAGCATTTCACCAAAGGACGCCTTGCCCATGATGCGGCGGTTCATCAACCGCCCGGCGAGTTTGACCTGTTTGCCCTCTTCGAACCCTTCAAGCAAGGGGCTGATGTGGTCGGTGACTTCGTAGGCGGCTGCCGGGTAGGGCTCGATGCCCAGCTTGCGCAGCTCGGCAAGGGATTGGCGGCGGATGCGTTCCTGTTCGGAAAGGTGCATGATGAGCGTTTGGGGTTGAGGGGCCAAAGGTAGCCAAGGAAGCGGTGTGGCGAATGTGACTTTGTGAAAACAAATGCGTCTCAACACCGGATATTCTCGGGCCAGTTATGAACACCCGAGACGATTGAATGTTGAATTCGTTCACCGTCGAGAATTGCCGGATAAACCAAAAAAATGGTCAGTCAAGCAACCTTTCTTGACTGTTTAAGGAGAAGTAGAGGCAGGCGAATTCCTTATGTTTGCATACGAATCTGCTTGGATAATACTAATTGTACGTTGGATTGAGAGGGCTCGGAGTCATAGTGCTGACCCTGATGGCGTTGCCATTTTGGGGACAGGTAGACTTTCAGGCAAATACCACAGATGGGTGCTCACCGCTAGGTGTCAGCATTGAGGTGGTGTCGCCTGATGCCGGGGATATTACGTCCTATTCCTGGACCGTAACTGCCCCCGACGGAACCGTCGAAACTTCCAATTCTCCCCTGTACGTAGCCATCTTCGAAGATCCCGGCGGTTACGACGTTTCACTCACCATCAACGGCACCGACAACCTCACCATCGAGGACTACATCACCGTATTTGAAAGTCCGGTGGCCGACTACACCATCGACGACAACGCGGGTTGTTGGCCCCACTGCGTGGTCTTCACCGACCAGAGTGATCCCGGCACCACCCCGATTGTGGAGTGGGTGTGGGACTTTGGTAACGGTCAAGTGGCAAATGAAGCCAGTCCGTCTTTCTGCTACGACAACCCCGGTACTTACACTCCTGTACTGAGCATCGAGAACGCTTCGGGATGCTTTGATGACATTTCCTTTTCAGGTTTGGTGTTCGTTTCGGATGAATTTCCGCAAATCGACATCTCCCCTGATGCACCCCTAACATGCGAACCGCCGGTGGAGATCACCTTCAGCAATGCTTCATCGGGCGCCTCGGACTTGATTTACGAATGGACCTTTGGCGACGGCAGCAGCACCACCACTGCAGACAACAGCGACGTGCCCCATATTTACACGGGCGTGGATGTGTACGACGTGTGTGTGACCGCCACCGACGACATCGGTTGCCAAAGCGATTCCTGCTTCACCGTTGAGGTGTTTACCACCGCTCAAGCCAGCTTCACCGCAACCAGTGATCTGGTGTGTGAAAACGAAACCGTGAGTTTCGAGAGCAGCACCTTCCCTCAGCCGGTGACGGTCAACTGGGACTTTGACGGCGACGGCACTTGGGACGCGGTGGGCGATTCTACTGGATTTGTCTACACCACAGCAGGCAACTATACCGTGGCCATGGAAGCCATTTACAGCACCACGTGTTCTGACATTGAATACATGGCTGTGGAGGTTGTTCCGGGCTTGCTCGCCAGCTTCACCTCTGACACCACCGTTTCGTGTTTGGTGCCGTTTGAGGTGGACTTTGTGAACGCGTCCGATGAGTTCGGCACCATCAATTACAGCTGGATCGTTGACGGGGCAGAGGTAGGCACCACAGAAGACCTCACCTACACCTTTGACGCCTTTGGCAACTATGACGTGCAGCTGGACATCAGCAACGAGTTTGGGTGCACCAGCTCTTACGCACTGCCCAGTCCCGTTTTTATCCAAGCACCCTCGGTGAGCTTTTCTACCAGTTCGACGATCTGTACAGGAGAGACCGTGCCCATTTTGGGGGTGACGGTGGATTCTTTAGACCCTGTTTCTTCTTGGGCTTGGGACTTTGACGAGGACGGTGTCGCCGACGACACGAGTGATTCTCCAGACTTCAGCTTCGATGCGTCAGGAGAGTACCTCATCTCGGTAGAAATTTGGACCGAACAGGGCTGCTACGGAAGCAGCACCTCGAATTCCACACTTACCATTCAAGATGCTGTAGAACCGGAGTTTACCGTCTCTGATACGTTGATCTGCGCCGAGCAAGAAGTGGAATTCTGCATTCCTTATCAGCCTGGGGTGACCCACAGCTGGAATTGGGGTGACGGCTCAGGCTGGGACACCTTCAGCTACATAGACAGCTGCGTGACCCACAACTACATCGATACCGGATGGGTGGACATCACCTTGTCCATCTGGAACGGCGGTTGCAACCACTTTGGAACGGTGGACAGCGTGCTGTACGTGAACGCACCGATCGCTGAATACGAGATCTTCCACAACTGCGACAACCCTATGAGCATCGAGTTCTTGGACACTTCCATCGGCTCGGATTCGCTCTATTGGGACTTTGACGATGGTTCGCCGCTGTTGTACAACGACCCCAACCCCTCACACGTCTTTGCCGAACCTGGCACCTACTACGTGACGCTGTGGGTGTACAACTTCGACACCGAGTGTGCCGACGACCGGACGCGCACGGTCAGGGTGGGCATGCCCGATCCAACGATTTATGCCGACCCCACAGAGGGTTGTCCGCCACTGGCGGTCAACTTCGAGGTGGAAAACACCCGGAACGACTACTGGGAGGTGGATTTTGGCAACAGCGTGACCATGATTGCCACCTCGGTGGGGAACAACTGGACCGTCACTGTCAACGACAACGGAGAGGAGGAAACCTATACCCAAAGCGGCAACAACTGGTGGCCCGAGGTGGTCTACAATGAGTTGGGCTCGTTTGACATCACCGTGAACACCATTGACGAGTGGGGCTGCGAGGCCGATACCGTGCTGGTGGATGCCGTAAGCGTATCGAGTAACCCTGATTTTGCCGATTTCAACCTGACCTACATCGATGCCTGTGATTCCATCGCGGTGTCCTTGGTACCCCTTACCGCAGATCTGGCCGACTGGACGTGGACGTTCAGTGACGGCACCACCTCTGACATGTATACCCCGGAGCACACCTTTGAGGCGCCCTACGCAGACGAGATGTCGGTGACCCTCACCGCGGTAGACCAACTCGGCTGCAATGCGAGCAGTACCGTCGTCCTGGACCTGGTGCTACCCCCTGTGCCTGGCTTCACGGTGGACAGTGACCCCAGCTGTCAAGGGGAAGAAATTCAACTGCTGGACGCCTCCACAGGCGACATTGCTTCTTGGACATGGAATTTTGGGAACCCAGCCGACGGGGATGCCAACATCAGCTACGCACAAAACCCAGTTCAGCAATACGATACTAACGGCAGCTTTGAAATCTGCCTCAGCGTAGAAAATAGCACAGGCTGCGTGCAAACCCTTTGCCAGCCGAATTTGGTAAATGTGATCAACCCTATCGCGGACTTTACGTTCGACGCGGAGATCAACAACTGCTTGTTTGGAGTGAGCTTTGAGAGCACCAGCACGGGAGACATTGTGGGCACCGAATGGGGATTTGGCGACGACCAGGACGGCATCGGCGTACAAGTGTTCCACACCTACAACATTGGGGTATACGATTTGGAGCTGGTCGTGACCAACGACATCGGCTGCACCGATACACTCCTCGTACCGGACATTTTGGGCTACGGAGACGTAATAGGCCCGTTTTCGGTAGAGCTTGATTCGGTCATTTGTGCGCCGTTTGAGTTGCAATTAGAGGCCTTCAACGTAAACGATACCGAGTTCGAGTACTTCTGGGACTTTGGTGACGGTTTTGGTGATCCTTCAGGGGTGACCATCACCGACCACCTCTACAACACGCCCGGTACGTACTGTCCCTCCCTGATCATGACCGACGAAAATGGCTGTCCGGTATTGGTGGAGTGCGAAACCGAAATCACGGTAATCCCACTGGAGTTGGAGTTGCCGGTGGTGGAAGCCTTTTGTTCGGGAGATTCAGCGTTGGTGATGCCTTCGGGAGCCACCAGTTACACCTGGAACGAACCCGAATGGGTGACCCTCATGTCTGACGGCGTGTGGGCCGTGCACCCCGAAGCAACATCCACCCTGACCCTCACCGGCCAACTGGCCGACTGTGTGGCCGATACCGTGCTGCAAGTGCCCGTCTTGCCGTTGCCAGTGCTTACTCTGGACTTGGTGGATGAGGTATGTCACTTCGACGCGCCCATTGATTTGGACATGGGATTGCCGGCGGGCCCTTCGAGCACATACTACGTCAACGGCGACCAAGTGGCGGCCTTCGACCCGGCGCAAAACCCGGGCGAGAGCTACACGGTCACCTACACCTACACCGACGAAGAAGGGTGCTTCAATAGCATCGACGAAACTGTATTCATTCATCCTTTGCCAGAGGTAGACCTCGCGGCCTTCCCAGACCTGTGTGAAGACGACGCAACGGTGTTCTTGCAAGGCGGGGCCCCTGTGGGCGGTGAATTCCAAGTGGACGGCGTGGACGCCTTTGAATTCTTGCCGTCCACCGGATACGGCGAATACGAGGTGGAGTACATCTACACCGATGAAAACGGCTGCATCAACAGTGATGTAGAAACCCTGGAAGTGTATCCCATTCCTGTGGTGGATTTTGATTTGGAAAGCCTCTGTTTTGACGGTTCACTCTCGTTCATCAACGACAGTTATGTGCCCGAGGGCACCATTACCGAGTCCGATTGGGACTTTGGTGTACTGGGTTCTTCGGAGGATTTCTTCCCAGGAGACATTGGCGTGTTTGCCGCCGGTTCCTACGACGTAACGCTGGAGTTGGCTTCGGCCTTCGGATGCGACGCGGAATTGACTCAAACCTTCGTGATCAGCCCGCTTCCAGAGGCGGCCTTTGAGCTGGAAAACGGCTGCGTGAATGCCACCTTTGACTTCACCGATGCCTCTACCGTTGAGAGTGGCACCATCACAGACTGGACTTGGGAGGTGGAGACCTTTGGCCAGGTAGAAGCCCAAAACGCGTCCTTCGACATCGACGATTGGGGCGTGTACAACGTGACTTTGACCGTAAGTACCGCGGACGGCTGTGTGGACACCACCACCGGTGAGCTGCAAGTGTATCCTTACCCCGAAGTGGAATGGGAAGTCGGCGGCAACTGTGAAGACACCGAAATCGCCTTTGTCAACGAAAGCTCGGCCCCAGCTTCGGACATTGAGTTGTACACCTGGGACTTTGGAGACGGCACCGAGGTGAGCAACCTCGAGGACCCCACCCACATTTTCGAATCCGGGGGCAACTACGGCGTGACCTTGACCGTGCTCAGCGAATATGGCTGTGAATCCACCCTCACCGAACCGCTCTGGATCGACTACTTGCCTGTACCGGCAGTTACCCTTAGTGAAGAAATCCTCTGTGAGTTTGGCCAAGTGGTGGTCAACGACGCATCTACTGTAGAGGGCGGCGCAGACATCATCAGCTGGCTCTGGCAAGTGGACGGCAACGTAATGGGCCAAGACTCCCTGTTTGTGTACAACACCAACATTCCGGGCAACTACGACCTCACCTTGGTTGTAGGCACCGATGCGGGTTGTTTGGCGACCTTTGAAGGGGAGGGCGTTCTGCAAGTGTATCCGATTCCGGAAGCCCTTTTTACCTACGGACCTGAGGACGTGGATGTCTACGACGAGGGCGTACAGTTCAACAGCTACTCGGCCGATGCCATCCTTTGGGAGTACGACTTTGGCGACGGCACCACCGAAGAAATTCCGGATCCGTTCCACGTGTTCCCCGACGCGGGAGAGTACGACGTGTTGTTGACCGTGACCAACCTGTTTGGCTGTTCCGATACCATGAGCCAAGTGGTGTCCATCGACGCTGTGCCCATGCTGTTTGTGCCTACGGCCTTCACGCCCGACAACGACGGGGTGAACGATTACTGGGGCGCTTACACCTACGGCTTTGAAGTGGAAGCCTTTGAAATGCAGGTGTTCAACCGTTGGGGCGAGGTCGTGTTCCGCAGCACCCAGCCCGAGCAGTGGTGGAACGGCTCGCACAACCAGGGCGACCATTATGTGCCCGAGGGCGTGTACACTTGGCGCGCGAAATACCTATCTGCCCACGACGGCGAGCAACATGTACGTACCGGGCACGTGACTCTGATTCGTTAACCTAACCTGCGCTTTATCCGCGCTGCGCTATCTTTGAGGCCCCAAAACCCGGGCTATGCGCAACTTAATCGCCTCGTTTCCTTCCCACATTCAAGAAGCCATCGCCATTGGATCGGCGTTCACTGCTCCTGCGCTTGCGCGTGAGGTGCGCAACATCGTGATCTCTGGACTGGGCGGTTCGGGCATCGGCGGCAAGGTGATTTCGCAATACGTCTCGGACCAATGTGCAGTGCCCATCTTGGTCAACAACGACTACGCTGTGCCGGCCTATGTAGACCAGCACACGTTGGTGATCATCAGCAGCTACTCGGGCAACACCGAGGAAACCGTGGCCGCCATGCAGGCCGCCATGGGACGCGGCGCCATGATTGCAGCCGTGACCAGCGGCGGTGAAGTGAAGGCCACGTGCGAGGCGCACAACTTGCCCCACATTGTCATTCCCGGCGGCAACCCACCCCGCTCCATGTTTGCCTATTCGGCATGCCAGCTGTTGTACTTGCTGCGCGGCTTTGGCTTGATTGGCGGCGACATTTCGGCCGCGTTGGAAGGGGCGTTCAACTTGCTTTCCAGTGGCCAAGACGCCATCGAGGCCGATGCCTTGGAAATGGCCAAAACTGTAAACGGCACCACTCCGGTCCTTTACAGCGAACAGCGCTTGGAAGGGGTGGCCATCCGTTGGCGCCAGCAGATCAACGAAAACAGCAAGATGCTGTGCTGGCACCACGTCTTCCCAGAAATGAACCACAACGAGCTCGTAGGCTGGGAAACCGGTTCGGACAAGCTCACAGTGGTGGTCCTGCAAAGCAGCGCTGACCACCCGCGCAGCCGCATCCGCATGGAGATTTGCAAAGGCATCTTTGCCTCTAAAACTCCGCGTGTACTGGAGCTGCCGGCACAAGGTCAAAACCTGCTGGAGGAGTTCTTCTACCTCATCCACTTTGGCGATTGGGTATCGCTGCACTTGGCCGAGCTCAACGGCACCGACCCCATCGACATCCGCAACATCGATTTCCTCAAAAACGAATTGGCAGCCATCCAGTGAGAAAGGTCCACTTTGAACACCGCGGGCACGAAGACTACCAATCTTGCTGGGACTACCAGGAGGAGGTGTTTGCGCGCATCATCCGCACCAAAATGGACAACCGGGACAAGCACGAAGACCAGCAGGAGATCCCCGAAAACCGCTTGCTCTTTGTGGAGCATCCGCACGTATACACCTTGGGCAAAAGCGGTAGCGAGGACCATTTGCTGATCGGACCGGAGGAGCGCTCGCGTTTGGGGGTGACCTACTACAAAATCAACCGCGGAGGGGACATCACTTACCACGGCCCCGGGCAAATCGTGGGGTACCCGCTGTTTGACCTGGAGCAGTTTTTCACCGACATCCACCGTTACCTGCGCACCTTGGAAGAGGCCATCATCCTGACCCTGCATGAATACGGCATCAAAGGCGATCGGTTTGAAGGCTATACGGGTGTGTGGCTGGATCCGGATGACCCTGCCAAGGCCCGCAAGATTGCGGCCATGGGTGTCAAGTGCAGCCGCTGGGTGACCATGCACGGCTTTGCCTTCAACGTGAATTCAGACTTGGATTTCTTCGGGCGGATTGTGCCCTGCGGCATCAACGACAAGGCTGTGACTTCCATGCAGCAAGAGCTGGGCCGTGAAGTGGACATGGCCGAAGTGGAGCAAAAGCTACTGGCCAACCTGGCCAACGTATTCGATTTCGATTTGGTGGACTAGAGGTCCATGCGCGTCAGGCGCTTGCGACGGAGTTTGTCCTTCCCCTTTTCACAGATGGTGGTGTGGTTGCGCGCGGCGTCTTTGTCGCCCATAGAAGCGCTTTTGTCCCAGAACTCGCACGCAAGGTCACGCTGGTGCAGCAGGTAGTAGGCCTCGGCTTGGTAGAAGTAGAGCTCGGCTTGGACGTCGTTGTCCTCGCTTTCCAGTACTTCCAACAGCGCGAGGGCTTCGGCCGCTTGGCCTTCGTAGAGCAGGACTTGCGCGAGGGCTTTTTGGGCCATGAAGTGCTCAGGGTCGATGCTGAGCACCTCGCGGAAGGCATCGGCCGCCAATTGGTAGCGCTCTTGGTCCACGTAGTTGCCGCCCTGCAGGTAGAGGGCATCGGTGTTGTCGGGGTTGACGCCCAAGCAGCGGTCCAGGTAATCCATGGAGGCGGCTCCGGCAAAGCGCATGTATTCGAGTTGGGCCATGTAGTACAGGGCACGTTCGTGCTGGGGAGCGGCGCGCAGGTGGCGCTTGAGGTCTTGTTCGGCGGGCTCAATCATGCCCAATGTGAGTCGGCAAATGCCGCGATTGAGGTGCAGGTTTTCGTGGGTGCATCCACTGCTTTCGGCCGAGTCATATAGGCCCAAGGCAGTGTAGCAATCCCCGAGCTTCTGGTGGCAGTTGGCTTGCAGGAACAAGGATTCGGCCCCGTGCACCTCTTCGAGGGTGGCCAGGCATTGCTCAAACCGGTCGCTGTTGTAAGCGTCCCACGCTTGGGCGAGTTTTTCGGCAGCCTGGCTAAAGCCGGTGGTGGCCAGGGCCAGGCAAAGGAAGGTCAGTGCGGTTTTCATACGCTGGGTATAGGGTACCTGCATGCGTGTACTGATTTGGGCGCAAAATGTTCCGTCAGCCCTGTCTGAATCGGTACCTTCACCTTGTCAAGCATGAAGTGGATCAAGCGCATTTTACTGGGATTGGTGGCCGTGATTGGACTCGCGGTCATCGTGTTGTGGGCCACAGGCAACGACCACATCCTGCGCGGCATTCCCAAGACGTATTTGCGCGGGGTCACCAGCCCTGACATTGACGACATGGAACTGCACCCCCTGCGCGTGGTGCCCAAGGGCACGCCCGAACCGTGGCCAGAAAGCGTCACATTGGGCTCCTTTGCCCTCAGCCCAGAAGCGCGGCAAGGCTTGGAACAGTGGGACACCGAAGCCTTCCTGGTGTGGTCCGGGGACAGCCTGATCTTCGAGGAGTACTGGAACGACTCCGATCAAAACACCCGCTTCAACTCCTTCTCCATGGCCAAGAGCTTCACCAGTTTGGCGGTGGGCTGCGCTTGGAAGGAAGGCAAAATCTTCTCGCTGCAAGATCCCCTGGTCAACACCGTGGCTGGCTACAACGAAGGATTGGATGCCAAGCTTCAGATTGAGCACTTGCTGCAAATGGCCTCGGGCATTGACTTTGGCGAGAGCTACGGCAGCCCGTTTGGGTACATGGCCAAGGCCTACTACGGCACCGACCTTGAGGCCGAAACCAGGGTCTACCACGCCAGTCTGCCACCAGGTTCAGAATGGAAGTACGAAGGAGGCAACACGGTGCTCTTGGGCATGGCCGTCACCGAAGCTACCGGCAAACCCCTCGGCACTTACTTCAGCGAAAAGATCTGGTCGCGCATCGGCGCCGAACACGACGCCTACTGGAACCTCGATGTGGAAGGCGGGCTGGAAAAGGCTTTCAGCGCTTTCTACGCCACTCCGCGCGACTTTGGCCGCATTGGCAAGCTCATGCTCGATTCGGGCAAATGGGCGGGGGAAGAGGTGGTGCCGTGGATGTACCTGGAAAAGGCCTTCGCACCTGTGAACGTTCCCGGCGTGGACGGTCAAAACGTGGACCATTACGGCTACCAATTCTGGCTCAACACCTGGAACGGGCATGAGGTGGTGGCCTGCAACGGCATGCGCGGCCAGCATATCCTGACCGTTCCCGACCGTGATTTGCTTGTGGTGCGCATCGGCCACCAACGCCCCGAAGCCCTCGAACACGGACAAAGCCGCTACATCCAAGACCTGCTTGATTACGGCGGTGCCCTACAAGACTCCTATGCTCAAAGACATTAATCCACCCAAAGTAGAAGGCATGGCCATGGCCGTGGTCAACGAAGCTGACTTGCCCAACGGCGAGGACTGGGTGGTGTACTTCATCAACCTGCTGGACCAGCCCATTGAGTCGGTCATCATCCGTTCCAGCGGCTTTGGCCAGCGCGAAGGCAACGAGGTCAAAACCTCAGAACTGCGCTTCTTCCGCCAGGAACTCCCCGCCCAAAGCTACATGGCCGTGGAGCCCATCATGGCCGAGATGTTCGACCTCAGCAACGAGTACTTCGTGACCTACTTTAGGGGCGACACCTTGTACGACAAGCGCTACGTGTTTGTGCCGGGAAGCATCTCGGACAAGTACGCGGTGGAGCTGCCGATTGTGGGCAAGCGTGGGGTGTTGATCAAGTAAGTCATTCACAAAATGCCACCTCCACCGTACGTCCATTACGAACCCCCGGGTGTAGTTTGCACCAAACTTCAAGCGCATGCTTCGCCAACTCGAATTGGACAACGTCCTGTTTTTAGACATCGAAACCGTTTCTGCCGCACGTCATTTTGACGATTTGGACGCCGATTGGCAAGCCCTCTGGTCGGACAAATCCAAGTGGATCCGCGAGCGCGACGACCTCACCCTCAGCCAGAGCTACGGCCGCGCAGGCATCTACGCCGAGTTTGGCAAAATCGTGTGCATCAGCGTGGGGTACTTTGCGCAGAGTTTTGGGGAACGCCGGTTTCGCGTGACCAGTTTCTACGGCGAGGATGAAGCCCAGCTCCTGCAGGAGTTTGCGGACCTGCTCAACAGCCACTTCAACTTCTCAGGCCACGTGCTTTGTGCGCACAATGGCAAAGAGTTCGACTTTCCTTACATCGCACGGCGCATGCTCATTCAGGGGTTGGAATTGCCGCGCATGCTCAACATTGCCGGCAAAAAGCCGTGGGAGGTGCCCCATTTGGACACCATGGAGCTCTGGAAGTTTGGCGATTTCAAGAACTACACTTCACTCAAACTGCTGGCCCAGGTGTTTGGCATCCCCACCCCCAAGGACGACATCGACGGCTCCCAAGTGGGCCACGTCTACTGGGAGGAACGCGACCTTGAGCGCATCGAACGCTACTGCAAAAAAGACGTGGTGACCGTGGCCCAACTCGTGCTCAAGTTCCGCGGCGAGCAGCTGTTGGAAGAGGATGAGGTGGTGTTGGTGTAGCGCCTGGTTCCCAAAATCAGAAAGGCCCCACCTTGCGGCGGGGCCCTTCCTCAAACATAACTGTATCGCTGTGTGTGACCAGCTTCCTTGCAAGGTTTACCAGTTGCTGATGGCGATTCCCATGGTCAGTGGGTACACCTCTGGGCCTTTGTTGTCTTCGAACAGTGAGAGGAGTCCGTATTGGGCAAAGAGTGTTAGGTTGCCGTAGCCCACGCGCACCATGGCATCTGCCGAGAGGTCGCGGACGTGGTAGTTGCCCTTTGTGCGGTCTTTGTGTGCGGCGCCGTCCACTTCGTACTTGCGCTTGTAGACGTTGCTGAAGTTCCAGTTACCTACCACACCGCCTGAGAGGTGGAAGCTGCGGTCGGCGTCCTTGCTGGTGTTGAATTCCAGCAGCACGGGAATCTTGAGCTGGGTAACGCGCAGCTTGTTTTTGGTGTAGCTCACCGAGCTGTCGTAGGCCGCAGAAATGCCTTCAACGGTTTGGCCGTCGACCAGGGTAGAGGTCTGCAGGCGCACGCTGTCGCGGAAGGTGTAGCTGCTCCAACCTACACCGAGTCCTGTGACGATGCCGGCGTAGTTGCCAATGATCTTAATCTTCTTCTCAAAGGCGTTGATGCTCCAGTTGAGTGAGCGGGCGTGGTTGAGGTCCAACCAGGCGTCTTCGCCTTCGAAGTTCATTTCGTTGTTGGCGTTCATCAGGAAGTTTACGCCCAGGTCAACGCCGCCCCAGTGGGTGAGTTCTTCGTCGCCGCCGTCGTAATCTTCGTCCACCATATCTTCGATGTTCACGAACGAGGAGTCCTGTCCGTCGTCGCCGTTAATGATGATCACTTTCATGTCGCCGAGGGAAACGCGGGTGGTGTCCCCTCCTTCTTCTTGTGCAGTAGCCTGGATACCTGTCAGCAGAAACAGGACGGTAAGCACGGGGAGTATGTGTTTGTTGGTGTGCATGTTTCGTCGTTTGAATGTGGGACGCGCACCCCTCGAAATTCGTTACAGCAGGTGACGAAATATTTTTTAGTAGCCAGATAATGAGTGAGTTAGGATCACAAGCCAATCAGTCCGGTGCCCAATGGAGGGTGGTCGTACAGCACAGTATTGCCCCGGTGGCCGAGGCCCTATGCACCCTGTTGCAGCAATTCCGTCCCGCCTGGAAGGTGGAGGTGGGGGAGGTGCACCAGGAAGGCGCATTGCGCAACGTGGATGCGTTGTGGGTGGAAGGGGCGTACGCCTCCCAGCATGCCTTGCAGGCCCCCATGGTGTGGTTGGCCGAAGACACGTCCTATTCCGTTCCGGGCATCCGTCAAGGGATTTTGGACTACCTGTTGGTGCCGGTGGACCCTTCTGAGGTGGAGGCTTCGGTCACCCGCGTAGAAGAACACTGGCACGCGCGCGCGAGTTATCCTTCGCTTTTGCGCATTTCTGACAGCGACAGTTTGGCGTGGCGCGAGGTGGTGTTTTTTGAGGCGAGTGGCAACTATACGTGGGCACACCTGCGGGGTCACACCGATCCGGTGCTGATTGGCAGAAGTTTGAAAAAACTGCAATCCGAGGTGCCTACCGATGTTTTTGTGCGTACCCACCACTCGTTTGTGGTCAACCTATTCCAGGTCAAACACGCCTCATTTTCAGGGGGTTGGTGCAAAATGGAGGACGAAAAACAGGTGCCGATTTCGGATCGAAAAAAAGAGCTGATCCGAACCAAAATGGCCCCGTTTTTGTTGAGACGTTAACCCAAATTGGGGGACCGATGCCAACGTTTTCAAAAGTTCGGTGTCCCTAATGTGTAACTTTTAACCGCGTCGGGCGTCCTACGTCCGAACACCTTAGAAACCATGAAGACAAGTCTCAAGACCATCCTGATGCTTTTTGTCGCTGCATTGATGATGCAGTGCCAGGCGTTTGCCGGTGATTCAGGAGGCGGTCAGAAGGGACAGTCACAGCAGGTAGAAGAGGCCGCCAAGGATTCCACGCAAACCCCCACCCAGTTCATCAATACCCCCGATCGCCTCAAGGGCATCGTGGAGGTGAGCTTCCGCATCGACACCGAAGGGAAAGTGGACATCCTTGAAATCAAGTCCAACAACCCCGAGCTCATCAAGTACGTGGCCGCGCGCCTCGAACGCATCAAGCTCAACCCGGAGGAATACCAACCGGGCAAGACCATCAATTACCGCTTCTCGTTTGGCCGTCAGGCCTGATTCGCGTCGTAAAAAGCGTGAATGCCTAGGGCAATGCCCCATTGGGCCACCCCGTACGTGGCCATGATGGCTAGCGGTGCCCAATCCAATTCCCCTTTGAAGGTGTGGGTGGCTAGAATAGTGTCGCTCACCATAAACAGTACCGCGCCGAGCAGCACCAGCCCGTAACTGCGTTCGGAGGCCTTGCGGAACCGATTGATGGCACGCACGGCCATGACCGTGATCACCAAGATGTATAGGGCCACCGGTGCCAGCATGCTTTCCAGGCTTTTGTGGAGGAAGAGCAACACTGCAATTCCCACCATGACCATGCCCAGGGTGATCAGCAGGTATTTCTGCGCAACTGGGATCTCGTGGTTGTCTTCGCGGGCGTCTTTGAAGCAGATGGCGTAGCACACGTTGGCATGCAGAAAGGCCACCAATCCGCCGGTGAACCAGCTTTCGCCCTCACCCAGCAGCAATCCATCACCCAACAAACTGAGCGCCAGCCCTGCCGTCAGGAGCTTCCACCCGCGGTGGGCAGCAAAGCGGCGCCATTGGGTGCCTGCAAAAACGAGCAAGGCCGTCACCAACGACAGTTTGGTAAAGGGGAGCAACACGGCGGGCAGCACTTCGGCGATCACAGCCAGATGCACGGCCAGCAGCACGAAATAGACGGAGGAAAACAAGCGGGGATTCACGACCGCCAAAGGTAGGCTTGCCACAGCAGCGATCCAACGGCCACCGTCAGCACCGCTCCAAAGACCAGCGACAAGGTGCCAGCGAAGAGTGCTGCACCGGCCAGTCCTACCATCAAACACCAGCGAAAGATTTCGGTGCCGCGCCCGGTTGTGCGGCGGTCGAATACCAGCCCCATGCTGAGCAATGAGAACAGAATCCACAGCGTAAACCCAGCCTTGGCCCACGGCGAAAACAAGTCCAGCCCAAACAAGAACACTGAGGTTCCCGCAATCAAAAGCACATACTGCGCAAACAGGTAGGCGTTGGTGGCCTTGGGCAAGCGCCAGTCGAATTTGGTGGCGTGTTGGGTGGGGGGCGGGGCCTGCGGCCCGCCGAGGCTTGCGGGATACCAGCCCGGGGATTTGAACAGGAATTTCAGGCGGTCCCCAAAAGAAGGAATGCGACGCACGTCTTGGGCCAAGCGCACAAACGGCTGCACGTGCGCAAGCACCGGGTTGAAGGTTTCGGTGGGGCGGGTGATGCCGTAGACCACGCGCTCGCCTTCGGGTGCGAAGGTGCCAAACAGGCGGTCCCACACGATGAACACCCCGGCGTGGTTGCGGTCGATGTATTGGGGGTTGCGGCCGTGGTGCACGCGGTGATGGGAAGGCGAGTTCAGCACCCACTCCAACGGGCCCAAGCTGCGGATGGCCTCGGTGTGGATCCAAAACTGGTACAGCAAGTTGAACGCCATGGCTGAAATGAAGTACTCCACCGGAAAGCCCAAGGCCGCCATGGGCAGGTAAATCCAAAACATCAGCACTTTTTGAAATGCGCCTTGGCGCAAGGCCACACTGAGGTTGTATTCCTCGCTTTGGTGGTGAATCACGTGCCCGGTCCAAAACAGGTTCACTTGGTGACTCCACCTGTGCGACCAGTAATAGAAAAAGTCCCCCACCACAAAGGTGGCCGCAAACGTCCACCCGTTCAGCGGCAGCTCGTAACCACGCATGCCCTCAAACAAGGCAAAGGTGGCGGCGTACATGAACACGGTGAACACCTTGGCAAATACCCCGGTGACCTGATCGATGATCCCGCAGGAAATGTTGGTGAAGCTGTCGTTCCAGCGGTACAGGGCCTGCCCAGAGCGTTTTTTCTGAACAGCATCGTACACCAGCTCAATGCCAATGAGCACAAAGAAGATGGGGATGGAAAGGACAACGGGGTTGAGATCCATAGCTACTCGTGAAGATAAGCAAGGTGCGCGGGCCAAACCTTACCGGGGGCAGACTTGTTAGTGGGGTATGGAAGACAAAAAGGCCAGCCCCGGCAAGATCATCGAAATGAAGTACCGCCTGCACGACGGCGGTCCCGAAGGACCCATGTTGGAAGAGATGGACGAGATGTGGCCGCTCAAGTTCCTGTTTGGCTCGGGTGCCATGCTGCCGGTGTTTGAAGAGAACATCGGCGCCTTGAGCGAGGGCCAGCAGTTTGCGTTCAAGATCGCAGCTGCCGATGCCTATGGCGCGCACAATCCTCAGGAGGTGCACCAGGTGTTCGCCGACGAGTTGCAGGAGAATCCGCGATACCCCTTTGAGAACTGGGACGTGGACGACCTGATCCAAATGCAACGCAAAACCGGCGAGATCCTTGCCGGCCGCATCCAAGAGAAAACCGAGACCTACGTGGTGGTGGATTGCAACCACGCCATGTCAGGCAAAGACCTGTGGTTTGAGGGCCAAATCCTGTTCATCCGCCCCGCCCGCCCTGACGAACGCGAGGCCGGACGCTACATTGAACCCAACGGCTTCCGCAGTCATTCGACTTTGCGTGAGCCGCCCAACCGCTAATCTTTGCGGCGCATCAGGGTACTCACATCCTCACGAATGCTTCTGAAAATTCCCTTTTCCTTGGGGTCGTAAAGCCACACGTTGTCAAACAGGTCGATGATGGCCGGGTTGCCTTCGTCGGTGATGATCAAGCTGTGGAATTTGGTGTTGTGGTTGACCTGTTGGAAGGCCATGCGCCGCGCCACCTCCTGGTCCAATTTGTACATGATGAAGTCCGAGATGACCAACACGTCGGCATCCTCGTATTGGTGCTCCTGCAGCTGTTCGAGGGCCTCGTGCAGGGCCAAGGATATGTCGGTGCCGCCCATGAAAGACATCTGCAAAAAGTGCGCGAGGGTGTCCACGTGGTCGGCAATGTTGAGCAGGTCCAAGGTCTGCACCCCGGTGGAGAAGTTGATGAGGTAGGCCCTGCGGTTTTCGGCGCTGGCCATTTTCATGATCCCAAAACACAACACCTTGGCGATTTGCTCCGGCTCGCCTTCCATGGAGCCAGAGGTGTCCACGCACACAATGAATGGGCCCTTCTCCTTTTTTTTGGTGCGCTGGAAGGTGGTGTGCTCCTCTTCGGTATCGGTGGTGGTCACCCGGGTCTCGAACTCCTGGGTGAGAAGTGCTTTTTCTGCGAAGCGCTTGAGGAAGACGCTCTCGGTTTCGGGCGCTGACAACAGGGCCACTTCGGAGCTTACCAAGTGGTTCAGGTCGCTGCTTTCAAAGATGCCGATGACTTCTTCTTTGCGGTTGGGGTCGTTGATTTCGGCGCGGTGTTCGACGGTTTGGGTGAAGGTCTCTTCTTCGGTGATGAGCTCGGCTTGGCGGAGTTTGCCCAGCATGTCGGCCAGCTTGCGCAGTTCGTCCTCTTTGTCCAGCAAATCCCGGTACTTGGCGATCACATCAAAACTCTGGTTGGACCACAAATCCCTACTCAAATCCCAATAGCGCGAGGCGTAATCCGCAAAGGGCTCGATGAGCTCATCAAGTTGCTTGAATTCATGGGCCTTGCCCAACAGGTTTTCGCCAAGCGTTTCGATCTCGGGTTGGGCTTGTTTGAGGCGGAAGGCCAGAATGTTGACCTGCAAGCGCGCGTCCCATTGCCGCAGCAAATCGTCAAACAAACGCCCGAGGGTTTCTTGCTGTGAGGCGGTCAAATCCGCGTACGGTCCGCCATTGCGCAGTTCAAGTACTTGTGCGGTATGGTATGCAGGGTCGATCTCATCGGAGGTGTACCAGTTGGACAGCGCCTTGCGAAACTGCTCCCAACGGTCCAACACATGGCGCATGGGGCGCACGGTCCAGCTGCCCAGGTCGGTTTCTTCGGTGGTGTGCGGGTGTTCTTCCTCCAGCTTGGCAAAGGTGCGCCGGAACCACACCAACATGTCTCCGGCGACTTGCACGGCCAAGTGGGTGTGGCGCCCGCAGATTTCTTGCAGTAAGGCATTTTCTAGGATGTCGCCAATGGCGGACTGAAAATGCTTGAAGTAGTCCGGGTCCAACCCCTCCAGATCGGCCACGCCTGGAATGAGCTTTTCCTGAATCCAAGCGGCCATGTAGCGCCGGGTTTGGCGGTCCAAAACGCCGCCGTAGGCCACAAAGCGGTCCACGGCCTCGGCCAGCTCAACGCGCAGGGCTTCGGGCAGCTCAACCTTGCTCATAGGCGAAGCGTGTTTTCTCCAGACGGAGTTCAAGGGCTTTGAGTTGCTCGGTGACTTCTTCCAAGTTGGCTTTGACCAACGGGGCTAGGTGACGACTGGTAAACAAGTGCTCGTGCATGCCGTGCCAATGCTGGGGTTGCACGGCCTCCAACTTGCCCAAGGCGGCCTTCAAGTCACCGCGCAGGGCGTCAAAACGGCTGTTCCAGTGCTGCACAAGTCGAGGGTGCGCCTCACGCTTGATGCGGCGCGAGGTTTCGGTTTTGTGCGTGCGCAAGCGGTAGGTGTGCTCGCGCGAGTTGTGTTGCACTACCAAACTGAAGGCCTCCAAAGACTTGGCCGCCGAAAGCCGGTTGACCAGGTTGCCTTCCGAGTTGTACAGATTGGTCACCTCAAAGGCGCCCACCTGCAGTTTGTTGAAGTCGTTGACCTTGACCAGCACGCCTTCGAATTGGGCGTCGGGTTTGACCAACTGGTAGTAGATGTCATCCACCGGGCTGAGCACTTCGCGCTCCTCGGTGATGGCCACGGTGATTTCTTCCTCGACTTCCTGCTCAAAGGCTTCTATCTCGCGCATGAATTGACCAAGAGGCAGAGCAATGCTGTACCCGTGCTCGCGAATGGTGCGTGCAATGATTTCGCGGATCACAGGTAGGTGATCGGGGCGGTTCCACAGGCAGTGCACCGCCAAGAACAGGTCCATGAGGTCTACTTGATTGCGCGCGTGCAGGAATGCCGAGGTGCGCAGCAAGCGGATGATTTTCTTCCAACGCCGGTCGTACACCAGAATGGGGTCGGCGCTGCCTTTTTTGGCGTTCCAGGCCTCCAGGCGTTGCTTGATGGCTTCCAACGATGCCAGGACTTCATCGGGAATGATCACCGCTTGGATGTCAGTGTTCCACTGGTCAAGCTCGGCTTCGGTGATCTTGAGGGCCGGAGGGATGGGGTCGGCGTACACCTCGGAGGTGTCGGTGATCATGGCGCGGAAATGCTGGCCGTTCTGGATGCCTTCCACATCGTACCGCACCAACAGGCGGTCCCAAAGTGGCCCAAAGCTTTCGCCTCTAGGGGGTAATTCGTTGCTGGCGGTGAGAATGGCGCGGATGTTTACCGGGGTTTCCTGTTGGCCGTTGCGGTACACCCGCTCGTTGATGATGGTCAGCAGCGCGTTTTGGATGGAGGAACTCGCCTTCCAGATCTCGTCCAGGAACACCACGCTGGCATCGGGCATGTAGTTCTCGGTCAGGCGCTCGTACCGGTCGTCTTCCTTGAGGCGCTTGATGGAAATGGGTCCAAACACCTCATCAGGTGTGGAGAACCGAGTCATCAGGTACTCAAATGTTTTGCCGTCGGCAAAGGCGTGCTTCAGCCGGCGGGCCACCAGGCTTTTGCCCACTCCAGGGGGGCCGAGCAAAAACAGGCTTTCCCCCGCAATGGCTGTCAGCAGCGCCAAGCGCATGACTTCGTCGCGTTCGTAGAGGCCTTCACTGAGGTGATTGGCCAAGGCTTGAATGCGGTCGCGCAAGGGGCCTGCGGAGGCCGAGTTTTCGGCGGGGGCAGAGGGCGTGGAATGCAAGTTCATACACCCTATCAACAATCAAAGGGCCCGCACGTTTAGTCGGGCCCAAAACAAAAAAGCCCGCTGCAAGAGCGGGCATTGAAGTTTCTAGGGGTGAGATCAGCCTTCAGAGGTCACCGCAGCGCGCAGGAACTCACGGTTCATGCGGGCGATGTTTTCCAAGCTGATGCCTTTGGGACACTCCACCTCACACGCGCCGGTGTTGGTGCAGTTGCCAAAGCCTTCCTTGTCCATTTGTTCCACCATGCGCAGGGCGCGGCGGTCGCGCTCGGGCTCGCCTTGGGGCAGCAGCGCGAGTTGCGAGATTTTCGCCGAGGTGAACAGCATCGCTGACGAGTTTTTACAGGTAGCCACACATGCACCACAGCCGATGCATGTGGCTGCGTCAAACGCTTTGTCTGCGTCTTCTTTGGGGATGGGCAGGGCGTTGGCGTCCTGGGTGTTGCCCGAGGTGTTCACCGACACGTAGCCTCCGGCTTGGATGATGCGGTCAAAGGCACTGCGGTCGGTCACCAAGTCTTTGATGACAGGGAACGCGGCGGCGCGCCACGGCTCGATGTAAACGGTCTCGCCGTCCTTGAACGAACGCATGTGCAGCTGGCAGGTGGTCACCTCGCGTGAAGGACCGTGGGCCTCGCCATTGATGAACATGCTGCACATGCCACAAATGCCTTCACGGCAATCGTGGTCGAATGCAACCGGTTCTTCGCCTTTGCGCACGAGCTCATCGTTGAGCACATCCATCATCTCCAGGAATGACATGTCCGGGGAAATGTCAGTTACCGGGTAGGTTACCATCTTGCCTTTGGCCTTGGGGCCGGCTTGTCTCCAGATTTTGAGCGTGAGGTTCATAGCGTTCACATTCGGGCAGCTTACTTGTAGCTGCGTTGTTTCAATTCAACATTCTCAAACACCAACTCTTCCTTGTGAAGCTTGGCTTCTGAAGGGGTGCCGGTGAATTCCCAGGCGGACACGAAGGTGTAGTTCTCGTCGTCGCGCAGGGCTTCGCCTTCTTCAGTTTGGTACTCCTCGCGGAAGTGACCGCCGCAGGACTCGTTGCGCTCCAGTGCGTCGTGGCACATGAGCTCGCCGAGTTCGAGGAAGTCGGCCACACGCATGGCTTTTTCAAGCTCTGGGTTGAGACCGTCAGCGGTTCCCGGTACGCGCACGTTCTTGTAGAACTCCTCGCGCAGGGCTTGGATTTCGCGGATGGCGCTTTGCAGGCCTTGGGCGTTGCGGGCCATGCCGCACTTGTCCCACATGATGCGACCCAGTCGGCGGTGGAAGTCATCCACCGGCGTGTCGCCGTTGTTTTCGATGAAGGCGGTGATTTGCTTTCGCACGCTGGCTTCAGCCTCGGCAAACGCAGGGGTATCGGTGCTGATCTCGCCGGTACGGATGTCGTCCGCGAGGTAATCACCAATGGTGTAAGGGATCACAAAGTACCCGTCCGCCAACCCTTGCATCAGAGCAGATGCGCCCAGGCGATTGGCGCCGTGGTCCGAGAAGTTGGCCTCGCCTGCGGCGTACAAACCAGGCACCGAAGTCATCAAGTTGTAGTCCACCCAAAGGCCGCCCATGGTGTAGTGCACCGCGGGGTAGATCTTCATGGGGGTTTGGTACGGGTTGTCGTCGGTGATCTTCTCGTACATCTGGAACAGGTTGCCATACTTGGCGCGCACCACAGCGGTGCCCAGTTCTTGGATGCGGGCATCCGAGGCATTGGGTTCGCCCTGGATGTTGGCTTCGGTTTTGCCGTAGCGGGTGATGGCGCTGGAGAAATCCAGGAATACCGCCTCACCGGTTTTGTTTACGCCAAAGCCTTCGTCGCAACGCTCCTTAGCGGCGCGCGAGGCCACGTCGCGCGGCACAAGGTTACCGAACGAAGGGTAGCGGCGCTCGAGGTAGTAATCGCGGTCTTCTTCGGCGATGTCTACCGGACGCTTGCTGCCTTCGCGGATGGCGGTGACGTCGGCTTTGTGTTTGGGAACCCAGATGCGGCCGTCGTTACGCAGCGACTCCGACATCAGGGTGAGTTTCGATTGGTAATCGCCCGAGACGGGAATGCAGGTCGGGTGAATTTGGGTGAACGAAGGGTTGGCAAACAGCGCGCCTTTGCGGTGCGCCTTCCAAGCCGCCGATACGTTTGAGCCCATGGCGTTGGTCGACAAAAAGAACACGTTGCCGTATCCACCACTGGCGAGTACGACGGCGTGCGCTCCGTGGCGCTCGATTTCGCCGGTGACCAAGTTGCGAGCGATGATGCCGCGGCACTTGTCGCCGTCGACCACCACGTCCATCATCTCGTGGCGGTTGTACATCTTCACCTTGCCTTTGGAGATCTGGCGCGAGAGTGCGCTGTAGGCACCCAGCAGCAGCTGCTGACCGGTCTGGCCTTTGGCGTAGAACGTACGTGATACCAGTACACCACCAAACGAGCGGTTGTCCAACAGGCCGCCGTAGTCGCGCGCAAAGGGAACTCCTTGCGCCACACACTGGTCAATGATGTTGGCCGACACTTGTGCCAAACGGTACACGTTGGCCTCGCGTGAGCGGTAGTCCCCACCCTTGATGGTATCGTAGAACAAGCGGTATACCGAGTCACCGTCGTTCTGGTAATTCTTGGCTGCGTTGATGCCCCCTTGCGCCGCGATCGAGTGTGCGCGACGTGGAGAATCCTGGAAGCAAAAAGCCTTGACATTGTAGCCCATCTCTGCAAACGAGGCCGCTGCAGAGGCGCCCGCCAAACCGGTGCCCACGACCACAATGTCGATCAGGCGCTTGTTGGCCGGGTTGACCAGGCGGATGTTGTTTTTGTGCTCCTCCCACTTGTCGGTGAGGGGCCCGTTCGGAATGTGTGAAGCGAAGGTCATAACAATGGGTTCTTCGAAGTTCGTCGGGATCCGGCCTTAGGCCAGCACCATGAAAATATAAACCGGAATCGCCGCAAAAAGTGCGGGGACAAGCACGCTATATGCCTTGCCCGCGGTGCGAATGATGGGCGTGTACTTTTTGTGGTTGACACCGATCGACTGCCATGCACTTTGGAAGCCGTGCCAGAGGTGGAATCCGATGGCCACCATGGAAAGCACGTAGAAAATCAACGCCACAAGCGCCAAGCTGTTGGCCGCGGGGTTGAAGAACTCGATGACAATGGTGTACAGGTCTTTGATTTGTCCGGTGACCACGCCGTTTTCGTCCACCACATCCTGCTTGGGCATTTCTGCGAAGTGCATCTTCGCCCAGAAGTTGGTCATGTGGGTGGCGATGAAGGCCAGCAACACCGTGCCGAGCAGCGCCATGTTGCGCGAGGCCCAAGACGAGTTTGCACCCGGCTTGTTGTAGGCGTACTTGACCGGACGCGCCTTGCGGTTTTGCGCGGTCAACAAAATGCCATCAATGGCGTGGAACAGGATGCTGAAATAAGTCACATACGAAAGCACCTTGACCGCCGGGTTGGTGGTCATAAACAAGGCGTATTCGTTGAATTGGAGGCGGCCCGCTTCACCGGGGATGAAGAGCTGCAAGTTACCGGCGAGGTGACCGGCCAAAAACAGGCACAAAAAAAGACCTGTAAAGGCCATCCAATACTTTTTCGCAATCGAGGAGTTCAGGAGTACAGATTTACTCATATCAAGCGCGTTAATACTGCTGCAGGCAAAAGTAATCCCCAACAGCGTTCGCCCAAAGGTGCGCAGCGATCTCGGATGGTTTTTACAGGAGTAACCCACCAGTGCTTCAATTGTTGAAGCCGCAACCGACTTTCTGCAGCCCGCACCGGCAGGTTGTTTGCCGATGTAGGTGTATGCAGGACACACGGCTAATTTTGAACCGGTCTAAACAAGCGGCCGGACCCGCTGTGGGCCCGGCCGCAAGGCTTATCCTTCGCGCTTGCCGAGCAGGAGCATTTCTGAGCCCAACACTTCGGTGACGTAGCGGGTTTGGCCGTCCTTCTCGTAGGAGCGGGTGGTCAACCGGCCTTGGATGGCCACTTCTGAGCCGCGCTTGAGGAATTTGGCCGCCACTTCGGCGGTCTTGTTCCAGAGCACGATGTTGTGCCAGTCGGTGTGGTCCACTTTTTCGCCTTGGGCGTTGGTGAAGGAATGGTTGGTGGCCAGGCGCATGTTGGTGACCTGTTTGCCGCCGTCGAGTTGTTTGGTTACGGGATCATCGCCGAGGTGGCCGATCAACTGAACCTGGTTGCGAATTGCTTGTGACATAAGCGTTTGAATTGGTTGAGCGGCAAAGAAGGGGAGGGCTTCAGACCCAAGCCGAGTAGAAGCGTTTATACCCGGGTATACGCGGGTATACGCGGCTAGAAGTCCTGTTGGCGGCGCAACATGCTCGCAGAAATGCCACGGGCCCGGACAACGCGGTACGTATTGCGTTCTTGGAGATCCGCCCGACGAGGAACCCATGCGCCGAGCGCTGCCAGAATCCGTGGATGCCTGCCGAATGATTTGAACCCGCGGCGGGCGGGGGTGTTTCATTATTTTCGAATTCCCGTGAATACACCTGTAAAAGGCATTGCCATCCTCGGATCCACTGGATCCATCGGAACCCAAGCGCTCGACGTTGTCCGCGCCCATCCCGACACCTTCCGCATTGAAGTGCTCACCGCTGGCCGCAACGCCGATTTGTTGCTGGCCCAAGCCCGTGAGTTCAAACCCAACTGTGTGGTCATCGGCGACGAAAGCCGTTACGACGAGCTCAGTGAAGCGCTGTGGAACGAAGGCATCAAGACCTACTGCGGTCCCAAAGCTTTGGTGGATGTGGTCACCATGGATGAGGTGGACATTGTGCTCACCGCGTTGGTCGGTTTTGCGGGTTTGCGCCCCACCATGAGCGCCATCGAGGCCGGCAAACACATTGCCTTGGCCAACAAGGAGACTTTGGTGGTGGCTGGCGAACTGGTCACAGCTGCAGCCAAAGCCAAAGGGGTCAACCTGTATCCTGTGGACTCCGAACACTCTGCCATTTTCCAATGCCTGGCCGGGGAGTGGAACAACCCCATCGAAAAGATTTACCTCACGGCCTCAGGGGGCCCTTTCCGCGGACGCAACCGCGAAGAGCTGGCCACCGTAACCAAGGCCCAAGCCCTCAAGCACCCCAACTGGGACATGGGTGCCAAAATCACCATCGATTCTGCGAGCCTGATGAACAAAGGGTTAGAGGTGATCGAGGCCAAGTGGCTCTTTTCGCTACAACCCGATCAGATTGATGTGGTGGTGCACCGCGAGAGCATCATCCACTCAGTGGTCCAGTTTGAGGACGGCTCTATGAAGGCGCAAATGGGCTTGCCCGACATGAAGTTGCCCATCCAGTACGCGTTGGGCTTCCCCCAACGGCTCAAGAGCGACTTCCCGCGCTTCAATTTCTTGGATTACCCTGAACTGCATTTTGAAGCGCCCGACCGCCTGACCTTCCGCAACTTGGATTTGGCCTACGCCGCCATGCGCACCGGAGGAGGCGCACCCTGCATCTTGAACGCAGCCAACGAGGTAGTGGTACAAGCTTTTTTGGAGGACCGCGTGGGCTTTTTACAGATGAGCGACGTGGTGGAAACGTGCCTCGAAACGGTGCCTTCTCCGGAAAAACCTACCCTCGAGGAATACGTGGCCTTGGATGGGGCTGCTCGCCGCAAAGCCGCATCCCTGTTATAGTTTGCACACGCTCTCCCGCTCACTCACCGCGAAACACAGTGACGCCACAAGGTCGGGGTGCGGGATTGATCAGATGGTCATGATGTCGGCCTCTTTGGCCTCCAAGATTTCGTCCACCTTTTTCGCATACTGGTTGGTCAGGTCCTGAACTTGTTGTTCGGCCTTTTTGGCCATGTCCTCGCTGAGGCCATCGTCCTTCTCGGCTTTGATGGCGTCGTTGGCCTCCTTGCGGGCGTTGCGGATGGATACCTTCGCGTGTTCGCCTTCGGCGCGGACCATTTTGGTCAAGTCTTTACGGCGCTCCTCGGTGAGGGTGGGGACGTTGATCATGATCACCTCGCCGTTGTTTTGGGGGTTGAGTCCCAAGTTGGCATTGATGATGGCGGTTGAAATGGGATCGAGCATGCCTTTTTCCCACGGCTGTACCGTCAAGGTGCGGGGGTCTGGGGTGCTCACGTTGGCCACTTGGCTCAAGGGGGTCATGGAGCCATAGTAATCCACTTGAACGCCGCCCAACATGGACGGGTGGGCTTTGCCAGCGCGAATCTTGTTCAGTTCAGCGCGGAGGTGATCCAGCGCTTTGTCCATTTGTTCACGGCCGTGGTCGAGGGCCATTTGGATTTCTTCAGTCATTGCGTGCTCCTTTTTCCGGTTTTTAATAGCCCTGGGTCAGTGGACCAGGGTTCCCATGTTTTCGCCGCTCAACAGCTTCATCAGGTTGCCGCGGGTATTCATGTCGAAGACCACAATCGGCAGGTTGTTTTCCTGGCACAGGGTGAAAGCGGTGGTGTCCATCAC
The DNA here is from genome assembly GCA_964221845.1 of Luminiphilus sp. Lineage (GTDB taxonomy): Bacteria > Bacteroidota > Bacteroidia > Flavobacteriales_D > Sanyastnellaceae > CAXPZW01. The sequence continues at coordinate 50,307 of CAXPZW010000011.1, read as the reverse complement.
TTTCAAGCGGCGCTGGAGGACTTCGTCAAAGCTGATGGTGTCAAAGCGTTCAGCGGTGGGTTCCTTTTCAGGGTCTGCGCTGTACACCCCATCAACTCGCGTGCCTTTCAGGATCACATCGGCATTGATTTCCACTGCGCGCAGTGATGCGGCGGAGTCGGTGGTGAAAAACGGGTTGCCGGTTCCTGCACCAAAAATGACCACACGGCCTTTTTCCAGGTGGCGCACAGCCCGGCGTCGAATAAACGGCTCGGCGATCTGTTTCATTTCGATGGCCGACAGCAAACGGGTTTTGAGCTCCTGTTTTTCCAGGGCGCTTTGCAGGGCCATGGAGTTGATCATGGTGGCCAACATGCCCATGTAGTCCCCTTGGGTGCGTTCGATGCCACCTTCTTGGCCTTGGATGCCGCGGAAGATGTTACCACCGCCCACCACAACGGCCATTTCTACGCCAGCATTCACCGCTTCGCGGATTTGCTCGGCGTATTCCACCAGGCGGGAGTGATCGATGCCAAACTCTTTGGTGCCCATCAGGGCCTCGCCGCTGAGTTTGAGTAGAACGCGTTTGTACTTCATGGATCCGATAGCTTTGCCGAAGTTCGGGAGCGAAGATGCCAAAAAAACAGGGAACCGAAGGCATTCGAAACCGATCCCGATTTTCAACCCAAATCGAACTCCCGTGCGCACGCTTCTCTGGCCGCTGTGGCCCTGTTGTGCCTGAACCCCTGTAGCAAGCGCCCAAGGCCCCTCAGGGAATGGGGAAACTGTGGGGGCGGTGTTGGAGTGGTTGCAGTTGCTGCCTTAGGGCATAAAAAACCCCCACTGCGAGGCAGCGGGGGCTTTCAATATGGGGTTCGCTCAGGGTTAGTTGAGCGAGAAGCGACGGAACTCAGTCACGGTCAAGCCCTCACCGTTCTCGCTGAGGTATTGCTTGATGGACTTCTTGTTGTCTTTGATGAACGGCTGGGCGAGCAGGGTCGACTCCTTGAAGAATTTCTTCAGGCGGCCTTGCGCGATTTTCTCAGCCATTTCAGCAGGCTTGCCTTCTTGGATGGCCAGCTCCTTGCCAATCTCGAGCTCTTTGGCTACCACGTCGGCAGGTACTGAATCCTCATCTACGCCTACTGGAGCCATGGCTGCTACTTGCATCGCAACGTCTTTGGCTACGTCGTCGCCGGTTTGGTTGTTGAAGCCAACCAGGGCAGCGAGCTGGTTGCCTGGGTGGTTGTAAGCAACCACTTGGCCAGCGTCGATGGTTTCCATGGCAGACAGCTCAATCTTCTCGCCAATCTTACCGGTTTCTTCGGTGAGTTTGTCAGCGATGGTGAGCGACGAACCAGGGTAGGTCATGCCCAAGAGAGCATCGAGGTTTGCAGGCTTCTCAGCAACTGCGGTGTTGAGGATGGCGTCGGCTACGGCACCGAAGTCTGCGTTGCGCGCAACGAAGTCGGTTTCGCAGTTCAGCACAATAACAGCGCCGGTGGTGTTGTCAGCGTTGGCCTTGGCTAATACCAATCCTTCGGTCGCGTCGCGGTCCGAACGCTTGGCGGCCACTTTCTGGCCTTTCTTGCGCAGGATGTCGATGGCAGCATCGAAGTCGCCTTCGGCTTCAACCAAAGCCTTCTTGCAGTCCATCATACCAGCGCCGGTGGTTTGACGCAGTTTGTTTACGTCAGATGCGGTGATTTTCATCTCCCTAAAATTTATTGGGGTTCATTCCGTGCCGGCGAAATTCTTCACCGGCTTAGAATTGGTTGGAAACGGGTTGTTAAGAAATTACGATTCCTTGCTCTCTTCGGCTGGAGCTTCAGCAGCAGCTGGTGCAGGGGCATCAGCGGCGCGCTTCTCGCGCTCGTTGCGACGATCGTCCAGACCGCGAACCACGGCACCACAAATGTGCTCCATGACTTTGCTGATCGACTTCGATGCGTCGTCGTTCGAAGGAATAGGGAATGCGCATACCGAAGGATCCGAGTTGGTGTCCACCATGCCAAATACCGGGATGCCGAGTTTCTGGGCTTCCGCAACAGCAATGTGCTCTTTGGTGATGTCCACCACGAATACAGCTGCTGGCAGACGGGTCATGTCTGCAATGGTGCCGAGGTTTTTCTCGAGCTTGGCCTTTTGACGCTCCTTGAAGAGTTTCTCACGCTTCGAGAGGGTGTCCCAAGTGCCGTCGCCTTTCATCTTGTCAATCTGACCCATTTTACGGATCGACTTACGGATGGTGGCGAAGTTGGTGAGCATACCGCCCGACCAACGCTCGGTAACGTATGGCATGTTGGTTTTAGCGACCATTTCCGCAACGATGCCTTTTGCTTGCTTCTTGGTAGCAACAAAAAGGATCTTCTTGCCAGAACGTGAAATGCTTTCGATGGCATTGCACGCTTCTTCCAGCTTTACAGCGGTTTTGTGGAGGTCGATGATGTGGATACCCTTCTGCTCGGTAAAGATGTACGGAGCCATGTTGGGATTCCACTTGCGCTTCAGGTGACCGAAGTGCACTCCTGCGTCGAGGAGTTCGTCAAAAGTTGCTCGTGGCATATGTAGGTGTACTTGTTTACGTTCTCTTAGCGGCAACCTGTTGGCGTATCCAGCGCACTGTTAAGCGCGCAGGGTCCAACCGGTTTGGATGCTAAACAAGCCCAGGGCAGTAAGCGGATTAACGCTTGCTGAACTGGAATTTCTTGCGTGCCTTAGGCTGACCGAATTTCTTACGCTCAACCATACGCGGGTCACGGGTGGTGAGGCCTTCCAGTTTGAGGGCAGGCTTCCACTCGGGATTGATTTCGATCAGGGCTTTGCTGATGGCCAAACGGGCCGCCTCAACTTGACCGGTGGTACCACCGCCGGTTACGTTGATTTTTACGTCGTACTTACCAGTCGTCTCAGTAATGGCGAATGGCTGTTGTACTTTGAACTGCATCACACCAGTGGTGAAGTAGTCTTTGTAGTCGCGTTTGTTGATCACAATGTCACCTTTACCTTCTGAGAGGTAAACGCGAGCGATGGCTTTCTTACGACGTCCTGAGGTGTTGATCACTTCCATGGCTTAGCAGCTTAAGCGTTGATCTTAAATTCTTGCGGTTGTTGAGCAGCTTGGTTGTGCTCAGCACCGGCGTATACATGCATGTTGCGGAACAGCGCGCGGCCCAGACGGTTTTTGGGGAGCATGCCCTTCACGCCCTTCTCTACCAGAGAGATGGGGTTGCGCTCGTGCTGCTCTTTGGCAGTGCGGAAGCGCTGACCACCTGGGTAGCCAGTGAAGCGTACGTACTCTTTTTGGTCCCACTTGTTACCGGTGAGCTGAATTTTCTCAGCGTTGATGATGACCACATTGTCGCCACAATCTACGTGTGGGGTGAAGTTGGTCTTGTGCTTGCCACGGAGCAGGCTTGCTACGGTGCTGCACAAACGGCCAAGGGTTTGGCCTTCTGCATCAATCAGCAACCACTGCTTGTCTACGGTAGCAGCGTTGGCTGAGGCGGTTTTATATGCGCGGTTGTCCATTTCTTTCCTGTTTTTTCGCAGATCGGGGGATCTGAAAAAGGGCTGCAAATATAGCTATTCTTTGTTTCCACCCAAACGCAACGGGGCTTTTTCCTGCAACTTTTCGCCCACAGAAAAGTCCACGGTTTTCCACAGAATTGTCCATATCCGTTCCCGGCCTGAATTCGACCGCAAAACAACTCACCCTTCCCGTTCGCCTTCTGGGCGTGGGATTGCGGGCTTTGCACCTCTAAATTGAAGACAGGAAACAGGGTTAAACCCTGGATTTAGTGCCTGCTGTTCGGCGCGAAAAGTAAACCAAGGACTTATGTGGATCTTCAACGACAAGTGAGAATCCGATTCTCCACACAACGATAAATGCGAACCGTGACGGGTTCGTGTAGCACTTTTGCTGTTTCAGAAAGAGGGCTGCCTTGCGCGGACCTCTTTTTTTATGTCCGAGTGTTGGGTGAGAGCCGTGTAGAAGCGCGTATACTCGGGTATAAGCGGGTAACTCCCGGCTTGGGGGTTGGAGCACCCCAACTTTGTGCAAGGGGCCGTAGATCCCCCATGGGTGGGGGTACGCGCGCGCCCGGTTCCTTAGAATTGGCCGCCCTCGAAGCTGATCGCCCTTACGCCCTCCGCCTCAACCCTTGGCCAAACATTCCCACCCATAGGCGGGCACCTCATCTGGTCAAAGTCTCCCATTCTTTCCAAAACCACCCCCTCCGAATACAGGAACCTAGGCGAGTAAGCTCTACTTTGCAACGACCCTACCAGAACGATTCATGAAACGTAGTTTTGCCCTCCTGTTTGGCGCCGGTGTATTGCTGGCTGCCTGTGAACCCGCCGGCGATGCGGCGGATACAACTTCCAACGACACCAACATGCCCCAACCCCCTGTAGCCAAGAAAGTGGCGCACCCGATGGAAACCCACGGTGATGTGCGCCAGGACGACTACTACTGGATGCGTCTGAGTGACGAGCAAAAAGAGGCTTCGGACTCCGCCCGCGATGGCCAGACGCAAGACGTAATCGACTACCTGAACGCCGAGAACGACTACAGCGACGCCATGCTGGCCCACACCGAAGGCCTGCAAGAGACCCTTTACACCGAAATGACTGGCCGACTCAAGCAGAACGACGAGTCGCTGCCTTACCAGCGCCGTGGCTACTGGTACTACTCGCGCTACGAGGAAGGCCAGGAATACCCGCTGATCTGCCGCAAAGAAGGCTCACTGGAGGCCGAAGAGCAGATCATGCTCAACGGACCCGAGATGGGAGCCGGGCTCTCGTATTTCTCTTTGGGAGGTTCGTCGGTATCGACCAACAACAACCTGCTGGCCTACAGCACCGACACCCAGTCGCGCCGTCGCTACAACATTGAGTTCAAGGACTTGACCACCGGCGAAAAGCTTCCCGATTACATCGAGAACACCACCGGCGGCATCACCTGGGCCAACGACAACAAGACCATCTTCTACACGCGCCGCGACGAGGAGACCTTGCGCGCCTACCGCATCTACAAGCACGTGCTCGGCACCGACCCCGCGTCCGATGAACTCGTGTTTGAAGAAACCGACGAGACCTTCTCGTGCTTCGTGTACAAAACCAAGAGCGACGACTACCTGATCATCGGTTCAAGCCAAACCCTGTCCACCGAATACCGATTCCTGGACGCCAACACGCCCAATGGCGAGTGGAACGTGATCCAACCCCGCCAGCGCGACCTCGAATACAGCGTGTCGCACTACGGAGATGATTTCTACATCATCAGCAACCGTGACGGTGCGTCCAACTTCCGCTTGGACAAGACCCCAGTCTCAAACCCCGGCATGGACAACTGGACCGAGGTGTTGCCCCACCGCGACAACGTCTTCCTGGAAGGCATCGAAATCTTCAAAGATTACTTGGTGGTGGATGAACGCAAAGACGGTTTGAAGCAACTGCGCATCAAGAAGTGGGACGGATCTGAGGACTACTACATGGAGTTCCCCGACAAAGCCTACAGCGCCGGAACTGCGTACAACCCTGAATTTGACAGCCCAACCCTGCGCTACTCGTATGTGGCCATGAACCGCCCACGTGCGACCATCGACTACACGTTTGCCACCCGTGAGTCAGAAGTGAAGAAGCAAGACGAGGTGATCGACGAGAACTTCTCGCCGGACAACTACATCTCGGACCGCATCATGGCGCCTGCGCGCGACGGCGTGGAAGTGCCCGTGAGCATCGTGTACCATAAGAATACCCCGATGGACGGTTCGGCCCCCATTTTGGTGTACGCCTACGGGAGCTACGGCAGCACCATGGACCCTTACTTCTCGATCGCTCGTTTGAGCCTGCTGGACCGCGGCTTTGTGTTTGCCTTGGCGCACGTGCGCGGAGGTCAAGAGATGGGCCGCCAGTGGTACGAAAACGGCAAGCTGCTCAACAAGAAGAACACCTTTACCGATTTCATTGACGTGAGCGAGCACTTGGTGGAGCAGAAGTACGCCGCCGCAGACAAGGTCTTTGCCATGGGCGGAAGCGCCGGTGGCCTGCTGATGGGTGCCATCGTCAACATGCGCCCTGACATGTGGGCTGGTGTTGTGGCAGCTGTGCCGTTTGTGGACGTGGTTACCACCATGCTGGACGAGACCATTCCACTGACCACCTTTGAGTGGGACGAGTGGGGCGACCCGCGCGAAAAGGAGTACTACGACTACATGAAGTCCTACTCTCCCTACGACAACGTAGAGGCCAAGGACTACCCCAACATGCTGGTGACCACCGGTTACTGGGACAGCCAAGTGCAGTATTGGGAGCCCGCCAAGTGGGTGGCCCTGATGCGCGAGCTCAAAACCGACAACAACGCCTTGCTGATGACCTGCGACATGGAAGCGGGCCACGGCGGGGCCTCCGGGCGACTGAAACGCTACAAGGAGACCGCCAAGGAATACGCGTTCATGCTGGACCTGGCAGGGGTCTCGGAGTGAGGATTATCCGGTTTCTGAGGTAGAATATGACGTCGAATGTCAGACAGTGTCTTTCAGACATTTCATGCGAGATTGGTAACTTTCTTCTGTGATACTGCATTCGAGAGCAAGTTGCCCTTTGATGTACCCAAACGAGACCTATGACCCACACCGACGAATGCAGAAGATGCAGTTATGGCTGGCTGGCTGTTTTTTTCACTGTTGCCCTGATTTCTTGTCAGAAAGACTTGGATGAGGTAAACGTTGACGATTGGAGGCCCATACTCGCCGTTCCCATCGCACACGCCTCTTTTGGAGTAAATGATGTGTTGACCGAATTGGATTCAACGGTTGTTCCCTTTGGCAATCAAGGTCAGTATGCACTGACCTATTCCAAGGAGGTCTTCTCGCTGGACTTGGATTCCATTTTAACCTTGGAGCAACAAGAGATTTCACTGGGTCACACGTTGTCAGTGAGCGACGCTTCAGTTGTAGAAAGCGGCAGTGTGGTTGCTTTTCCTGTTACACTTGAATACAGCCTTGAGACGGAGCCAGCAGGCATTCGAGTAGACGAGGCTTTACTTCTAAGTGGAACGCTGAATATGGATGTGGACTTTGTGACAGAGGAGTTTTTGACAGCAACAGTGGTTATTCCGCAACTGCAGGATCCTGCAGGAAATCCGTATACGCTGGATGTCGATGCTTCGCTGGGGGATCTGGATGAAAATGTAGATCTGGCGGGGTATCGGATTTTACCGGATCATCCAGACGATCCCTATGACAACCAGGTTACTGTTGTTGCTGAAGTGCTGATTGAGAACAACCCCGATTATGTCTCACAGCCAGGCGACGGGTTTGATGTATTGGTGACGTTGACGGGATTGGAATTTCAACATGTGATCGGGGACTTTGGAAGCTTGGAAATAGCAGTTGAAACAGACAGCATTGAGGTGACTGTGATCGGTGATGCATTCGAAGTGGATGACTTCCGCTTTGATCAAATTTATGTTGACCTCAAGGTGACCAATAGTTTTGGCGTACCCGCCCTGCTTGATCTTGGGGATGTTGTAAGTGAGAATTTGGACACCGGTGAGCTGATATATTTGGAGGTTGATGAAACGTTTATGTTGGCCGGACAGGCCAGCTTGACCTCTGAGCCAGAAGAAGTGTTGTATACGCTGGACCACACAAACTCTAACCTGCTGGATCTTATCATCCCTGCACCCCAGATTGCGAGGTTCTCAGGGCAGGCCACTGCCAACCCTGAAGGACCACCGCCCTTGGAAGCACCAAATTTCGTGACCAACCAGAGCAGCATCGATGTGGGCGTGGAGTTGACTTTGCCTCTGGCCGGATACATTCAAAATCTCAATGTGCTCGACACCATTGCTACGAGTTTGGATTTGGGCACCATTGACAATGTAGATTCGGTGGAATTCCGGCTGTACACGGCCAATACTTTTCCCTTCGGCGGAGAAGTGCAAGTGGTCTTTCTTGACACGAATTACCAAGCGTTAGACAGTTTGTTTACAGCCCCTGAGTTCTTGATCGCTCCGGCGCTTGTAGATGCAGGTGGATTTCCGAACACCGGTGCAAGTGTCGAACACTTTGTGACCCTTGACCAAGAAAGGGTTGATGTGATCAGGGATACTGGACACCTCGTAATTCGAGGTGTCATGAACACGACCGACTCTGGCTCTGAGGCCATGGTTACGTTTGATGAATCCGCTGCCATTGAGGTCAAGCTCGGCGCGAAAATCTACGTCCGTGCAGAACTGTAAGCGCTTTTTGACTGGCCTGCTGGCGGTGTGCTTTGCATGCACCGCACAGGCCCAAATCGACGGCTTGGCCTTGCAATCGCAGGTGCCTACCGCATCGGTAACGGTAAACCCCGCATTGGACACCCAAAACAACTGGCACATTTGGCTGCCGGGTTTGGGTGGTTTGTCCACCGCCGCTGGCCACTCGGCCTTCACGTTGAGTGATGCCTTGGACGGCAACTTCCTGGACATTGAACGCGTGCTGGGCACCCTCGACGGCACCAACCACCTGTGGACCGAAACCCGCGTGCCGGTGTTCCAAGGTGGCTTCCGCGTGCGCAATCTTTACTTCCGATTGGGTGCCGCGGCCGTGAGTGAATCACGCTTGGCCTACCCGGGCGAGTTGCTGGAACTGGCCTGGAAAGGCAATGGCCACCCCGACCTGATCGGTCGCCGCTTGGACTTTGACGGCTTTGGCGTGAACGCACAAGGCTACACCGATGTGTACCTCGGCGCCAGCGCAAACCTGATGGAGGGCCGCTTGAACTTTGGCGGCAACCTGCACTTGCTCAGTGGGATCGGCACCATTTACACCCAAAACAGCCGCTTTGGCCTCACCACCGACGCCGAGGACTATACCCTGACGGCCGACGGCGAGTTTGACTTGCTGGTAGGCGGTGCTGTGTTGTTGGACTCCAACGTCGTGGAGTTTGACGCGGCCAACATTGGCTCGGGCGTCAACCTCGGTTTGGCGGTGGACTTGGGGGCCTCGTTCAGCTTGGAAGATTGGACCTTGGATGCTTCGGTGATGAACCTTGGAGGCATCCGTTGGGAAGAAAATGCCACCCAATACACCCTCTCCGGCGCCGAGTTCTCTTTTTCGGGTTTTGACTTGCAGGAGTTTATAGACAACCCCGATAGCACCGAGGCAGTGCTCAACACCGTTGTGGATTCACTCACCACTGTTTTCTCGGTGGACGAGACCCCAACCTCCTTCCGGACCCCAACCAGCGCACGCGTGCAAGTGACCGTGCGCCGCAGCCTTTGGGAAGGTGGCCAGGTCTATGCCGGATTCAACTCAGTGCGTCGCTTGGGCGAGCCGTTCAACGGGATGCACTTTGGGGCCTCGCACCAGTTTGGTCGCGTGTTGACCTTGCAAGCCGGTGCCCAATGGTTCGAAGGCGACCAGGTGCTGATTGGAGCAGGATTTGCGCTGCGCGCGGGACCTGTGCTGCTGTTTGCCCAATCGGCCAACATTCCAGCCCTGATCCGCCCTGAGAACCACAAGACTTGGCAAGGATCGTTTGGCTTGGTACTGGCCTTTGGACGCCCGGATGTGGGTGGAACTACGACGGGTGCGCGCTGATCAAAGCCGCGCAATCACCTCGCGAATGTCTTCTTGGTCCACCTCCAGGTGGTAGGCGTGTAGCCCTGCTTTGCGCGCCCCTTCCACGTGTTGGGGGGAGTCGTCGATGAACAGGGTGCGGCCGGGATCCAAGTTGTGCCAATTACACACTTCCAAGTACGTTTCGGGGTGCGGCTTGCGCATGCCGATCTCGTTGGAGTAGTACGTCTTTTCAAACGCCGATTTGAAGTGGGCCAGCCCCACCGCATCGTCTACCATGGGCTCAAACGCTTCCACGTGGATGGCGTTGGTGTTGCTCAGCAAGAAACAGCGGTAACGGCCCTGCAAATTGTGCAGCGCTTCTACCCGCCCGGCAGGAATGCCCGTCAGAATCGTGTTCCACGCCCAAAGCACTTGTGCGGTGGTCAAGGTTCCGCCGGTGAGTTGGCGCAGTTCTTCCAGAAAATCGGCATTGGAGATGGTGCCTACCTCCAAGCGGTCGAACAAGTCGTTTTGGTTGGCCTTGGAGTACAGCCCCTCAAAGTCCTGAACCCCCAGCGATTTGAATGCACGGGCAGGAGCGGGGTAATCGATGTCAAACAGCACGCCGCCAAAGTCAAAAATGATGGCGTCGAGTTCGGATGGGAGAGGCAGTTGCACGGCAGAAGATTTGCCTGCGAAGATAGCCGGATCAGTGGTGCTTGAGCCAAGCGTTGGCGTTCTCGGAGGCCTTCACCTCCGCCAGGGCTTTGCGCGCGGCTGCTTTGTTGGTGTAGCTGCCGTAGCACACCAGGTGCAGCCCGCGTGACTGGCCAAACACATAGGCGTCAAAGCCTTTGCCTTGGAGGGTGCCCACCAAGCGGTCGGCGTTGGCTTTTTGGCTGAAAGCGCCGCCTACCACGAAGTACAAGTCCAAGTTGGAGTTGGTCGGTGCGGGAGGAGGGGTTTCTGCGGCGGGTTCTGGAGTAGACGCCGGCGTTTCAGCAGCTGCTTCGGCCGCATTGAGCACCACACGAATGCCACCTGGGCTCATTTCGTTTTCTTCAAAATCGAAGTAGATGCTGGCCAGGCCGGGGTTGCTCTCGGCAATGGCGGCAATGCGGTTTTGATCGTCTGTGGCCGGGAAGGCAATGTCTTCTTCTGCGAAGCGAGGCTGGAACTCAGCGGCCACCACAGGGGAGGGTGCATTGAGGAATCCAAAGGTTTGGCCGTTGAGTGGCAACGTGTCGCGCATGAAGTACACCCCGGCCGCCACCAATGGCAGGGCCACAGCGGCCACCATCCAACGGCGCTTTTTGCGCGGGGCTTCAGGCGTGCGTTCCACCTGAGCCGGAGCCGGTTCAGGGGTGGGAGTGAGCACGATCACCGGAGTCTCGGGCTCGGCTTCTTGTTCGGCAGGCTCCTCCACTTCGGGCTCAGCGGCCACTGCAGCAGAGGTGTCCAGCGCTAGCGAAGTGAGACCAAAGGCATCCTTGAGGAAATTTTGACCGGCTTCTGGCGTGAACTGAACCGTGCCCGCAGCATCGGCGTGGAAGGTGCCAATCCCCTCGAGCACCACGCGTTGGGTGCTGGCCAAGGCGGCTTCCATCTCCGCCACGCGGTGCTGGATGTGAGCCATGGCTTGGTCAAACGAAACGCCTTCTCTCCGCATGATTTCCTGAGCGATCAGCCCGTCGTTGGACACCAAGCGGCGGTTGAAGGTGAGCACCTTGGAAGGAGGTACAAGCGTTTGCTGCAGCGCATGGATATGCGCCGGACGGTAGCGGGTCAAAAAGCCGCCAAATTCCGGTATGATCACGCAATCGTGGTCATACAGTAGCGTACGCAAATGGGACTCCAAGGCCATGTATCGTGGGGATTCGAACACGCTAATTTACGGGATTTTCAACTTCCGGGTTGCCGGTTGAGGGCTTCCAAATCTTCAGGGGTGTCCACGCCGTGTGCGGTGTGTGCGGTTTCGGCAATGCGGATCTCGACTCCGTGCTCCAGCCAACGGAGTTGTTCCAACGACTCGGTGCGTTCGAGGTCTGAAGGCGCCAACGCTGCGATGGTTTCCAGCCCCGAACGCGAATAACCGTACATGCCCAGGTGTAAAAAGCAATTTTCCGGGGCAACGCCGCCGCGGTCGAAGGGCACAATGCTGCGGGAGAAGTACAACGCACGTCCGCAAAGGTCTTTGACCACTTTGACGCGGTTGGGGTTGGCTGCTTCGGCGCGGGGTAAGGGTGTACACAACGTGGCCACAGGAGCCCCAGCGCGCAGCAACGCAGCCAGTTCAGCAATGGCTTCGGGAGCCACAAAAGGTTCGTCGCCTTGGATGTTGATCACCGCCTCTACGGACGCGTCCAACTGGTGGAGCGCCTCCAAGCAACGATCGGTGCCTGAGGGGTGGTCTTCGCGGGTCATGACGGCCCGGTGCCCAGCTGCGGTCACCGTTTCGTAAATGCTCTGGTGATCGGTAGCAACCACAACGTGCTCCAACGCCGCGCTCGACAACGCCGATTCCAACGTGTGTAGGATCATGGGTTTGCCGCGCAGTTCGGCCAACGGTTTCCCAGGAAAGCGCGTGCTTCCATATCGGGCCGGGATGATGCCGACAATCTTCACAGGACAATCAGGTATTGGAGTACCACTTGTCGCGTGCTTTCAATGGCCAACGGACGAATGGCATATAGTCGGTTGAATAGGTTGTTGACGACCAGGGACACCTTGTGCTGATCGGCCATGTGGTAGCCTACGCGCAAGTCTACCACTGAGTCTCCACCAGAGGCGCGATCGGCTTGCCAAGAGGATACCCCAGGGAGATTGAAGTCTTCAATATCGAAGAAGGCTTGGTCTACGTTCTGTATGTAAGAATTGAACCGGTAGCTGACCCCGACTTCGAAGGACTGGTAGTTGGCTTGCAGGTCCGCACGGACCACGTGGGGCATGCGGTACTTGAGCAGGTTGTTTTCGGTGAACGAACTGGTGCTACTGTAGGACAGGTCTTCCCCGGCATATACCGAGTCGGGGTACAGCGCACGTGGACGCGTGTAGGTGTATCCGGCCAATGCAGTGAATTCCACTTTACCGATGGTTCCGGTTCCCAAAATACTGGCGTCGATCCCAGCCACTTCGGCATCGGCGGTATTCACACTTTTGAATCCAAACCCGAACAAATCATCAACCAATGGGACACCCCATTGATTGAAGGTGAATTCGATGAAGTTTTCGAAGCGCTGGTAGAACACCGCGACATCGGCATATCCTTTGAATTCCCCGATTTGGAAGCCTTGCTTGAGGCCGACCTCAGCGTTGTAAGAGGTTTCACTACGCAGGTCTGGATTGGGATAGATCCCGACGCCCACAGCGGTTTGGATGAATTTTTCCGCGATGGAAGGGAAGCGGTAGCCCTGTCCAAAACTCGCGCGGAGGAAGGTGGCCTCTGCAGCTTGATAATTGGCTCCAGCGCGGAATACCGGGCGACCTTCTTGTTCGCCGTTGATGGTGAAGGACTCGTAACGCATCCCTCCGGAAATGTTCCACACCCCGTGTTTCCAATCTGCTTGCAAGAACCCGGCGGTGTTGGAAGCCGTGTTGTTGCCGTCCGGATTGCCTCCGGTGAAGAGTTGGCCTCGGGCATCGGTGTACTGGCCCACCACTCCGGCGGTCAGCATCACTTCACCCATGCCGCGTTGGATCTGGTAAGACCCGTAATACACATCCGAGAAGTTGCCTTGGTTGTTGTCGTTGTCGTTGTCCAGGCTTTGCCAGCGGCCGCGCAAAGCATGTCTGGTGCCATTCGGGCTCAAGTACTCTACAAACGGGTCGACGGTGCCCACCACTTGTTTGGTGCGTGTGGCGGCCCCGGTGTAGGTGCCAAAAATGCCTGTGCTGTCGTTTTCCCAGATCAGCGTGGACATCGACTCTCCTTTGAGCCAGTTGGTATTGATGCCGAACGTAAGCCCTGGGATGTTTGCACTGTGGTAGCGCGTGTTGATGTTGATGCGCGCGCGGTTTTCGCCATCATAGGTATTGACTTCAACCGGGGAGCCGTGTATCAATCGGGTCACATTGTAGCCTCCGGATGGAAGTGCCCCGCTCGTATCCGGAATGGGTCCTTTGTAACCGTCGTTTCCCAACAAACTCAGTCCCACGACCAAATCCAGCCGCCCGATTTTGCGGGCATGGAAGGCGTTGACGCCCGAGAGCATGTGGATGTTGTCCCAATACTTGGCCTCAGTGTTAGGGGGATCTGAATAAAAGCCGTGATACGTTTGGATGCGCGTGGTAGGCGTATCACCTGGCCTGGCAGTACGTACGTTGATAACTCCAGACAGTGCCGCACTTCCGTAGAGCACGCTGGATGCGCCTTTGATGACTTCCACCTGCTCCACGTTTTCCACCGGGAGGAATCCCCAGATCGGTCGCCCGGCATCGCCGGAAAGCAAAGGCAAGTCGTCTACCAATACCTGCACGCGACTACCCGCACCAAAGCTGTAGCCGCTTCCCCCGCGGATTTGTGGTTCGGAGTCCACAATCACCACGCCAGGCGTTTGCTGCAGGGCTTCGTCCATATTGAGGGTGTTCTTGCCCTCAATGAGCCCAGGCTGAAGCACCTCCATGGATACGGTGAGCTCGGAAACGTCCTGTTCAAACTTGCCCGCGGAAACCACCGCTAACCCCAACCGGTTGGTGGCGGGTTGCAGGGCAAACACTACAGGGCTGCTTGGCAGCGCTTGCGGGTCCAAGGTGCGTGTGAGGTCCTCAAACCCGAGGGCGGAAACCGTCAAGATCAACGCCGATTGGTTGGGGGCATAGGTCACCGAAAACAGGCCGTCCACGTCGCTCACGGCCACCACGCTCGAATCTTGAGACACGGTGGCGCCCACCACCGGATCACCGGTCGAAGCGTCGCGCACCTCGCCCTTCAGGGTTTGGGCTGCCGCCGCAACAGGGAACAGCAAAACCGTCATCCACAAAGCCAAACGCACCATTGATACTGTCATAGACGACAAGTATAAGCCAAAAGCTGCTATGCCTTTTTTAGCCCCGTGCAAGGATGGAATTTTGCCTCCATGGATGTCGAACTTACCGCACTGCTGGCCCTGCAATTGCTGCCCGGCACAGGCCCTGCTGCATGGACCCGAATACTGGAACTCTCGGGCACCGCTCACGCCTTCATCACCCACGGCTTTAGCCCCGAGTTGGATGCCCGCCTGACCGCTTCGCAACGCCAGCGCTTTGGTCCCGCAGCGCGGCGCAAGGCCTGGCAGCACGCCCGATTGGAACTGGAGTTGGCTGAGGCCCAAGGTGTGCTTGCTTGGGGCCGGCATCAAGACGCGTTTCCGTACCGCTTGCGCCAATGCAAAGACGCGCCGTTGGTGCTGTTCACTCGCGGCACCCCTACTTGGAACAGCAAAAAGGTGCTGGCCGTGGTAGGCACCCGCCGGTGTAGCCAAAAGGGCTTGCGCTGGACACAAAGCTTCGTGCACGACTTGCCTCCTGGGGTGGTGGTGGTCAGCGGATTGGCACTGGGCATCGACGGTGCGGCACACCGGGCTGCTTTGGAGCGTGAACTGGAAACCTGGGGCGTGCACGCAGCGGGTTTGCACGCCGTTTCTCCACGCCAACACGGCCCGTTGGTCAAAGACATGCTCGCTGCGGGCGGTGCCGTGATCAGCGAGTGTCCGTTTGAGCAGACCCCAACTCCTGGTGCGTTCCCAAGGCGTAACCGCATTGTCGCGGGATTGGTGGATGCCGTGGTGGTAGTAGAATCGGCGGTCAAAGGCGGCTCGCTCATCACCGCGCGGCTTGCCCAGAGCTACGACCGTGAAGTGTATGCCGTGCCGGGGCGTCCAGATGAGACCGTGGCACAAGGCTGCTTGCAACTTGTGGTGCACCATGCCGCTGCCGTGGCTGTGGATGCCGGGCAGGTGGTACGTGAGTTGGGATGGGGGCAGGGCACCGCTCCGGTAGCGCTGCCTCCAGTGCCTGTGCATTTGCAAGACTTGCACGGGTGGTTGGCCCAGTTTGGTCCGGTGCACCGCGATGAACTGCACGCAAAAAGGCCCGGGTCGCAAACGACCGCGTGCCTGTTGGAGTTGGAATGTTTGGGGCGCGTCCGGGTGTTGCCGGGCTCGCGTTACGAAGCCATTTGACGGGTGGAAGGGGTATCCTGCGGGCGCATGGTCATGGGGTTGATGGATTGCAGGCCGGTTTCCACCAAATGGAGGATGCGGTTGCACGCAGCGGCTTTTTGCGTGGGGTCGGTCTCGTACAGCAGGGCCGACATGGTGTCGTTGATCTGTTCGAGGAAGGACAGTTGTCCGTAGGGGGTGATCTGGTTGTGGAACCCTTGCAGCTGGTAAAAGCAGTTGTTCCATTTGCCTTGGCGGATGGCACTGCGGAAGTCGCGTTCAAAGGCTTGGCCCTTGGCGTAAATCTTGGTCATCACGCGTTTGCGAAACTCAGTGTCGTCGCTCGAGATGCGGAGGAACAGGTGGAGATCAATCATAACCCGATAGCCTTGTTTTCAATACAAGGATAACCGAGGGCGTTGGCCTGCACCGTGGTCAAGTGTCCTGCACTGGCGTAAGAAATGGACTACACCTGGGGCTGGTTGAGCAGCGCGCGGATTTCAGAAAGGGCTTGGGTACAGACTTCTTGTGCGCCGTCGAGCAGGGGTTGCCAACGGGCATTTTCTTGCTTTGCGGCGGCGGTTTCAAGCTCTTTGAAGAACTCGTAGCCTTTTTCAAAGCCGATGGTAAAGCAGGAAGACTTGAGTTTGTGTGCAAAGTAGCGGACTTGTTCTCCTCGGCCTTCACCGATGTGCTCGGTGAGCTGATCCAAATCCTTGGGGATGTTGGCCTGGAATACATCCAGCACTTCCCGCACGAAGGATTCGTTGTTGCGTGAGATGGCACGCAGGGCGTTGAGGTTGATCAAGGATTCACGCATGGCTGATTTGGAATAACGGCAAAAATCGCCTCATTCCGCAGAATTCCCGTCGTTTTCAAGGCCGGATTCGGTCAGATTTGTGTCTGAGTCGTTCGCCGGCAGCGCTTCACCGTTTTCCGGTAGGATTTCGCCTTCCTGCGGTTCACGTCCGCTGGCCAACCCATTCTGAATCAAGGAAATGGTCATCACCACCGAGGTTGCGATGATCACAAACAGCAGGATCCCTTGGTTGAATTCGGGGATGAACTGCTCGCTGTAGCTTCCTTGGATCTGGAAGTAGAGCAGGATGGTGATCAATCCACGTGGGGCCACATACAGGAGTGGGAACAGGTCCTTCTTGTTGAACACCAGCAAGGCCAACAGTCGCACCACATACAGCGCCACCACCATCATCAGGGAATAGAACACGATGCCAATGTCCAGCAACGAGCTGAGCACGATCGTAATACCGAAAATCACGAAGAAGAAGGTGCGCACCACAAAGGCTGTCTCCAAGGTCAACAGGTGAAATTCGTGGGTCACGCTGTGGATGCGGTCAAAGTCCACAAACCGCTGCAGCTTGCTGCGCCAGAAGAGCTTGGGGTTGTTCAGCATCAGTCCAAACACCAAGATCAACACCAGCGGAGACAAGTGCGCCAGCTTGCCAATTTGGTACAGCAACAACAAGCACGCGATGGTCAAAAATAGCTTCAGGTTTCCGGTGATGCGCTGCACGAGCCAAGACAGCGCGTAGCTGACCACTATGCTGAGCAGCAAGGTGAGTGCGATGTTGGTGACTACGCTTCCGGCCACCGCGCCTCCGGTGGTGGAGTCGGCGTTGCCCAGCAGCAGGTAGAAGAACATAATCCCCAGGATGTCCGAGAAGGTGGACTCGTAGATCATGAATTCTTTGGGGTCCTCGGCCAGCCCGGCTACACTCGGGATGATGATGGCGCTGGACATGATCGACAGCGGAATGGCGTAGGTAAAGCACTTGACCCAGGCAGCGGCCCCCTCGGCCGCAGTGGCTTCGGGCAAGATGAACTGGTGGATGATCAGTGCTATGGCGCCAGAGCTGAGCAATAGCGCGACCAGCGCGGTCACAAAACTCTTCCAGATGATGGGCCACTTTTCCCGCGTGAGCTTGAGGTCCAACGCCGCTTCCAACACAATGAAGATCAGACCAACGGTGCCCAGAAGTTCCAGCACAAGCCCTTCGTCCTCGGCGTTGAGCCACGGGATTTCCAGGCTGTCGAGGCCCTCTTTGATGAGGATGCCCATCAAAATCAGCAGCAACACGCTTGGGATGTTGGTCTTGCGTGCGATGAGGTTGCAGATGTAGGACAGGATGATGATGACCGATGCGGTGATCACCAACCAGGGGGCATTGATGTCCAGCCCGGGATTGGCAGCGAGAAGCATGGATTAATAGTCGTCGTCGGCGCTGTTGGCCTTGGCCTTGCGCTTGTTGGGTTGAGTCGTAGTTGGGACGGGCGCAGCCGGAGAAGTCACTTCGGGCGCAAGTTTGACCAATTCAGCCGCAATTTGCGCGGCCACTTTGGGAAACTCGGTGCGGATCAGCGGTTCGATCCCTTTTTCGGTTCCGGCGTAAGTGCTGTAAGCCGCCCCGCCGGCGACGGTCTTGCCGGCCGGGTCAAAAATCGTGTAGTGCACCTTGACGCGACGGTCCCAGTCTTGGCCCATCTCGGCTTCGTGTTGGCGCAGGACGCGGATGTCAATCTCGTTGATGCACACCAGGTAATCGAACTGGGTTTGGGCCTGGATGCCGGCCACCGCAGAGTCGTTTTTGAGCACCAATTGCATGAAGGTTTCGCCTTTGCCAAAGTAGGTACGCAGCTGGCCTTGCTCCACGCGGGTGCCTGCGTCAGGGCCATTTTCCGAGGCTTCCAGCAGGGCTTTGATGCGCTGCAGACGCTCTGGGCTCTCCTGGGATTGTGGCACGGGCAGCTCTTGGTAACTCGCTTGCCCAAACAGCTGTTGGTAGCCCTCGCGGTGCTCGGCCAAGGGTTCGTGCACTTGGCCAGTGGCAAACGCCATGCATTGCTCGGCTACGGCGTCGGTCATGCTTTGGCGCAGGGTTTCACGGATGTCTCCGAGTTCGCGGTTTTCGCGGTTGACCAGCTCGCGGTCCAAGTCACAGATCAGCATGTCCGGGCGGCACGGGAGCACGGCCACCTGGTCGTCGGTGAGCTGAAAGGGGAGGATGCCGGTGGAGTAGGTTTTGTCCTGCCCAAAGACCGAACTTGAAACCAGTGCCACACAGGCCCAAACCAAGAAGTGTTTCATATACCACATTGGACGTGTAATTTAGGCCACAACCGCCCGGGACCCTGCGCCGCCGGTGCCGAGTTTTGCAAACACGCCTGTGGAAGAGCCAACCCCAACCGCCCCCTTTGAAAACCCGGTCCTCGACACCCGGGACTTGCCCCGCTTGGACCCCGACACCTTTGAGGTGCTGCCCCCGCGCTTCCGCCGTTTTCGGCTGTGGAGCTTGGTGATTGCCGCGCTGGTCACTTCGGCCGCTTGGCTGGTGCCATTGCTGGTGTCCTTCACCGAATTGGAGGAGTCTGATCCTGTAGCCTTGCGCGTGCTGGCCACGGTGTTCGGCGGCATTTGGACACTGTTGTTTGGCCTGTTGTTCTTGGAGGAATTCAAGGGCTTCCCGATGCGCGGCTATGTGCTGAGGGACAAGGACTTGACCTACCGCGCGGGTTGGATGTTCCGCAAGGTCACCACCATCCCTTTCAACCGCATCCAACACAGCGAAATCTCCCAAGGACCACTGGGGCGCCTGTTTCGCCTCAACCGGTTGAAGATTTACACTGCAGGCGGCTCCACCTCGGATTTGAGCATCCCCGGATTGGACCCCGAAGTGGCCGTGCGTCTGCGCGATTTTGTGAACGGCCAAGCCCAAGACCATGCATGAGGCGTTCGCCGTGCCCCGCCGCCAAGAGCTGCTGGGGCTGATCATCTTTTTTGTGGAGAACGTGCGCAAATTTGTGCGCGTGCTGTTTGGTTTGATCGCCGGTGCGGCCATCAGCCCCAAACTGTTCACCTACCTGTGGGTGGCCGTTGTAGCCGGGGTGGTGATCAACGCCACGTTCTCCTGGTTGCAGTACCGCCGCTTCTTGTTCCATGTAGATGGCGGAGCGCTGCGCATCACCAAAGGGGTCCTCATCCGCGAGAACATCACCATTCCTTTTGAACGCATCCAAACCGTGCACCTGCACCAAAATGTGATCCAGCGCATTTTGTCGCTTACCGGAGTCAAGGTGGACACGGCGGGTTCGGGCAAAAAGGAGCTCCAAATCCACGCCCTCAAACGCGGCGAGGCCCAAGCCTTGCAGCGCATCCTTCAGCACTATGCCTGGGCCGACGGCCGCCCTGCTGCGCCATCGGCTTCAGAAGAAGACGCACAAGCGGTTCCGGAGGTGCCCACTGCTCCGGGCGAAACGCTGGTAGAGCTGTCGCTGGGCCGGTTGTTGCTCGTCGGCTTGACCCAAAACCACATCCGCAACGGGTTGGTGGCCGTGGGTTTTGTCGTGGGTACCTTCTCCCAGTTTGACAATTGGGTCGAGCAGGCCATCGATCAAATCGACGAGGACACCTTGGCCATGGCGCGCGCGTTTATATTGGCCTCGGTGTTGGTGGGAGTTCTGGTGTTCTTGGCCGCATCGGTCTTGTTTTCGATTGTTCAAGTGGTGCTGCGGTACTACGGGCTCAAGGCCTCGCTGAGCAGCCAGTCGTTCACTGTGGTGGCCGGTTTGCTCAAACGCAACGAGCACACCATTCCCTTGCGAAAGGTGCAGTTCCTGGAGTGGCGGGGGAATTTCTTGCGGCGCATTCCGGGGTTTGAAACCTTGCGGATTGTGCAAGGCCGCAGCCAAGAGAATGTGCCGGGCGCCATGAACGTCAGCATTCCGGCAGTCTTCCCCGAACAAACCGTGCACATTGTGCAGCAGGTTTTCGAGGGCCAACACGAAGGGCCTACAGAGGTGTTGCTTCCGCACGGATATGCGCGTTACTTACGCTTTGGGTTTGTGCTATTGCCGCTGGTGTTTCCGTTGCTGATGGGTGGATTCAACCCTTGGCTGATCGGCTGCATGGTGGCTTACACTGCGCTGGCGTGGATGTGGACGGGCAAATACCACCGCAGCGTTTCGCTCGAAAGCAACGGACACGTGTTGGTGTACCAGCGCGGCTGGGCGTTTACTGTGCGCACGGTGATGCACGTGCACAAGCTTCAGCGCATTCAAATCCACCAGAACTTCCTTCACCGCCACCGCGGTGTGGCGCACGTGACGCTGTTTACAGCAGGGGGTTCACGCACGGTGCGTTACCTTTCCATCGACCAAGCCCGCGAGCTCTACGACTATGCGCTGTACCGCGTGGAGTCATTCAAGGGTAGTTGGATGTAGCCTTCGGGCACAGTGTGGGAGACCATAGCCTGCAGTGGCGCAGGAAATTTCATGGCTGTTCGATGGGCAGGACAGGTTTTCCGACCCATGCGCGAACGTGGCCGATCTGATCGATAAACCTCGCGGATTGGCGGGGTCAGAAAAGCAACGAAGGGGCTACCTGAACCAGGCCCGGACCACATCCATACCGTTGGCATAGAGCATCAAGCTCAGCAGCAAAACCATGCCCGCAATTTGGGCGCGCTCCAAGAACTTGTCAGACGGCTTGCGGCCGGTAATCATCTCGACCAGCAGGAACAGCACATGTCCGCCGTCGAGAGCAGGGATGGGCAGGATGTTCATGAAGGCCAACACCAGTGAGAGCCATGCGGTGCGGTCCCAGAAGGTTTTCCAGTTCCACTGGGCGTCAAAAATGCCGCCGATGGTTCCGAACCCACCAATCTGCTGGATGCCCGATTTGGTGAACAGGAACTTCAGGGAGATCACGTAGTTCTGCAGCTCCTTTTTGGCGTGGGTGTAGCCGGCGCCAAAGGACTCCAGGAAGGTGTACTCCTTTTTGTCGGTGTCGAAGAAGCGCGCCATTTTGGCCACTGGGCGGAAGCCCACAGTTCCGTCCTCGTCTGGGGTCATGGTGAGCTTGACCAACTGGCCGTCGCGCATCACGCGCATTTCAATCTCCTCGCCAGCATTCTTGACGATTTCTGGGCGGATGTCGCCGTAGAAAATGCTGTTCACGTCGTTGACGCCCACCACGCTGTCGCCTTTGAGCAACCCCGCTTTGGCAGCAATATCTCCGACTACAACGGTGTCAATCACGGTGGGCACGCGCACGCCAAAGGGAGACTTGATGCCGCTGTCCAACAGCAACTGCCCAAAGTCACCGGGCAGGTCAATCACCAGTGTATCAATCACCAGTTCCTTGCCGCGGCGGGTCACGGTCACGTTTTGCACGTCGTTCAACAGCAGCTTGGGACGGAAGTCGGCTTCGGACTCTTGCTTGACGCCGTCAATGGCAATCAGGTTGTCGCCTTCTTGGAAGTCGAATTTCTCTTCCAGGGTGTCGTGGAAGTGCAGGCCGTAGGTGACGTTCTCGGGCTTCACATAGTCGGTTCCCCAGACGCCGAGCACCATGGAGAAGATCAAGAAGCCCAGGATGAGGTTCACCACCACTCCGCCCACCATGATAATCAGGCGTTGCCAAGCCGGCTTGCTGCGGAACTCCCAAGGTTGCGGCTCTTGGGCCATTTGCTCTTTGTCCATGGACTCGTCCACCATGCCGGAGATCTTCACGTATCCTCCCAGTGGCAGCCAGCCGACGCCGTACTCGGTCTCGCCGCGTTGCACTTTGAACAGGCTGAACCACGGGTTGAAGAAGAGGTAAAACTTCTCAACTCGGGTCTTGAACAGTTTGGCGGGGATAAAGTGCCCCAGCTCGTGCAGCACCACCAAAATGGAGAGGCTGAGGATGAGTTGGGCGGCTTTGATGAGAATATCCATGTACAGCGTTGCAATGTGCGCGCGTAAAAGTACGGCATTGCAGTGGGGCGGGAGGAAAGCGGGGTGGGGTTTGTGGAGTTGGGGGTGTTAAGGAAGGCAAATAGGGGAGAGGTTAGTGCAAGTGCAAGTGCAAGTGCAAGTGCAAGTGGAAGGGGTTGGTGGAAGGGGGTGTTGTGTTTGGGCGGAATTCAAAATGCAGAATGCAAGATGGCTGGTGCACGGTCGGGCGGGATGGTGGGTTGTAGGTTTTCCATACGCGCTTGGGGTGAAAAACCGGGGGCCTGCTTCGCAAACAATGCTCCTTGCTCCTAGCTTTGGAGTTGATTGCACCGGCAATCGTACATTCCATTCTTGCACTTAACCCCGCACCCATGCTGACCTACCTCGTGTTGGCCGTCGCCTTCTTGCTTGCCATGCTGGCGGCCCATTTGCGCACCCTCGAACAGAAAAAAGCCGAGCCTCATCCGGGTTCGTTGCGCGCCATTGGCCTGCTCATGGTGGGCGTGGTAGTCTTGTTGGCCGCCGGTCTTTGGGGCATGTTCCAAGAAGAGGAGAGCGACCACGCAAGTGGCGAACCAGACGCAAACACCCCTACCGAATCCCACACCAAACCCAAGCGGGAATACAACGTGTCTGCAGTCCTCTTCCAACAGCACGCGGCAGAGTACAAGGCCTTGTGCTACCAAGCGTTCAACGTGGCAGCCGAACGTGTGGCGCAGGCGGGTTCAACTTCGGGTAAACCCCTTGCGGTCATCACCGACATCGACGAGACTGCGCTGGACAACAGCCCCTACAACGCCATGCAGATTTTGGAAGACGTGGAGTTCACCAAAGAAGATTGGAAGGAATGGGGCATGCAGCAGACCGCAAAGCCGTTGCCCGGTGCCGTGGACTTTTTCAACCTGGCCGATTCGCTTGGGGTAGAGGTCTTCTACATCTCCAACCGCTACGACAACCAACTGGAGGAGACCGTGGCCAACCTGCAACAACACGCCTTCCCCAATGCCGATGCCGATCACGTCTTCCTCAAAACCGACACCAGCGAAAAGCAAGCCCGCCGCAACCGCGTGTTGACCGACTACGAAGTGGTGCTTTACCTGGGCGACAACCTCTCCGATTTTTCGCAGGAATTTGACGGCCAATCCACCGAGGTGCGCGGCCAGTTTGCCGCGTCCCTAGAAGCGGAGTTTGGCGACAGGTTCATCGTCCTGCCCAACGCCATGTACGGCGACTGGGAGTCCAAAGGCATTTATGAAGGCAGCCGCGATTGGACCGCTGCGCAGAAGGACTCA
Source organism: Luminiphilus sp. (assembly GCA_964221845.1). Lineage (GTDB taxonomy): Bacteria > Bacteroidota > Bacteroidia > Flavobacteriales_D > Sanyastnellaceae > CAXPZW01. The sequence goes on along the minus strand of CAXPZW010000011.1, from coordinate 26,610 downwards.
TTGCGTTTAGCGAAGATCCAGTCGTACAAGTAAAGCGCACGGTCAACATCGGAAGGGGTATCTACACCCGGGCTATCGCAGGCGAGAAAAAGCAAAAAGACGAGGGGAGCTTTAAGCAGCGCCTCAACACTTCCTCCAAAACCCCGCACGCCTGTTCAAAGAATCTGTGAACGCCACACGCCATGGGCAGTGAGGACGTTACCTTTGTGCTAGGAATTCCTGTACATGGCCAAGAAACCCACCCGCAAGCCGGCAGCAACCGGCAAAAAGAAGAACACCAAAAAGGCAGCTCCGTCCCACAAAAAGTGGGTGCGCTTGTTTTGGGTGTTTGCCTGCATGCCCGTGTTGGCGCTGACTGCGCTGCTGTTGATTGCCCGTTTTGGCGCGCTGCCCAACACAGAGGAGTTGGCCAACCCCAAAACCAACCTGGCCACCGAGGTGATCACCGCCGACGACAAAGTCATCGGCCGCTACTACAAAGAGAACCGCTCGGACATCAAGTTCGAGAACTTGCCACCGCACTTGGTGGAGGCCCTCATTGCCACCGAGGACGCCCGTTACCGTGAACACTCAGGCATTGATTTCCGTGGACTTGCCCGTGCCATTGCCAAAATGGGCAAAGGCGGAGGGGGAAGTACCATCTCCCAACAGCTCGCCAAGCTGCTGTTCACCGGCGATTTCGAAAACATCTCCAAGCTTGAGCGCGCCGCGCTTCAAAAGCCGCGTGAGTGGATCATTGCCACCCGTTTGGAGAAGCAGTACACCAAAAACGAGATCATCACCCTGTACCTCAACCGGGTGGATTTCCTGTATCAAGCGGTAGGCATTAAGAGTGCTGCTGGCGTATACTTCAACAAACCAGTGGACTCGCTGAATCTGCAAGAGTCGGCCATGCTGGTGGGCATGTTGAAGAACCCATCGCTGTACAACCCCAAGAAATTCCCTGAACGCGCCTTGCAACGGCGTGAGGTGGTGATGGGGCAAATGGTCAAGTACGGCTACTTGGCCCAGGCCGATTACGACTCGCTGCGCCAGCTGCCCATTACCCTGGATTTCCAGCGTGTGTCTCACGACGAGGGTCCCGCACCTTACTTCCGCGAGGTGTTGCGTGCCGAGCTCAAGAAGCTGTTGGAGGAGAAAGATGAAGACGGCAACTGGGTCATCCCGCGCAAGAAGAACGGCGAGAAGTACGACATCTACGGCGACGGCCTCAAGGTCTACACCACCCTGGATTCGCGCTTGCAGGAGTACGCAGAGTACGCCGTACAACAACACCTCGCAGGTGAACTGCAGGAAGATTTCGAAAAGAACCTCAAGCGCCGCAAAGAGAAGAACTACCCCTTCTACAACGGCATCAAAGACAAAGACCGCGAACGCATCATGACCCAAGCGGTCAAGGGCAGCGAGCGCTACAAGATGCTGACCGGGAACCTGTGTCCCAATTGCAAACGCCCGGCCTTCTACATCCGCAAAACCACCGAAGACGGGCGCAAGCTCTTCTATTGCTCGGCCGAAGACGGCGGTTGTGGGCACAGTTGGGATCAATTGTCCGAGGACGAGATCAACAAGGTGTTTGACACGCCTACTCCTACACGGGTGTTCAGCCACACCGGTATGATCGACACGGTCATGAGCCCCATCGATTCCATCAAGTACCACAAGGCCTTTTTGCACGCCGGGCTGCTCAGCATTGAGCCCAGCACGGGCCACATCAAGGCTTGGGTCGGTGGCATCAACTACAAGCAATTCCAGTACGACAACGTGTACCAGTCACGCCGTCAAGTGGGTTCGACCTTCAAGCCGTTTGTTTACGCCAAGGCCCTCGAGGCGCGCGGCGACAAGTACCAACCTTGCAAGGAGCTACCCAACCAAAAAGTCTGCATCGACTTGCCTGGCGACCAACCCCCATGGTGTCCCGAAAACTCGGACTTCAAGTACGGGGACATGATGACCCTCAAGTACGGCTTGGCCAACTCGGTCAACACCTTGACCGCCCGCCTGATGAAGGATTTGGGGCCCAGCCCAGTGATTGACTTGGCGCATAAAATGGGGATCACTTCCAAGATCCCAAATGTGCCTTCGATTGCCTTGGGCGTGGCCGAGTTGAGCCTGTATGAAATGACTGTGGCCAATGCCACTTTGGCCAACTACGGCATGTACGTGGAGCCCACCTTTATCCTGCGCATCGAGGACAAAAACGGCGACGTGATATACGAGGCCGACCCCAACCCGCATGAGGCGTTGCGTCCAGACATCGCCTACACCACCCTGGAGATGATGAAGGGTGTGGTGGACGGCGCTTACAGCCGGGAGCGCGGCAAGCGTTCGGGTACCGGCGTACGCCTGCGTATGGACATTGCCCGCCGCAAGTACGACAACCTGAAGATCCCGATGGCCGGCAAAACCGGCACCACCCAGAACAACACCGACGGTTGGTTTATGGGCCTCACCCCTGAGCTGGTTACTGGTGTATGGGTGGGTGCACAAGACCCCTCGGTGCGCTTCAGCACCACTTCGCTGGGCCAGGGTGCCAACACCGGACTGCCCATTTTCGGGTTCTACATGAACAAGGTGGTGGACGACAAATCCTACGGTTTCCAGCAACTGGATTTCCAACTTCCCGAAGGCGCCGGCTACCCGCCAGAGATGGATTGCACCCTGTACAACGAGGGCATTGAATCCACAAATTTTGACGACCTTCCCGCCGAAGAGTCCGAAGAGGGCATCTTCGATTAAACTCCCTGCTCATGGCCATTTTGAAAGTGGTGTCTGGCCCTGAAGAGGCGTGCCGAGGCATTCAAAGCGGAATGACCCTGATGCTCGGCGGCTTTGGCCTCTGTGGCATCCCGGAAAATTCCATCGCCGAATTGGTGAAGATGGGGGTCAACAACCTGACCTGCATCTCCAATAATGCCGGGGTCGACGACTTCGGACTGGGCCTGCTGTTGCAGCAGCGCCAAATCAAGAAAATGATCAGCTCCTATGTGGGTGAAAACGATGAGTTCGAGCGCCAAATGCTCTCGGGTGAGTTGGAAGTGGACCTGATTCCCCAAGGCTCGCTGGCCGAGCGCTGCCGTGCAGGCGGTGCGGGCATCCCCGCGTTCTTCACCCCTGCCGGATACGGCACCGAAGTAGGCGAAGGCAAAGAGGTCCGCGAGTTCAACGGCAAGCCGCACATCCTTGAAACCGCCCTGACCGCAGACTACGCCATCGTCAAGGCCTGGAAAGGAGACGAGGCCGGTAACCTGATTTTCAAAGGCACCGCGCGCAACTTCAACCCCATGATGTCCATGGCCGGCACCATCACCATCGCTGAGGTGGAAGAGCTGGTGCCCCTCGGCGAGCTGGACCCCAACCAGATCCACACCCCGGGCATTTTTGTCCAGCGCATTTTCCAAGGGAGTGGCTACGAAAAACGCATCGAACAACGCACGGTACGCCCCCGCAGTTGACCGCCCCAAAACGTGAATTATGCTGGATAAACAAGGCATCGCGAGACGCATCGCACAAGAGCTCCGGGACGGTTTCTACGTGAACCTAGGCATTGGCATCCCCACCTTGGTGGCCAACTATATTCCCGAAGGCATTGCCGTCGAATTCCAAAGTGAAAACGGCGTGCTGGGCATGGGCCCCTTCCCTTTTGAAGGCGACGAGGACGCCGACTTGATCAACGCCGGAAAGCAAACCATCACCACCCTGCCTGGGGCCACGTTTTTTGACTCGGCCACCAGCTTTGCAATGATCCGTGGGCGCCACGTGCAGCTCACCGTGCTCGGCGCCATGGAGGTCAGCCAAAACGGGGACATCGCCAACTGGAAGATTCCCGGACGCATGGTCAAGGGCATGGGCGGCGCCATGGATTTGGTAGCCTCTGCCGAAAACATCATCGTGGCTATGATGCACACCAACAAACGCGGCGAGTCCAAGTTGTTGGCCGATTGCACCTTGCCGCTCACAGGAGTGGGCTGCGTGAAGAAAGTGGTGACCAACCTGGCCACCATCGAAATCAAAGACGGCGCATTCCACCTGTTGGAACGCGCCCCAGGGGTCACCGTCGACGACATCCGCAACGCCACCGAAGGCGAACTCGTGGTGCCGGCCGAAGTGCCCGAAATGCAGTTATAAATGAAGTACGCAGTCGTTGCCCTGTTGGCGCTGCTGGCCCAGTCAAGCACCGCTCAGATCACCCGCACTCCAGCGCAAATTGAGGACATGTTTACTGCCGAGGTGGTGGCCTTTGACCTGCGCGTGCCTTGGGACTTGGAATTGGCCCCCGACGGCCACACGGTATGGATGACCGAACGCGACGGTAGCATCTCTACGGTAGATCTGCACACCGGCAAACGTACCCTGGTTCATTGGGAAGAAGAGACCTACGAGACCCAGGAGAACAGCGGCATGCACAGCCTTACCCTCCACCCGAATTTTGACCAGAACGGGTGGGTGTACGTGCACTACTGCTACGCCAAATACGACAGCAAGCTCGTCCGCTACACCTACCATGACGGTGCCCTGGAAGACCGCCAAGAGCTCCGTAAGTTCAAAGCCAACACTTCCCACAACGGCAGCCGCTTGGTGTGGGACGAAGAGGGCGCCTTGTTCATGACCATCGGCGATGCCTACACCCGCGATGAATTCCCGCAAGACACCACCCACGTCAACGGCAAGGTGCTACGCATGGACGAAAACGGCGGTGCCTACCCCGGCAACCCCATCGCTGACAACCCAGTGTGGACCATCGGCCACCGCAATTCGCAAGGCATGTGCTTTGGTCCCGGCGGCCAGCTCTACATCTCCGAACACGGCCCCGATACCGACGATGAACTCAACGTGGTGGAGCGCTTCCGCAACTACGGCTGGCCGTTGGTGCTGGGCGCGTGCGATACGTCCGAAAAACAGCACATCTGCGATTCGCTCAACGTGCGCGAGCCGCTGCTCGTGTGGAACCCCACGGTGGCGGTGGCCGGCATGAGCTACTGCCAGCACCCAGACAATCCGCTGCGCGGCAACATCTTGGTGAGCACCCTCAAAAGCCAAGCGTTGCTGCAGGTGAACCCCAATGCCAACTACGGCGGCGAGTGGCAATCCCAGCCGTTGTTTGCCAAGCAGTTTGGCCGCTTGCGCGATGTGATTGAATTGCCTGACGGCAGCCTGCTGCTGTGCACCTCTAACATGGAAATTGTGGCCGGCGCCGCCAAGCGCCCCAACGACGACAAGTTGATTCGCCTGTACCGCCCAGACGTGCAGTCCTCGTACACATCGGCAGAGACGTGGGCCCAAGCGCCATTTGCCGCCATCCAACAGGAACCCGACGGCCGGGTGCGCGTCAAGCAGTACTTCACCGATAAGGCCACCGTGATGGTGCAGGACCTCACCGGCCAGGTGTGGGCCGAGCAAGCCTTGCCCAACGGCGAAGCCTTCCGGTTGGAAAGCACTGGAGCGCCCCAGGGGGTGTACGTCGTCCAGATTTTGGACGGTCAAGAAGTGATTGCGGTGGAGAAAGTGGTGCTGCGCCGGGACTAACCCTCGAGCACCACAGAAACGTAGCCCACTTCCGCGTTCATGGGCGCATTGAACTTGCGCACCTCCACTTTGACGTGGGTGGCAAAGGCCCATTCTGCTTTGCAGCGTTCGATGATGCGGTGCGCCACGTTTTCAATCAACGCCGCGCGAAGTGCCATTTCCTCCTTGACGATTTGCCCTACCACTACGTAGTCGACGGTTTGCGAGAGCTTGTCGTTCTCAGCCGCGTCAGAAAGGTCTGCGGTGATGGCCACGTGGGTCTCAAACCAGGTGCCTATGGCCGCCTCTTCCGGCATGCAGCCGTGGTAGGCGTAAGTGCGGATGCCCGCTACGTTCACCACGCCCATTACGCACCCAAGTTTTGGAGTCCGGCGTCCATGCGAGCCAGCACCTCTTCGCGGCCCAAAAAGGCTGCAATCGCTGGAATGGAAGGACCACCACCCAAGCCGGTGAGCACCAAACGCAGGGCCGGTCCCACTTGGCCAAAGCCGAGTTCTTTTTCTTCCATGTAGCCCTTGAAGGCGGCATCTACTGAGGCCTCGTCAAACGCGTCCAATGCGGCAAAGCGCGCACGCAGATCGGCCACGATGCCGGGGGAGTGCTCTTTCCACTTTTTGCGGACGGTCTTTTCGTCGTAGGTGGCGGGGGGAGCAAAGAGGTAAGCGGCGCCGAGCAGGTCGGGCAGCAGGGTGGAGCGCTCGGCCATCAAGGCACAGGCGCCCAGGACTTGCTCTGGGGTCAAACCGCGTCCTTCGGTCCAGGGAGCCACGGCACCAGCCAAGGCTTCAGGGGTGAGGGCACGCAGGTATTGTTCGTTGAACCACTTGGCCTTGTCGGGCGAAAAACGCGCGCCTGCTTTTTGCACGCGGTCGATGCCAAAGGCGGCGGTCATTTCTTCGAGGGTAAACAGCTCGCGCTCGTCGCCGGGGTTCCAGCCGAGCATCAGCAGCATGTTCAAAAAGGCCGATGGCAAGTAGCCGTCTTCGCGGAACCCGCGGGACAGATCACCGGTTTTGGGGTCGGTCCATTCCAAGGGAAACACCGGGAACCCAAACTTGTCACCGTCACGTTTGCTCAGCTTGCCAGGGCCCGAAGGCTTCAGGATGAGCGGAAGGTGGGCAAACGTGGGGCGGTCCCAACCAAAGGCCTCATACAGCAGCACGTGCAACGGAGCCGATGGCAACCACTCCTCGCCACGGATCACGTGGGAGATGGCCATTTCGTGGTCGTCCACCACGTTGGCCAGGTGGTAGGTAGGCATGCCGTCAGACTTGAACAGCACTTTGTCGTCCAACACTTTGGTGGGGTAGGTCACTTCGCCGCGTACCATATCAGTGAAGGTCACCTCACGATCGGCGGGAATCTTGAAGCGGATCACGTACGCATCTCCGCGGTCCATGCGGGTTTGCACTTCCTCTTCGCTCAGGCTGAGCGAGTTCTCCATCTCACCACGGGTGGTGTGGTCGTATTGCCACGGGGGCAGTCCGCCTTGTTCGTTGGCGGTGCGCTTGGCGTCAATGGCCTCGGGGCTGTCAAAGGCGATGTAGGCATGTCCTTTGATCACCAGAGTGTCAGCAAAACCGCGGTAGCGCTCTTTACGTTCGCTTTGGCGGTAAGGGCCAAAATTGCCGCCTGCAGAGGCGCTTTCGTCTGGGGCAATGCCCAACCACGCGAGCGATTCCTCGATGTAGGCTTCGGCGCCGGGCACAAAGCGGGTTTGATCGGTGTCCTCGATGCGGAGGATGAAGGTGCCGCCGTGCTTGCGGGCGAACAGGTAGTTGTAAAGTGCGGTGCGCACCCCGCCCATGTGCAAGGGACCGGTGGGGCTGGGCGCAAAACGGACGCGTACGTCAGACATGCCAGTGGGAATTTTCAGCGGCAAAGATGCCGGTTTGATGCGGGTTGGACAACCTTACATGAAGCCCAGTTCGAGCAGGGCTTCCTCGCTCATCATGGACTTGTCCCAAGGGGGATCAAACACGATCTCCACCTTGGCCGAGTTGATGTCCTTGGTGCCGGCCACTTTTTCTTCCACTTCAAGCGGGAGGGACTCGGCTACCGGGCACGAAGGCGAGGTGAGGGTCATGAGGATGTGCACGTGGGCCTCGTCGCTCACCTTCACATCATAAATCAGCCCGAGCTCGTAAATGTCCACGGGGATTTCGGGATCGTAAATGGTCTTGATGACCTCAATCACACGGTTTTCCAGTTCTCGTTTGTTCACAGGTGCGAGGGTTTCTGTGTTCTTCAACAATGCCATTACGCTCCGGTTTGCGCCAGGGCCAATCCGTACAGTTTCATTTGCTTGACCATGCTCAACAAACCATTGCTGCGCGTGGGGCTCAGGTGCTCACGCAGCCCGATTTCGTCCAAGAACGCCATGTCGGCGTTGGCGATGTCGGCGGCGGGTTGGTCACTCAATGCGCGGACCATCAACGCCACCAGTCCTTTGGTGATGATGGCGTCTGAATCGGCGGTAAAGTGCACCGTGCCGTTGCCTGCTGGGGCGGCGTGCAGCCACACCCGGCTTTGACAGCCCTTGATCAAGCGGTCGTCGGTTTTGTGCTCCGCGTCAATCAGCGGCAGCTCTTTCCCGAGTTCGATGAGGTGCTCGTACTTGTCCATCCAACTGTCGAACATGGCGAACTCCTCGGTGATTTCCTCTTGTATTTCGGCGATGGTGGCCACAGGCGAATTTTTTTTGCAAATGTACGATGGACATCCTTAGCGAAGCATGCTCACGGCCTTGCGCACCGCGGCTTCCAGACGGTCCACGTCCGATTCTGAGTTGTAAGCGGCAAACGAGGCACGCACGGTACCCGGAATGCCCAGCCAATCCATGAGTGGTTCGGTGCAGTGGTGACCCGTGCGCACGGCCACACCTTGCTGGTCCAGCAGCGTGCCTAAATCGTAGGGGTGCACCCCGTCCACCAGGAAGGAATACACGCCTGCTTTGTGCGCAGCGGTGCCATACACCTGCATGCCGTCAATGGCTCCGAGTTTTTCGGTGGTCAGTGCCAGCAAGTGTTCTTCCCAGGCCGCAATGCGTTCCACACCGACCTCTTGCATGAAGTCAACCGCCTCACCCAAGGCAATGCCTGCGGCGATGTTGGGCGTGCCCGCCTCAAACTTGTGGGGCAGGGTGTTGTAGGTGGTGCCGTCAAACGAGACGGTGGCAATCATTTCGCCACCGCCCAGCCACGGCGGCATTTGGTCCAGTAACGCGGCCTTTCCATAGAGGATGCCGATGCCGGTGGGCCCGTACATCTTGTGGCCGCTGAAGGCGTAGAAGTCGGCGTCCAGGGCTTGTACGTCCACTTTGGCGTGGGGCACTGCTTGTGCGCCGTCCACCATGGCAATGGCTCCGGCTGCATGCGCCATGGCCACGATTTGTGCTGCAGGATTGATGGTACCGAGAGCGTTGCTCACGTGGGGGAAGGCCACCACTTTCACCGGCAAGGTGTTGAGCTGCTCTTGCAAGGCATCCAGCAGCAGGTTTCCGACGCGGTCAATTTCAATGGGCAGCACGCGGGCACCCACCTCCTCGGCCACCAATTGCCAAGGCACCATGTTGCTGTGGTGGTCCATGCGAGACACCAGTATCACGTCTCCTTGTGAGAGGTTGGCGCGGCCCCACGATTGGGCTGCAAGGTTGATCGATGCGGTAGTGCCCGAGGTGTAAATCACGCTCGAAGCATCTGGCGCACCGATGAAGGCCGCAATGCGTTTGCGCGCATCCTCGTACGCTTCTGTGGCGCGTTGGGCCAGGGCATGCACACCGCGGTGAATGTTTGCGTTGTAGCCGTGGTAGTACTTGTCGAGGGCGTCCACCACCCGTTTGGGCTTTTGTGAAGTGGCCGCGTTGTCGAGGTATACCAAGGGGTTCCCGTGCACATCTTGGTGCAGGATGAGGAATTGGTCGCGCAGTTCAGTATCGAGTGCCGTGAGGGTCATGTCCATGTCTTTCAAACAAAGTGTCCGGGCCACAGTTCGTGAATGGGACTGCGAAGGTACGCCGAGTTGGACGCCAGAAGGTCGCGGGAATCTCAAAAATCCAGAACGCCGAGGCGGTAGGTGCGCTTGTATTGGCCAAAGAGGACCACCCCACGCGGGCCCAATTCCAAGAACAACTCAGGGCGAAAGTTGGCCCCGTCTGCCCCCATGAAGTCCACTTCGGTGCGGTTTTGCGCACCGGAGCGGGCCACGTCTACACGCCGGATGGACACCTCACGCAGCCCCACCAATGAGCGGGCATCGCCGTCCAACGTGCCGTTGTCTGGGTGGTCGTTGAACAGCAGCGTAATACCACCTTGACGGGGAACACAGGTGTAGCTCGAGTACCATTCGGGGTCCACGGTGATGGCTTGGGACTTGCGCACTTGGGTGGTGCGCAGCAGCGCGTTGTTGGCCCCTCCGGTGGCCACCAAGATGTCCTCGTAACGGTAGGAATAGGTGATGATTTGGCGCCCCGTGGCGGGATCGGTGCTCACGCGTTCAACCACTTCAAATTGCTCGGCGACCAGCGTCCAGGTGGTGTCTGTGGGAAACAGCGCGTGGTCCAAGTATAGGTTGGCAATCTCGCGTCCTCCGTCTGAGCGTCGGCGCGACGAAAAACCGTCGATGGTTTCCTTGGGCAACCGCACCAGTCCTTGGCTCAAGATGCGTCGCGAAGTCGGCTCCAGCACCAGCCCAAAGATGCCTTTGGTGCGGAAGTACGGCCCGTTGGAGTACAGGCCGGCCACCCCGATGGCACCCCCGGGAGTAAAGGCCACCCGGGCATCGGTGATCCACTGGGTTTGCAGGTCGATTTCAAGCTCCTTGAGGGTGTTGGACTGCCAGTAGTAGCTGAACAACGTGTGGTTCTTGCGCTCTTCCACCGCTCGTTGCGAGTCCAGCCGCACTTTGGGGCGGGGTTGGGCGGCGTAGAGGTGGATGTTGCCTTGGGTGTCGAGCAACACGTCACGCACCCGCAGTTGGTCGTCGCTGTAGGGCAGCACCAGTTCACGGGTGTAGAGCGGTTCCAAGTCGGCGCCCAACACTACCAAGGCGTGTTCGGCCAGTTCTTCTTTGCCAAAGGGTCCGGCGAGATGGCCCACGAGTCGCGTGCTGTCGGCCGAGGTGAACACCTCGTAGGTGCGGTTTTCGTACTTGTCGTAAGTGCGGACGTGGGCCTCGCGGGCGGGGCCCAACCAAATGCCGTCGGGGTTGAGGGCAGCCACGTGCATGCTGTGCCGTTTTTCCTTGCGATCGGTATGGTCAAAAGCCGCAACCCAGAACGGTCCCACCGGATACATGTCGATGAACCGTGCGCCTGAAGGAAGTCCCTCGGGCAATTCAACGGGTCGGGTCCAAGTAGGGGTGAGGCTGGGGGCGTGAAAATGCTCGAGCACCATGAACGGGCTGTCTGTGCTACTGCGGTCGTGGCGAAAGGTGAAGGTGGAGTCGGTGGCCTGCATGAGCGAAACCGCGCGATCATCGCGGTCCAAGCGGACTTCATCGGTCCAGCGCACGCGGCCGTCTTGGGCCAGTCCTCCCAGGGCCATACAGCACAGCGCACACATCAAAAAAAAGCGGTCCATCATCCTCCTGCCAAGTGCAAACGGCGTACCGCAATGGCATCTAGGGTACGCAGGCGCAGAAGGTACGATCCTGCGGCGAGATCCGCAGGGCGCAAGAGTTGCAGTTCGTGACGTCCATCGGTGCGGGAGCCGGTCCACAAGGTGTGCACCACGCGGCCCGAAGCGTCCAGCACTTCAATGGTGAGTGGGGTGGACGCGTCCAACTTGAAGGTCAGTCCCACCACATCTTCCACCGGATTGGGGAACACCTCCAGGGTGCGTTCCAAGGGATGGGTGTGGCCCTCGAGCCACAGGTTTTTCTTCACGTCGATGCGCTCCACCCCTTCGCCGGCGGGCAGGCTGATGATCCAGTTGATGTACTCTTCCTCGGTGTCGGTGGTGTCCACCGGTTCTTCGGGCACGTAGGTGGAAGTGTCCTGAAGGATGTCGTAATACGCATTGATCAGCACCGAATCCAACAGTTGCACATTGCCCAGTGGCCAATGGATTTTCACTGAGTCGATCTCGGTCACCTCGCCCAATCCAAAGTGCACCGTACTGGCGTTTTGTGACATGTGGCTGGACCCGCTTTGCACCTCGCCAAGCTGCATGCCCAGCGCGGTGTACACTTCTACTTGCGCGCCGTAAGCATCGCGGTTGCAGGTGATGCCCTCCAGGTCAAAGGCCACAAAGTTTCCGCCCTCGGTTTGGTTCGCTTGGAGCCGGAAGCGCGGGGTGGGAAAATCCAGTCCGTTCAACAACGCGGTCACCCCAAAATCCACCCGTCCATCGCGGTTAAAGTCGGCACAAGCAGCCCCGCGGGAACGCCACGCGTTGGTCTCGAGCATATCGGCGGTCACGTCGGTAAACTCCCCGCCGCCCAGGTTGCGGAACAAGCGGTCTTCCTGCGCAAAGGGATTGCTCAACCACGAGATGGCCGGGATGTAGCCGTTGGCCACAAAGAGGTCTGGATAGCGGTTGTTGTCAAAGTCAAAAAAGAACGTGCCCCAACCCACCGATTTGCCCACGCCCGGAATGATGCCGTCTTGCACGCCGGCGTCGGCAGCCACCTCGCTGAAGGTGCCGTCGGCTTCTTGCCGGAGCAGCGCATTGTCGCCCAAGTTGGTGACGTAGTAGTCCAAGTCCTGATCCAAGTCGTAGTCGGCGCTGGCGATGCCCATGCCGTAGAGTTGGATGTCGGCGCCGTTGCCCGGGGCAATGTCTTCCCATTGGGTGGAATCAGCCGTGGCTACAAACTGGCGGTTGGGCACCACCCACTCGCCAAAATCGTTGGCCACCATGAGGTCGGTGAGGCCGTCGCGGTTGGCGTCGGTAGGCATCAGTGCAAGAGTACAGCCGTCGTTGCCGGGCCAAAACTCGCTTTCCACTTTGGTGAAGCCCCAGCTGCCGTCGTTGAGGTAGAGGTCGTCCTCAAAGCAGATGTGCGCAAAGCCCACCACGTTGCCGTTTTCGTCGTAGAGCAGGCCCGAGTCTTCCACGTAGTTGCCCACGTAGATGTCGAGGTAGGTATCGTGGTTGGCGTCGATGAAAGTGCAGGGCATGCCGAGTTTGAGGTCGCTGAGCCCGGCGCTGAGCCCGACCTCTACAAAGCCGCCAATGCCGTTGTTGCGGTAGAGCAAATTGCGTTGGAACACCACGCCAAATCCGGCGTTCCAAGTAGTGACCAAAAAGTCGGTGAAGCCGTCGTTGTCGAGGTCTCCGGCCACCACGCCGGTGGTGTTGCGGATGCTGGTCTCAAACAGGTTGACCTGGTCCGAAACGTCTGAGAAACTGCTGCCGCCGTTGTTGTGGTAGAGGCGGTCTTGAAGCTGCCCGCCGCAGAGGTAGAGGTCTTGGTACCCGTCGTTGTCGTAGTCGAACCACGCCATGCCACCACCCAGCTCTTGGAAGCTCTCGCATTCGTAGTTTACCCCCATTTGCACAGCCACTTCCGAAAAGGATTGACCCGGCATCTCCGCGCATAACGCGGCAAAGGCGAACAGCAAGCAAAAGCGAAGCATAAAACGGTTTACGTGTGAGAAGGTACGCAATCGGTGGGTCAGCGTCCGGTACCGATGAGCAGCTCTACAGGGGCGGTGCGCAGACTGCCGCTTGCGCGGAGTACGTACCACCCACTTGGGTAGACGTCAACCGGCACATGGTGGTTGCCTTGGGTCCATTGCCAAGTGGCCACTTCCCGACCCGCAGCATCGATCAACACATAGGTGCCTGCCTGGCCCACGGGCACATGCACGTGCAGCCGGTCGGTCGCTGGATTTGGGAAGACTTGGAGGGAAGGCACACGTGTTTCTTCCACCGCATTCGCTGATCCTTCGGTCCACTGGTGCCACACGCTTTGGGCCGGCTGGTACACGGTTTCCACCAGTCCCGAAGGCCAGTTAATGGTCACCGAATCCACCACCGCAGCCCCCAGTCCAATGTGCATGGCGTGGTCATGTTGGCTCACGTGGGTGTCGCCTCCGCCGGAGACTTCGCGCAGCCAAGTTTGGGTGCCGGCATGTACCTCGACCAAGGCGCCAATGGCGTCCACGTTGGACGTTGTGCCTTCGAGCGCAATGCCGATCCACCCGCCACTGCTGTTTTGGTTGTTGTACAGCCGCACGCCTTCAGTTTCGCTGGAGGCCGGGTTTTGGATGTTGACCACGGCCAAATCCAGGTCGCCGTCTTGGTCGTAGTCGCACAAGGCGCCGCCGCGGCCAATGCCCATGTCCGCGATGCCGGCGGTCTGGGACACGTCTTCAAAGGTCCCGTCGCCGTTGTTGCGGTAGAGTTTGTCGGGGTCAAACACGTGATTGGCCGCTACGTCGATGGTTGGCACGTGTCCGTTGACCACAAACAGGTCTTCCCACCCGTCGTGGTCGAAATCCGCAAAGCCAGTGGCCCAACTCGTGTAGCGCAGGCCCTCGCTCCCTTGGTTTTCAATGTCGGCCTCGGTGGTGAGGTCAATGAAGAAGGTGTCTTCCTGCTTTTGCATCAGCAGGTTGCGCCCCAGGTTGGTGATGTAGTGGTCGAGGTCGCCGTCGTGGTCGTAATCGCCGGTGGCAATCCCCATGCTGTACATCTGCGCTGCGGCGTTGCTGGGGCTGGAGATTTCACTGAAGAGCTCCAACGGGTAGTTGTTGCGGTACAGTTTGTTGGGGATGATGTACTCGCCAAAGTCGTTGCCCACAATCACGTCGGGGTCGCCGTCAAACTCCAGGTCGGTGGCACGGGTGGCCAGGGTGCACCCGAAGTTTTCGGTTTCATACACGAGGGCAAGGTCGGTGAAGGTGCCGTCGCCGTTGTTGAGGTAGAGGTTGTCCGAGGCGCAATCGTGGTCGTAGCCGATGATCATGCCCTCCTCGTCAAACAAAAAGGCCGGCGCGATCACGTAGTTGCCCACCCACAGGTCAATCCACCCGTCGAGGTTGGCGTCGAAAAAGGTGCCGCAAATGCTGAAGGTCTCCACGTTCAAACCGGCTTCCGCGGCCACATCGGTGAAGGTGCCGTCGCCGTTGTTGCGGAACAAGTAGTTGGGGGCGAAGTCGTTGAGTCCGTCCACGCGCCAGGTGGTCACATACACGTCGGGGTCCCCGTCGCGGTCGTAGTCGGCGGTGCTGACGCCAATGGTGTTGATGTCTTCGGTGACGCCCAATCCTGCAGCAAGGCCTACCTCTTCAAAGGTGCCGTCGCCCAGGTTGCGGTACAGCCGGTCGCGCAAACGGCAGCCGGTCACATAGAGGTCTTGCCAGCCATCGCCATCGAAGTCAAACCACGCCACGCCGCCGCCCATATAACTGGCCGCCTCGGGCTGGAAATCGATGCCGGAGGCCACCGCCACCTCCTCAAAGGTTTGGGCCGAAAGCACCTGCGGGAGCAGGGCACAAGCAAGCAACAGGATTCGCATCATGGTGAAACCAATGACAAATCGTGCCCGGGAAATGTTGCGCGCATCAACCATGGTGGGCGTGGTAAAAACGGGACGCTTCTTGGATGGCCGTAGGTACATCGGCATAGGCAAAACCGGTTTCGACAATGGCGGATCCGTCGTAGTCCACACGGTTGCTCGCGTTGCGCACGGCAATGCGGGTGAGGGCAGCACGGGGTCCGCCTACTTTTTCCAGCATCCATTGCAGTACGCGGGCGGTGTTGAGCATCCAACCTTGAGCCGGGCGGTGGGGCGCGGGCACGCCAAGCGCTTGCGCCATGGTGTCAAACAACTGCTGGTATGTCCAGTTTTGCGCGCAAAGCAAGTAGCGTTTCGCCGAGATGTCGGAAGCCTCCAGGTGCACGCAAGCGCGCGCTACGTCTTCCAACGGGACAAAGCCGTTGGAGCCAGTGGGGTAGAATTTGTATCCGGAGGCCACCCAGCTCAACAGCGTGGCTGAACTGCGGTCCGGACGTCCCGGTCCAAGGACAATGCTGGGGTTGACCATCACCGCATTGAGTCCCTCCTCTATGCCTCGCCATACTTCGCATTCGGCGGCATACTTGCTCATGGCGTAGGGGGTGTTCAACTCGGAATTTTCCCAAGTGCGGTTTTCGTCGATGGCCTCACCGGCCTTGCTGCGTCCAAGCGCCGCGGTGGAACTCACGTAGCACAGCTTGGAGACCTGCTGGGCCAAACACACGTTGACCACATTGGCTGTGCCGGTGCCGTTGATCTCCAGCATTTCAGCGGAATCCTTGGGGTGAAAACTCACCATGGCTGCAGCGTGAAACACGCGGTCGCAACCGGTGATGGCGCTTTCGAGCGAGGGCACATCAAGCACATCGCCTTCCACCCAAGTGAGCTGCGCCCACAGGGCAGCATCCCCGTGAAACTCAAAGTAGCTTTGGGCCCAAGTGAGGTCTGAGGTGGGGCGGCGCAGTGCGCGCACGGTTTCGCCTTGCTTGAGCAAAGCGCGGGCGATGGCAGCGCCCACCAGTCCATTTGCTCCGGTGACCAAGATCATGGCTCAAAAGTACGGCCCAAGGCGGCCGGCGGTGCGGTGGCTGCCTATTTTTGTCGGGCATGGCACGGCACGAATCCATCGAACCCATCCTCAAACGTGTGCCCCGCAAACCCGGGGTGTACCAATTCTTTGATGAAGAAGGGGCCATTCTGTATGTGGGCAAGGCCAAAAACCTGAAGAACCGCGTGTCCAGCTACTTCAACAAACAGAAGTATGAAAACGGCAAAACACGTGTGCTCGCAGGCAAGGTGCGCAACATCCGCTGGATGGTGGTGGAGCACGAAACCGACGCGCTGTTGCTGGAAAACTCCATCATCAAGGAGCACCAACCTCCGTACAACATCCGCCTCAAGGACGACAAGAGCTTCCCGAGCATTGTCATCAAAAAGGAACGCTTCCCCCGCGTGTTTCCCACACGTAAAATCATCCGTGACGGTTCGGAATACTTCGGGCCCTACACCAGCGTGAAGACCATGAATGCAGTGCTGGAGCTGGTGCGCAAGATGTATCCCATCCGCACCTGCAACCTGGCATTGAGCGAAGACAACGTCGCCAAAGGCAAGTTCAAAGTGTGCCTAGAGTACCACCTTGGCAATTGCTTGGGCCCGTGCGAAGGGTACCAGTCTGAAGAGGACTACAACGCCAATGTGGCCTCCATTCGCAGCATCCTCAAAGGGGACTTGAGTCAGCTGATTCGCACCTTCAAAGGTGAGATGAAAAGCGCTGCTGAGGAGCTCGATTTTGAGCGCGCCCAAGAGCTCAAGAACCGGCTGGACATGATTGAAAAGTTCCAGCAGAAAACTGCAGTGGTACACCCGAGCATACACAATGTAGAGGTGTTCAGCATTGTGAGCGACAACCGCAGCGGCTATGTGAACTACCTCAAAATCCGCGACGGAGCCATTGTCCATGGGCGCAGCACAGAGTTGCGCAAAAGCATGGCCGAAACCGACGAAGAACTGTTGGCCTACGCCATCGTAGAGCTGCGTGAACAATACCAAAGCGATTGTCCAGAAATCTACCTCCCGTTCAAGGTGGATGTAGAGTTGGAAGACGTCAAGTTCCACATTCCCCAACGCGGCGACAAAGCCCGATTGCTGGAACTGAGTGAACGCAACGCGCGCTATTACATGCGCGACAAGCACAAGATGCTTGAGCAGGTCGACCCCGAAGCCAATCAAAAACGCATCCTCACCACCCTGCAAGCCGATTTGCGCATGCAGGAATTGCCGGTGCACATCGAGTGTTTTGACAACTCCAACATTCAGGGCACAAATCCGGCTTCTGCTTGCGTGGTGTTTAAGAACGCCAAGGCGGCCAAGAACGACTACCGCAAATACAACATCAAGACTGTGGTGGGCCCGGATGATTTTGCCTCCATGGAGGAAGTGGTCTTTCGCCGCTACCGCAGGTTGAGTGAGGAGGGAGAATCACTCCCCCAACTGGTCATTATTGATGGTGGGAAGGGACAACTGAGCGCCGCCATGAAGGCCGTAGACCGGTTGGAATTGCGCGGGCAAATGACCGTCATCGGCATTGCCAAGCGACTGGAGGAAATCTACTTCCCAGGGGACTCGTTGCCGGTGTACATTGACAAGCGTTCTGAATCGCTGAAACTCATCCAACAGTTGCGCAACGAAGCACACCGCTTCAGTTTGGCGCACCACCGTAACCGCCGCAGCAAAGCGGCCATTCAGACCGAGTTGCAGGACATCGCCGGTGTGGGCAAGGCTTCTGCAGAAAAGCTGTTGCGCCACTACAAGACGGTCAAAGCGGTCAAGACGGCGCCGCTGGCCGATTTGATCAACGTGGTGGGCAAGGCCGTGGCGGGCAAAGTCTACCGCCATTATCAAGATCCGAATCACGGGTTGGACGCGTGATTTTACGCGCGCCTGTTGGGCGTGATATTTTGGCTTTGTTGGGAGGAAATAATTACGTTTCTAACAGCTTTATATCTCAAAGCATTCTGCCATGTCTAACAAAGCCTCCGCCTCGCTCCACCGACTCATTAAGTCACTCACCAAGCCCGAGAAGCGTTATTTCAAGGTCTTCTCTTCTCGCCACGTGATTGGCGACCAGAACAACTACTTGGTGTTGTTCGACGCCATTGATCGCCAGAGCGAATACGACGAGGCCAAACTGCTCAAGAAGTTCAAGAACGAACCGTTTGTCAAGCGCTTCTCCATTGCCAAAAGCCGTTTGTACAATGCCATCCTCAAGAGCTTGGATGCGTACCATGCCAACAGCTCAGTTGAAGCACAGCTCAAGCGCCAATTGCACTGTGCTGAAATCTTGTACAACAAAAGCCTGTAAGCACAGAGCCAAAAGTTGCTGAACAGCGCACGTAAGACGGCCATCAAGCACGAAAAGATTACCACCCTGATTGAGATTCGGAAGTGGGAAAAACGCCTGATGGAAAAAGACAACTACCAGGGCATCTCACCCGAGACCATTGAGCAAATCCGTCAGGACGACCGCTTGTTAAACCGGAAGCTGGAACGCTTCAATGAGCTGTGGTACATGAAGAGTCGCATGTTCCAGCACTTGTACGTCAAGGGCAAGTCGCGCTCGGCGGAAGAACAGGAGCGTTTTGGCAAGATCCTCGAAGAATTCGTGCTGGAGATTCCAGAGGAAGAAATGATGGCCGAGAACCGGTATTTGTTGAACCACCTCAACAGCGCCTACTACTACGGCATTGGTTCGTACGCTGAGTGTTACCCCCACCTGCGCCGCAACCTGGAGTTGATTGAGCAGCAACCGCACCTGTTCCGCGAGGAGCCGAACATCTACTTGTCGGTGCTGACCAACGCGATTTTTGTCGCTTCCCAATTGGGCAAGACCGATGAAGCGTTGGAGATGCTCGAGCGCATGAAGAGTCTACCGTCTGAGCTCGAGCCGGTGATGACCGAGGATCGCGAAATCCGCATGTTCTCCTTCATCAAGAGTACCGAGCTTTCGCTGTACACCGCAGCCCGCGATTTTGAAGCTGCCGGCGCGGTGGTGACTGAAATCGAAGAAGGATTGATCCGTTTTGACAAGAAGCTCAGCTCGGTGCGAAAGGCGTTTTTCTACTTCAACATTTCGGTGTTGTACTTCTACCAAGAGCATTACAACGAATCGCTCAAGTGGACCAACATGCTGCTGAACAACATCGACATCGACAAAACCCAGGACATCCATTGCATGGCCCAGTTGCTGAACCTGATCGTGCACTTGGAGTTGGGCAACAAGAGCCTGTTGCAATACACCATCCGTAGCACGAAGCGCTACTTGGAAACCCGAAACAAGGTGTACCGCTTCGAAACCATCTTCTTGGAGTTCGTCAACGACTTGCTGCGCAAGCGCAAATCCTTCACCGAGGCCGAGCGTTACGGAGAGCTCGCTGAAGCCCTGCGCCCCTTGCGTGACGATGCGTTTGAGAAGCACGCGTTTGAGTACTTCGACTTCCTTACTTGGGCCGAGGGAGCGGCTGCCCGCTTAAATACTCAGCGTGCATAATATTCTTGGAGTGCTGCTGGAAGGCTGACGGCAAAAGCTTTTGGTTTTTTGAACAATTGACTTGGCACCGTGTCAATACCTTGTAGACGTCGTTCGTCGACAAACCTGCAAGCTATGTTGAAACCTATTCTGACGGCGGTGCTGTGCGCCCTGCTGTCCCTGCCCTTCGCGGCTCAAGACTATTTGGGCTGGGATACGTTGCCGGCCCCAGAGACCCTCATTGACGACCTCCCATACATGGGTGAGGCTAGCGATTTCAGTGGTGGTGTTCAAACCGGCGATCTCTGTCCAGACTTCACCGTTTACGATCTAAATGGGAATCCTACCACGTTGTACGATGAGTTGCGCCCCGACAAATACACCATTTTGGTGTCGATGTCGCAGTCTTGCATTCGTGTGACCCAAGGGCTCGATCCAAACCAGAGCCCAGGCACGGTGAATTTCATGGAGGAGTTTGGCGACCAGTTCAACTGGGTGCCTATCTATGTGGACGAAGCTCACCCTGCAGACGTAGAGAATTGTCCGAGCAACTGCACTGGTACAGTGATCCTTTCACTTGACGGCGACTCCATTTTCTCTCATCAAACCTATGGCGAGCGTCAGTTGCTTGCTCAGGAGTTGGTGTTCTTTGGCAACAACCCTTCTTATACGTTCACCTACCCGTGGGACGAGATCTATATGGACAACCCCGACAACAGTGTGTTGGTTGAGGTGTTTCAAGCTCCGTTTGCGATGGTGGTGCTGGATTGCGCGGGCAACGTGATCCTCAAGGAGCCCTTCATGAACAACTACTTGAACGATACGAACAACTGGACCAACCTCATTTCGCTGGCCGAGCAGGCGGACAGCGACAACGACGATATCTGTAACATCCGTGAGGAGTTCTTGGGAACCGACCCATATGATCCCTGCGACCCCAACGGCGGTGACAGCGACGAGGATGGTTTGTGCGACAACTTGGAGGAAAACCAAGGCACCGATCCCTACGATCCGTGTGATCCTTTCGTGGACGTTGATCTCGACGGCATCTGTGATTTTGAGGATGTAGAAGTGGATGTGCCTCCTTGCGAGGAAGACCCTACCGATTCTGACGGTGACGGCATTTGCGATGCGCAAGAAGCCGCGGACGGCACCAACCCCGATGATCCCTGCGACCCCGACGGCACCGATACCGATGGTGACGGGCTCTGCGATATGTACGAACTGCTGAACGGCAGCGAGCCCTTGGATCCCTGTGATCCGTTTGGCGAAGACACCGACGGCGATGGCTACTGCGACAACTTGGAGTTGGTGCAGGGCAACGACCCTGACGACCCCTGCGATCCCGACTTCATCGATTCCGATGGCGACGGATACTGCAACTTGTTGGAGATCCAAAACGGCTGGGGCCCAGGAGATGCCTGCGACCCAGACAACACCGACACCGACCAAGACGGCTACTGCGACGTAGAAGAGGGCTTGGACGGCACCGACCCCGAAGACCCGTGTGATCCCGACGACACCGATACCGACGGCGATGGCACCTGCGACAACCAGGAAATCATTGACGGTACCGATCCGTATGTAGACGAGAGCTCAGTGGGCATCGAAGAAGCCCTGCTGCCGCAAATTGCTGCGTACCCGAACCCGGTCAAAGAACTGCTTCTGCTTACCGCAGATCGCCCTGTGGCGCGCGTGGACGTGCTCGCCTCAAACGGTCAGTTGGTCACCAGCGTGCGAGGCCAGACCGTTCTGGACAGCAGCACTTGGAGCCCAGGGGTGTACACCTTGCGCGTGTTGACCACCGACGGTCAGCAAGCGGTGCTCCGCGTCATCAAGTAAGTCTAGGAAGTCTTCAATCCATCCCAACCTTGGGCCGTGAGTGGGGTTTGCACCCCGCTTTTGGTCACCAGTTGGTTGCCTGATTTGGCGTCGGTCATGTGGCCGATCACGCTGAAATCTGGGTGGTTCTTCACTTTTTCAAAGTCGGCTTGAGGGATGGTGAACAGCAGTTCGTAATCCTCGCCACCGCTCAGTGCGCATACCGTGGGGTCCAGGTTGAACTCACGCGCCAAGTCGTAGGTGGACTTGTCAATCGGAATCTTCTCTTCGTACAGCTGGCAACCCAAGTGGTTGGTGGAGGTCAGGTGGAAAATCTCCGAGGCCAACCCGTCACTGATGTCGATCATGGAGGTGGGCACCAAATCCAATTCACGCAGCTTGCGCACCACGTCTACCCGGGCTTCGGGCTTGAGTTGGCGTTCGAGTTGGTAGTCGGCGCCTTCGAGTTTGGGTTGGGCTTGCGGGGCAGCTTCAAACACTTGCTTTTCACGTTCCAACAGCTGCAGGCCCATGTAGGCCGCGCCCAAATCGCCCGAGACCACCAGTAGGTCGCCTTCGTTGGCGCCCAAACGCGAGGAAATGCGCTTTTCTGGAGCAATGCCAAAGGCGGTCACCGAAATGGTCAGGCCCGAGAGCGATGAGGTGGTGTCGCCCCCGATCAGGTCAATGTTGTACAGGTCGCACGCCAGGCGGATGCCGTCGTACAATTCTTCCAACGCTTCTACTGAAAACCGGTTGCTTACCGCCAGGCTCACCAGGATGTGATCTGGAACGGCATTCATGGCAGCGATGTCTGAGAGGCTCACTATCACCGCTTTGTAACCCAAGTGCTTGAGCGGGGTGTAGCTGAGGTCAAAGTGCACGCCTTCGGTCAGCAGATCAGTGGAGGTGAGCACCACTTGCTCTCCTACAGAAATGCCTGCGGCGTCGTCGCCGATGCCTTTCCAGGTGTTGCTGAGCTTGGGTTCGAAGCCTGCGGTCAGGCGCTCGATGAGGCCAAATTCTCCGAGTTGGGAGATTTCGGTGCGTGATTGGGGGTCTTGCATGGCGCAAATTTAACACGCCTTGTCAGGACAAAGCCCCCGAATAGCGGGAATTTCAGCATCTTATTTAGACCACATCTAAATAGATTGGGTACTTTTGCAACCTCAAACAGCGAAAGCTGTTGATAAGGAAAAACCGCATGATCAAAGTTGCAGACAGCGCACGAACGCAAGTGGCCGAGTTGATTCGGACCGAAGGGCATCCCCAGGACGCCTTTGTACGCGTGGGCGTCAAGGGCGGCGGGTGTTCAGGGCTCATGTACGAGCTCATTTTTGACACCCAACGCCAAGACGGCGACCAGGCGTTCGAAGACAACGGCGTGACCGTGGTTGTAGACAAAAAGAGCTTCCTCTACTTGGTGGGCACCACGCTGGAATACAGCGGCGGGCTCAACGGTAAGGGCTTTGTGTTCAACAACCCCAACGCCAACCGTACCTGCGGGTGCGGCGAATCGTTTTCGATTTGATGCGATGAAACCCCGCGGCCCGGAGCGGTAAACCCGGGCACGAACTGAATATGGCTTACAAGGACGAAGACCCCATTCTGGAGGAGGTCACGGGCAAGGACTATGAGTTCGGTTTTTACACCGACATCGAGGCCGACAAAGCCCCTCCAGGATTGAACGAAGACATCATCCGACTCATCTCTTCCAAGAAGAACGAGCCGGAGTGGCTGCTTGAATGGCGCCTGGACGCATTCCGTATTTGGTCGGCAATGACCGAGCCGGAGTGGGCGCACGTGCAGTATGAAAAGCCTGATTTCCAGGCCATCTCCTATTACTCAGCCCCCAAGAAGAAACAAGTCCTCGACAGCCTGGACGACGTGGATCCCGAACTGCGCGCCACCATGGACAAGCTCGGCATCAGCCTCGAAGAGCAAAAGCGCCTCAGCGGTGTGGCGGTGGACTTTGTGATGGACTCGGTATCGGTGGCTACCTCCTTCAAGGACAAGCTCGCCGAGCTCGGCATCATCTTCTGCTCCATGAGCGATGCCGTCCAAGAACACCCCGAATTGGTGCGCAAGTACATCGGTTCGGTGGTGCCCAAACAAGACAACTTCTACGCAGCCCTGAACTCAGCGGTGTTTACCGATGGTTCGTTCTGCTACATCCCCAAAGGCGTGCGCTGCCCCATGGAGCTGAGCACCTACTTCCGCATCAACGAAGCAGGTACCGGCCAATTTGAGCGCACCTTGGTGGTGGCTGACCAGGACAGCTACTGCAGCTACTTGGAAGGCTGCACCGCGCCCCAACGTGACGAAAACCAACTGCACGCCGCAGTGGTGGAACTCATCGCCCTGGACGGCGCCGAGATCAAATACTCGACCGTCCAAAACTGGTACCCCGGTGACAAGGACGGCAAAGGCGGCGTGTTCAACTTCGTGACCAAACGTGGGCTCTGCGAAACCGGATCCAAAATCTCTTGGACCCAAGTGGAAACCGGCTCGGCGGTCACCTGGAAGTACCCCAGCTGCATCCTCAAAGGCGACCGCAGCATCGGCGAATTCTACTCGGTGGCGGTCACCAACAACCACCAGCAAGCCGATACCGGTACCAAGATGATCCACATCGGGCGCAACACGCACTCGACCATCATCTCCAAAGGCATCTCAGCGGGCAAGAGCCAGAACTCGTACCGCGGACTGGTGCAGATTGGCAAGGGCGCCAAAAACGCGCGCAACTTCAGCCAGTGCGATTCGCTGCTGATGACCGACCGCTGCGGGGCGCACACCTTCCCGTACATCGAGGTCAACAACCCCACGGCCAAAGTGGAGCACGAAGCCACCACCAGCAAAATCGGCGAGGACCAGATCTTCTACTGCAAGCAACGCGGCATCGATGAGGAGAAGGCCATCAGCCTGATTGTGAACGGTTACGCCAAAGAAGTACTCAACAAACTGCCCATGGAATTCGCGGTGGAGGCCCAGAAACTGCTGGCCATCAGCCTCGAAGGATCCGTTGGATAAGCAAGCAAGGAAACCATGCTCGAAATCAAGAACCTGCAAGCGCAAGTCGAGGACAACCCCATCCTGCGCGGACTCAACCTGACCGTGAAACCCGGTGAGGTACACGCCATCATGGGCCCCAACGGCTCGGGCAAAAGCACCCTGGCCTCGGTACTGGCCGGCAACGAGGACTACGAAGTCACCGGCGGCGAAGTCGATTTCCTCGGCAAAGACCTGCTGGACATGGACACCGACGAGCGCGCCAAAGAAGGCCTGTTCCTCGCGTTCCAATACCCGGTGGAGATCCCCGGTGTTTCCAACATCAATTTCCTGCGCACTGCCCTCAACGAAATCCGTGAGCACCACGGCGAGGAGCAAGTATCTGCCAAGGACTTTTTGAAGATGGTCAAGGAGAAGTCGGCGCTCGTGGAGCTCGACGGCAAACTGGCCAACCGCTCGGTGAACGAAGGGTTCTCTGGCGGTGAAAAGAAGCGCAACGAGATTTTCCAGCTCGCCATGCTCGAGCCCAAACTCGCCATCTTGGACGAGACCGACTCTGGCCTGGACATCGACGCGCTGCGCATCGTATCGCAAGGGGTGAATGCCCTGCGTGACGGCGAGCGTTCGTTTGTGGTGATCACCCACTACCAGCGCTTGCTGGATTACATCGTGCCCGATCACGTGCACGTGCTGTACAAAGGACGCATCGTCAAGTCTGGCGACAAGTCCCTCGCTCTGGAACTGGAAGAGAAGGGCTACGACTGGATCAAAGAAGAAATCGAAGCCGAAGCATGAGCGTGGTGACTGCATCTGCCCTGACCGACTTTTTGGCCTCTTGGGACGACCAGCACTTGCCGGCCATCCCAGCGCTTGAAGGTGCCCGTGGCGCAGCCCGCGAAGCACTCGATGCCTTGGCCTTTCCCACTACGCGCACCGAGGCGTGGAAGTACACCCGCCTGGGGCGCATTGAGCGCAACGCGTGGAGCTTCCAACACGCCGAGCTCGACGTGGACGCCTTCCGCATTCCCGGTTTTGACGGGGTGACTGCGGTCTTTGTAAACGGCTTCTTCCGTCCTGAGCTCAGCTCAGCAGAGAGCGGCGCCTACATCCAGCTGTTGGACAACAGCACCGAAACGCTGCCTACCCCAGCGGCCGACCAGCTGTTTGACAACCTGAATGCTGCGTATACCACCGGCGGCGTGCACCTGCATGTGCCCAAATGCCAATCGCTGGAGCGCCCCTTGCACCTGTTGCATGTGACCACCGGCGAGGACGTGATTGCACAACCCCACCACGTGTTGCACGTGGAAGAGGGCGCCAATGCCACCGTGTTTACCACCTTCCACCGCACCGGCGAGGGCAAGCACTTCACCAACGCCTTGTTCTCAGGCTCGGTAGGTGCCAATGCGGAACTCACCCTCGAGAAGTTTGAGGAAGTCGAAGACGCCGGCTTCTTGATCTGCACCGAGCGTGTGGACCAGGACCGCGACAGCCGTTTCAACATCCGCACCATCACCAACTCGGGAACCTTGGTGCGCAACACCCTACACATTGCCATCAACGGCCAGGGCTGCGAAACCAACCTGTTTGGCACCTACAGCCCCCGCGGCAAGGAGCACGTGGACAACGCCACTGTGGTGGACCACCGCGTACCCAACTGCGTGAGCAACGAGTTGTACAAAGGCATCATTTGGGACCAAGCTACCGGCGTGTTCAACGGCAAGGTCTTCGTGCGTGAGGATGCGCAGTTGACCAACGCCTTCCAGCAGAACAACAACATCCTGATGAGCGAGACGGCAACTATGAACTCCAAGCCCGAGCTGGAGATTTATGCCGATGACGTGCAATGCTCGCACGGTTCCACCACCGGTCAGTTTGACGAGGAAGCCGTGTTCTACCTCAAGGCCCGTGGGATCAAAGACATCAACGCCCGAAAAATGCTCATCGAAGCATTCCGCGGTGAGGTGATCGAAACCATTGTAAGCCCCACGTTTCGTGCGTGGGTACTTCAACGACTGCGCTAGCTAAACGCATGCGCGCTGAAGCCGCGTGTTTCGATTGAGTAACTTTCGAAGTGCTATGAAAAACACCTTGACACCTAAGTGGCTCCTCTTCGCAGTGCTTTGCACACTTGTAAACACGGGAAAGGCGCAGTCTCTGGACAGTTTACGCACCGATGTATTCATGCCCACCCTCCTCACCGCAGACCCTGACGGAGCCTTGACCTACTCCGATGTCTACACACCCTCAGGGTCTACTTGGCTGTT